>JBGAIW010000093.1:0-16316 GCA_044225265.1 Reyranella sp.
GCTCAATTCCTCGCGCAACATCTCGAGTTCGAGCCACTCGGTTTCGGCGGCATCGAGCTCCACCTGCGCCACGGCCAGCCGGCCACTCCTGGCGGCGAAGGCCTTGGGATCGCGGCTATACAGCGTGGCATCCGCCAACGCCTCGTTGAGCGCCGCGATCTCCGCCTGCAGCTTCTCGATCGTCTTCGGCAGTTCGGCCAGCGCCCGCTCGCGCTTGTAGCCAAGCCGCTGCGGCTGGCTGCGCTCGCGCGGCACGGCCGGGCCGGCCTTCTCCTTGCGCGGCGCCTCGACCGGCTTCTCGCGCGGGCCGCGCTGCAGCAGGTAGTCGCTGTAACCGCCGGCATACTCGATCGCCGTGCCGTCGCCTTCGAGGGCGATGGTCGAGGTCACCAGCCGGTCGAGGAAGTCGCGGTCGTGACTCACCAGCAAGACGGTACCGTCATAGTCCGACAGCGCCTCCTGCAGGAGGTCCAGCGTGTCGGCATCGAGATCGTTGGTTGGCTCGTCGAGCACCAGCAGGTTCGAGGGTGCCGCCAGCGCCTTGGCCAGCAGCAGGCGATTGCGCTCACCACCCGACAGCGTGCGCACCGGCTGGCGCGCCTGCTCGTCACGGAACAGATATTCGCGCAGATAGGTCATGACGTGGCGTGGCCGGCCATGCACCAGCACATGGTCGTTGCGGTCGGCCAGGGTCTCCCACGGCGTCTTGTCGGGATCGAGCGCGCTGCGGCGCTGGTCGATCGTTACCGCCAGCAGGTTGGCGCCGAGCTTCACCGAGCCGGTGTCCGGCGCAAGTTCGCCGATCAGCATGCGCAGCAGAGTGGTCTTGCCCGCGCCGTTCGGGCCGATCAGGCCGACGCGATCCTTGCGGAAAATGCGGGTCGAGAAATCCTCGACGATCGTGCGCGCGCCGTAGCGCTTGGAGATGTTGCGGGCGGTGATGGCGAGCGCCCCCGACTTCTCGGATTCACCGACTTCGATGGTGGCACGGCCGGTCGGGCCGATCTGCTCTCGGCGCTGCTTGCGCAGGTCGCGCAGCGCGCGCAGACGGCCCTCGTTGCGTGTGCGGCGCGCGCGAATGCTCTTGCCCGCCCACTCGGTTTCGCGCTCGATCAGGCGGTCGAGCTTGTGCCGCTCGGTCGCCTCGCGCTCGAGAATGTCGGTCGACCACTCCTCGAAGGCGTCATAGCCGCGATCGAGCCGGCGCACGATGCCGCGGTCGAGCCACAGCACGGCGCGAGAGAGCGTCGAGAGGAAGCGCCGGTCGTGGCTCACCAGCACGTAGGCGCCGCGCCAGGCGCCGAGCTTCTCCTCCAGCCATTCGATGGTCGGCAGATCGAGATGGTTGGTCGGCTCGTCGAGCAGCATGACGTCGGGCTCGGCGATCAGAACCCGCGCCAGCGCCGCGCGCCGCGCCTCGCCGCCAGACAACTCGCCGGGAGCGCGGCCGGCGTCGAGCTTGACCTCGGCGAGCAGGGTTTCGACGCGATAGTCCGTCGGGCCCTGGGAGTCGGCCAGCGCCGAGGCGACGTAGTGCGCGACGGTGGCGTGGCCGGTGAATTCCGGCTCCTGCGTCAACGCCGCCACCCTGGCCCCGGGTTGGGCGAAGCGCTCGCCGCCATCGGCGATCGGCGCACCCGCCAGGATGCGCAGCAGGGTCGATTTGCCCGCACCATTGCGGCCGACCAGCGACAGCCGCTCGCCGGGCGCGATCGACAGGTCGACGCCGTCCAGGATCGTCTGGTCGCCGAGATGGAAGCGGATGCCGCTCAGGGTCAGGAGAGGTGGTTCGGCCACGTTTTGTCCTTCGGGGCGGGCTTCATGGCCGAACCTGTCCACATCGGCAAGGATAACTCGCGGCGGTAGGATTACCGATGCTGCGGGCCGTGGGGGAACCGAGGCGGATCGAGCGCGCCATCAAGCGACTTCAGGCCACCCTGAAGGGCGTGCCCTCGCGCGGCGTACGGCTGACCTGGCGCGGCGGCGAACTGCGCACGACCATCCATTGGGCGCGCGACGACGGCTTCTGGTGGGCCTTCGAGCCGAAACCTGCGCGCCATGCCCTGCTGCTCGGCCACGCCCCCGATGCGCCGGCCAAGCGCGAGAGCATCACCTGCGAAATCAACCTGCCGCTGGAAGGCGCCGACCGGAAGATCGCCGGCATCATCGCCACCGACGAGGCGGGCGCGCTCTACCTTGCTCATACCGGCCGCATGGGCGGCGCGCGGCCAGGCCAGAGCAAGACCGCCTTCCGCGAGTTCATGGCCGACGGTGTGTGGCGTCGCATGCGCTGGCCCGACGGCGAGGAGACCGATGTGCTGGTCGTGGCGCCGCTCGACAGCCCGCGCCTCACCCGCCTGCTCGGCCAGTTCGTCGATGCGGTGCGCCGCTTCAAGGCGGGCGGCAGCCCGGCCGAGCGCACCGGCCTCTGCCTCGAGCCATCGGCCGGAGATTCGGCGGCCGCCGCCTGCGACCGCCGGCTGGTCGACGTCGCCCTGCACGAGGAACTGGCCAAGCGCGGCCTGTTCGGCGGACCGGCCGACCTCTTCTCGATCCAGCCCGACGGGCCACAGCCGCTGTTTGCGCTGGTCGCCGACGGCGAACCGGAGGAACTCAAGATGGCGGTGGGCTCGCTGTCGCTTGCGTCGGCGCGCGGCGGCCGCGACGTGCGCCCGATCCTGATCGCACCCGCAACTCTGGCCGAAGGCGATGGCGCGGCGCTCGGTTCGCTGCCCTTCGCCCTGGTGCGCTATCGTTGGCGCGGCGCCCGTGCAGTGTTTGACGGACTCGACGACGCACTGGCATAGACGGCGTCATGGTGATGGGCCTGACGACCGGGATCTGGGTGAGCGCGCAGGTACGCCTTTGCGACCGCGCCTTCATCCCCGCGACTATCGTGCGCCACGGCAACGATGAGGCCGGCACGGTGCTGGTCAAGGTCAACCGTTTCGAACAGGGCGTGACGGTATACGCCCAGGCGACCTCGCTCGACGGCGAGCCGGCCTGGAGCCGCGGCACCGGCCCCAAGCCGGTTACCGAAGCGGAGGCCGATGCCTATATCGAACGCCAGGTGAAATTCGACCCCGACGTCTGGGTGCTCGAAATCGAGGATCGCAAGGGGCAATACAAGCTCGACGGGAAGATCGTCTAGCGAGCTTGCCCCGAGCGCAGTCGAGAGGCCTTGCCGGCTTCGAGCAAGACCCTTCGACGACGCGTCAGTCCGCCCAGGACGACGAGCTTCGCCCGTCACTGGGCCGGCAGCACCGTCGTCGGATCGATCGTCTTGTTGGCGCGGCGAACCTCGAAGTGAAGGCGCGGCTCGCCGGTGCCGCTCGAGCTGCCGACCTTGGCGATCTCCTGGCCCTTGCGCACCGTGTCGCCCTTCTTGACCAGCAGCGCGTCGTTGTTGCCATACGCGGTTATGTAGCCGCCGTTGTGGCTGACCAGCAGCAGGTTGCCCATGCCCTTCACTTCATTGCCGGCATAGACCACGGTGCCGCCATCGGCCGCCTTCACGGGCGTGCCCTTGGCCGCGGCGATGTCGATGCCGTCGTTCTTCTGGCCGCCGGAGGCGCCGTAACTCGACACCACCTTGCCGTTGACCGGCCATTCGAAGCGCGGCGGCGTTGCGGTGACCGTGACCTCCTTGGCCGGCGGGCTGAGCGGCGTCGGCTGGCCAGAGGCGGGGCCCGCCTTCTCGCCGGGCGGCGGTGCCAGATCCTCGCGTTTGACCTGGCTGCCGCCGGCGTTCGGCGCGGCAGCCGTGGTCGGCGGCTCGTCCTGCGGCGCCACGTACTTGGCGCCGGGGATCAGGAGGTTCTGGCCGGGGCGCAACGCATAAGGTGCGGCGAGCTTGTTGCGGTCGATGATGACCTGCTGGCTGACACCGTACCGCTGAGCCACGTTCTCGACAGTGTCCTTGTCCTTCACGACATAGACGGCCGCCGCATTCGGACCCGCACCGGAGCCGGGATACTCGATGGTGCCCTGGCGGGCGCCATACAACATGTTTTCGCAAGCGCCGAGCGCGACCGACAGCACCGCCATTGTTATCAGCGTGCAGCTGCGACCGGCCCATCGCGGGGGGAAGCGAAGGGCTCTTTTCATGAAGCCATTTTACTGCATCGCGAATCGGGCGGGAATACGACCCCGAAGGCTTTATTCCCGAGGCTGACTGCCCCCGGGGCCTCCTACCACCGTAACAGGCGATGGCCGGCGATCGCCCCGACCACGACCACCGGGGCCGCCGCCAGGATGTACCAAGTCGCCACGAACAGCGGCGAATCGTCGAAGCAATGGAAGGCGTAGAGGGCCGCCCCGCACGCTGCCGCGAGGAACCCGGCCGCCGCTCCCGCCAGCGTCGGCGAGGCCGGGGCGCCGCGGCGCAGGATGGCGAGGATGGCGACCAGCGGGGCGAGCGACAGGATCGGCACCATCGACAGGCAGACCAGGGAATTGCTTCCGACCAGGCGGGTTTTCCAGCCCGAAAGGGGAACCAGAACCAGTTCGACCGCGATCGCTGTCAGCATCACGGCAAGCAGCGGCAGCAGACGCCGCAGCGGATGGGGTGGCGTGTCGGGTCGCAGACAATCGAGACAGAGGCCGACCGCCAGCACCAGGGCCAGCAGGACCACCAATATCTTGAGATCGAAGCGCCACGTCTCGAGCGCGGGACCGATATCGGCCCGCACGCCCATCTCGACCGTGAAGAACACCAGCGACAAAGCCAGGCCGATGACGAGGGCCCGCATCAGCGACCGCACGATCGGCTGCCGGCGCGCGGCGCGGTCGGCAACCAGGGCCTCGAGCAAATCCTCGGTCTTCACGGCCGGCCCCGCCGGTACAAGGCGGCCAGCGACTTCAATGCCCGGTGCAGCGCCACCCGTACCGCGCCTTCGCTCATGCCGAGATGGGTCGCGACGTCGGCGGCGCTGCGCCCTTCGAGGGAAATCTCGTTCACGATGATGCGTTGGCGTTCGGGCAGGCTGTCGAGCAGGTGCCGCGCATCGACCGTGTCCGTCGTCCCGGCTTCGACCGAGAGTTCGAGTGTGTCCGACAGGCCCTCGATATCGACATGGTCGCGCCAGCCACGACGGCGCAGATGGTCCGTCAGCTTGTGCCGAGCGATCGCCCGCAGCCACGGCTGGATCGGCCGCGCCTCGTCCCAGGTGTCACGCTTGAGATGCATTGCGAGCAAGGTCTCCTGCACGATGTCTTCACTTTCCGCCGACCCGCGCCCCGCCGCAGCGAGGCCGCGCCGCACGACCGCCCTCAGCCATACCGTCACACGGCCCAGGAGACGACGATAGGCCTCGTCGTCGCCCTGTCGTGCCAACCGCATCAAGGCGGCGAGATCGTCCATTTCGGCCAATGCGGCTGGTCTTTCACTCATTCGCGCCAAGAGCCCTGAACATTACAGGCCGATGTCGAGAATCGTCACCTGCCGCGGCCGCCAAATTTCTTTCCAGGGCCGCGTAACGTCGCCGCCCCCTTGCCCGAACACATCGATACGGGCGCCTTGCCCGCTGACAATGGGAGACTGTTCATGAACAAGCGCACGCTCATCACGACTGCAGCCGCGATTTTCGCCGCCAGCACGTTCGTCGCCACGTCGGCCAGCGCCGCGGGCGTAAAGTGCACCGGCACCAACGCCTGCAAGGGCCAGAGCGCCTGCAAGGGCGCCAGCAACGCCTGCAAGGGCCAGAATGCCTGCAAGGGTCAGGGCTTCACCGAGACCTCGAACGCGCAGGACTGCGCGGCCAAGGGCGGCAAGGCAATGTAAAGCGCCACTGGCGCCAGAAGGCGGGCGTCCCAGGAACCTCCTGCGGACGCCCGTCCTTTCTCTTGCCCGAGCGAGCCCCACATGAATCTCTTCGCCACGATCTTTTACGACTGGTCCCGCACGGTTGCCGGCTGGTTCACTTGGGCAGGACCGCTCGCCGTGCGCATCGTCGTCGGCTGGGTGTTCCTGTGGTCGGGCTGGACCAAGTTGCAGATCCTGCCGCGCATGATCGAGAATTTTCGCGGCTGGGGTATTCCGGCACCGGAATTCCTGACGCCTTTCGTCTCCGGCATGGAGTTCGTGGGCGGCCTGCTGCTGCTGGTCGGCCTGCTGACTCGCTTCATCGCCGTGCCGATGATGGCGATCATGGTGGTGGCGATCGCGGCCGCGAAGTGGGCCGATGTCGATTCTCTGGAAACCCTGCTCGGCTTCGAGGAAGTCTCCTATTTCGTGATGTTCGGCTGGCTCGCAATCGCGGGACCGGGCCCGGTTTCGCTCGATCACCTGGTCGTACGCCGGCTGCGTCCCGACCGCCCCGCGTCCGACTACGGCGCCTAGCCGGTCAGCCTTGCCCGAGGACCGGCAGCGCGCCGGTGACCAGCGGCACGAACCGCACCGGCATCAGCGTATCGCGCTGCAGGCCGCTGTCGGTCTTCACGATGCGCTCGACCACCTGGGAAGTGGGGTCGCGTCCGACCGGCACGATCAGGATGCCGCCGACCGCGAGCTGATCGATCAGGGCCTGCGGCCGTTCCTCGGCGGCGGCGGTGACGATGATGCGGTCGAACGGCGCCTGCCCCGCCCAGCCCCTGCTGCCGTCGCTGACGTCGAACACCACGTTGTAGATGCCGAGGTCGATCAGCAGCTTCTCCGCCTCCTTCGACAGCGGCTTGAAGCGCTCGATCGTGTAGACGCGGCGCGCAAGTTTGGCGAGGATCGCCGCCTGATAGCCCGAGCCGGTGCCGATCTCGAGCACCTTCATGCGCGGGCCGACCCGCAATGCCTCGGTCATGGCAGCCACCACCAGCGGCTGGCTGATGGTCTGGCCGAATGAAATCGGCAGCGCGGTATTCTCCCAGGCACGCTCGGCAAAGGGCGCAGACACGAAGCGCTCGCGGTCGACGGCGCCGATCGCGGCCAGCACGTTCTCGTCGGAGATGCCGGACTGGCGGAGTTCCGCGAGCAGACGTTGCAGGGCGGGGACGTTCATCGCGCCCGCTCCTGCCCTACGCCTTCTCGAACTGATGGGCGAGCTTGCGCCGCGTCGCCTCGTGGGTGAGGTCGAGATGGAGCGGCGTCACCGAGACATAGCCGGCACGAATCGCCGAAACGTCGCCATCCTCGTCGTCCTGATGCTCGCCCGGAACGTAGGAATTCCAGTAGTAGGCGCCGCCGCGCGGATCGATGCGTTCGACGATCGAGCTGCCGAAAGCGCGCACGCCCTGGCGCGTCACCTTGATGCCCTTCACCGAGCCGGCGACCGCGTCCGGGAAATTGACATTCACGAAGACGTTCCTGGGAATGTCGGTCGCGAGCACGCGGCGCGCCACATCGGCGCCGAATGCCGTGGCCGTCGCCCATTTCACCGGATGCGGATGGGCATAGGCCTGGCTGAAGGCGATCGACGGCAGGCCGAGCAGACAGCCTTCCATGGCGCCGGCGATGGTGCCCGAATACGTCACGTCATCGGCGATGTTGGTGCCGCGATTGACGCCGGACAGCACGATGTCGGGCTTGTGCGCCTTGAGCAAGTGCTTGACCGCGAACAGCACGCAGTCGGTCGGCGTGCCCTCGAGCGCGAACTTCGCTTCGCTCACCTGGCGCGAGCGCAGCGGCCGGCTGATCGACAGCGAATGGCCGGCGCCGCTCTGGTTGAACTCGGGAGCGACGACCCAGACGTCGCTGCAAAGCTGTTCGGCGATCTCGATCATCGCCTCCAGCCCGGGCGCGTGGATGCCGTCGTCGTTGGTGACGAGGATGCGGGCCTTGGCGATCTTCTCTGGCGTCACGTCGTCCCCGTCACTTGGCGGGGCCGGGGATGACGGTGAGCCCGCCCATGTAGGGAAGCAGGGCCTCGGGCACCGTCACCGAGCCGTCCTCGTTCTGGTAGTTCTCCAGAACGGCGACCAGGGTGCGGCCCACGGCGAGGCCGGAGCCGTTGAGCGTGTGCACGAAACGCGTTCCCTTGCCTTCCTTCGGCCGGAAGCGCGCATTCATGCGGCGAGCCTGGTACTCGCCGCAGTTCGAGCAGCTCGAAATCTCGCGATAGGCCTGCTGGCCGGGCAGCCAGACCTCGATGTCAAAGGTCTTGCGCGAGGCCGGCCCCATGTCGCCGCCGCACAGCACGATGGTGCGGAACGGCAGACCGAGGCGCTTCAGTACCTCCTCGGCACGGCCGGTCATCCGCTTGTGCTCCTCGTCGGACTGCTCCGGCGTGGTGATCGACACCAACTCGACCTTGGGGAACTGGTGCTGCCGGATCATGCCGCGCGTGTCCTTGCCGGCAGCGCCCGCCTCGGAGCGGAAGCACGGCGAGAACGCCGTGTAGCGCAGCGGCAGCACCTTCTCCTCGAGCACCAGCTCGGCCGCCAGATTGGTGAGCGGCAGCTCGGCGGTCGGGATCAGCCAGAAGCCGTTGTCGGTATGGAACATGTCCTCGGCGAAGCGCGGCAGCTGGCCGACGCCGTAGGCCGCCTTATCGCGCACCAGCAGCGGCGGATTGACCTCGGTGTAGCCACCCTCTTCCGAGGTATGCAGATCGAGCATGAACTGCGCGATCGCACGTTCGAGCCGCGCCAGCTTGCCCTTCATCACGACGAAGCGCGCACCCGACATCTTGCTGGCGGCGGCGAAATCCATTTCGCCGGTCGCCTCACCCAGAGCGACGTGGTCCTTGGGCGGAAACGGGAAGTTGCGCTGGTTGCCGTGGCGGCGGATCTCTACGTTGCCGGTCTCGTCGGTGCCGTCGGGCACGTCGTCGAACGGCAGATTGGGCAGCACTTCGAGCCGGCGCGTCAGCTCGGCGTCGAGCTCGGCGGCCAGGGCCTCGCCCTTCTTCAGGCTCTCTTCGAGCGCGGCGACCTCGGCCATCAGGGCGTCGGCATTCTCGCCCTTGCGCTTGGCCATGCCGATCTGCTGGCTGAGCGCCTTGCGCCTGGCCTGGATCTGCTCGCTTTCGGTGATGGCGGCGCGGCGGCGCGTATCGACCGCCAGGATCTCGGCCGACAACGGCTCCAGATGGCGCTTCTTGAGACCGGCGTCGAACGCGGCGGGATTTTCTCGGATAAACCTGATGTCGTGCATGGCTAGCTGCCGGCGGCTTCGTCGGCCTTCTTTTCCTCTTCCTCGCGCTTCTTCTCGATCCAGGAGCCGACCAGGATACTGATCTCGTAGAACAGCAGCAGAGGCACGGCGAGCGCGATCTGGCTGATCACGTCGGGCGGCGCCAGCACCGCCGCCACGACGAAGCAGATGACGATGGCGTAGCGTCGCTTGGCGCGCAGACCCTCGCTGGTGGCGATGCCGACTCGTACCAGCAGGATCAGCAGCACTGGCATCTCGAAGGCGAAGCCGAACGCAAAAACGAGCTGCAGGACACGCTCGAGATAGTCCGAGGCGCGCAGATTCTTCTCGACGTCGGATGGCGCATACTGCGTGAGCATGAAGTCGATCACGTACGGCATCACGACGTAGTACATGACGGCGCAGCCGGCATAGAACATGAATGGCGTGGCAACCAGGAACGGCAGGAAGGCACGCTTCTCCTGCCGGTAGAGTCCGGGCGCCACGAACAGCCAGATCTGCGTCGCGATCAGCGGGAAGCCGACGATCAACGACACGAAGGCCGAAAGCTTCACGGTGACGAAAAAGAACTCGAAGATGTCGAGGACCTGCAGCTTGTAGCCATCGCGCAGGGCCGGCTGGATCAGGAACGAGAAAATCGGCTTGGCGAAATAGAAGGTGATGAAGAAGACCAGGAAGAAGCTGATCAGGGCATAGATCAGCCGCTTGCGCAGTTCGACCAGATGGTCGAGCAGCGGCATCGGCTTGTCGTCTTCGGGTCCGTCGTGCGCCTGGGTCACAGAGAGAATCTTCGCGGCATGAGTGGCGCGTTATGCCGCCCTTTCAGCCTCAGTTCAAAGCGCTAATTGCGGCCTACTCGGCAGCCGCCTTGGCGGGCTTATCTTCGGCCGGCACAGGCTGTGAAATCGCCACGGTTCCGGCGACGACCGGCGCCACCGGCTCACTGGTGATCTGGAGGCTGGCGATCTCTGCGGAGGTGACCGCAGCGGTGGTGTCTGCCTCGATCTGCGGCACGGCCTCGGTCAGGGTGGGCTCGGCCGCCACCGGTTCTGCGGCGATCTGCGGCGCCGAATCGGGCTCGGCCAGCGGGTTGTCGCCCGCCGCCTTGGCCTCGGCCAGCGCTTTCTCGCCCTCGGCCATGCCTTCCTGGATGGCGCTCTTGATTTCCTTGGTCGGATCGAGGCTCGCCACGTCGAGGCCGGTCGCCGCGCCGGTGAGCTGCTTCTTGACCTCATCGAGCTCGGACTGGCGCACCATCTCGTCGACATGGCCGCGGAATTCCGACGCCATGCCGCGCATCTGCGCCATCCATTTGCCCCAACTCCGCAACAGGCCCGGAAGTTCCTTCGGGCCAATCACGACCAGCGCCACGATGGCGATGACCAGTAGCTCGGGGCTATCGATACCGAACATGGACCCTCGACCGGTCTACCCGGCCGGTCAGACCTTGGCGGCGGTGTCCTGACGGACCGTGCCGTTCGGTGGTGTGGTGGTGGCCTGGGCGGAAATCGGCTTGGCGCCGTCGCCAGGCTGCCCTGCCTGCTGAGGCGGCTGTTCGCCCTCCTGCCCACCGACGCCCTTCTTGAAGGCCGACAGGCCTTTTCCGAAGTCGCCCATGAGCTGCGAAACCTTGCCGCGACCGCCGAACAGTAGCAGCACGACAGCCAGCACGATCAGCCAGTGCCAAATGCTGAAGCTACCCATATGAAAATGCTCCCAGAAACGTTGCGATCGGCGCGAGGTTTATTATGGCATCCCGCGCGAAGGCCCGGCAACCTGCCGAATAGGGCGAGAATGCGGCCTAACGGCCCGTTTCGTCGGCCGCCAACGGCTCTTCCGCTTCGTCCTCTTCCGCTTCGAGCGGCAGGTCGGGCTCTTCTGGACGGAATATGGGGGGCTGAGCCCTCGGGTCCAAGAGGCCGGCCGCCTTCAGTTCTTCGTGACCCGGCAGGTCGTCGAGGCTGGGCAGGCCGAAGTGCTCCAGGAAGAAGTCGGTGGTGCCCCAGGTCACCGGACGGCCCGGCACCCGGCGGCGGCCCATCGGCCGGATCCAGTTCTGCTCGAACAGAAGGTCGAGCGTGCCCTTGCTCAGGCCCACGCCGCGCACCTGCTCGATCTCGGTACGGGTCACCGGCTGGTGATAGGCGATGATCGCGAGAGTCTCGATCGCGGCGCGCGACAGCTTGCGCGTCACCGGCCGCTCGATCTTGAGCTTCTCGGAGAGATCGGGCGCGGTGCGGAAAGCGTAGCCGCCCGCCACTTTCACCAGATTGACGCCGCGATTGGCGTACATCTCGGCCAGATCGGCGAGCAGGCGGGCGACATTGGCGTCGTTGGGCAGGCGATCGGCCAGGTCCCTCTCGTCGAGCGCCTGGGTGCCCGCGAACACCAGCGCCTCGAGCAGCCGCAGATGCTGGGCATGATCGGGCGAGACTTCGTCGGTGACCGGAGTGGGAACAGGCACGCCCGCGACGATGGTCTCGACGACAGTCTCGACGGCGGTTACCTCGACGACTTCCTCGACGACTTCTTCCTCGTCGTCTTCTTCATCCTCGTCTTCGTCATCCTCTTCGTCGTCGTCATCGTCGTCCGAATCGTCGTCGTCCGAATCGTCGTCATCGTCCGAATCGTCATCCGAATCGTCCTTATCGGACTCTTCGTCCTCAGCTTTGTCCTCGACGTCGCTCTTCTTCTTCGCAGCCTCGAGGCCGGCGAGAATCATCGCCACGATCACGGCGGGGTCGTCGACGGCAGGCGAATTGGCTTCGATGTCTGACATGTCAGGACCCGTCACGAGGCTCACTACGTTTACGCAATTGAATGGGGCCGAAGCGCTCGGTCTGGCGCAGCTCGATCTGGCCGTCCTTGGCGAGCTGCAAGCCGGCCACGAAGGTCGACGCGATCGCCGATCGGCGGCGCGTCGGATCGGTCAGCCCGGCCGGCAGGAAAGCCTCGAGAGTCTGCCAGTCGATGGCGATGCCCAGCATGCGGCCGAGCCGTTCTGCCGCCTCCTCGACCGAGAAGAACTGCATCGGCGCGATCTGGTAGGTGTCGGCATCCTTGGGCCGCACCTGATGGCCATAGGCCTGCAGCAGGTCGAACAGCTTCACGTCCCAGATGGCGCGGCGCACGACCACCACGCCCTCGGGTTGGCCGCGCGAGAAGATGTCCTTGCCGAGCTGCGGCCGCGCCATGAGGCGCACGCCCGCTTCCTGCATCGCCTCGAGGCGCCGCAACTGCCACTGCAGCGCGTCAGCCATTTCCTGACCCGACGGCTCCTCGCCGGCAGGCGGTTCGGGCAGCAGCAGGCGCGATTTCAGGTAGGCGAGCCACGCCGCCATCACCAGGTAGTCGGCGGCGAGTTCCAGCCGCAGGCGGCGCGCCTGTGCCACGTGCGCCAGGAACTGATCGACCAGCGCCACCATCGAAATCTTGCGCAGATCGACTTTCTGGTCGCGCGCGAGCGTCAGCAACAGGTCGAGCGGGCCTTCGAATCCCTCGAGATTGACGATCAGCTCGCCTTCGCCCGGCGCGATCACGTCCGGACCCGGCTTCGCGAATTGATCCGCGGGGGTACCGTCAGCCGGGGGCGGGCTGTTGGGTTCGTTCATTGCCGCCCCGGTTTAATCCAGGGCCGCCGCCTGCCGCTACTGTATTTGGCCCCTTATCCCCATTCCGGCAGCAGGCTGGCCAGCCGCCGGTCCGCCAGCCTCGCTTGCGGCATCGGCGCCCAGGCCTGGCGCGAGCGCCTTGCGGCCGGCGTCGAAACGCCGCCCCGCGATGCGGTCATCGCTGGCCGTGCCGGCTGGCCACCTGCTCCATCTCGTCCATCCGGCAGTGGAGGAAGCGCCATGTCGCAGCCGGCTGCGATCGACCGCGCGGCGCGCTCGCCGAGCGCGCCGCCCAGCGCCTGCATCGACAGGTCGTCCGACAGCAGCCCGTCGAAACCGATGAAGCCGCGGATCACGTCCTGCAGGGCGCCTGCGGATACCGTGATCGCCTGGGCGGGATCGATCGCCTCGAACAGCAGGTGCCCGGTCATCGCCCAGGGCAGGTCGGACAGCAGCTTGAACGGCAGGAAGTCGGTGCGCTTCCAGCGTGTCGCGCGAGACAGCGACATGCGGCGACAGGTGCGAATCGACGGTGGCGCGGCCGTGGCCGGGGATGTGCTTGATGACGGCCATCACGCCCTCGGCCATCAGGCCCTCGGCGGCGGCGCGGCCGAGCGCCGCCACCGGTTCTGGGCTCTCGGCGAAGGCGCGGTCGCCGATCACGGCGTGCGTCTCGGGAAAGGCGATGTCGAGCACCGGGAGGCAGTCGACGTCGCAGCCGATCGAGGCCACGTCGGCTGCCAGCAGCCGCGCGTTCAGCGCCGTGGCGAGCAGCCCCTTCTCCGGATCGCGGGCGTAGAGGTCGCCCAGCAGGCGCGCCGGCGGCGCCTTGCGCCAGTGCGGCGGCCGCAGCCGCGCCACCCGGCCGCCTTCCTGGTCGATCAGGACGGGCGCGTCGGCGCGCGCCACGCAGGAACGCTCCTCGACCAGGCGTCGGGTCCGCCTGGGAAGGCGTGTCGACGTTGCGCGCGAACAGGATGAAGCCCAGCGGATCGGCGTCGCGGAAGAAGGCGCGCTCGTCGCCGGTGAGATCGGGGCCGGCACAGCCGAAGATCGTCGCGCGCGGCAGTGGTGCGTCTTCCTCCGAGCATGCTTACAGACATGATCGCGCCCTAGCGCGCCGGGGGAACGATGACGCAGTCGGACTTGCGGCTCTTCAGCGTGCCGCAAACGCTGTGCGCCTGCTTCTCGTCGAGCGGGCCCGCCTGCACGCGATACCACACGCCCTTGTCGCCGAGATCGACCCGGGCCGGCTGCATCTTGAGGTTGGTCAGCACGTCGCCGTTGGCGGTCTGGACCTTGGCCCAGGTCGACTTGGCGATGTCCTCGCTCTTCACCGAGGCGATCTGGACCGCGCCAGCCGCCGGTCGGGCCGGACATGTTGTCGATCAGGCTGGCGATCGACGGGACCGGCGGTCGGCGGCGCGGCCGGCTACGGCGACCGGCGGCGTGGCGGGTGGCGGCGTGGTCGTCGCGGCGCGGCGCGGCGTCCGTGCTCGCGGGCGCGGTGCCGGAAGCGGTCTGCAACGGCGTCGGCTGCTTGGCGGCCTCGGCCTCCGTGGGCTTGGGCGCGGCCGGCGTCGGCAGGATGCCGCCCGGCGGCAGCTTCGGCGTCTCCGGACCGGGCAGCAGCTTCTCGGGCTGGACCGGCACGGTGTTGGCCTGGATGCGGTTGTAGACTTCCTTGTCCTGGTTCGGCGGGACGAGGCCGCCGGCATTTTCCGGCTTCTCGCGCGTCGGCTTGGTCGAGGCCTGCACGACCAGCGGTTCCAGTCCCTTGCCGCCCGCCTTCACGTCCTGGTTATGCGCCCACCAGACCACCGAGCCGAAGCTCGCGATGGCGGCGACCGAGACCATGGCGGTGAGGATCTGGCCGCGTCGGCGATTGACGCGCGACAGCAGCGTGTCCCGCGGCGTGGGCGGAATCGATTCGGGTTCGTAAGCGACGGGCCGCGGCGGCGGATCGAGCCGCACGGCAACCGACTCGTTCGGTCGGTAGATTTTAGGTCCGTCGCCGGAGGGGGGCCGGCGGATGTGCATTTTTTATCTCATTTCATCGACGGGTGTGACGCCGAAGACCTTTAGGCCGGATTCTATCACAAAACCGATGGCCTGTACCAACGCCAGACGCGCCCGCGTCAGTTCGGCATCCCCCTCGACGACGAACCGCACATTGTCCTCCTTGCCCCGGTTCCAGTGGGCGTGGAACGCCGCGGCGAGGTCGTAGAGGTAGAAGCCGACCCGGTGCGGCTCGTGCGCCGTCGCCGCCGCCTCGACCTGGCGCGGCCACTGGGCGATCAGCCGGATCAGCGCCAGCTCGCCCGCATCCGCCAGCCGATCGAGCGGCGCGGTCGCAAGCCCGTCGACGGCAATGCCCGCAGCAGCCGCCTGGCGCATGACCGAGCGCGTGCGCGCATGGCCGTACTGGACGTACCACACGGGATTGTCGCGGCTCTGCTCGTTGGCCTTCACCAGGTCGAAGTCGAACGGCGCGTCGTTCTTGCGCGTCAGCATGGTGAAGCGCACGACGTCGGGCCCGACCTCGTCGAGCAGGTCGCGCAGGGTCACGAACGTGCCGGCGCGCTTGGACATGCGCACCAGCTCGCCGTTCTTCATCACGCGCACGAGCTGGCAGAGCTTCACGTCGAGCTCGCCCTGCTTCTCGGTGATCGCCGAGACCGCCGCCTTCATGCGCTTCACGTAGCCGCCGTGGTCGGCGCCCCAGATGTCGATCATGTCGGCGAAGCCGCGCCGGTACTTGTCGTGGTGGTAGGCGATGTCGTTGGCGAAGTAGGTCCAGCCGCCATCCGACTTCTTGAGCGGCCGGTCGACCTCGTCGCCGAACTGCGTCGCCTTGAACAGCGTCTGCTCGCGATCCTCCCAGTCGTCGGGCGCCTTGCCCTTGGGCGGATCGAGCCGGCCCTGGTAGATCAGCCCCTGCCGCGTCAGCTCCTGGAAGGCGTGATCGACCGCGCCCGAATCGACCAGCGCGCGCTCCGACGAATAGACGTCGATGTGCACGCCCAGGGTCTCGAGGTCCTGCTTGATCTCGGCCATCAGGAACGCGATGGCGAAGGCGCGCATCTCGGGCAGCCAGTCGACCTCGGGCTTGTCGATCCAGCGCGCGCCGTCGCGCTTGGCGATCGCGGCGCCGACCTCCTTCAGGTACTCGCCGGGATAGAGGCCCTCAGGGATCGAATCGATCTTCTCGCCCAGCGCCTCGCAGTAGCGCAGGTAGGTCGACTGGCCGAGCTTGTCGACCTGCGCGCCCGCGTCGTTGATGTAGTATTCCTTGGTGACGTCGTAGCCCGCTTTCGCCAGCAGGTTGGCGAGCGCATCGCCCACCACCGCGCCGCGCGCGTGCGCCACGTGCAGCGGCCCGGTCGGGTTGGCCGAGACATACTCGACATTGACCTTCTTGCCCTGTCCCATCCGCGAATCGCCGTAGGCGATGCCTTCGTTCAGGCAATCGCCAAGCCGCGCGCGCCAGAAGCCGTCGGAGAGCTTGAGGTTGATGAAGCCCGGCCCGGCCACCGCACCGCCGACCACGTCGGGAATCTTGCGCAGGTGGACCAGCAGCGCATCGGCGATCTCGCGCGGCTTCTTGCCCGCGGCCTTGG
>JBGAIW010000094.1:0-16022 GCA_044225265.1 Reyranella sp.
GCATGGAAGATGCGGGCGATCTGTTCTCGGATCTCGATCAGGCGCTGCGCAGGGCACACAACTCTTGATGCTGGGAGCGCGGCACTCCGTGCCGCCCGTCCATCGAGGCTTCGACATCGTATGAGCGCCACGGAGTGGCGCGCTCCCAGCTAGCCGAGCGTGAACCCTTCGCGCAGCGGGTCATCCGCATCGAAGCGAAACTTCGCCTCGCCGGTCTGGTGAGCGACGCCGCCGACCTCGACGACCACCGCTTTGCGCGGACCGACCGGGGGCGCCTCGCGCAGCGCCGTGCCGGTGAAGATCGCGCCCGTGCAGCTCTCGAAGCTTCGCTCTTCGCCGAGCCTGACCTCGCGCCGCGCCATCTGCAGCGCCATGCGCGCGCTGACGCCGCTGCCGGTCGGGCTGCGGTCGACCTGACGGCCGGCAAAGATGCAGACGTTGCGGCTGGGCGACGACCTGCCGTCGCCGCCGTCGGTCAGGATCGTGCCGTACAGGAAGGCAAGGTCGGGCTCGGACGGGTGCTCGATCGGGATCGCCCCGGCGGCCGCCAGCGCAATCTCCTCGCCGGCCTCGACGATGGCACGCATCGGCGACGAACGAAGGTCGAGACCGATCGAATCGGCCGGCAGGAAGGCATAGAAGGCGCCGCCATAGGCGATGTCGACGGTGACCGGTCCCCAGCTCCGGGTCGGCGCGATGCGGTCCAGCGCGTAGGCAAAAGACGGCACGCTCTCGAAGCGCACCGAACCGTCGGCGGCGACCCTGGCGACTACCAGTCCACAGGGACATTGCAGGCGCACGATCGGGCCCTTCACTCGCCCGCTGTCGACCGCCCAGCGCGCCAGCGCGACGGTCGCGTGACCGCACATGGTCGAATAGCCCTCGTTGTGCATGAACAGCACGGCGAAATCGGCCTCGGGATGGTCCGGCTCGACCAGCAGTGCGCCATACATCCCGTCGTGGCCGCGCGGCTCGAGCATCAGCCCGCGCCGCAGATGATCGTGCCGCTCCTTCGCCTCGCGCCGCTTGTCGAGCAGCGTCCTGCCGGAAAATTTCGGCCAGCCGTCGACAATGATGCGGGTGGGCTCGCCACCGGTGTGCATCTCGACGGTGGAAACGATCATTTCGTGTCCGGCGCGAAGACCTTGGGCAGGCCGACTCCGATGCGTTCGTTCATCATCTCGATCGAGCCGTCGGTGTAGGCCGCGATCTTGGCGCCGGCGAGATGGCGCGCCAGCGGATAGTCGGCACGGAGCCCGTTGGCGCCCATCGCCTGGATGCAGTCGGCGATGCGCCGCACCGCCATCTCGGTGGCGAACTTCTTGGCGTAGGCCGCCGGCATCACGGCGTCGGCGCCCTCGTCGATCAGCCGCGCGGCGCGATAGGTCAGCAGGCGGGCGGCTTCGAGATCGGTCGCGGCATCGACCAGTTTCCAGCGCACACCCTGATGGTCGATCACCGGCCGGCCGAAGGTCTCGCGCTGGCCCGTATAACGCACGGCGGTTTCGAGCGAGGCCTGGAGCATGCCGCAACACATCGCGGCGACATAGGCGCGCGCGCCGTTGATCCCGGCCAGTGCCGCCTTGAAGCCTTCGCCCGGCGGCTTGAGCAGCGCCTCGTCGGGCGCGATGTAGTCGACCAGCCGGAAGCCGCCGACCCCGATGGCGTGGCCGCCATGCAGCTCGAACGGTTTGTCGCGATGGAAACCCGGCCGCTCGGCCTCGATGGCGAAGCAGGCGATGCCGCGATAGCCCTGAGCCCTGTCGGTCTGGGCATAGGCCACCGACAGGCCGGCAACGGCGGCGTTGGTGATCCACGCCTTGGCGCCGTTCAGCTTCCAGCCGCCCTCGACCTTCACCGCGGTCATTTCCAGGCCGCCGAAATCGCTGCCGACACCGGGCTCGCTGAGGCCGGCGCAGCCGATCAGCTCACCCTTGATCATGCGCGGCAGCAGGCGCGCGACGTGCGCGGGCTTGCCGTCGCGGGCGAAACGGGCGCAGGCGTTGTGATGGTTGATCAGCGCGAAGGCGAAGGCGAAGTCCGCCTTGGCGATCTCCTCGAAGGCGCGCAGCTTGCAGGAGAAGCTCAAGCCCTGGCCGCCGTGCTCGCGGGCGAGTTCGATCGTGTTGAGGCCCTGGGCGCAGGCCGCCTGGATCGCCTCCAGCGGATAGCGCCGCTCCCATTCCCAGCGCGCGGCGTTGGGAGCCACATGTTGTTCGGCGAAGGCCCGGGCGCGGGCCACGACGTCGCGTTCCTGCGGCGACAGCACTTCATCCAGCATGCGCCCGAGATACACGATTGGACCGCCGGTGCAACCGCGGTCTAGAATGGACCTTGCGCGGGTGTAGCTCAGGGGTAGAGCGTCGGCTTCCCAAGCCGTAGGTCGCGGGTTCAAATCCCGTCGCCCGCTCCAACAATCTTCTCAGGCAGGAAGCGTCGCAGATGGATTCGCTCGTCCCCATGCCCAAGGCGGCAGCCGGCGACTTTGCATCCGATGCGGCGCTGTTCTCCAGCTACTGGCGACAGGTCGACGAGCGCCTGCGCCGCCTGCCGCCCAAGCCGCAGCGCGACGAGGCGGCGACCGAGATCGCCGAGATCATCAAGCAGGCCGCGCGCGACGCCCGCTTCATCTTCCTGCGCCGCCATGCCCGCGCGCTCTACGACCGGCTGACCGATTCCAGGCGCAAGTTCGTGCGGCTGGAACGGCTGGTCTACGACGCCGCCGAGCTGGTGCCGGGCCTGACGCCGAGCCGCCCCGAGGTGGCCGCCGAGTCCGAGCTGCGACAGTCGGAAAAGGAAGGCCGCGAGATCGACCAGGGCATCCTGTGCAACCAGCTGCTGGCCGATCCCGAGGCGGGCCTGCATCTCTGCCACGCCATGCTGCTGCCGCGCGAGGAATCGCCCGAGGCGCTGGCCAAGTTCCTGCGCGACGGCACGCTCGATCTCGGCGGCGCACGAGTCGAGCGGCACGGCAAGGCGGCGGTGCTGCTGCTGTCGAACAACCGCTTCCTGAACTCGGAAGACAACTACACGCAGGTAGCGACCGAGATCGGCGCCGACGTCTGCATCCTCGACCCGCAAAGCAAGGTCGCGGTGCTGCGCGGCGACGTGGTGCCGGAAGGCAAGTATGCCGGGCGCCGCGTATTCAACGCCGGCATCAACCTCACGCACCTCTACTACGGCAGGATTCCGTTCCTGTGGTTCCTGGTCCGCGACATGGCCTTCGTGAACAAGATGACGCGCGGCCTGGCGCGCGCCGACGTCTCGCCCGACGAGGTCGCCGGCGACTCGATCGAGAAGATCTGGATCTCGGCGGTCGAAACCTTCGCGATCGGCGGCGGCTGCCAGATCCTGCTGGCGACCGATTTCAACATCGCAGCGCGCGACGCCTACATGACCCTGCCGGCGCGCAAGGAAGGCATCATCCCGGCGATGGCCAACCTGCGCCTCGCCCGCTTCGTCGGCGACCGGCTGGCACGCCAGGCGATCATGTACGAACGCCGATTCGAGTGCGATTCGGTCGAGGGCCGCATGATCTGCGACGAAGTCATCGCGCCGGAAGACATGGACGCCACGATCGACCGGGTCGCCGACCGGCTGACCGGCTCGGGCGTGGTCGGCGCGATCGGCAACCGCCGGGCGCTGCGCTTCTCGGTCGAGCCGCTCGATTTCTTCCGGCGCTACGCCGCGCTCTATGCACGCGAGCAGGCCTACTGCCATTTCAGCCCGGCGCTGATCTCCAACCTCGAGCACTACTGGAACGCCCAGAACCGGCAGGCGTGATCGTCTAGCCGCCCATCAGGCTCGACAAATCCGGATCGGCCAGCAGCCCGGCGGCCGTACCCTGGCGCACGACAACGCCACCCTGGAGGACGACTCCGCGTCGTGCGATCCCGAGCGCCAGCGCCGCGCGCTGCTCCGCCAGCACGATCGCCGTACCGGACCGCGCCAATGCGGCGAGACGCTGGAACAGGTCGGCCACCACCGCCGGCGCAAGGCCGAGGGTCGGCTCGTCGAACAGCAGCAGGCGCGGCCGGTCGATCATGGCGCGGGCCAGTGCCAGCATCTGCTGCTGGCCGCCCGACAGCAGCCAGGCGCGGGCCTCGGGCCGCTCGCCCAGCATGGGAAAGAGCGCCAGCATCTCGGCGACCCGGCGGCGACGCTCGGCGGCGGGCGCCGCCGAAGCCGCTTCGAGATTCTCGCGGATCGTGAGGCCGGCGAAGACGCGGCGGCCTTCGGGCACGTAGCCGATGCCGAGCGCGATCCTGTCCTCGACGGCGAGCGCGGAGACGTCACGGCCGAGCAGACTCACCGCACCCGGCCGGAATCCCAGGACGGTTTCGATCCATTCGGTCTTGCCGGCGCCGTTGGCGCCCAGCAGGGCCACGATCTCGCCCTCGGCGACCGCGATGCCCGCAGCGCTCAGGACGGCGCTCATGCAGCCTCCAGGCCGAGGAAGCTCGCGCGCACCCGGGGATCGGCACGCACAGCCGCCGGCGCGCCCGCGGCAACCACGGCGCCGCGATCGAGACAGACCAGCCGGTCGCACAGGCGCGACAGCAGATCGACGTCGTGATCGACGATCAGCACGCCGCGCCCGGCCTCGCGCAGACGGCGCAACAGGGCGGCGAGGTCGTTGCGCTCGCGCTCGCCCAGTCCGGCCGCCGGCTCGTCGAGCAGCAGGAACGAGGCACGCCCCATCGCAAGCTCGACCAGATCGTCGCCGCCACGGCGCGCCTGGAAGGATCGGCCGATTCCGGCGCGCGCGATACGATGCGCCGGCCAGCCGCCGACCGCCTGCCCGTCGAGGCGGATCGCGCCGGCATCCGCAGCCTCGAAGCCCGAGATCGCGTTGAGCAGCGTCGTCTTGCCCGAGCCGTTGGGGCCGATCAGGCCGACGATCTCGCCGCGGCGCACCGACAGCGACACGTCTTTCAGCGCCTCGACGCCGCCGAAGCTCTTGCCGAGCTTTTCCACGTCGAGCCGTTCACCGCCGATCGCCGGCGGCAAGCGCTCCGGCACCGCCGCCACGACCACAGGCACCGGCGCGACACCGCGCAAGCGATCGATCGCCGACGCAAGCCCGTCGGGCGCGAACAGGATGACCAGCAGGCTGGCGGCGGCATAGGCGAGCAGCCACGCGCCCTGGAATTCGCGCAACAGCTCGGGCAGGCAGACCGCGAGGGCGGCGCCCAGCACGGCGCCCATGGCATGGCGCGAGCCGCCCAGAACGACCAGGGTAAGGCAGAGCACCATCAGCGGAAAGCCGGTGGTCTCCGGCGACACCACGCCGTTGAGGCAAGCAGCCGCCGCACCGGCGCCGCCGGCCAGCGCACCGCCGATCGCGAAGGCGGCGAGGCGCCACCGGCCGGCATCGATGCCGCGGCTGGCGGCGACCAGCGGGGCCTCGCGCACCAGCCGCGCGCGTTCGCCCCAGGTGCCGGAGAACAGCCAGGCCTGCACCACCACCATCGCAATCAGGCAGACCCAGACCAGCGCCAGCAGAAGCACGCCGCGCGGCAGACCCCGGCCAAAGCCGATCAGGCCGTTGGCACCACCGGTCAACTCTTCCCAGTTCAGCGCCACGAGATTGGCCAGCGCCGCAAGCGCCAGCGTCGCAAGCGCGAAGTAATGCGAGTGCAGGCGGAGCGTCGGCCAGCCCGCGATCAGGGCGACCATGCCGGCGCCAATGACCGAGAGGGGCAGCGCAAGGGCGCCGACATGGGGCGCCAGCAGTGCGGTGAAGTAGGCGCCGACCCCGAACAGTGCGCCCTGCGCGAGGCTGAGGCCGCCCAATTGTCCGAACACGAGCTGATAGCCGACACCCAGCAGCGCATAGATGCCGACCAGGGTGACGACATGCACCAGATAGGCATTGCCCAGCAGCGCGCATGCCAGCGGCGGCACGATCAGCAGCACCAGCCAGAAGCGATCGAGCGGGCGCATCGCGGCGTGCATTCTCAGGCCCGCCGTCCGGCCGGCTCGCCGAACAGTCCGCTCGGGCGCAGCAGCAGCAATGCGATGACCCCGACATAGAGTGCAGCCGACGCCCAGGCGTCCCCCACCGCTGCCGACACGAAGGTCTCGAAAAACCCGATGCCCAGCGCACCGAGCAGCGCGCCGGGTACGCTGCCCCAGCCGCCGATCGCAATCGCGATATAGGCCTTGAGCATGTAGCCCGCGCCCTGGGTCGGCGTGACGAGGAACTGATACCCGAGCAGGAAGCCTGCGATGCCCGCCAACGCCCCGGCCAGCGCCAGCGACAGCGTGACATAGCGGGCGACGGGTATTCCGACGGCCCGCGCCATGTGCCGGTCGGCGGCGACGGCGCGCATGCGCCGTCCGGTCTGGGTACGCTCGAGCAGATACCAGAGCCCTGCGGTCAATGCGACGCCGACGATGACGATGGCAAGCGGCTGGCGGCCGACGGCGATGCCTGCGATCTCGATGCGGCCGCCGCCGATCAGCGACGGCGAGGTCCGGGCGGCCGCTCCCATCGTCACCGTCAGCGCCTGTTCGATCACGGCGGCGAGCGCGATGGTGGCCACGAACGTCGCTTCCGGCGGACGGTGCACCAGGGGCAGGATCGCGACGCGCGACGCGATCACGCCGGCAACGCCGAGCGCCAGCGCGACAAAGGGCAGGAGCAAGGGTGCCGGCAGTTCGGTCCACAGGCCGAAGGACACCGCGGTCGCGCCGCCGAGCACGACCAGATCGCCATGGGCGAAGTTGACCGCACCCGAGGCATTCAGCGCGAGCACGAAGCCGAGCGCTATCAGCGCGTAGGCCATGCCCAGCGCGGCGGCGTTCAGAACGAGCTGGAAGGTGAGCAGCGCGGCTGCTCTGACGGGCTGAGTCTAGTGCTCCCTGGGCGCGTGCTTGCCCAGGATGCGCTGCAGGGTGCGCCGATGCATGTTGAGCCGGCGCGCCGTCTCCGAGACGTTGCGGTCGCACTGCTCGAAGACACGCTGGATGTGCTCCCAGCGCACGCGGTCGGCGGACATCGGATTGCTGGGCGGCGGCGGCAGCTTGCGGCCGTGCGCGGTCAGCGCCTGTTCGATGGCGTCGGCGTCGGCGGGTTTGGCGAGGTAGTCGACGGCGCCTTCCTTCACGGCCGCCACCGCGGTCGCGATGTTGCCGTAGCCGGTCAGCACGACGATGCGGATGTCCGGCCGCGCCTGGCGCAGCGGTCCGACCAGCTCGAGGCCGTTGCCGTCGCCCAGCCGCAGATCGAGCACGGCGAAGGCCGGCGGACGCGCCGTATGGGCCAGCGCCTCGGCGACCGAACCCACGGCGGAGACGATGAAGCCGCGCAGTTCGAGCGCGCGCGCGATCCGGTTTCGGAACGCCGCGTCGTCGTCAGCGATCAGCAAGGTGCGTTCCTTGTTCGCCGTCGCGCCGGCACCGGCGGGCGACACGGGGCGATTGGCGCCTGTGTCCTGGCTCATGGCAGCTCCCTCGACATCGGCGGCTATGTAGCCTTGAAGACGGGATTTGGCCAGCGTACCGCGACCGCCGCGCCGGCCAACTGGCGATCGGGGCCGCCGGCCCGATTGCCGAAAGTCACGGTGGCGCCGGTGCGTTCCAGCAGGGTCTTGGCGATGAACACGCCCAGGCCCATATGGCCCTCCTCGCCCTGGCGGGTCGAAATGAAGGGGGTTCCGAGTTCGTCGAGCAGGGCCTCGGAAAAGCCCGGCCCGTCGTCCGAAACCACGACCTCGGCCCATTCGGTCGTCCAGCGCGTGGCGATGTGGACCTCGCGGCGCGCGAACGAGGCCGCGTTCTGGATGATGTTGCCGATGCCCTGCATGATCTCCGGGCTGCGTACCTGGATGGGGGCGGTTTGCGGCACCCCCTCGCCGATCGGGCCGGATTCGAAGGTGAGATCGATGCCGTCGCGGCGATGGCTGTGCGCCGCGGCTTCGATCAGGGCCGGCAGCGGCACCAGCGTATAGGCGTCCGAGACGTCGCCCACCGGATCGACCGACAGGCGCGCCAGGATCGAGCGGCAGCGATCGGACTCCGAGGACAGGAGCTCGACATCCTCGCGCAGCGGATCGTCGGGCTCGACCTCGCGCAGCATTTCCTTGGCGACGACAGTGATGGTCGAGAGCGGCGTGCCGAGTTCGTGCGCGGCGGCGGCGGCCAGCGCGCCCAGCGCCGACATGCGCTGCTCGCGCGCCAGCGCCGCCTGCGCAGCGGCCAGCGCGTCGGCCATCTGGCGGCCTTCCTCGGCCAGCCGCCAGCCATAGAGCGTGATCAGCAGCACGGTGAGCGACAGGCCCGCCCAGACGCCGGCCTGGAAGATGTCGGGCAGTTGCGGCGGCGCGCCGCTCCACGGCAGCGGCTCGTGCACCATGCCGAGCACCGAGATGCAGACGATGGTGAGCAGCGACAGCGCGATATTGGAGGCGAGCGACAGGATGGTGGCGCCGATCGCGACCGGCGCCAGCATCAGCAGCGCGAAGGGATTGGTCAGCCCGCCGGTGAGATAGAGAAGAATGGAGAGCTGGAGAATGTCGAAGGCGAGGAAGATCGCGGCCTCGCGGTCGTCGATGCGCACCGAGGCCGCCCGGCCGAGACTGACGGCAAGGTTGAGCAGCGCCGACAGTGCGATGGCGCCGGCCACCGGCAGGATCGGCAGGACGAAGCCGAGGCCCCAGTGAACCGTCGCGACGGTGAAGAGCTGGCCCGCGACCGCCGCCCAGCGGATCAGCACCAGGGCACGCAGGCGTACGCCGCCGCGCGGCAGCAGGCCGGCGGCGGAGAGCGAGGTCGACGCCGGCGAGCCTATGCCGTCGCGCGCCGCCATGCGGTCATTCCTCGATCATCAGGTGCTTGCGATGCACCGTCACGAAGAGCGGGATCTTGCGCTGCTTCTTGCGGTCGGGCGGCTCCTTCACCAGCCGGCCGATCTCGCCCAGGATCAATCCCGTGATGGTCGGCAGCGGCAGCTCGCGGGCCTCGTCGAGCTTCACCCAGCGCACGTCGCCCATCTCGCTCGAATGACGGATCTCGCCGGTCGTATCCTCGGCGCGGGCCATGAAGAAGCGCGCATTGAAGCGGCGCGGCCGGCCAGGCGGCGTCACGGCGCGGGCGATCAGATCGAGCGTGTCGAGCGCCGGCGCCAGGCCCTGGTCGAGGAAGCCTTTCCAATGCTCGCCGTAGTCCTTCTGCGGCGCCCCGCCCTTGAGCGGCTTGCCGAGGATCAGGCCGGTCTCCTCGAAGGTCTCGCGCACCGCCGCGACGCCCAGCGCCCTCGCACGCTGTTCGGAGGCAGCCTTGAGCAGGCGCGCCTTGACGTGCCGGTCGAGGGTGGTGGCGACCGGTATGTGCGCGTCGGCGAGATCGACCCTGCCGCCCGGGAACACGTAGCGGTTGGGCATGAAGGCCGACTTGGCGGCGCGGCATCCCATCAGCACCTCGGGCATCCTGCCCTTCATGCGCACCAGGATCAGCGTCGCGGCATCGCGCGGCCGCATGTACGGGTATTTCTCCTCGAATTTCTCGACCGGCCGCTGCTGGCCGGGCGTCAGCGGGATGTCGCCGTGGACATAGCCCTTGTCGGTGCCGCGCACGACCGCGCCGGCGGGGATGGCTTTCTTGGACATGGCGTCAAGATAATGCGTCCTCCTCCCCATTCATATGGGGAGGTGGCCTCGTCATACGACGACGGAGGGGTCATGGGCCGCAGAATGAAAGGTCCCTCGCAAATGCTCGGGATGACCGCCACGGGCGGTCAAAAGCTCCAACCCACCGGCGTATCGGGGCGGAACACCACGATGCTCTTGTTGGCGCCGGGCACGTCGACACGTTCCGGCGCCTCGAGCGGCTTGGCTTGCAGGGTGATCCGTTCCTCGTTGACCGGCAGGCCGTAGAAGCGCGGGCCGTTCAGGGACGCGAAGGCCTCGAGCTTGTCGAGCGCGTTCTCCTCCATGAAGACCTGGGCATAGACCTGCATGGCCACCGGTGCGTTGAAGATTCCGGCGCAGCCGCAGGCGCACTCCTTGGTATCGGCGGTGTGCGGAGCGGTGTCGGTGCCGAGGAAGAATTGCGGGCTGCCCGAGGTCGCCGCCCGGCGCAGCGCCAGGCGATGCTCCTCGCGCTTGGCGATCGGCAGACAATAGAAGTGCGGACGGATGCCGCCCTTGAAGATCGCATTGCGATTGTAGTTGAGATGGTGCGGCGTGATCGTGCCGCCGAGCCGCCCCGGATGGGCTTCGACGAAGGCGACGCCCTCCTTGGTCGTGATGTGCTCGAGCACGATCTTGAGACCGGGATGGCGCTTGAGCAGCGGCGCCAGCACCTTGTCGAGGAACACCGCCTCGCGGTCGAAGATGTCGACCTCGGCGTCGGTCACCTCGCCGTGGACCAGCAGCGGCATGCCGGCCTTCTCCATCGCCTCGAGCCCCCTGGCGACCTTGTCCATCGAGGTGACGCCGTGGGCGGAGTTGGTGGTTGCGTGCGCCGGGTAGAGCTTGGACGCGACCCACACGCCCTCCTCCTTGCCGCGCTTCAGTTCGGCCGGATCGGCGCCGTCGGTCAGGTAGCAGGTCATCAGCGGCTCGAACTTCAGCTCGGCCGGAACCGCTCTGCGAATTCGATCGCGATAGGCAGACGCCTCGGCGACCTTGGTCACCGGCGGCACCAGGTTCGGCATGATGATCGCGCGCGCGAACTGACGGGCGGTGTGGACCGCGCAGGCCGCCAGCATCGCGCCGTCGCGCAGATGGACGTGCCAGTCGTCGGGACGGCGAATCGAGAGCGTCGTGGGAATGGGCATACGGCGTTTCTACGCTTGCTCCCGTACTCCCTCCAATGTTGATTGCGTGCATGACCGACCTGAAAGACGCCATCGCCTACGCCCAATCGATCGAATCCAAGTGGGCCTCCGACATGAAGATGCCCGACGGGCAGTTCGTGATGACCTACGACTCGGGCGAGAAGGCGCCGGACAACGAGATGCTGGGGCCGGTGGCGCATCGCGGCGGCCATTCGGGCCTCGTCTATCGCGGCGGCAAACTGCTGGCCGAGTGGGGCGACACCGGCCGCGCCGACATGACCTTCTCGGTGGCCAAGAGCTTCCTCTCGCTGCTGGCGGGCCTCGCGGTCGGCGACGGACTGATCAAGAGCCTCGACGACAAGGTGGCAGGCTACAAGCTCGATGACGGCTTCACGAGCGATCAGAACAGGGACATCACCTGGCGCCACCTGATGACCCAGACCAGCGAATGGTCAGGCACGCTGTTCGACAAGGAAGACCGCATCGATCACAACCGCGTGGTCGGGCTGCAGGTTGCCGAAGGGCCCAAAGGCACGCGCCGCGCGATGAAGAGGCCGGGCAGCTACTACGAGTACAACGACGTGCGGGTGAACCGGCTGTCGCTCTGCCTGCTGCAGCTCTTCAAGGAGCCGCTGCCGTCGGTACTGAAGCGCCGAATCATGGATCCGATCGGCGCCTCTGGCGGCTGGCGCTGGGAGGGCTATCGCAATTCGACGGTGACGATCGACGGCAAGCCGATGATCTCGGTCCCGGGCGGCGGCCACTGGGGCGGCGGCATCGTGATCTCGGCCAAGGATCTCGCCCTGATGGGCCTGCTGGTCGCCCAAGGCGGCGTGTGGAACGGCAAGCAGCTCCTGCCCAAGGGCTGGACCGCCGAGCTAGTGAAGCCCTGCCCGGTCGCACCGTTCTACGGCCTGATGTGGTGGCTCAACACCGACCGGCGGCAGTTCGCGGCGGCGTCGGAGCGCAGCTACTTCGCCTTCGGCTGGGGCAGCCACATCGTCTGGATCGATCCCGACAACGATCTCGTCAGCGTGCTGCGCTGGGTCGAGCGCAAGCAGGCGGGCGGCTTCGTCGAGCGCCTGCTGGGAGCCCTCAGGCAATGAGTCTCGACTACTCCGCCGTCCCGCGCATGCCCGACGGCCGCACCGCCCTGGAGCACATCGAAGAGGTCGCCGCCAAATCCCAGGCCATCCAGGTCCCGATGGGAAACGGGGGCAAGATGATGTGGCACGTCTGGGGAGAGGATCCGAAGAAGCCCACCCTGCTGCTGTTCCATGGCGGCTCGGGCTCCTGGATCCACTGGATCCGCAACGTGCTGCCGCTTTCGGACCACTTCTCGGTCTATGCCGGCGACATGCCGGGCCTGGGCGACAGCGATCCACCGAACGACGTGCGCGACATCTGGTCGGTGACCGATTGCGTCGACCACGCCGTGCGCGAGCTGCTACCGAAGGACAGGCAGTTCTTCCTCACCGGCTTCTCGTTCGGCGGCATGGTGTCGGGGCATCTCTCGACCAGGATGCCTGAGCGCATCAGGCGCATCGTGTTCGTCGGTGCGGGCGGCCTCAAGGCGACGCGCAAGCCGACCGAGAAGCTGCACAAGCTGCTGCCCACGATGGCGCCGCAGGTGCTGGCCGACGAGGCGCGGCGCAATCTCGAGCTGCTGATGCTGCACGATCCGAGGAACGTCGACGGCGTCGCCATTCACATGCAGATCATGAACACCACGCGCGCCAAGACGCGCAGCCGCGACATGGGCATTGCCGGAGCCCTCTCCAACGTGCTGCCGCGGGTGAGGACGCCGTTCACCGGCATCTGGGGCGAGTTCGATTCGACGACCTATCCCTATATCCAGGAACGCATCGACCTGTTCACGGCCCTGCAGCCGGACTTCCAGATGCACCAGATTCCCGGTGCCGGGCACTGGGTCGCCTACGAGGCCGCCGCTTCGTTCAACAAGACGCTGATGGAGGTTCTGAAATGAAGACCGACGTCACCGAGATCGCCGACCGGATCTATCGCCTGTCGACCTTCGTGCCGCAGATCGGCCCGACCGGATTCACCTTCAACCAGTTCCTGATCGACGCCGAGCAGCCGCTGCTCTTCCACTACGGCCACCGCGCGATGTTCCCGCTGATCTCGGCCGCGGTGAAGAGCGTGATCCCGCTCGACAAGCTGCGCTGGACCACATGCAGCCACGTCGAGGGTGACGAATCGGGCGCGCTCAACGAATGGCTGGCGGCCGCGCCCAACGCCGTGCCGGCGCACGGCCAGGTCGGCATCAACATCTGGCTGACCGACATGGCCAACCGGGGGCCGCGCACGCTCAAGAACGACGAGGTGCTCGACCTCGGCGGCAAGAAGGTGCGCTGGCTCGACACGCCGCACGTGCCGCACAACTGGGACGCCGGCCTGATCTACGAGGAGACGACGGGCACGCTGTTCAGCAGCGATCTCTTCACGCAGATGGGCGCCTGCGAGCCCACGACGACCGGCGACATCGTCGATGCCGCGATCGCCACCGAAAAGGCCGTGCCTTTCATGCCGGCGACGCCGCAGGCCGCGCCGACCCTGAACCGTCTCGCGGCGCTGAAACCCGCGACGATCGCGCTGATGCACGGCCCCTCGTTCAAGGGCGATGGTGCCGCCGCCCTCGCGGCCCTCGCGGCCTACTACGCCAACGGCAAGTCCTAGGGCCCTGACCGCAGCCCCAGCGAGGCGAGATAGCTCCAGCGCACCGTCGCGTTCGGCAGTCGCATATTGTCGAGATACTGCTGCATCGCCTTTGCGATCAGCTCGTCGGACGGCTTCGCCGTCGTGCGGTAGTCGGCGAAGGCCACGATCTCGTTCCAGCCGTCGGGCCGCGGGATCGACACGACGGTCGAAGGCGTGTCGAGGTTCTTGTAGGTCCAGAACGACCAGCCGACGCCGTGGGTTTCGTGCAGCTTGCGGAAGCCTTCGTTCCAATCGTCGGTGAGTTCGCCGGTCTCGCCGAGGAACAGCGGCACGTTGTAGCGCGCCGAGAAATTCAGGTGCCGCTGGATCGAGTCGCGCTTCGTGCTCGCCCAGAACGAATGATAGGTGTAGGCGAGGTTGTCGGCGAAAGGCGGGCCGAACATGTCGAAGCTCGAGCTCCACTGCCCGCCCGCCAGGATGATCACGCGCCCCGGATCGACCGCCCGCACCGCCGCCGTCGCCTCCCTGTAGAAGGGTTCGAGCCGCGGATTGAGCGTGGCGACGTCGTGATAGGGCGCGATCGGTTCGTTCAGCAGGTCGTAGCCCAGGATCGCGGGATTGCCGGCATAGCGTTTGGCGATCGCCGCCCACAGCCCGACCGTCATCTCGCGATGCTTCGGGACGTAGAACATCAGCGGATAGCCCGGCCCGTCGTCGTGGTTGATGCCGGTCTGGCCGCCGGGCGCGGCGTGCAGGTCGACGATGGCGTAGAGGCCGGCCTCGCGCACCCAGCCCAGCACGCGGTCGAGCAGCGCCCAGCCGTCGCCCTGCAGGGCGCCGTCGTCGGTCATGAACAGGGCGTAGTGCAGCGGGATGCGCACCGTGTTGAAGCCGACCGACTTGATGAAGCGGATGTCGTCCTGGGCGATGTAGCGATCGCGGTAGATTTTCCAGAAGGCGGCGGCCTTGTCCGCTCCCAGCAGGCGATCGAAGGCACCGTAGATCTGGCGCGGCGACTTCGAGACCTCGAACTTGAACATGTAGCCCTCGGGCATCAGCCAGTTGCCGAGGCTGATGCCCTTGATCTGCAGCACCGAACCGTCGGGGGCCACGAAGGTGCGTCCTTCGGTGCGGACCAGCCGGCCATCGGCGGCGGCCGGGCCGGCGGCTGCCAGAAAACCGAGCAGGATCAGGAGCACGAGGCGCATGACGGCACGGTAGCAGACGAATAAGGTCTCCCCCGAATGATTCTCGCCGCCCTTCTGTTGCCGCTCGCCGTCGTGGCGATCGTGCTGGCCATCCAGCGTCTGCACCTTCCCGCCTTTCTCGCCCTGATGGCCGTGGTCGTGGGATACGGCATCGCAGCCCAGATGACCTTCCAGTCGATCGGCAAGGCGTTCGGCCTGGGCTTCGTGGCCGCCCTCGAGCAAACCGGCCTGCTGGTGGTGGCGGCCAGCCTCGTCGCTGCCCTGCTGCGTCCACAGCCCCTGACGCCGGCCTCTGCCGCCGTGGCGGGCATTCTCGCGGGCCTCGGCGGCTCGGCCACCTCGGGCCTCGCCCTGCTGAAGCCGGCGGGCCGCGCCGTGACGCTCGCGCTCGCGATTCTTGCCGTCCATGCCCTGGTCGCGCCCTCGCCGCTCGCGGTCGCGGCAATGTCGGTGATGAAGGCGGACCTCGCCACGATGCTCGCTTTCACCGTGCCGGTGGCGGCGATCGTCGTGCTGGTGGTCTTCCTGCTCGCCCGCCACATCGACGGCCTGCACGGCGACCTCTCCCGGGCCTGGCTGGCCATCGCCGTGCCGATCGGCCTGCTGGTGCTGCAGGCGATCGCCCAGATGCCGAGCGAGCCGCTGGGCAAAGGCGGCGCGCGCGAGTTCTACACCGGCATCAGCCGGTCGTTGATCCTCGCCGTGCTGGCGATCGGCCTGGCCCTTCTGCTGTCGCGGCCCCAGGAGCGGGCCAGCCGGGCCGGGTTGCTGGCCGACACGAGCTGGGCGCCGCTGCTGCTGACCGTCGGAGCCGCGGGCGGCTTGGCGCGCGTGCTCGACGAGACCGGTATGGCCGAGCTGCTGGCTGAAAAGGCACTCCACCCCGGCCTCGGTCTGCTGACGCCGTTCCTCGCCGCCGCGATCGTCAAGACGATGCAGGGCAATTCGCTGTCGGCGGTGCTGACCGCCTCGGGCATGGTCGAGCCGATGCTGCCGGCGCTGGGTCTCGACAGCGCCAGCGGCCGGGCGCTCGCGGCGGCGGCGGCGGGCGCGGGCTCGATCTCGATCTGCCACGTCAACGATCCGTTCTTCTGGATCGCCGCCGACATCGGCAAGCTCTCGCCCGGGCAGGCGCTCAAGCTGGTGTCCGTCGGCAGCCTTCTGGTCGGCCTCGCCGCCCTGCTGCTGCTCGGCCTGGCGCGCGCAATCACCTGAAATCGGCACGGTGCGGCGCCCGCGCTTCGCTCGCGGGGCTCGCTGCAACGCTACACGCCGCCAGTCGCTCCGCATCCGCGGAGCGACTTAATCCAGCTTCACGCCCGATGCCTTCACCGCCGGCGCCCAGAGCTTGC
>JBGAIW010000095.1:0-15250 GCA_044225265.1 Reyranella sp.
GCCAGCTCCCGAGGTAAATGACAGAAAGGCCGTGCGCCGCTCGACGGCAAATCTCGGCCACTGGCGCGGCGTCGCGTGCCAGCTTGACGACGATTCCGGCATCGCAAGGGACATGGTCCAGCAGCGCCGCGCTCAGGCCGGGATGATCGCTCGACACGAAGGCTGCGCAGGCGGCGCGCGGATAGGCTTGTCGGTCATATGCGCTGATAAGGATATCGAGCACGACCATCGTCGCCGTTCCCTTCGGGCCGGCGGCCCGGAAAATCGCGACATGATCCGGATAGGCGATCAGCTGCTTCAGCAATACGAGATTGCGCAGGGGCTCGCAGCCGAGGTCGGCGATGGCGTCCCGGCGGGAAATCGCCCTCGTGCTCATCGCCGGCCGGAGGCACGGCACGCCATACCGTCCTTCGTCGAGTTCTCGAAAATCCATGAGCGCCAAAAGGTAGCGCATTCCCAACAGCGTCTGTCGATTCTCCTCCCTGCCAGCACACAAGGAGTAATGCGTTCCTGCCGTGTTGCTCACGACCCCTCCGGCCCCTGCGCGGCCATCCTTCGGCGCCGCTCAGGACAGGCCTCCCCGCCCTTCGGGCACGGAGGAGCTATGATGCAGGTTAGCTCGGGAGTTTCAGGTCGAGCGTCGCGATCCACACCGGCATCGGCAGCGTATCGCGGGCGGCGAGATTGGCCGGCAGCGCCTTGCGGTTCTTCACCTTCTTGAACGGCAGCACCAGCGGAGCGCGCACGCCGAACACGGCGTCGCGGTCGAGATACTTGTCGTCCTTGGGGAAGAACTCGGTGATCAGCGGCTGGCGGCCCGGCGGATTGATGATCATGTGCAGATGCGCCGGCCGCCAGGCCTCGCGGCCGAGGGCGCGCAGCATGTCGCCGGCGGGGCCGTCGTCGGGCACGGTGTAGGCGACCGGCCGCACGGTCGAGTAGCAGAAGGAGCCGTCGTCGGCGATCTTCATGCGGGCGTGATAGTTGGTCGGCGACTGCTTCGCATCCTGCTGCGAATAGAGGCCGTTGCCGGAATTCTGCCACAGCTGGAGCATCGTACCCTTGGCCGGCTTGCCCTTGTGATCGACGATCCTGCCGCTCACCACCAGCGGCTCGCCGACCTGGCCCTTCCAGAGGTCGCCGCCGTTGCGGATCTCGGGGGCGCCCTCGATCAGGAACGGACCCAGCACCGACGACGGCGTGCCGCCCTTGCGGGCGTTGACCATGTCGACCAGCGAGGAGACGCCGAGCAGGTCGGAGAACAGGATGTATTCGTTGCGCTTGTCGTCGGTGAACTGCGTGGCACGGGTCAGCGCGTCGATGCCGGCCAGCCATTCGGCCTGAGTCACCTTGTTTTCGCGCACGAACTTGTGCAGGTGGGTCGCCAGACTCACCATGAGCTGGCGCGTGCGCTTGCTGGGCGCCTTCTTCGCGTAGGTTTCAAAGGCCTTCGTGATCGACGTCGGCGTGAGATTGCGCATCTTTCGTTTCCCCCAATTCGCTCCGCTTGCGGCGTCTAGCGTGCCGATCGCAGCATGATGTCGTAGTCGGCGCGCAGCAGCGCGAACAGCAGATGGTCGGCCCACTGGCCGTTGATCCTGAGGTATTGCCGCGCCAGCCCCTCCTCGCGGAACCCGGCCTTGGTCAGCACCGACCGGGACGGCTGGTTGTGCGGCAGGCAGGCGGCCTCCAGCCGGTGCAGCCGCAGTTCGTCGAAGACGAACGGCAGGATGGCACGCAACGCGTCGGTCATCAGCCCCTGCCCCGCGAAGGGCTGGCCCATCCAGTAGCCGACCGAAGCGGTCTGGGCGACGCCGCGGCGCACGTTGCTGAGATTGATGCCACCGACGAGGCGACGCCGGTCGTTGAGGAAGATGAACAAGCCGTATGCCTCGCCCGCCCGCCATTCGCGGACCTGCTGGCGGAGCCGACGGCGGTAATGGTCCCGGGCCAGCGAATCGTCCGGCCAGGTCGGTTCCCAGGGCGTCAGGAAGGCTCGGCTGCGAGCGCGCAATTCGGCCCATTCCGGCCAATCTTCCATCGTCGGCGCACGCAGATAGACCCGCCGGCCCGGGATCCGGGTCATGCTCGACAGGGACAGCGGCACGTCGGCGAAACGAAACATCTCTGGGTATCTTAACGTAAACGCCGAATTGTGACATGTTTTCCGAGGGTTGACGTAGGAGATTGAGGCGGCTCGCCGCGCCCGCCGGGCCATCGGCCACCTTGCAAAGCCGAGCCTTCCGCCGCAATTTGCACCCTCAAATCGGAGTGCCAGGACCCTCGCCATGGAAACCGAGAACTCGAACATCGGCCAGAAAGGCCGCTTCTACCTGACCAAGCACATTTGGGTGCCGCAGGAGCCGATCGAGAACTTCAATCTCCGGATGTCGGACATGATCCTGCGCCGCATGCCCAAGCTTCCGCTGGGCGGCGACGACGCGATCAGGGAGTTCCCGGTCCTGACCGAGCTGCGCAAGAGCCATGACAAGATCATGGCCGACCTGAAGTATCTCCTGAGCCACCACGAGGACATCCCGGCCCTGCACGAGGTCCATCCCCGCGACCTCTACGTCCCCGGTCGCGCCTGGCGCACCTTCCTGATGAAGATCTGGGGCCACGAGGTGAAGGAGAACACCGCCGCGGTGCCCGACACCTACGAGGCGATCCAGCGCATCCCGGGCGTGCACACCGCCCTGTTCAGCATCCTGCACGGCTTCGCCGAGATCACGCCGCATCGCGGTTCCGCCGCCGGTGTCATCCGCTTCCACTACCCGCTGATCGTGCCGGACGAGCCGGAAAAGTGCTGGATCGAGATCGGCGGTCACCACTTCTACTGGGAAGTCGGCAAGCCGCTGGTGTTCGACGACACGCGCGAGCACTGGGTGAAGAACCAGACCGACCAGACCCGAGTCGTGCTGATCATCGACTTCGACGCCAACATGCCCTTCCCGGTGAACCTCTACACCGCGCTGCGCTACCACCTGATCCGGCACAGCACCGAGGTGAAGACGGTGCACGAGCGCGCCGGCGTCGGCGTGCCGCCGCGCAACAAGGCAGCGGCGCCGGAAGTCCAGCAGGGCGTGATCAGCATGGCCCGCCACACCACCACGGTGCCGGCCGCGGCCGAGAAGAAATAGCCAGTCACCGAGTGTGACGAAGAAGGCGGGCCGAGAGCCCGCCTTTTTTGTGCTTGAGGACCCGCCGCTCCAGTGGTGCGCCGCCAGCCTGGAGCATCACCTGACCGCGTTCCGCCCTAGGCCGCGAGTCGCGACGCGATCTTGTCGAGCGATTCCAGTCCGTCGATCGGGCCCAGCGCCGCCAGCGTGAGGTCGCCTTCCAGCAGGCGGCGGGCGACGCGGCGGACGGCGGCGGCGTCGACCGCCTCGATCTTCGCCACGATCTCCTCGTAGGGGATCGGGCGATTGTGGATCAGCAGGTGCCTGGCCGCCTGCTCGCAGCGCGACCCGCTGGACTCGAGCGCCATCAGCGTGCCGGCCTTGATCTGGTTGCGCGCCCGCACCAGCTCGGCCTCGTCGATGGTGTCGGCGACGCCGACGAACTCGGTGCACACGGCGGGGACCAGCTCCCCGAGGTCGTCCTCGCCGGTGCCGGCATAGATGCCGAACAGGCCGCCGTCGGCATAGGCGGCATTGAAACAGTGGATGCCGTAGACCAGGCCGCGGTCCTCGCGGATGCGCTGGAACAGGCGCGAGGACATGCCGCCACCGAACAGCGTCGCGTAGACCGCCATGGCGTAGTAGTCGGCGTCGCGATAGCCGATGCCCTGGCAGCCGAGCAGCAGGTGGGCCTGCTCGAGGGTGCGCGCCTCGCGGCCGTCGCCGCCGACATAGGCGAGCGGTACCGGCGCCTCGGCGTTGGCCGGAGTACGCGGCACCGAGCCGAAATACCTGTCGGCCAGCTCGACGATCCGGTCATGTTCGACCCGGCCGGCCGCCGACAGCACCATGTTGGAGGCGGTGTAGTGGCGGGCGAGAAACGCGAAGAGGTCGTCGCGGCCGATCGCCTCGACCGATTCGGCGGTACCGAGCACCGGCCGGCCGAGCGGCTGGCCGGGCAGTGCGGTCGACTGGAAGCGGTCGAAGATCAGGTCGTCCGGCGTGTCGAGCGCCTGGCCGATCTCCTGGAGGATGACGCCGCGCTCGCGCTGCAGCTCGTCGGGATCGAAAACCGAGTTGCGCAGGATGTCGGCGATCATCTCCAGCCCCAGTCCGACGTCTTCCTTGAGGACGGAGGCGTGGTAGGCGGTGATCTCGCGGCCGGTATAGGCGTTCAGGCTGCCGCCGACATTCTCGATGTCCTCGGCGATGGCGCGCGCGCTGCGGGTGCGCGTGCCCTTGAACGCCATGTGCTCGAGCATGTGAGCCATGCCGTTGAGCTCGGCGCTCTCGTGGCGCGTGCCGCAGGCGACCCAGATGCCGAGCGAGGCCGATTCGACCTCCGGCATGGGATCGACCGCGATCCGCAGGCCGTTGGCGAGGGTGGTGACCCGGACTTCGCTCATCAGGCCCGATCCTGGCGCCGGACTGCGCGCGGCTGGCGAAGCGCCGCCATGCGCTCGTCGATCATCGCCTTCAGCGCGGTGGCGTCGTTGGCCAGGCCCTCGACCCGCTCGGTGCGCTCCAGAAGATTGGCCAGACGGACCGGGAGCGCCGGCCGGACGCCGACCGCCTTCTCGACCGCGTCGGGGAACTTGGCGGGATGGGCCGTCGCCAACACGACCATCGGCACGGAATTGTCGCGGCGATGGTGCCGGGCGACCTCGTAGCCGACGGCGGAATGCGGATCGAGCGTCTCGCCGAATCGCGCCTTGCAATCGGCGATCGCCTTCAGCGTGCCCTCGTCGTCCAGACGTCCGGCGTCGAACAGCTCGCGCACGCCACCCAGCGCGTTGGCGCCGACCTTCAGCGTGCCGGTCTTGCGGAAGCTCGTCATGGCGTCGGCCAGCGCCTTGCCGTCGCGGCCGTAGAGGTCGAACAGCAGGCGCTCGAAGTTGCTCGAGATCTGGATGTCCATGCTCGGGCTGTAGGTCGGCACGACCTCCGACATGGTCATGGCGCCGCTGGCGAAGAAGCGCGCCAGGATGTCGTTGGCATTGGTCGCGACCACGAAGTGCGACACCGGCAGGCCCATCTGGCGCGCGCCGTAGCCCGCGTAGACGTTGCCGAAATTGCCGCTGGCCACCGAGAAGGCGACCGGCCTGTCGGGCGCGCCGAGCTTCAGGGCGGCCCAGAAGTAGTAGACGATCTGCGCCATCACGCGGGCGAAGTTGATCGAGTTCACCGCCGTCAGCGCATGGCGGTCGCGGAACGCGAGATCGTTGAAGCAGGCCTTGGCGAGGTCCTGGCAGTCGTCGAACGTGCCCTGGACGGCGATGTTGTGCACGTTGGGCGCCGTGATCGTCGTCATCTGGCGGCGCTGCACTTCGCTGACGCGCCCGCGCGGGAAGAGCATGAAGATGTCGATGCTCTTGCGGTCGCGCACCGCCTCCTCGGCCGCCGAGCCGGTGTCGCCCGACGTGGCGCCGACGATCGTGGCGTGCTGGCCCCTGCGCTGCAGCGAGTGATCGAGCATGCGGCCGAGCAGCTGCAGGGCCACGTCCTTGAACGCCAGGGTCGGGCCGTGGAACAGTTCCAGCAGATGCATCCCGGCATCCTGCGGGGTAGCGGCGCCGAGCGGCTTCAGCGGCAGGACGTCGGGCGCGTCGAACGAGGCATAGGCCTCGCGGATCAGCCGGCGGAAGGTCGCCTCGTCGAACGCGTTGCCGACGAACGGCCGCATGACGACGTAGGCGAGGTCGACATAGGACAGGCCGCGCATGGCGGCGATCTCGGCCTTGGAGAAGTGCGGCCATTCCGCCGGCAGATAGAGACCGCCGTCGCGGGCCAGCCCCGCCAGCATGATGTCCTCGAAGCCGAGCGGCGCAGGCGTGCCCTGCGAACCGTGGCGCGTACTGATGAACTGCACAGGAAGAACTCCGACTTACGCGACCTGCTTGCAGGCGGCGTGGTCTTTCCGGACTCGCTTGGTCGAGGCGGGGTACTTGGCAAGCATCCGTTCCGGACGCGTCGGACGCTTCACGAGGTCCCCACCGCAATTCGGGCATGTACCGCCCAGACGAGTTCGCGCACACGCCGCGCAGAACGTGCACTCAAAGGTGCAGATCAGGGCGTCAGGCGCGCCGTTGGGCAGGTCCTTGTCGCAGCACTCGCAGTTGGGACGCAGGTCGAGCATGCCCCCTCTTACGCCGACAGGTAGCGGCTTTCCAGATGTGCCTTGAAGGCCCCGACACCGAGCGGGGAGCCGGTCGCCTGGGTCAGTATCCAATCCGTGCCGCCGATCGAGCCCTGGCCGTGCACATGGGTGCGCAGCCAGCCCAGCAACGGGGCGAAATCACCCTTCCCGATGGCCTCCAGCAGGCCCGGAACGGCCCGGCGGGCGGCGGCAAAGAGCTGGGCCGCCGCCAGGGCGCCCATCGTGTAGGTGGGGAAATAGCCCCAGGCGCCATCGGGCCAATGAATGTCCTGCAGACAGCCCAGCGAATCGTCGGGCGGGACGATGCCGAGCAATTCCTTCATGCCCTCGTTCCAGGCGCCGGGCAGGTCGGCAAGCTTCAGGTCGCCGCCCAGCACGGCGCGCTCGAGCCGGTAGCGCAGCATGATGTGCAGCGGATAGGTGACCTCGTCGGCATCGACGCGGATGAAGCCCGGCGCGACGCGCGTATAGACGCGATGGATGTTGTCGGCCGTCCAGGCCGGGCCGCTCCTGCCGAAGGCCTCGCGCATGCGCGGGGCGGCGAAGTCGACGAAGGCGCGGCTGCGGCAGGCCTGCATCTCCATCAGCAGCGACTGGCTCTCGTGCAGCACCATGCCGCGCGCCAGGCCGACCGGCTGGCGGCGCCAGTCGCGCGGCAGGCCGGCCTCGTAGAGCGCGTGGCCGGTCTCGTGCAGCACGCCCATCAGGGCGCGGGCGAAATCCTTCTCGTCGTAGCGCGTGGTGATGCGCACGTCGTCGGGCGTGCCGCCGGTGAAGGGATGCGCCGAGACGTCGAGGCGGCCGTTGTGGAAGTCGAAGCCCAGCGTGCGCGCCATTCCTGTGCCGAGCTCGCGCTGGGCCTCGACCGAAAACGGCCCGTCGAGCGGCAGCGGGTCGGAGCGGCTGGCCTGACGATCGAGCACCTTCGCCAGCAGGTCGGGCAGAAAGGACTTCAGTTCGGCGAACAGCGCATCGATGCGCACCGAGCGGCCGCCCGGCTCGTATTCGTCGAGCAGCGCGTCGTAGAGCGGCACGCCGAGCGCGGCGGACTTGGCCTGACCGACCTCGATCGTCACCTTCAGCACCTCGGTGAAGCTCGGCAGCAGCGACTTGAAGTCGGCGTTCTTCCTGGCTTCGCGCCACACCATCTCGCAAGCCGCCGACGCCCGCGTGCGCGCCTCGACCAGGGCGCCCGGCAGGGCGCTGGCATGAATCCACGCATGGCGCATCTCGCGGAGATTGGCGCTGCGCCACGAATCGAGGTTGCGGCCCGCCTCCTCCGCCCGCGCCAGCAGGTCGGGCATGTCGGGGGCCACCATCATCTCGTGTGCCACGACGTTCAGCGTCGCGAGCTGATCGGCCCGATCCTCGCTGGCGCCCGCCGGCATCATGGTCGAGCGGTCCCAGTTCAGGATGGACCCTGCGCGATTGACCGCGCTCATGCGCGCGAAGCGCTTCTCCAGCTCCGCGTAGGCGTCGTTGGCGATCCCGGGCATGCTTATTTCACCGTCTTGGTGCGGCCGTTCACGGTCAGGCGGCCGTTCTCCCAGTGATAGGCGAGATAGACGCCAGCCAGCGCGAGCGCGATCGCGAACCAGGTGATGGCGTACTGCAGGTGGTCGTTCGGGATGTCGAGGCGTGTCTGTCCGCCGATCGGCACCCCGCCCGGATTGGGCGTGGCGTCGGCCTCGAGGAAGAACGCGTCGAGTCGCGGATCGGGCGCGCCGCCCGCGAGCTTGCGCATCAGCGGGACATCGACATGGAACCACACGTTCTTGTCCGGGACGTTGTCGGGGGCGAACTGGCGCTGGATCTGACTGCGGCGCACCACGCCGGTGAGCTCTACCCTGCCGGCGAGCTGGCCCGCGGCCCGGCTCGCACCGTCCTTCTGCTCCGACGGCACCCAGCCGCGGTCGAACAGCACGATGCGGCCGTCGTCGAGCCTGAGCGGCGTCACGATCTGCATTCCGACCTTGTTCCTGAGGCTGCGCGCGGCGAGGTGGAACTCCTTGTCGTGCAGGAAGGTTCCGGCGACCCGCACCCTGCCGTACTCGTGCTGCAACGGGTCGGCCTTGATCAGGTCGCCGAACGCGACCGCGGGCGCCGCCTGGTTGTGGGCGATGCGGTCGAGGATGTCGCGCTTCCACTCGCGCCGCTCCATCTGCCAGACGCCCAGCGCGAGCGAGAACACGAGGATGGGCAGCGAGATCACGGTCGGCCAGAACAGCGGTCGCAGCTTGAACATGGCGCCTTCTACTCCTCGAGCGCGGTCGAGCGATGACGGTACTGCTGCGCGATCAACCAGGCCTTGAGGACGCGCAGCATCCATACCGCCGCGCCGAAGGTGATCGGAAGCCAGAGCACAACATGCAGCCACCACGGCGGCTCGAAGCGGAACTCGACCCAGAAGACCGCCAGCATGATCAGCGCACCGAGCCCCAGGATCACGAACACCGCCGGACCGTCGCCGGCATCCTCGCCGCGCAGGTCGAGGTCGCAGGACGGGCAACGCTCGGCCACCTGCAACAGGCCGGCGAACAGCTTGCCCTGCCCGCAGCGCGGACAGGCGCCGCGCAGGGCGACATCGACGGGCGACTGGCGGGGCCAGTTCGACATGATCGTCTCCAAAGACGAACCGCCGGGAATGCCCGGCGGTTCTCGGTTCCCTGCGCCGTTATACGGCGCAGGCGGTTTCAGGCGAAGCTCAGTGCAGGGCGATCGGCGCCTTGCCGGCTCCCCACCAGTAGATGCAGAAGAACAGGAACAGCCACACGACGTCGACGAAGTGCCAGTACCAGGCGGCGGCCTCGAAGCCGAAATGTTGGTTCGGCTTGAACTGCCCCTTCATCGCCCGGAACAGGCAGACCAGCAGGAAGGTCGTGCCGACCAGGACGTGGAAACCGTGGAAGCCGGTCGCCATGAAGAAGGTCGACGAGTAGATGTTCTCCGAAAAGGTGAACGGTGCGTGCATGTACTCGTAGGCCTGGATGCTGGTGAAGATGGCGCCCAGGATCACGGTGCAGAGCAGGCCGCGCACGGCGTCCTTCTGGTTGCCCTCGAGGATCGCGTGATGCGCCCAGGTCACGGTGGTGCCCGAGAGCAGCAGGATCAGCGTGTTCATGAAGGGCAGGTCGAACGGCGCGATGACGCTGATGCCCTTGGGCGGCCAGATGCCGCCGGTGGCCTCGGCGCGGACCGGCATGTTCGGGGCGCCGGGATAGAGCGCCGAGTCGAAGAAGGCCCAGAAGAAGGCGGCGAAGAACAGCACTTCCGAGGCGATGAACAGAATCATGCCGTAGCGCAGGCCGATCTGGACCACGGCGGTGTGGTAGGTGCGCGACTCGACGATGACGTCGCGCCACCACCAGTACATCACCGCCAGGACCAGCAGCAGGCCGGGCGCCACGACCCACCAGTGGATGCTCTTCATCACGGACTCGACACCCTTGCCGAGCATGTCGGGGTGCATCCCGAGCACGACGCCGAAGAACATCAGGAAGGCCGCGAGGGCCCCCAAAGCCGGCCACGGGCTGGGATCGACGAGATGATACGGATGCTTGGGTCCAGCGTGCGAATCGGCCATTGTTCAGCCCCCTTTTCGATTTCCGTTGGCGGCGATGCCGCCGAGCAGGTCCTTCGCCCGTTCCGTCTTCGCCTCGTAGAAGGTGTACGAGAGCGTGATGGTGCGGACGTTGTCGTAGCGCCGGTCCTTGTCCATTTCGGGATCGACGAAGAAGATCACCGGCATGTCTATGGACTGGCCGGGTTGCAGCAGCTGCTCGGTGAAGCAGAAGCACTGGACCTTGTTGAACCAGGGTCCGGCCGGCTCCGGCGTGATGTTGTAGGCGGCGGTACCGACGATCGGCCGCTGCGAGACATTGGTGGCGCGATAGTGGACCAGGATCTCCTCGCCGAGCCGCACCCTGACCGAGCGCTGCACCGGCTCGAAGCGCCACGGCAGGTTGGGATCGACGTTGGAATCGAAGCGCACCTCGACCGTTCGGGCGAGCATCGGCCGATCGCCGGCTTCCTGGGCGACGCGCGGCGTTCCGCCGAAGCCGGTGGTGCGGCAGAACAGGTCGTAGAGCGGCGCCGACGCGTAGGCGAGGCCGAGCATGCCGCCGACGACGGCGGCCATCGTCCAGGCCGTGCGCGCGTTACGGTTCCTGCGCGGCGCGTTCACGGGGCCGCTCACAGGCGCATTCCCGTCTGCGCGCCCATGCGCACGATGGTCAGGGCGAAGAACACACCGGCAAGCACCAGCAGGAAGCCGAGCATGAACAGGTTCTTGGTCCGCTGGCGGCGGTGCATGTCCGAATCGCCCGGGCGGCGGTTGTCTGTCATCGCCTGGCTCATCCGACAGCGATCCGGCCGAGCGCCAGATCCAGCGGCAGCGCCGCGAACAGCAGCGCCAGGTAGACCAGCGAGAACTTGAACATGCGCCGCGCCGCGGCGTGGGCGCTTTCGTCGTCGGCGGTGCGCCAGACGGCGACGGCGTGGGCGATGAATGCCAGGCTCAGAACCAGCGCGGTGCCGCCATAGACCCAGCCCACCGCCCCGAGCAGAGTCGGCGCCAGCGCCACAGGCAGCAGCACGATCGTGTAGGCCAGCATCTGACGCTTGGTCTCGCGCGGGCCCGCGACGACCGGCAGCATGGGAACGCCGGCGCGGCGGTAATCATCGCTGCGATAGAGCGCGAGCGCCCAGAAGTGCGGCGGCGTCCACAGGAAGATCAGCAGGAAGAGCGCGACGCCGACCGCCGAGACGTCGCCGGTCGCGGCGGCCCAGCCGATCATCGGCGGAAAGGCGCCGGCGGCGCCGCCGATCACGATGTTCTGCGGCGTGCGGCGCTTCAGCCAGATCGTGTAGACGAAGACATAGAACAGGATCGCAGCGGCGAGCAGAGCGGCGGCGACGAAGTTGGTCGCCACGGCCATCAGCAGCACCGAGAAGATCGACAGCAGCACGCCGAGACCGAGCGCGTCGTCGGGCGCGACCCGGCCAGCCGGCAGCGGCCGGTTGCGGGTACGCGCCATCAGGGCGTCGAGGTCGCGCTCGTACCACATGTTGACGGCGCCGGCGGCGCCCGATCCGAGTGCGATCGCCGCCACCGCGAGTGCGGCGGCAAACGGATGGATGTGCACCGGCGCGATCAGCACGCCGATCAGGCCGGTGAAGACCACCAGCGACATCACCCGCGGCTTCAGGAGGTCGACATAGTCCCGCACGCGGGCGGGGCTCGCGTCGATCCTGTCGGTTAGAAGTTGCGCGGTGTCGCTCATGGCCCTTCAAGGCGAAGGCGCCATCTCTGGCGCCCCGCCGCTCGAGTTCCCTAGTGGTGAGCCGTCGCGGAGAAGTGCGGCAACTCTTCGAATGTGTGGAACGGCGGAGGCGAGTCGACCGTCCATTCCAGGGTGGTGGCGCCCTCGCCCCAGTAATTCGCGCCGACCTTCTTGCCTGCCAGCAGGGTGCCGAAGACCACGAAGATCAGCCAGAAGATGGTCGAGCCGAAGGACAGGAAGGCGCCCATCGACGACAGGTAGTTCCAGTGCGCCATCGCGTCGGGATAGTCGACGTAGTGGCGCGGCATGCCCGCCAGTCCCGAGAAGTGCATCGGGAAGAAGGTCAGGTTGACGCCGATGAAGGTGGTCCAGAAGTGGATCTGGCCCGCCCACTCCGGATACTGCCGGCCGGTCATCTTGCCGATCCAGTAGTAGAAGCCGGCGAACATGCCGAACACCGCACCGAGCGACAGCACGTAGTGGAAGTGCGCGATCACGTAGTAGGTGTTGTGCAGGGCGTAGTCGACGCCGGCGTTCGACAACACGACGCCGGTGACGCCGCCGACGGTGAACAGGAAGATGAAGCCGATCGCCCACAGCATGGGCAGCTCGAGCCTGATCGAACCGCCCCACATCGTGGCGATCCAGGAGAAGATCTTCACGCCGGTCGGCACCGCGATCACCATCGTGGCGGCGACGAAGTAGGCGCGCGTGTCGACGTCCATGCCGACCGTGTACATGTGGTGCGCCCACACGACGAAGCCGACGACGCCGATCGCGACCATCGCGTAGGCCATGCCGAGGTAGCCGAACACCGGCTTCCGCGCGAAGGTCGACACGATGTGACTGACGATGCCGAAGGCCGGCAGGATCATGATGTACACCTCGGGGTGTCCGAAGAACCAGAAGAGGTGCAGGAACAGCGTCGGGTCGCCGCCGCCGGCCGGATCGAAGAAGTGCGTGCCGAAGTTGCGGTCGGTCAGCAGCATGGTGATCGCGCCCGCCAGGACCGGCAGCGCGAGCAGCAGCAGGAACGCCGTCACCAGGATCGACCAGGCAAACAGCGGCATGCGATGGAGCGTCATGCCCGGCGCCCGCATGTTGAGGATCGTGGTGATGAAATTGATCGCACCGAGGATCGAGCTGGCGCCCGCGATATGCAGCGAGAAGATCGCGAGGTCCATGCCCGCGCCCTGCTGGGTCGAGAGCGGCACGTAGATCGTCCAGCCGGTGCCGACGCCGCCGCCGATCACCGCCGACAGCAGCAGTAGAATGAACGCCGGAGGCAGCAGCCAGAAGCTGATGTTGTTCATGCGCGGGAACGCCATGTCCGGCGCCCCGATCATCAGCGGCACGAACCAGTTGCCGAAGCCGCCGATCAGCGCCGGCATGACCACGAAGAACACCATGATCAGGCCGTGCGCGGTGACGACGGTGTTCCAGAGATGGCCGTTCGGCGTGCCGTCCGGGTTGTTGAAGAACTGCACGCCGGGGTGCAGCAGCTCCATGCGCATCAGCACCGAGAAGCTCGCGCCGATCAGGGCGGCGAAGATCGAGAACACAAGGTACATCGTGCCGATGTCCTTGTGATTGGTGCTGTAGAGCCAGCGCTTGAGGCCGGTCGGCGTGTGATGGTCGTGGCTGTGATCGTGGCCGTGATGGGCGGCGCCGTGCGCGGTAGCCATTTCTTATGTCTCCTGCGGAGAAGCGCTTAGCGGTTTGCGGGAACGGTGGCGGAAGCGAAGTCGGTGGCCGAAGCCCCCTGAGGACCCAAGCCGGCGGCCTTCTTCTTCTGTTCGACCCACTTGTCGAACTCGGGCTTGGACACCACGCGCACCGCGATCGGCATATAGGAGTGGCCGTTGCCGCAGATCTGCGAGCACTGGCCAAAGTAGATGCCTTCCTTGGGAACGTTGATCCAGCCCTCGTTGATGCGGCCGGGGATCACGGTCTTCTTGATGCCGAAGCCCCACACGGTCCAGCCATGCATCGAGTCGGCGCCGGTACCGATGATGCGGACGGTCGTGTTGGCCGGGATCACCATGTCCTCGTCGACCGCGAGCAGCCGCGGCTCATTGGGCTTGAGCTTGGCGCGGTCGGCCTCCGAGAGGATGCGGCTGTCGACCTGGAAGTTGCCGAAGTCGGGATACTCGTACGACCAGTACCACTGACGGCCAGTGACCTTGATGGTCATCGCCGCGTCGACTGCCTTGTCTCCGTAATAGAGCAGGCGGAATGACGGAATGGCGATCACGACCAGGATCAGGATCGGGATGATCGTCCAGGCGATCTCGAGCGTGGTGTTGTGCGTGACCGTCGTCGCCTTCGGATTGCGCGAGGCGTGGAAGCGGAACATCACGTAGATCAGCAGCGCGAGCACGAAGAGAGAGATCAGCGTGATGATGACCAGCAGCAAATCGTGCAACGAAGCGAGGCGCTCCATCACCGGCGTGTAGGAGGCCGGGAAGCCCATCTGCCAGTCGTGCGGCACGCCGATCACCGGCTGCTGCGCTGCGACCGGCCCGGCAAATCCGAAGGCTGCCGCCGCCAATCCAAGTAGGCCCAAAACGCGCTTGCCGATCATGCAACCGTCCCTTCAGCGGGTCCCCCTTCTGGTGGGTTCCGACCCGCAAAATCCCCCGCAATTCAAAGCGGTTAGTACCAGATATAGGAGTGGGTGGTAACGGGTTTTCGACCCCGCTCGGTATGTGGCGGCCGGTCGCACTCGGAAAACCGGCGCCGAGGATCAGCGCAGGATACTGGCCAGCGCGTCACCGAGCCCCAGACCGGCGACGGTTGCCGCGAAAGACGGCGTCGTGCTGCGCCGGCGGAAGCCGCCATCTTCATGCACGAACAGCGCGTTGCCCTTGCCGTCGAGCATCGCGGCCACCCGATGCTGGCCGTCCCGACCGCGGCCGAGCCGCAGAACGAGGTCGACCGACTGGGCAAGGCCGAATGCGAGCGATTCGGGCTCGACCGCCGCCACCGTGCCGCGCGAGCGCGCCAGGCGCTCCACAAGGGCGGGCACGTCCTCCAGTTCGACGGAATCCACGACCAGCAGGTCGGGCTGCAGTCCGGCCCCGGCGCCGATCAGCGTCGCCAGAGGCGTCACGCCGGGCACCGCCACCAGTTCGACCTTCGACGGCGCGGGCCGGTGGAAGATGCGGTTGCGCGCCACCGTCACCACCCGCGCCTGCTCGCGATCGCGCACCAGGGCGGCGAGCAGGGCGCTCTTGCCCGAACCCGGCGGGCCCGCGACCAGAATATTGAGACGGCAATGCGCGCCCAGCCGCAGCAGGTCGGCCATGCGGCGGTCGAGCACGTCGGCCACGATCAGGCGATCGAATGTCGCCAGGCCCGGCTCGGCGCGGCGGATCGTCACCACCGGCCCGCGCGGCGCAGCCGGCGGGAAGACCGCGGTGCCCGTACCGCCGTCGCGCAGGCTGAACTGCGCCACGCCGGTCGCCGGCCGCGGCATCAGATGCCCGAGCAATTCGATGAGATGCGCCTCGTCGCGGAACGATTCCTTAGAAGGTTCGACCTGGCCGTCGCGCTCGACCAGCACCGTTGCCGGGCCGTTGACGAAGATGGCGTGCACCGACGGATCGGCCCACAGCCGGTCGATCAGGCCGAGGCCGGTCAGCTCGGTGCGCGCGAACAGCGCCAGACGCTGGCGCGTCTCGGGCGACAGC
>JBGAIW010000096.1:0-15241 GCA_044225265.1 Reyranella sp.
CGGCGCTGCCTACAAGGTGGCGCCCACCGTGCTGTGGGAACTGGGCGCCGAGGTGATCCAGGTCGCCGTCCATCCCGACGGCCTCAACATCAACCGCAACTGCGGCTCGACCCATCCCGAGGTGTTGCAGGAGCAGGTCGTGGCGCACGGCGCCGATGTCGGCATCGCGCTCGACGGCGACGCCGACCGCGTCGTGCTGGTCTGCGAGAAGGGCCGGGTGATCGACGGCGACCAGCTGATGGCCACCATCGCCGACCTCTGGAAGAAGGACGGGCGCCTCGCGGGCAACGGCGTCGTCGCCACCGTGATGTCGAACCTCGGGCTGGAGCGCTTCATCGGCGCGCGCGGCCTGTCGCTGGTCCGCACCCAGGTCGGCGACCGCTACGTGCTGGAGCGCATGCGCGCCGACGGCTTCAACCTGGGCGGCGAGCAGTCCGGCCACATCATCATGACCGACCATGCCACGACCGGCGACGGCCTGATGGCGGCCTTGCAAGGCCTCGCGTCGTTGATCCGCAGCGGCAAGCCCGCCAGCGAGACTTTTCGCGCCTTCGAGCCGGTGCCGCAATTGCTCAAGAACGTGAAGGTGGCTGACGCCAATGCCGCGATGGCCGCGGCCGAGGTGGCGTCGGCGATTGCCGCTGCCGAAAAGAGCCTGGGCAAGAGCGGACGGGTGCTGGTGCGCAAGTCGGGAACCGAGCCGTTGATCCGCGTCATGGCCGAGGGCGACGACTCTCAGCTCGTCGCCAAGGTGGTCGACCAGATCATCGAGGCGATTCCGCGGGTCGCTGCCTGACACGGCGGTCTGAAATGAAGGGCCGCGTCCTCATCGTCGCCGGCTCGGACTCGGGCGGCGGCGCCGGCATCCAGGCCGACATCAAGGCCGTGACGGCCATGGGCGGTTTCGCCGCCACCGCCGTCACGGCGCTGACCGCACAGAACACGCTGGGTGTGCATGGCGTCGTGCCGATCGAGCCCGGTTTCATCGCCCAGCAGATGGACGTCGTCCTGACCGACATCGGAGCCGATGCCGTGAAGACCGGCATGCTGCACAGCGCCGAGGTGATCGACACCGTCGTGGCATCGCTGCGCCGCCACGCGCCGGGCGTGCCGCTGGTGGTCGACCCGGTGATGGTCGCGAAAGGTGGGCATCGCCTGCTGCTGAACGAGGCGGAAACGGCGCTACGCGACCGCTTGTTGCCGATGGCGGCGGTACTGACGCCCAATCTGCCCGAGGCCGAAGTGCTGGTGGGCTTTCCGGTGCGGGTCGAGGCCGACATGAGGCGGGCCGCCGAGAGATTGCTCGCACTGGGCGCCAAGGCCGTGCTGATGAAGGGCGGGCACATGGAAGGCGACAGGGTCGTCGACCTGCTGTTCCATGACGGCAAGGTCGACCGTTTCGAGGATGCCCGCATAAGGAGCCGCAGTACCCACGGGACTGGCTGCACGCTGGCGTCGGCGACGGCCGCCGGTCTCGCCCAGAAGATGAGCCTTCACGATGCCGTCGCACGGGCCCGCGCTTACGTGCGCGATGCCATTGCCACCGCGCCCGGCTATGGCCAGGGGCACGGACCGCTCAATCACGCGGTGACGGTAAAGACCTAGATCAGGCGCCGAAGCGCTCGAGACGCTCGAGTACGATCGGGATCTTGTCGTCGCTCACATTGGCAAAGGCCAGGCGAATGAACCGCTCCTGGCCGGCGCCGAACATGTCGCCCGGAATGGTCAGCAGGTTTTCCTCGTCGGCCAGGCGTTTGGACACCGTCGTCGAGCGCTCGCTGCCGAACGGGTGTTCGACGTAGGCGAAATAGGCGCCGATGCTGATCAGGCGCCAGCGGTTCGAGCGGTTGAGTCCGCTGCCCAGCAGATCGGCGCGCGCCTTCAGTCCCTTCGTGTTCTCTCGCGCCCAGGGCAGCAGGTTGCGCAGACCGTAGAGGGCCGCCTCCTGGCCGAGCCGCGGCGGGCAGATCGACACGCAGTCCATCGCCTTCTCGATCTCGGCCATCAGCTTCGCGCCGGCGGTCACGGCGCCCACCCGGTAGCCGGTGAGCGCGAAAACCTTCGAGAAGCTGTAGAGGTGCACCAGCGTGCCGCGCCAATCCGGGTCGCCGAACAGTTCGTGCGGCCGCGTGCCCTCGGGCAGGAAGTCCTTGTAGGTCTCGTCGAGCAACAGGGTCAGGCCGCGCCGCTTGGCAAGTTCGTAGAAGGCATGGATGGTCGCCGCCGGATAGACCGCACCGGTCGGATTGTTGGGCGAGATCAGCACGATCGCCCGCGTCCTGTCCGTGATCAGCCGTTCGGCATCCTCGGCAGTGGGCACGCCGCCGGAGCCCGGCCGGAAGTCGAGCGAGACCGGCTCGACGCCCTGCATGCGCATCCACATGTCGTGATTGAAATAATGCGGCCGCGGCAGGATGACCTGGTCGCCGGCGCGGGCAATGCTCATCAGGGCGAGGCAGAAGGCCTGATTGCATCCTGACGTGATGCCGACCTCCGACGGGGCGATCGAGGCGCCGTAGAAGCCCGACAGGTGCGCCGCGTAGTCCTCGCGCAGGGCGGGAATGCCGAGGATCGGCGTATAGCCATGCATCGTCGGGTCGAGCAGCAGGGTGCCGAGATGCTGACGCAGTTGCAGGGCCGGCGGGTAGCCGGGGACCGCCTGGCTGAGGTCGATCAGGGGACGATCCGAGGGGAACGTGCGGCCGAGAACCCAGCGCTTGGTTTCGCCGATGGGCGACGGCTCGACGGCGGACAGCCAGGGATTGGCTACAGGCGAATCGCGCATCTCAGTTCCGGCCCCATTTCACACGGATTTGCCGCACGATTTATCTCGCCGGCGCTTGGTCAGGCGAGGCGGAGCATCCGGTCCGCCACCATCAGTGTCAAACGCCGTGCCGGTGCTCGGTTCGTCGAAAATGCATTGCTTGCCCGCAGCCTTATGCATAGCATCCGCGACAAGGCTTCACCGAAGGCCAATGCCGCGGCAACGCGGACAATAAAACAGCCGGCTGTCGTGCCGGCGCGAAGGAGGAATAAAGCATGACTTTCAGGAAGGTCAGTCGTCGTCGTTTCGTGGGTGGCACGGCCGCCCTGTCCACCGCACTGGTGGCCGCACCCTTCGTTCGCGGTGCGCATGCCGCGGGCAAGCTCTCGATCGGCTTCTGGGACCACTGGGTGCCTAATGCCAACGGCGCCACCGAAAAGCTCATCAAGGAGTGGGCGGAAAAGGAAAAGGTCGACGTCCAGCTCGATTTCATTACGTCGCAGGGCAACAAGCTGCTGCTCACGACCGCCGCCGAATCCCAGGCCAAGTCGGGGCATGACATCATCGCCCAGTCGACCTGGCTGCCGGCGCGCTATGCCGAACAGCTGGTGCCGATGAACGACATCATGGAGCCGCTGATCAAGGAGAACGGCAACGTCAACGCGACGGTCGAGTATCTCGGCAAGATCGGCGGCAAGTGGCTGGGTGTGCCGGCCACGGTCGGTAGCCAGATCAAGGGGCCGTGCTCCCGCCTCGATCTGATGAAGAGCCTCGCCGGTATCGACATCCAGGCGATGTACCCGGCCGGCGCAGCGCCGAAGGCCGATGCCTGGACGCTCGATGCGTTCCTGAAGGCGGCGGAAGCCTGCCACAAGGGTGGCAAGCCGTTCGGCATCGGGCTCGGCACGACATCGGACAGCGTCGACACGGCGGGCGCGATCTTCCACGCCTTCGGTGCCGTCGTGGTGAACGCAAAGGGCGAAATCGTCATCAAGAACGATCAGGTCCGCCAGGCGCTCGACTTCTACAAGAAGCTGATGGCGTTCCTGCCGACCGACGTGCCCGCCTGGGACGACGCCTCGAACAACAAGTGGCTGGTGGCGGGCAACGGCGCGATGATCATGAACCCGCCAAGCGCGTGGGCCGTCGCCAAGCGCGACGCGCCGCAGGTTGCCGAACAGTGCTGGACACACGGCTTCCCGGCCGGCCCCAAGGGCCGCTATGCGCCGTTCCTGCCGTTCTTCTGGTGCGTCTGGAACTTCAGCAAGAACGTGCCGGCGGCCAAGAGTCTGCTCACCCATCTGTCGCAGCCCTCGTCGGCCGAGGCGATGGTGAAGGCGTCGGCCGGCTACGACCTGCCGTCGTTCGAGAAGCTGACCACCTTCAAGACCTGGGCCGAGGAAGGGCCGCCGAAGGGCACGCTCTACCACTACCCCAACCCGCACAACCATCAGACCCTGTCGATCGCCGCGGCGCCCGCGCCGCACAAGATCGCCGAGCAGATCTACACGCAGGGCCTCATGACCCAGATGGCCGTTCGCTACTACAAGGGCGAACCGATGGAAAAGACGCTCGATTGGGCGTCGACCGAAATCGAAGGCTTCATGCGCAATTAGTTGTGTAGGCAGCAGGTAAGGACGTCACCCCGAGGGTGACGTCCTTTCGCCTTCAGCACGGCAAGACAGGCACGGAGAAAGCCATGGCCGATATCGCCGCCCCGGGTTCCACCACACTCTCTGGCGACCGCCGCAGCAGCCTGCACAAGCTCGTGCAGCGCAAGTCGACCATCGCCTTCCTGATGGCGCTGCCCTTGATCCTACTGATCGCCATCCTGGTGGCCTACCCGGCAGGCTATGCGGTGTGGCTCGCCATGCTGAACAAGTCGATGACCAAGTTCGTCGGCTTCGGCAATTTCGAATTCCTGTTCAAGCGGCCGACCTTCTGGGACATCGTCTTCCAGTCCTGCCTGTTCGCGATCACCGCGGTGATCTTCAAGGCGATCATCGGCTTCGTCGTCGCCCACTTCGTGCACAACATCCCGGCCAAGGGCCAGCGCAAGTGGCGCGGCATGCTTCTGGTGCCGTGGGTCATTCCGCCGGCCATGAGCACGCTCGCCTGGCTGTGGCTGTTCGATCCGTCCTATTCGGCCTTCAACTGGATCCTTGCCCATTTCGGGATCGATCGCATTCCGTGGACCGGCGAGGCCGAATGGGCGCGTTTCTCGGTGATCCTGGTCAATGTCTGGATCGGCTCGCCGTTCTTCATGATCATGTACCTGGCGGCGCTCAAGTCGGTGCCTGAGCAGCTCTACGAGGCGGCGTCGATCGACGGCGCCACCTGGTGGCAGCGCATCTGGTACGTGACGCTGCCGATGATGCGGAACATCATCGCCATCACGGCGCTGTTCTCGCTGATCGTCACCTTCGCCAACTTCGACATCGTGCGCGTGCTCACGGCAGGCGGCCCGCTGACCTCGACGCACGTCTTCGCGACCTGGGCGTTCAGGGTCGGCATCGAGAGCGGTGACATTCCACTCGGCGCCACCGTCTCGCTGTTCATGGTGCCGATCCTGGCGGTCGCCGCAACCTTCATCCTGCGCGACATCAACAAGCGGGGGAGTGAAGTCTGATGGCAAACGCTGCAGTCGCCGCCGGCCAGTCGGCCTCCCTCACGAACAGGAAGTACGGCAGCATCAGCCGCGACCGGCGCTGGGCGCTGCGCTGGTCGTACTTCTTCCTCGTGCTGTTCGCCTTGTTCTTCCTGATGCCGCCGATCTACATGTTCATCACCTCGCTCAAGACCAGCGCGGAGATTTCGGCGGCCACCAATCCGTGGTGGGTGAACAAGCCGACGCTCGACAACTACATCGAGCTGCTGACGAAGAACCAGTACCTGCTCTTCTTCCGCAACTCGGCGATCGTCTCGGTGCTCACCGTCTTCATCACCATGCTGATCAGCGTGACCGCGGCGTTCGCGTTGGCACGCATGAAGTTCTGGGGCTCGGCGACGCTCGCCACCGGCGTGTTCCTGACCTACCTGATCCCGGACACGCTGCTCTTCATTCCGCTGTTCAAGATGTTCGCCTGGGTGCGCGAGACCACCGGCATCGAGCTGATCAACCACTGGTGGACGCTGATCATCCTCTATCCGACGCTGACGGTGCCGTTCTGTACCTGGATCATGATCGGCTACTTCGCCTCGATCCCGAAGGAGCTCGACGAGGCGGCGCTGATCGACGGCGCGACCTGGATGCAGACACTGACCAGGATCTTCATCCCGGTGGCGCTGCCCGGCATCATCGCCGCGACGATCTTCGCCTTCACGGTGTCGTGGGCGCAGTTCCTCTATCCGCTGGCCTTCACCACCTCGACCAGCGAACTGGTGCTGCCGGTCGGTATCGTCACGACCCTGATCAAGGGCGACGTCTTCAACTGGGGCCAGATCATGACCGGCGCGCTGCTCGGCGCCGCGCCGCCGCTCATCATCTACGCCTTCCTCATGGACTACTACATCGCGGGCCTCACCGCGGGCGCGACCAAGGGCTGAAGGCCCGGCATTTCAAAGGGTAGGACTCATGGCTCAAGTAACTCTGCGCAAGGTCGTCAAGAAATACGACGAGGTGCTCGCGGTGCGCGGCATCGACCTCGACATCACCGACAAGGAATTCATCGTCCTGGTCGGCCCGTCGGGCTGCGGCAAGAGCACGACCCTGCGCATGATCGCCGGCCTCGAGGAAATCTCGGGCGGCGACATCGCGATCGGCGGCGACGTGGTCAACGACGTGCCGCCCAAGGATCGCGACATCGCGATGGTGTTCCAGAACTACGCGCTCTACCCGCACATGAACGTCTACGAGAACATGTCGTTCGGCCTGAAGCTCAAGAAGACGCCGAAGGCGGAGATCGACCGGCGGGTCAAGCAGGCGGCGCAGATCCTCGACATCACCGAACTGCTCGAGCGCAAGCCCAAGCAGCTCTCGGGCGGCCAGCGCCAGCGCGTCGCCATGGGCCGCGCGATCGTGCGCGATCCCAAGGTCTTCCTGTTCGACGAGCCGCTCTCCAACCTCGACGCCAAGCTGCGCGTGCAGATGCGCACCGAGATCAAGAAGGTGCACCAGAAGGTGCGCACGACCACGGTGTACGTGACCCACGACCAGGTCGAGGCGATGACGCTGGCCGACCGCGTGGTGGTGATGAATGCCGGCCTGATCGAGCAGGTCGGCTCGCCCAACGAGCTCTATCACTCGCCGGCCACCAAGTTCGTGGCGGGCTTCATCGGCTCGCCGGCGATGAACTTCATCCCCTGCAACCTCGAGCAGGCCGCCGGTGCGCTGCGGGTGCGGCTGAGCGACACGCTGTCCTTCCCGGTGCCGGCCGACCGCACGGCCCGCTACAACGCCTTTGTCGGCAAGCCGAACCTGGTGCTCGGGCTGCGGCCGGAGCACATCATCGAGACGCGGCCGCACGTCGAGCCGAACCAGCACGACTTCGAGCAGAAGATCGACGTGGTCGAGCCGATGGGCATGGAGACGCTGGTCTATTTCACCATCAACGGCACCGAGGTCTGCGGCCGGGTCAATCCCAACGCCGGCGCCGCGGAAAGCCGCACGATGAAACTGCGCGCCGATCTCAACAACATGCATGTGATCGACGACGGCACCGGCAAAGTGCTGTAATCGCGCCTTCGCGAAGCGTCAGGGAGACATCGATGGGTACGTTGACGGGCAAGGTCGCCTGGGTGACCGGTGCTGGCTCGGGTATTGGCCAGGCGGCAGCGATCTCGCTCGCCCGGGAAGGCGCCACGGTCGTGCTGACCGGCCGGCGCAAGGAGCCGCTGCAGCAGACGGCGGCGACCATCAAGAAGGCGGGCGGCAAGGCCGACGTCAAGCCGGGCGACCTGATGAAGGCCAGGTCGGTCATGAAGATCGCCAAGGAGATCGAGAAGAAGTACGGCCGCTGCGACATCCTGGTGAACAATGCCGGCCTCAACATCCTCGAGCGGCAATGGGCGAAGCTCACGCCCGCCGGCGCCGAAGAAGTGATCGACGGCAATCTCTCGAGCGCGTTCTACTGCTCGTCGGCGGTGCTGCCGATGATGCGCAAGCGCAAGGACGGCGTCCTGATCCACACGTCCTCGATGGCGGGCCGCAACGTCAGCCTGCTGAGCGGTCCGGCCTATACCGCCGCCAAGCACGGCGTGGTGGCGATGAGCCACACCATCAACATGGAGGAATGCGTCAACGGCATCCGCTCCAGCGTGGTGCTCCCGGGCGAGGTGGCGACGCCGATCCTCGACAAGCGGCCGGTGCCGATCACCCCGGCCGAGCGCAAGCGCATGGCGCAGTCGGAGGATGTCGGCGAGCTGATCCGCTACGTCGCCTGCCAGCCGGCGCACATCTGCATCAACGAGGTCTGGATCACGCCGACCTGGAACCGCGGCTACGTCGCCAGCCTCAACCGCGGCAAGTCGTAAGATGACAGGGCCCGCAGGCGCAAGGCGCCTGCGAAGTATGGAACTGGGCAGGAGATCATTGGTAAGATGGCGGTCACGATCAGGGCGAAGGCGCTGGAAGCCTTCGTCGCGGACATCTTTGCCGCCGCCGGATGCTCGACGGAGGAGGGCGGCCGCATCGGCCGCTACCTGGTGAGCGCCAACCTGAGCGGCCACGACAGCCATGGCGTGGTCCGCGTGCCGCGCTATGCCGTCCAGAAGAAGAACGGCACCGTGGTGGCCGACGTCACCGTCGACGTCGTGGTCGACACGCCGGTCATCGCCGTGATCGACGGCAAGTACGGCTTCGGCCAGACCGTGACGCCCCAGGCGGTGCGCATCGGCATCGACAAGGCCCTGAAGAACGGCCTCTCCGCCGTGACGTTGCGCAACGCGGGCCATGTCGGCCGGGTCGGCGACTGGGCCGAGATGGCGGCGGCCGAGGGCTTGGTCTCCGTGCACTTCGTCAACGCCTCGGGCAGCGTCCTGGTGGCGCCGCATGGCGGCGTCGACCGGCGATTCTCGACGGCGCCGTACTGCGTCGGCATTCCGCGGCCGGGTCTCGATCCGCTGGTGCTCGACTTCGCCACCTCGATCGTGGCCGAGGGCAAGGTGCTGGTGGCGAGCCAGGGCGGCAAGAAGGTGCCGGAGGGCGCGCTGATCGGCCCCGACGGCAGGCCGAGCAACGACCCGCATCTGCTCTATGGCGACTACACGCCGACCGGTCCGCGCAACCATGCCCAGGGCACCGGCGCGATCCGGGCCTTCGGCGACCACAAGGGCTCGGGCCTCGCCTTCATGTGCGAGATGCTGGGCGGCTCGTTCAGCGGCAACGGCGCCACCGATCCCGCGCGCGGCCGCTTCGCCAACGGCATGCTGTCTTTCTATCTCGACCCCAAAGTGTTCGATCCCGAAGGCTTCTTCCCCGGCGACATCGCGAAATACGTGGCCTTCGTGAAGAGTTCCCGGCCGGTTGCTGCCGGCGGCGAGGTGCTGGTTCCCGGCGAGCCGGAATCGCGGATGCGGGCCGAGCGCACGGCCAATGGCGTGCCGCTGCCCGACGACACCTGGGCCGCGATCGTCGAGACGGCGCGCTCGGTCGGGCTCGACGAGCGGCGGATCCAGCAGGCAACGATGTGAGGACGGCCCCGGGCGCTCATCGGCCGGGCGCTCATCGGCCGGGCCCTCATCGGCCGGGCCCTCAGCGACCGGGTTTCGCCCTCAGCCGGTAGAACGATCCCAGCACCGGATCGCGCGGCAACTCCGTGGCGTCGTAGTCCTTGTGCAGCATGTTCCACAGGGCACGGATGCGCGTCGGCGCGGCGATCGATCCGTTGAGATGCTCGAGATATTTCAGGTCCATGTCCCACAGATTGACGACCACGACGTCGTAGCCGAGCAGCAGGGCCCGGTCGATCTGGCGGCGCAGTTCGCCGGCCAGGACTTCGTCGGTCCAGTCCGGGTGCAGCATGAACGGGCTGGCGAAGCCGATCCATTTGAACTTCGGCTTGGCCTGGGGCGCTTCGCCGAGATCGTCGACGCCCGGATAGATCCGCCCCCAGAACGCCGAGGTGTAGGTCATCACCCAGTCGAAATCGTGCATCACCAGCACGAGGCGGCTGGTGTCGAAGCGCTTCTCCATGCGCTCGACGCCCTGGCGCCACATCGTGTCCTGGCCGCGCAACGGCACGAGGCTCACGAGGTTATAGACGAGCAGCAGGACGGTGAAGCCGCCCAGAACCGCGAGGCCGCGCTGCGGCCAGCGCTTCTTCGCCGCCACCAGCACCAGCGCCCATCCGACGGTCAGCCAGCCCATGACGTTGATCTGCATCTGCGGATCGTGCGGCTGCGAATAGGCGTTGAGCACCTCGCCGGCCACGAAGGTGCCGCCGAAGATCGCCGCCAGCGCCCACGAGCGGTTGTCGTCGCGGCCGCGCCACAGGATGCCGAGCGCGATCCAGGCGACGATCAGCGAAATGCCGATCGACGTGTAGCGCCACACGTCCCAGCCGGGGAAGTGCGGGATCCTGGTGAGGCCCTCGCCGAGCAGGTAGGCCGCGATGCCGTCGGACAGGTAGAACAGCTTGGCCCAGGTGAAGCCCGCCCAGACCGAGGCGACGCCCTTGCCGGTCCAGATCAGCTCGACCGGACCCATCTGGCCGGGATGGCCCTTGGTGATCAGGGAAACCGCCAGCGTGGTGAGGAACACGCCCGCCAGCAGAAGGACGTTCCAGCCGATGCGCCACGCCAGGCGCCGCTCGCACAGCCAGAGCGCGGCCATCAGGGCGGGCAGGGTGGGAATGATCAATCGCCACTCGAACAGCCAGCCGACGGTGAACAACACCGAGATGCCGAGCACGCGCGCGACGGTCGGGTGGGCGAACCAGAAGCTGGCGAGCGCCATCGCCCCGAAGACGATGACGTAGCCCGGCATGATGTCTTCGTTCGTGATGGTGAGGAACAGCACGAAGGCACTGGAGCCGTGAAAGGCGGCGGCCATCAGCGCGACCGCCCGGTCCCGGGTGAGGTTGCGCACCAGCGCATAGACGATGCCCAGGCAGACCCCGCCGGTCAGCGAGTTCAGGATGGTGACCTGCCGCCGCGGGTCGCCGACGAAGATGCCGAGCAGATCGAGCAGCCGGCAGCCCGCGCCGAAGATCGGGTAGTAGAGATAGTTCGACTGGTCGAGCTCGGCCGTCGCCGGATTGAGGATCCACGGCTTGAGCTGGAACGAGTGAAAGACGCCGTTGCCGGTCAGGCCGCCCTGGGCATTGTCGAACCACAGCACGACGGCAATGAAGAACGCGCTGCCGCCCACGAACAGCGCGGCGAGATCGGCGACGTATCCTCCCGAAAGCGAGGTACCCTGCGGATTGGCGGTGGTGGTTGCCAAGGCTTCTTTGCTTCTTGCCGCCCCGGCATGTCGCGTCGCCGGCTCAGCGGAATGGCTCAGTTATAGAGGCTTCGTCCTCGCCCGCAATCGCGTTTATGCCGGCGCGGGAACGACTGGCGCCCGGCGCCCGCCAGTGCGCGGCCCGCACCGTCCGACGGACGGGCGAGCGGCGGGTCCTGCGGCATTCGAGCGCGCGGTCCGGCTTCGCGAGATTGTCCTATCCGGCAGGCCGGGGGGCGGTCCCGCAACGCTTGACGGCAGGCGCCGGCGCCCCGAGCCTGCAGCTCGTCCTGCCGATGCCGAGCGAAGTCGAGACCCGATGCTGTTCAGAGTGACGTTCCCGCTCGCGGCGGCGCATTTCGTCAACCAGGCGGCGCGCACCGTGATGGCGATCGTCGGGCCGGTGCTGGCCGTCGAGCTCGGGCTGTCGGCGGTGGAGCTGGGCACGCTGGCCGCCTGCATGTTCGCCGCCTACGCCGTCGCGCAGCTGCCGCTGGGCATCGCGCTCGACGCGTTCGGCGCGCGGCGCGTACAGGCCGCGCTGATGACGCTGGCGGCGCTGGGCTTCGCCGTGTTCGCGCTGTCTCCGGGCTTCGTCGGGCTGGCGCTCGGACGCATCCTGCTCGGCGTCGGCGTCTCGGCCGGGCTGATGGCGGTGCTCAAGGGCAATGCCGACTGGTTCGAGCGCCGCCGGGTCGCCCAGGTGATCGGCCTCTCGACGGCGATCGCCGCGCTCGGCAGCGCTGTCACGACCGTGCCCGTCGAGGCCGTGTTGCCGACGCTCGGCTGGCGCGGCGTCTTCTGGGTGTTGTGCGGCCTCACGCTCGCCGTCGCGCTCTGGATCTTCCTGTCGGTTCCCGAGAAGCCGCGCGCGCCGGGGGCGGCGCCGACCTTCGGCGGCTACGTCGTCTCGAGCGCGCGCATCCTCGCCTCGCCGACCTTCTGGTGCTTCGGTCCGGCCGTCGCGACCATCTCGACCTTCAACTTCGCCTATCTCGGCCTGTGGGCCGGTCCGTGGCTGCGCGACGTCGCCGGCATGGACGGATCGGCGCGCGCCTTCGTGCTGTTCCTCTACACGCTCGCGATGATCGCCGGCAGCATGCTCACCGGCAGTCTCGCCAGCCGCGCCGAACGGGCCGGTCTGCCGCCGGTGCTCGTGCCCATCGTCGCGCTGGCCGGCGTGGTGGCGGTGCAGGTCGGCCTGATCGCCCAGCCCCGCCAGTACGAGGTCGTGCTGGCGCTGTTCCTCGCCATGGCGATCCTGAGCGCGGCCGGCTCGGTGGGCTATGTCGTGGTCAACCAGATGTTTTCCGCCGACCTGACCGGCCGCGTCTCGACGGCGACCAACACGGTGGCGCTCGGCCTCGCCTTCGCCGTCCAGACCGCGGTCGGCTGGGTCCTCGACCTGTGGCCGCGCACCGCCTCGGGCGGATGGGATCCCGACGGCTACAGCTGGGCGATGGCGATGACCGCGGCGCTGCAGGCGGTCGCCGCGCTGGTCATGGCGACGGCGGCGCGACGACGTCATCGGGCCTGACAGTCCTGGCCTTGCTCGGGAACATCGGCTCCGCCAGGCCCTTCATCAGCGCGAGCTTCCGACTGCGCGGGCCGACAAACTCGAACGGCACAGCCGTGGCCGCTCCTGTGTTGGCGGAGCGACTGCGACTCGGGCGCCGAGGCCCATGTTCCGGATTTTGCTGGCGCTCCCTACGGGAAGCGACCGGCCCGAAGCCGGGTGCAGGGTTTATAAGGGTTTTACGATTCTCTGAAAACCAAATTGTAACCACCGTTGTAACCACCCGCAGAAGCAGGGGGGCTAGCGGCGGCATTGCCGACTTTGGTCCGTATGGGTCTAATCCCATCGGGGGAGAATACATGGTGCAGCGGGCGCTTGGGGCCTTGGTGATGGCCTGTGGGATCACATTTTCAGCGCAGGTCTGTCTTGGTCAGGAGACCCTGACCGACCGGCAAATCGATGAGAAATGCGAAAAGGCGCATCCTGATTACATCGGCGACTTTTTTAAGCGCCGCTCCTGTGTCAGCAACGAAACGGAGAAGCGCGAAGAGATCGACCGCTTGAAGCGAGAGAAGGAACGAGAGGAGGCACGAGAAGAAAAGGCGCGGAGTTGCATTGCCGACGACTTGAAGCGGATGGAAGGCATTCTAAGAGCACTTAAAGACGCTAGCGACGATTCGTTGAGCTTGTCTGATACGGCTAAGCGCCTTGAGCCAATTGCGGGCGGGACTAGCTCCGTAGTCCCTGCGAACGACAACATTAAGCAGAAAGTCTTAGTGCTGTCTGTTCGTCCCAAGTGCGACACCAAATTCCATTTTCTCATCAATGTCCGCTTTAATGAATCCGGGACCTTGATCGATCATCGCGTATGGGCGCGAAATCCGCCGAAGGGATACAACACGGGCACGGGCTCAATGTCGGAGTTTTCCGTAGATTGGGAAACAACACGTTCTACTCAGCTTAGGGTGAAGGCTCAAAATGAAGCGGAGGTCCGTGAAGCTGAGGCGAGGCGGCAGTTGAAAGAGCGCGAGGCAAAAGTAATTGAGAGCCTCAAGCTGTTGAATCTCGAAGCCAGATGCGACACTCCGAGCTACGGCCCACAGACTTGCGGACGCGTCAGTTTCCGATTCGGCGTGGAGAATCGGTCCGCATTTCCGATCAGCACAATCTCCTTTGGCTGGAATTTTCTCCTCAATCCGTCCGCAGAATGTCCCGAACAGCTTGTTTCCAAGAGAACGGAACCATCTACATATCAGCCATCGACAAGCGTCCTGTTAGGACCCGGCGAGACCAGATGGTTTTCGATGACGTCGGAGCCGCTACCAGATTTTTTCAAGTCACTTCCCAAATGGTGCTTCAAGATTTCCGAGGCGAAGCTCGCGACACCGCCCAAGTGATACGCTCCTCTTGCTTTTCGCTATCGAGGATGTCGCTGTCTTTTGACGCGATTGATGTAGTTGCCAAGACGACGCTTCATCAGCCTGCGGCCCTTGTGCCACATCGAGTTGGAAAACGGCATTGAGCACACGGCGGTAACAAAGGTCTCGTGGACCATGTAGGAGCCGTCTTTCCCGGATTGACGAAATCTTTTGAACTTCCGGGACGTGAGCAAAGACATCAGGAACATCGCTCGAAACTGGCAAGCTTGAGCCATGTTCATATCTCGGTCGAAATGATCGAGAACAGCGGTGGCACCATCCACGAAGGCGTTATCGTCCCGTTCCTCAAGGAACCCTGTCACATCAACCACGGGCCGGTTCAGAGCCAGTTCCTTCAAGTCGCTTCGTCGGCCACGCTCGATTCCTTCGCGTTTGGCATCCATGGCGGCCTGAAAGACCTCGATGGTCACGGGCCGGATATGATGGTCGAAAAGCCTCTTGGTTCTCATGCCCGCCTCTTACGCAGACGAGGTTTGATGATCTAGGCCCGGGCAACAGCAATCTGTCCCCACGGGGTGAATAGCGTTGTCAAACTATCGAGGGTTTTGGCGTCGCCAATGAACTGGTCGGTCAAAAGAGCCTGCCCATGCTCCAATACGGGCCTTCTGTGCGGTTTCTTCTTCTGCTCGGTACTCGGTCCCATATTCGGCGACCGCCCATCCCAATCGGACCATTTCCCGACCCAGATCGAGGTTGCCGATTCGGCACACTACCAGTGGTCGCCCGTAGCGGTCTTTCTGCGATCCCTCGCACCGCACCTCGCGCTGATCGATCAAGCCGATAAGGGCACGGGTCGATTCCTCACCGCACGAATACGGAGAGCCGTTCCGAGTACAGGTTTGAGCGGTCTCGAATGCGTCCATGCTGAGGAAGCGGAGTCGGGTCCCGTTCACGAGGATCGTGTCCCCATCCGAGACTAGAGCCCGACCCGTGTAAGTCTCGGCCAGTGCGGGAAGGGGCATCACCTAGCGCATCCCTACGGTTTAGCGGCGATTCAGGGCGCAACCACGGCCTGAATGTAAAGATTTGTATCGGAAAGATGCTTGTGCGTCCGTGCACGGGGTTTGCTACTCTTTTTCAGATATTTGATTGGGGTGGCACGGATGGCCAAGAAACTTGAAAAAGACGAAGAAATTGAC
>JBGAIW010000097.1:0-14859 GCA_044225265.1 Reyranella sp.
CCGCCGCCAGCGCCGCCGCCGCCTCCACCGCCGCCGCCTCCACCGCCGCCGCCTCCACCGCCGCCGCCTCCACCGCGGTCGCCGTCCTGAGCCTTGGGTTGTTGTGCGGATATTCTTTCGACCGACGATCGAACCATTGCCGGGATGGCCAGCAGCGCCCATGACTATCACTGCGAATCGATCGCAACTGATCTGGACGCCGCTGCTCGGCTGGGCATTGCTGTCGATGACGGCGGGCGGGGCGTGGGCGCAGATCGTTCTTGACCCGACCACCAGCCAGACGCCGGCTGACGTGACGGTCGTGCCGGGCGGTGCCGTGCCGCCGGCCGGACCGACCGGCCAGCTGCCGCCCTACACGATTCCCGGGGTCACCGGTCCGGCGACGATCGGCGGCACGACGCTCGGCAGCACGTCGACGACGCCGGCGCCCAAGACGCCGTCGCCGATCGCGCCGGACAACCCGCTGACGCCGGCGCCGACCATGTATTCGAGCACGGGCCAGATCCTGTACGGCGCGCCGCTCACCATCCCGACCTTTGCCGGCGGCGGCGACAGCGGCGAGGAGCTCGGCATCACCTACGGCGCCTTCACGCTCTATCCGAGCATCGACATCACGGTCGGCTACGACAACAACGTCTACGCCACCAATGCCTCGCAAGGCCCGGTCACCGGCGCGCTGTTGACGACCTTCGTGCCCCAGGTCGCCCTGCAGTCGAACTGGCTGCGCCACTCCATGCGCGGCACGCTGGGCGGCGGCTTCGGCGTCTATGCCGGCAATTCCAATCAGAACTACCAGAACTACAATACGTCGCTCGACTTCACCTTCGACATCACCGACGACCTCCGGATCACGCCCTCGATCGGCTTCCGGCGCGCCACCGAAGCGATCGGCACGCCGAACACCGCGGTCGCGAGCTCGCCGACGGTCGACGATTCGGTGCCGCTGCGGCTGGGCATCTACCAGCGCTTCAACCGCTTCTATTACGACATCTCCGGCACCGCGACGCGTCACTGGTTCCAGGACAACAGCGTCGTGTCGAGCACCAGCCTGCCGGCCGCCAGCCGAGACCGCTGGGAATACACCGAGCAGCTGCGATTCGGCTACGAGATCTCCGAAGACGTCGCCCTCTACGTGGCGCCGACTTTCAGCCAGACCCGCTACATCCTGAAGAGCAACATCGACGAACAGGACCGCGACCAGAACCAGTCGGGCGTCGGGCTCGGCGCGACCTGGACGCTCAGCCCGACCAGTTCGTTCGACGGCGGACTGGGCTTCTCGGGGACCAGCGGCACCAACACCTGGGTCGGCCGGTTTTCGGGCAGCTGGAACGGCTACGAGCCGCTCACCCTCAGACCGACCTTCAGCCGCTCGATCGACCAGTCGGCGCTCAGCCAGTACCAGAACATCGTCACCACCGCGATCGGCATGCCGTTCTCCTACGTGATCAACTCGGACTGGACGCTGACCGGCGGCCTTTCCTACACGACGGCGCAGTACATTCCGATCTCGGGAACGACCTCGCCGCCGCGCGTCGATACCATTTTCCGCGGCGGCCTCGGCCTGATGTACAATCTCCGGCCTCAGGTCTCGATCGGACCCAATTGGGAGTACACGTCGGCATCGTCGACCGACCCGGTAAACGGGCCGTTCTACACCCGACAAATCTATTCCGTGCGTTTGACGGCAAGACGGTGATCAGGTGTTGAGCAAGCAGACCTCCTTCAAACGCGCCGCCGCCCGCCGCTGCTGGGCGATGGCCTCGATCGCGCTCGGCCTGTCGGCCGCGCTCGGCGTGGCGGCCTGCGGCCCGTCGACCACCACCGGCATCTACGCGCTCCCGGTCTCGCCGCAGACCTCGCCGAACGTCGGCCAGGGCCCCCAGACCGGCCCGACCAACGTGCCCGATCGCGAGTGCAAGGGTTCGACCGGCGACTATCGCCTGGGCGCCGGCGACAGGATCAGGGTCGTGGTGCTGTCCGACACCGAGTTCTCGGCCGACTACGAGGTCAATTCGAGCGGCACGATCTCGGCGCGCATGCTGGGCTCGCTCGATGTCACCGGCAAGACGACCCAGGAACTCGAGCAGATCCTGCGCGACCGCTACACCGGCGCGGGCTACCTGCGCTCGCCGCGCCTCGGTGTCGAACTGATCTCGACCCGGCCGTTCTACGTGGTGGGCGAGATCGCCCGTCCCGGCAACTTCCCGCATGTCGCCTGCCTGCGCGTGCTGCAGGCGATCGCGATTGCCGGCGGCTTCACGCGCCGCGCCTCGCGCGCCAAGATCACGATCCGGCGGTTCTTCTCGAACTTCGCCGAAGAGGAGTACGTCACCGAGGACACTCTGGTCGAACCCGGCGACGTCATTCGAGTGCAAGAACGATGGTTCTAGGAGTTCGACCCGAACGACGCGGAAGGCGGCAGCAAAGGCGGTGGGGACGCCGGGAGATGCCGTTGTGTTTGTACGCGTATGACAGAACACCGCCCGTCGGGCGGCTGCAGGATGGTGTGTGATGGGATCTCTTCCTAAAGTCGACCGCCTGGGCGAAGACGGCGATCTGACCCGGATCTCGGCCGCCGAAGGCGTGCCGGGCGCCGGTGGCCGCGCGCTCGACAATTCCCCCAACGAACTGTGGGAGTGGCTGCGCCTTCTCAATCGGCGCAAGGCCCTGATCGTCGGCTCCGGCCTGGTTGCGGTTGCCCTGATGGCGCTGATCATCGCCCAGGCGACGCCGCTCTATAACGCCTCTGCGCGCATCATGCTGGACACGCGCACCTTCAAGGTCGTCAGCACCGAAGCCGCCCTGTCGGGCGTCGACACGCTGAACTTCGGCGCCATCCAGAGCGAGCTGGAAGTGATCCAGTCGGAGTTCCTGATCGGCCGCGTCGTCGACCGCCTCGGCCTCGCATCCAATCCGGACTTCAACGGCACCCGCCCGCCGGGCTTCCTCGACGCCACTTTGGATCCGTTGCGCGAGATGTGGCACAACGGCATCGCCTCGCTGCTGTCGTCGGCCCAGCCGGCGCCTCCGGAACCGCAAGCCAAGCCCGCCACGCCGCAGCGCCAGGGCAAGGTCGAGGACAGCGATCCCGCCCGCCGCGCCGCGATCGGTGCGGTCGCCGGCCGCCTCAGCGTCACGCTGCTCGGCCGAACCTTCGTCATCATCGTCACGGTCCAGAGCCCCGACGGCACGATGTCGGCCCGCATCGCCAACGCGATCGCGGAGGTCTATCTGGCCGACCAGGTCGACAACAAGAACGAGGCCAACCGCCGCGCCACCGAGTGGCTGGAAGAGCGCCTCGCCGAACTGCGCCGCAATCTGCAGGTCGCCGAAGAGGCTGTCGCCACCTACCGCCGCGACAAGGGCCTGTCGGGCAGCCCCGAGGCCGCGGTCTCGCAGCAGACCTTGCAGGACCTCAACAGCAAGTACATCGCCGCCAAGACCAAGCGCATCGAGAAGGAAGGCCGCCTGGTCGCGCTCAGCAAGGCGAGCCTCAATCCGAACGAACTGGCCAACATCTCCGAGGTCGCGACCAATTCGACGCTCAGCCTGCTGCGCACGCAGGAACTCGACCTCGTCAAGAAGGTCGCCGAGCTCTCGACCCAGTTCGGCCCCAACCATCCCAAGCTGCAGCAGGCGCAGCGTGAGCTCGAGACGGTGAAGAGCCGTTTCGTGCAGCAGACGCAGAGCATCACGCTCGCCGTTCGTGCCGAACTCGACGCCGCCAAGTCGGAGGAGGAGGAGCTGCGTACCCAGGTCGAGCGTGCCTCGGTGATGTCCGGCGCGACCAGCCAGTACGAAGCCGAGCTCAAGCAGCTCGAGCGCGAGGCGCAGTCCAACCGCGCCCTCTACGAGAGTTTCCTGAATCGCTTCAAGGAACTGCGCGAGCAGCAGGACATCCAGCGCGCCGACGCGCGCATCCTTGCCTATGCCTGGCCATCGGGCGCGCCGTCGTCGCCGAATTACAAGACCGGCCTGTTCGGCGCCTTCATCGTCGGCTGCCTGCTCGGTATGGCCGGCGCGATCGCCGCCGAGAAGCTTGACCGTGTGTTCCGCTCGGCCTCGCAGGTCGAGAAGGCGACCGGCGTCGCCGTGCTCGGCATGGTGCCGCTGGTCAAGGGCGCGGTCGGCCAGCGCTCCTCGATCGTCACGCAGGTGCTCGACAAGACCACTTCGTCGGCGGCCGAGGCGATGCGCGCGGTCTTCACCGCGATCAGCCTCTCGAACCTCGACCGGCCGCCGCGCGTCATCGCGGTGACGTCGTCCACTCCGGGCGAGGGCAAAACGACCTTCGCCGCTGCGTTGGGCGGCCTGCTCACCAAGATGAACGCCTCGCGCCGAGTGCTGCTGGTCGACCTCGACCTGCGCCGCGCCAACCTTGCCGTCGCCTTCGGCGTCGGCAAGGACCGTGGCGGCACGATCGACGAGTACCTGATGGGCACCAAGACGCTCGACCAGTGCGTGCGCCGCCACGAGATCTCGGGCGTCGACTACATCTGCGCCCGTCCGGACACGCCGAACGCGCCGGAAATTCTCGAGTCCCACGCCATGAAGGCCGCGCTCGCGACCTTCGCCGACCGCTACGACCTGGTCGTGCTCGACAGCCCGCCGGTCATGGCGGTGTCCGACGCGCGCATCATCTCGCAGCTCGCCGACTACACGATCTTCATCGTGCATTGGGCGAAGACGGCCCGCGACGTGGTCACCACCGCCGTGGGCGCGCTGCTCAACGTCACAGATCGCGTCGGCATCGTGATCAACAAGGTGAACCTGACCAAGCACGCGCTCTACGAGTACGGCGACTACGGCGACTACTACTCGCGTTACCACGGCTACTACTCGGCCGGCGGGTCGTCGTCTTCGTCATCGTCCTCGTCCGGTTCCTCGCCGCTGTCGGGTATGGGCAGCAGTCTCGACAAGCTGAAGCGGATCGTTCCGCGGGTCGTCAAGTAAGCCGCTCCCCGCCCGGTTTTCGGGCGGAGGGGGAGGGCACGGTCGCGTCATGTTCGGAGCTTTGTTCAGGCGGTCGAAACCTGCCGGACAGGGACGAATCCCTGACGGCCAGGCCGTCTATGCGATCGGCGACATTCATGGCCGGCTTGATCTGCTGGCGAACCTGCTGAGCCGCGTCGAGCGGGATGCCGCGAACCTGCCCGCGGGCACGGCCCGCGAACTGGTCTTTCTGGGCGACTACATCGACCGCGGCCCCGACAGCAAGGGTGTCGTCGAACGCGTACTCGGCGATCCGCTGCCGGGTTTCGCCACTGTGCGCCTGAAAGGCAATCACGAGGACGCGATGCTCGCCTTCCTCGACGGGCTGAGTGACGGGCTCGACTGGCTGTCCTATGGCGGCCTGGAAACGCTGCTGTCCTATGGCGTGCCGCTGCGCTCGCTGCCCAACACGCTTGCGGCCTCGGCCGAACTGCGCCGCGCTCTCTCCGCCGCCCTGCCGCCCTCGCACGCGGCCTTCTACCGGGCCTGCACCCTCCATCACACGGTAGGGGACTATGTCTTCGTACATGCCGGCATCCGGCCCGGCATCTCGCTCGAGAAGCAGGACCCGGTCGACCTGATGTGGATCCGCGACGACTTCCTGCGCAGTCGCACCGCGCTGCCCGGCCGCATCGTGGTGCACGGCCACACCATCGTCGACCAGCCGCAGGAACGCGAGCATCGCATCGACATCGATACTGGCGCCTTCGTCAGCGGCCGCCTGACCTGCCTTGCCCTGCATGGCGCGGAGCGGCGCTTCATCTCGACGATGGACAACTGAGTCCGTGGCCCAGTCCCAGTCCCAATCCCAATCCCAATCCCAGGCCGAGCGCATGTCGGTGCGCCTCAACATCGGCTGCGGAATGGCGCCGACGCCGGGCTGGCTGAACTACGACAACTCGCCGGCCGTGCGCCTCGCCGGTTGGCCGCTGGCGGGCCGGGTTCTGTCGGCGCTCGGTGCGATCGATCGCGGCAACCTGGAATTCGCGGCTTTCTGCCGACGCCACGGCATCCGCCATGCCGACGCCGTGACGCGCATCCCGCACGCCGAAGGGTCGGTCGATGCGATCTACTCCTCGCACATGATCGAGCATCTCGACCGCCGGGAAGCGTCAGGCTTCCTCCGCGAATGCCGGCGCGTCCTCAGGCCGGGCGGCGTCCTGCGCATCGTCGTCCCGGACCTTCGCGTCACGGTCAACGACTATGTCTCCCGAGGTAACGCCGAGATCTTTCTCGACCAGCTTCAGCTCGAACTCGACAAGCCGCGTGGCCTGCGTGGACACCTGCGCAACATGCTTCTGGGTGGCCGCAATCACCATTGGCTGTACGACGGTCCCTCGATCGCCCGGCTGCTCGAGCGCAGCGGCTTCGACGACGTCCGGGCTCTGCCACCGGGGCAGTCCCGCATCGTCGATCCCGGTGAACTCGATCTTCACGAACGGGAAGGCGAGAGCGCCTATGTCGAGGGCGTCAGGCCGCTGGTGGCGTGACCTGCGCCCGGCGGCTCGTGACCGCGCCGGTTCTCAGGGCTGTGGCCGGCGGTAGTTCTGTTGCTGGCTGCGCTTGATCCGTTCCTCGAGCTCGCGGGCCTGGTCCGACCTTGAATCGAGCCAGCGCAGTCCGGTCGGGAAGACGAACTTCACGACCAGCGCGTAGACCACGAAGAACATCACGGTGGAACCGAGAATCTTGGGCAGCGAGGCTTCGAGACCGGTGCCGGCGACCGTGAAGACGAAGCCCATGACCAGTGCCTCGCGCACCATCCAGGGCAACTTGAGCAGCATGAAATAGCGCGCGACCAGCGCGAAGCCGGCGCCGACGACGAAAATTCCCACCAGCATTCCCGGGAAACCCATGTCGGCGAAGTTCTCGCCCATATAGCCGACGCTGATCGACGTCGACAGGCGCACGAACTCCGAAGGGTCGGCCTTGGTCAGCTTGAGGTAGACGGCGGTGTCGACCAGGCTCGCCTTGTTGGGAAACAGGAAGCGCGGCTGGAAGACGTGGCTCAGCGCGTCGCCCCACTGTTCCATGAACGGATCATCGTCCTTCGAATAGGTGGCCACGCTGGCGACGGCGCCGAAGATGTCGACATAGGCGAGACGGGCGACCAGCGCGTAGGCGGCATCGCCCCAGTCGATCTCGTCGGGATTGAGCATGCGGCTCGCGATATAGCCGGCGCGGTCCTCGAACGATGCGGTGATTTCCTGTGTCACCTCTTCGCGTGTGGCATCTTCCTGGGTGGCGATGGAGCGGTACTCGCCCTTCACCGCCGTCCAGAACAGCGCCAGCGACAGCAGAACGACCGCCCACAGGATCCCAAATCCCGTGGTGATGGGGCTCCATTTCACCCGTGCTGCCAGCGCCGAGATCGCGAGCACGATGAACACGCCACGAAACTCGGCGAGCAGCCCGGTGAAGCCCATGACCAGCTCGATGCCGAGGGCGGCGAACATGAACTGGTAGCCCTTGTTGTGGCCGAGCACGACCGTGAACAGCAGCAGCAGGATGGAGGTCTTGAGTTTGCCCAGCGCGTCGAACTGCTGATAGAGCGACGGCACGAAGCGGATGATCTGAAGACACGTCAGATTCAGGACGAAGCTGGCGAGGTAGACCATGAAGACGTCGACCGGCCGCCAGTTCAGGTGGGCGAGACGGTTGCGCTCGGTGGGCGCCGGGATCTTGCTGAGGACGAGCCGGATCGCGATCGCCAGCACCACGATGCTCGCCATCATGTACCAGTAGGCGTCCTCGACCGCCGCGCCGTAGACGCTGCGCGACATCGGCAGCCCGTCGACGATGCCCTGGATCGCGCGGGCGAAGGTCTGCAGCCATTGCCAGAACAGGAAATAGAACATCGCCGCCGGCATGGTCGGCGTGTTGATGATCGAGACGCACACGGCCGGGACGAAGGCGCCGATGGCGATGGCCATCGGATCCGGCGCCATCGGCGAGAGCACCACCAGGACCATGGCCAAGGTCACCATCGCACGGCGCAGCATGCCGTAGTCGAGGCGGGTGACCGTCTCCGGCGGGAGCGCGAACGTGGTGGTCATCAGGGCTGAGGGAAAGCGCGCTTATGTTATGTGCGTCTGACTGCAATATACACGAGTTGACCGGGCCAATACAGGCCCCGGCGCACGCGCAAGCAGCGTCAAGTATTTGCGATCAGCGCTGCCGACGTGCCATGATCGCGATCAACGCACGGCGCGGCAAACGCGCGCAGAGTGCACTGCAAATATTTCCGTCGACTCTCGTTGGCGATGAACGGCTGGTCGCAGGTTTCGAGCCTAAAGACGCCAGAGGGTCACGCCTGGCGGAATCGATGCCCGGTCGAGCAGGCCAGGCACGTCGGCGACGAAGCCGCCGGGCTTGAGCAGCGACGACACCAGTTTCCAGCCGGCTTCGCGATAGTTGCGATGCGCTACCGCAAGGACGACGGCATCGGCTGGCTTCAGGTCGCCGAGCGGCGTCAGCTTGAGGCCGTACTCCTCATGCAGCAGGTCGTTGTCGGCCTGCGGGTCATGCAGTTGGACGGCGATTCCAAAATCCTCGAGCTCACGCACGATGTCGACGACGCGCGTGTTGCGGATGTCCGGCACGTTCTCCTTGAAGGTGACGCCGAGCACGGTGACGGTCGGACGATCGCTGCGCGGATGGCGCATGATGCTGCGCGCCACCTTGCTGGCCACGAACAGTCCCATGCTGTCGTTCACCCGCCGGCCGGAATGGATGACATGCGGGTGGTAGCCGACTTCCTCGGCCTTGTGGGCGATGTAGAACGGGTCGACACCGATGCAGTGCCCGCCGACCAGGCCGGGCCGGAACGGCAGGAAGTTCCACTTGGTGCCGGCGGCGCGCAGCACGTCCTGGGTGTCGACGCCGAGCCGGTCGCAGATCAGCGACACCTCGTTGATCAGCGCGATGTTGACGTCGCGCTGGGTGTTCTCCAGCACCTTGGCGAACTCGGCGATCTTGATCGAGGCGGCACGGTGCGTGCCGGCGGACACCGCGCTGCGGTAGACCTCGTCGACGATGTCGAGCGTGGTGGCGGTGGGCGAACTCGGCGATCTTGATCGAAGCCGCCCGGTGGGTGCCGGCGGACACGACGCTGCGATAGACCTCGTCGACGATGTCGAGCGTGGCGGCGGTGTCGGCCGAGACGATCTTCAGGATGTTGTCGAACCGCCGTTCCTTGTCGCCGGGATTGATGCGTTCCGGCGAGTAGCCGACGTTGAAATCCTTCTTCCATACGAGGCCCGACGCCTTTTCCAGGGCCGGGATGCAGACTTCCTCGGTGACGCCCGGATAGACCGTCGACTCGTAGACCACGATGTCGCCCTTCTTGAGCTGGGCGCCCATGGTTGCCGATGCGCTCTTGAGCGGTTCCAGATTGGGCTGCTTGCTGGCGTCGATCGGCGTCGGAACGGTCACGATGTGGAAGTCGGCCGTGGCAAGATCCTTCGGGTCGGCGGTGAATTTCAGAGCCGGCACCTTGAGCGAGGCCGGGTCGACTTCGCCCGTCCGGTCGTGGCCCTTGGCCAGCTCGGCGATCCGCCGTGCGTCGATGTCGAAGGCGACGACGGGCGCTCCGGTACGCGCAAAGGTGGTGGCGACGGGCAGGCCGACATAGCCGAGCCCGATCACGGAAACGCGCCGCTTCATCTCTATCGATCCATTCCTCTCGCGGGACAGGCTAGCATGCCCGCTCGTTGTTCGTCCTTTATGTACTATGCAAACAGTCTGCGCGGTGACGATTTGCGAGTATGATCAACCATCAGATCGAGCGCGGCGGAGGAGATGAGCGGGGCTGGCGGCAAACAGGGCGGGGTGGAGGAGAGTCCGGAAAAGTTCCCGTCGATCCGGCGCTATCTGTCCCGGCGCTGGGCGCCGGATGGCGCGAAAGTCATGGTGCTGGGCGATTCGATGCTCGATGCCTACATCGTGGGCGCGGTCGATCGTATCTCTCCCGAAGCGCCGGTGCCGGTGGTGCGGCAGGCCCGGACCCGCGAGACGGTCGGTGGCGCGGCCAACGTCGCCGCCAACGTCCGCAGCCTGGGCGGCCGCGCCCATCTCGTGACCTGCATCGGAGCCGACCCCGAGGGCCAGCGGCTGGCGGCTCTGCTGGCGTTGGCCGGCGTGCAGTCGAGTTTCATCGATCTCGCACCGCGCCCGACCACGCTCAAGACGCGCTTCGCCTCCGGTCAGCAGCAGCTGCTGCGGCTCGATCGCGAGGATGCCGCCGCGATTTCGGCCGCCGCCGAGGAGCACACGATCGAGGCGCTGACCGAAGGGCTCGAAAGCTGTGCCCTGCTGGTCATCTCCGACTACGGCAAGGGCATGCTGACAGACCGCGTGCTGCGCCAGGCGCTCTCTCTTGCCGAACGTCGCGGCGTGCCGACCTTCATCGATCCCAAGCGCCGGGACTTCTCGATCTACCGCGGCGCGACGGTGCTGAAGCCCAATCGCAAGGAGCTGGAGGCGGCGACGGGCCTGCCGGTCCAGTCCGACGCGCAGGTCGGCCGCGCAGCGGCGGCAGCGGCGGAATTGACCGGAGCCACCATCCTGGTCACCCGGTCGGAGTCGGGCATGTCGCTGGTGCGGCCCGACGGATCCTCGGTTCACATGCCGACCCAGGCACGCGAGGTCTTCGACGTGACCGGCGCCGGTGACACGGTGATGGCGGCGCTGGCGGTCGGAGTCTCGTCGGGCTTTCCGCTCGAGGAAGCGATGGCCTTCGCCAATCTCGCGGGCGGCGTCGCGGTTTCCCGGCATGGCACGGCGCTGGTGACGGCCGCCGAGGTCGAGGCCGAGCGCGGCCTGATTGCCGACGAGCGGCGGGCTGGTCGCGGCGCGCGTGTCTCGCTCGACGATGCCGAGCGGCTGCGCAAGATGTGGAAGCGCCAGGGGCTGGTGGTCGGCTTCACCAACGGCTGTTTCGACCTGTTGCATCCGGGTCATATCGCGCTGCTGCGCGGCGCGGCCCAGGCCTGCGACCGGCTGATCGTCGGTCTCAACAGCGATGCCTCGGTGCGCCGCCTCAAGGGCAAGGACCGGCCGGTGCAGGACATCGACGCGCGCGCCATCGTGATAGGCGCCATCGAGCCCGTCGATCTCGTCGTGGTGTTCGAGGAGGACACGCCGGCCGAGACGATCGCGCGCCTGGTGCCCGACGTCCTGGTCAAGGGCGCCGACTACAAGGTCGATGACATAGTCGGTGCCGACACGGTGCGTGCGGCCGGCGGCCGCGTGCTTACGGTCGAACTGGTGGTGGGACAATCGACCACGAAGCTGATCGCCGCGGGCAAGGCGGGGGCTGCGGCATGATCGTCGTCACCGGCGCCGCCGGCTTCATCGGTTCGAACCTGGTGGCGGCGCTCAACGAGCGCGGCGAGACCGACATCGCCGTCTGCGACCGGCTGGGCAAGGACGAACGCTGGCAGAACCTGCGCAAGCGCATGTTCCGCGACTTCGTCTTTCCTGAGGACCTGCCGGCTTTCCTGGAAAAGCGCGGTGACATCACCGCCATCCTGCACATGGGGGCCAATTCCTCGACGACGGCGACGGACGGCGACGAGATCGTGCGCTCGAACCTGCAGTACTCGCTCCACCTGCTCGACTGGTGCACGTTGAATGCCGTGCCGTTCGTCTATGCGTCGTCGGCGGCAACCTACGGCGATGGCTCCAATGGCTTCAGTGACGGCCTCGACTACGACCGCCTGCGCCGGCTCCGGCCGCTCAACCTCTATGGCTGGAGCAAGCATCATTTCGACCTGATCGCCGCCGAGCGCGCGGCGCGGGCGCTGCGCTTGCCGCCCAAATGCATCGGTCTGAAGTTCTTCAACGTGTTCGGCCAGAACGAGTATCACAAGGGCGACATGATGAGCGTGGTCGCCAAGAATTTCGCGACAGCGCGGGAAGGGGCCACGGTCCGGCTGTTCAAGAGCCATCGCAACGATTATGTCGACGGCGGCCAGCTCCGCGATTTCGTCTCGGTCGACGACGTGGTCGACGTCACCTTGTGGTGCCTCGACAAGGGGCCGGCGCGCGGCCTGTTCAATGTCGGCACCGGCCAGGCGACGTCGTTCCGCGAGCTGATCGAGGCGCTGTTCGCCGCGGTGGGGCGGGAGCCGAACATCGAATACGTGCCGATGCCCGAACAGCTCCGCGCGCGCTACCAGTACTTTACCCAGGCGCCGATGGAGGCCGTGCGGGCAGCCGGCTACGCCAAGCCGTTCACTACAGTGCGCCAGGGCGTGGCCAACTACGTGCGCTATCTCGGCGGCGAGGACCGCTACCGCTAGAACAGCTGCTGCTGGGGCGCGTCACTGCAGTAACGCGTCTTCGACTCGGCTCGGGCTTGATCGCGCCACTGGAGGCTCGCGCCCAGCAAAAATCCTGATTATTCCCTCAGCGCTCGCGAAGGCTGTCGTGGCCGTATTTTACCATCGGCGACAGCATGTAGCTCAGGACGATGTGCGAGCCGATCTCGAACTAGGCCATGCCGGGCGTGATGTGCCCGCTGGCGTGGGATCAGCCGATCGCCGAGGAGACGACACTGGTGGCCTCACACCACGGCTAGCCGGCGCCGCCGTGGCGGGGCGGGGCGAAATCGCCACGCCGCCAGCAGCGCCAGCACCGCGTAGATCGCGAACAGCACGAGCTGCGCGGCGTCGATCATCGCCGGTTGCGCGTGGGGCCGCAGCACGTCGAGCTTGGCGAAGGCCTGGAACACGCCGATCACGCCGTTCAGCCACAGCACCGTCAGGCAGCCTGTCGTGTAGATCCAGCGCCAGGCGCCGGCGAGACGATGGATGTAGAGCGCGGCGAAGGTCGGCAGCAGCACCAGGGCCGTGACGAAGCCGAGCTTGTGACCCATCCCGAACCGGGTCGACGGGAAGGCGAGTCCCGTCAGGGTCGCGAGCAGGATCGACCAGAGAAAGAGCGCCGCGACGCCCTGCATGGCCCGGGAGGAAAGGAAGCCCGCTGCCACGACCAGGCCGGCCGCGAGAGCGATCAGGCTCAACACGACATGCAGCATGGTGAAGGCGGGCAGGGACATTCCCAGGATCACGGCGCTCTCCTTGGTGGATCGGCGTCAGCCCTTGCGGGTGACGGCTTCTACGTCAGCCCTTGCGGGTGACGATCTCTACGTCAGCCCTTGCGGGTGACGATGGCCTCGAAGTATTCGCCCGGCGCCACGAAGGTGCCGTCGCGCGCGGTGTTGAAGCGCGTCAGCAGGGCGTTGATGTCCGCCTCCAGGCCGTTGCGCGCCGGTGGATCGAGCGCCGCGAACGCCTTCAGCACCGGCCCGTAGTAGGTGCGGAAGATCTCCAGCCAGTGTGCCGCCGACCTGTAGCGGAACACGAAGTGGCGCGGCTGGCCGGCGACGGTTGCCTGCTTGCCGAACAGGGCCTCGAGATGCTGCGGATTGCCCCACAGCGCCGGCGACTTCACGCCCGGGGCGGGCGGGATGTACTTGCCGATGGTCTTGAAGAGCTGGCCGATGAAGCTCTCCGGCGTCCAGTTGGCCATGCCGATGCGGCCGCCGACCTTGACGACGCGCAGCATCTCGGCCGCGGCCTTCTCCTGGTTCGGCGTGAACATCACGCCGAAGGTCGACAGGACGACGTCGAAGCTCCGGTCGGGATAGGGCAGCGCCTCGGCGTCCGCCTCCTGGAAGGCGACCGTGAAGCCGTCGGCCTCGGCCCGTTCGCGGCCGCGGTCGAGCAGGCTGGCGACGTAGTCGGTCGAGACCACGTCGGCGAAGCGCCGGGCGGCGGCGAGAGTCGCGTTGCCGCTGCCGGCTGCGACGTCGAGCACCCGCTCGGTCGAGCGCAGGTCGACCGCCTCGCAGAGCGATTCACCCACGATCTGCAGGGTATTGCCGACGACGGCATAGTCGCCGGAGCTCCAGGCGGCCTGCTGGCGGCCCTTGATCGCGCCGAGGTCCAGCGTGCTGGCGGCCGGCGTCGCGGTAGCAAGAGGCAGGTTCATGATGGCATTACTCCCTTTGAGGCCGCCGGGGCGGCGGCTCGGCTTGCTACTTAGGGCTGCGCTCGCTAAGTCCGAATGATCGGGCGTCCGCTTCGCTTGATGCGGCGTCCTTTTCCAGCTGGGGATGTTCAGTGGCCTCGGATGCCTTGTCGGACGTTCTGAAGACCGTGCGCCTCACCGGCGCCACATTCTTCGACGTGATCGCGCGCGCCGTGGTGCGCCGAGCAACCGACGCGCGAGCAGGTGCTGCCCAAGGTGCTGCCGGGCGCCGAGCACCTGATCTCGTATCATGTCGTCACCGAGGGCGAGTGCTACGCCTCGCTGATCGGCGGCGAGCCGGTGCATGTCACGGCGGGTGACGTCGTGGTGTTCACCAAGGGCGACGCGCACGTGATGTCGAGCGCGCCCGGCATGCGCGCGCCGCCGGTGACCCAGGAACAGTTCGACGCGGCGACCTCCGGAACGCTGCCGTTCTTCCGAGACGTCTACGACGACGGCGGCGCCAACCGTCCGCCGACGGTCAAGCTGGTGTGCGGCTTCCTCGCCTGCGATGCCCAGCCGTTCAATCCGCTGCTCCAGCACCTGCCGGCGATCATCAAGACGGGACCGGCCGACAGCGGCGGACCGTCGTGGCTCGCCGACTTCTTCCGCCTCGCCCAGCTCGAGGCGTCGGCCAAGCGCGCCGGCGGCGTCAGCATGCTGGCGCGGCTGAGCGAGCTGATGTTCATCGAGGTGGTGCGCCGCTACCTCGACAAGATGCCGGCCGGCCAGACCGGCTGGCTGGCCGGCCTGCGCGATCCCTATGTCGGCAAGGCGCTCTCGCAGCTGCATGCTCGGCCGGCGCACAACTGGACGATCGAGGAATTGGCG
>JBGAIW010000098.1:0-14759 GCA_044225265.1 Reyranella sp.
GCCCGTGCCAGACGTCACTGTCAAGACGACCTGGAAATCCGGTGGTGCCGGCATGGTGAGTACGGCCGCCGACTATGCGCGTTTTCTGCAGATGTTTGCCAACGGTGGCCAATTGGATGGCGCGCGCGTGTTTTCCCGAAAGTCGATCGACCTCATGACGGCCGATCACCTGTCGCCCGAGATCAAGATGGGCGACGACATGTGGCGTCTTGAGGCGCTGGAGCCGAGTTCGCGGTTGGGCCAGGGGTTTGGCCTTGGCTTTACCGTGCGCAACGACCAGGGTCGTAACCCCCTGCACGGCTCGCCAAACGACTATCACTGGGCTGGGGCGTGGGGCACCTATTTCTGGCACGATCCGCGGGAGCACCTCTACGTGGTGTTCATGATGCAGTCGCCGTCGTCGAGCTTTCAGTATCGCTACCTGATGCGCGAATTGGTCTATCAGGCGCTGATCGGCAACTGACGCCGGCACCATGACCACTCTTGCCGTCTTCACCAAGAACCGGCTGAACCCGGCCTATCGCGCGGCGCGCCTGGCAGCCGACCGGGTCGCGGCGGCATCCGGTGCGACGGCGGTGCATTTCGTGCCGGAGAAGCCGGACAACGTCGAACAGCAGAAGGCGCTGGTCGAGGAAGCGCTGCGGCTGAATCCGGAAGCCGTGGTGTTCGTGCCGGCGGACGACGTCGCCATGTTGCCGGACCTCGCGAAGTTCGCCGCGGCCGGCATCCCGGTCGTTGTCTGCATCAATCGAATGGACGGGCCGTGCGCTGCCTTCGTGGGCTCCGACGACGTACAGGTCGGCCGGACTGCAGCGACGGCATTGTTCGCCGGCCTCGACGGCAACGGCAAGATCGTCGCGCTGGATGGTCCGGAAACGGCACGGACCTGCCGTGACAGGGCCGACGGATTGTCACGGGCGCTCGCCGATCATCCCGGCATCGAGCTGGTCGGTCGGGACTGCGGCATGAACCTGCGCGTGGAGGGACGCGAGGCGATGGAACGCCTTCTCGCCCGCCATCCCCGGATCGACGGCGTGTGGTGTGCCAATGACGTCATGGCCTTCGGGGCACTGGAGGCGCTCGACGCCGCGGGGCGCACCGCCCAGATCGTCGGCGTGAACGGGCTTGCGGAGGCGATCGCCAACATCGAAAGCGGCCGCATGCTCGCAAGCGTCGATTTCAGCGCCTACAAGATCGCGACGTTTGCGGCGGAAGCGGCGATGCGGCACCTGCGCGGCGAAAAGCTGCCGGCCGTCATTACCCTGCCGGCAGAACTGATCGACAGGGCGAACATCGAGGCGTGGAAGGCGCCGATGGAGGACCGGCCCGTTCCCGCCTGGTCGGAGATCGTACGCTAGGTCTTCAGCTTCATGCGGCCGAGGAAGTCGCGCTTGCCGACCGGCACGCCCTTGTTGCGCAGGATGTCGTAGGCCGTAGTGGCGTGGAAGTAGAAGTTCGGCAAGGAGAAGGACTGCAGGAAGCCCTCTGCCGTGAACGGCAGCTTCATGTCCCGCACCGTGAAGATCACGTCCTTGCCGGCACAGGCGTTGACTTCTTCCGGGCTGATCTTCTTCAGTTCGGCATGCGCGGAGCTCACCAAGCTCTGCAATCCCGCGTAGTCGGCAGGAGGCGTGCCGCCGGGAGGCGCAAAGGCACCAGCCTGCACGCCACGAACGGCGCCAAGGGAATGATGCACGACCGCCCGGATCTGAAAAGTGAACGGCAGCATGTCGTCGAACAGCCGCGCTTTCATGACTGAATTCTGATCGACGCCCTTTTCCTTGAAGTGTGCGGCGCCTTTGGCAAGGAAGCCTTCCGTCGCGCCCACGATCTGCAGGTAGTGCGGAACGCAAAGGTCATAGAGTGAGAAGTTCAAGATATCCTCCTATTGTGAAGCGTATTCCGAAGCCGTTCAGGCCGCAGCGGCACGGTCTGCGGGACCGATCGCGCGACGCAGCGCCGCCCGCGCCAGCAGGCGGGTCGAATCGAGCGTCGGCAGGCTCGAATTGGCATCGCTGATGATCAGGGGAATCTCGGTGCAGCCCAGCACGACGGCGTCGCAGCCTTCCGTCCCGAGACGATCGATCACTCCCTGGAAGTAGGCGACGGACTTCGGCGAGAACACGCTGCAGACCAGCTCGTCCATGATGATGCGATTGCACTCGGCACGTTCTTCCGCAGAAGGCCTGACGAACTGCAGGCCGCGGGCGGCAAGCTTTTCGGGATAGACCTCGCTCTCGACCAGCCACTTCGTGCCGGTGAGTCCGATGCGCGTGAAGCCGCGCCTGGCAGCCTCGCTCGCCACTTCCTCGGCGATGTGCAGCCAGGGCAGAGGCGAGCGGGGCAGGACGTGCGGCATCGCCTGGTGAATGGTGTTGTCGGGGCAGATCGCGAAATCGGCGCCCATCCGCTTCAACTTGTCGGCGGAGGCGACCATCAGGTCGCCGACACTACGCCAATCGCCGCGGTAGATGCAGTCCATGTAGTCGGCGAGCGATGGCGAATGCAACGACACTTCGGGATGTGCGTGGTCGCGGCCGATCAGGGCGGCCGCTTCGACGCAGATCGTCTTGTAGCAGAGCGCGGCGCCTTCGGCAGAACAGGCGGCGATGCCGATATGCTGAGTCATGCTCCAAGATTACAAAAGGCCACCAATCCGGTCGCCCGAATTCTCATGCGAGCATGAATACGACGACGCTTCGCGGGATCGCGAACCCGGAGTAGGGTCGCGCCGACAAACCGGCAGGAGACAGCCATGATCGACCTTCACTACTGGCCCACGCCCAACGGCTTCAAGATCACGATCATGCTCGAAGAGTGCGGGCTGCCGTACAACATCATCCCCGTGAACATCGGCACCGGCGAGCAGTTCAAGCCCGAATTCCTGAAGATCAGCCCCAACAACCGCATGCCGGCGATCGTCGATCACGATCCGCCGGGCGGCGGCGCGCCGGTCTCGGTGTTCGAGTCGGGGGCCATTCTGCAGTACCTCGCGGAGAAGACCGGGAAGTTTCTGCCGAAGGACCTTCGCGGCAAGTACGAGGTGCTGCAGTGGCTCAACTGGCAGATGGGTGGACTGGGGCCGATGGCCGGCCAGGCCAATCACTTCAACGTTTATGCGCCGCAGTTCACGCCGGTCGAGGCGCTCAAGTACGGTCAGGACCGCTACAGCAACGAGGTCAACCGCCTGTTCGGCGTGCTCAACAAGCGGCTGGCCGACCGCGAGTTCGTGGCGGGCGAGTTGTCGATCGCCGATTTCGCGATCTGGCCCTGGCTGGTCAGCTTCAAGAACTTCCGCCAGAGCATGGACGACTTCCCCAATCTCAAGCGTTACTTCGAAAAGAGCATGGGCGAGCGGCCGGCGGTCAAGAAGGGCCGGGTGGTCGGCGCCGAGTTGCGCGCCACGCCGGGTATCAGCACCGACGAGCAGCGCCGGATCCTGTTCGGACAGACGGCATCGGTCGTACGCTGACCGCGCGGGGCAGTGCGCGCGCCTCCTGACGGAGTCTGACAGCAGAGCGGGGATAGTCGGGCGGGCAACGAGGAGTCCGCCATGCTGGATGCAGCCTTCGGGGCGCTCGGGCGGTTGGCCGAGCGGCCCAGCGCCGATTTCGACTTCTTCATGGGCATCTGGCGTTGTCGGCACCGCTTTCTCGTCAGGCGCCTGGTCGATTGCCACGATTGGATCGAATTCGACGGCTGCTGTGCGGCACGCAGAATTCTTGGCGGCTGGGGCAACAGCGACGAGAGCGAGATCGGCTTCCCGGGTGATCCTTATCGCGCCATGACTCTGCGCACCTGGGATCCTGTGCGGCGCAAGTGGACGCTCTACCAGCTGGACAGCCGCCGGCCCGGGAAACTCGGTGCGCCGGTGCGCGGCGGCTTCGAGAAGGGACTGGGCGTTTTCCACGGCGACGACAGTCACGAGGGCCGGCCGATCCGCGTGCGCCGTCTGTGGTCGCGCATCACCGAGAACTCGGCGCGCTGGGAGCAGGCCTTCTCGGCCGACAAGGGCGGAAGTTGGGAGACCAACTGGTACATGGACTTTAGGCGGGTATAGGAGTGCGCTCGCTCTTCGCCGTGTGCGGCGCCGCCTTGCCGACGATGTCTGGCTCGTTAAAGGTCTGTTACGTCAACGGCAAATTGCGCCCTCATGGGTGCGATCGAGCGCTTTCGAAGCCACTTGACGCCCACAGGCGGCAAACCCACGTTTGACGGTGCCCGATTCGGGCGGGAGGCACTGTCATGCAGGCACAGGAACGCGAACTCATCGCCGGACTGTACGAGCGGTTGCGGCAATTCGAGGCCCAGGCGCGCGATCCGGACGCGGAACGGTTGATCGGCGATCTGGTGTCGCGTCAGCCGTCGGCGCCGTACCTGCTCACCCAGACCGTGCTGGTGCAGGAGGAGGCGCTGAAGGCCGCGCAAGCGCGCATCGCCGAACTCGAGGCAAAGACTTCCGGCGGTTCGGGATTCCTGGCCTCGGCGCCGAGCATCGGACCATGGGGCGCGAAGCCTTCCTCTGCTGTGCCGCAGACTGTTGCGCCGCCGGCGCAGCCCCAGAGAGGAGCCGGCATGTTCAATCAGGCGGGCGGCGGAGGCGGATTCATGCGTTCCGCACTGGCCACGGCGGCGGGCGTGGCGGGCGGCGCGCTGTTGTTCGAGGGCATCCGCGGCATGTTCGGCCGCAACGAGGCGCAAGCCGCGCCGCTTCTGTCCAGCGAGCAATTCAGGCCGGTCGATCTTGCGCAGGACGACGGCGCGGCGGATGACTACGATACGTCCGACGACAGTTCCGGCTTCGACGGCGGCGGATCGGACGATCTCTGATCCCGCTCCGATCGTCGGCCGGCAAAGGGGGAGACATTGGCGACGATCGAACTACATACCTGGGGCACGCCCAACGGCCGCAAGATCTCGATCATGCTCGAGGAGTGCGGCCTGCCGTACAGCGTGCACAAGGTCGACATTTCCAAGGGCGAGCAGCACAAGCCCGAGTTCCTGAAGATCAGCCCGAACAACCGCATCCCGGCGATCGTCGATCCCGATGGCCCCGGCGGCAAGCCGCTCAGCCTGTTCGAATCGGGCGCGATCCTGATCTACCTGGCCGAGAAGACCGGCAAGTTCCTGCCCAAGGATCCGGTGCAGCGCTACAAGACCTTCGAGTGGCTGATGTGGCAGATGGGCGGCGTCGGCCCGATGTTCGGACAGGCGCACCACTTCCTGCGCGCGGCGCCGACCAAGATCGAGTACGGCATCAAGCGCTACGTCGACGAGGCCAAGCGCCTTTACGGCGTGCTCGACAGGCAACTCGCGGCCAACGCCTTTTCGGCCGGCGCCGAGTACACGATCGCCGACATGGCGATCTTTCCGTGGGCGGCTCGGCACGAGTGGCACACCGTCAATCTCGCCGACTTCCCCAACGTCAAGCGATGGTATGACACGATCAACGCCCGGCCCGCGGTGACCAAGGGTATGGCGGTGCCGTATCTCAATTAGGGCGGTCGTCGTTGCAGGGCTGTTGCTGCTGGGCGCCTGTGCCCAGCAGCCGGCCGCTGTTTGTGCGCCACCGCTCAAGGCTGCGGTCCAGGTCGATCTCTATTTCGGGCGCGACACCGACAAGGGCGAGGTGAGCGAGTCCGATTGGGTGAACTTCCTCGCCGAAGACGTGACGCCGCGCTTCCCCGAGGGCTTGAGTGTCCTGGAAGTGCAGGGACAGTACCGGGAGCCCTCGGGGCAAATCATTCGCGAGCGTACGAAATTGCTGGTGATCGTCCTGTTCGATGCCGCGAAGCAGCAGGCCAAAGTCGGTGAAATTGCCCGCGCTTATGCCAGGAGATTTGGCCAGCACAGCGTTTTCAGGGTCGAGCGGCCGGTTTGCGCGGGTGGTGTGATCTGAGGAGGGGACTCCCCCGGATCCTGGGAAAATCCGGGCAAAGCATCGATACCATCGGCATCGGCGGCTTCCCGCGACCAGGGGAAAAGCGGGGGAATCGGGAGGGAATCCGGGGGAATTCCGTCAGCCCAGTTGCTGCGAGAGCCCGATCGCGATAGCGGCGCCCAGCGCCCACAGCAGATTGTACTCGGTGAAGATCACGAAGAGGGCGGCGCCCGCGGTGAGCGCGAGGCTGATCGAGCCGTGAGCGGACGCGCCAGTCATGATCCAGCCGCTGGCCAGGATCATGCCGATGGCGAGCGGCACCAGCCCGTCCTTCACGATCGCGAGCCAGCGCGATCGTCCCGCACGAAGCATCAGGCGGCTGGCGCCGAAGGCGAGCAGGCACGGCGGCACGGTCATGGCGAGCGTTGCAACCAGCAGGCCGGCGAGCCCCGCGACCTGCCAGCCGATCAGGCTGACGATCATCACGTTGGGGCCCGGCGCGAGCTGGGCCAGGGCAAACAGGTTGGCGAAGGTCGGGGCATCCATCCAGTGCAGCACGTCGACGGCCTGGCGGTGCATCTCGGGCACCACCGTGTTGGTGCCGCCGAACTGCAGCAGGGAGAGCCAGCCGAAGGTAATGCCGATCTGTTGCAGCAGGTCGCTCATCGCCGCCGCACCCATACGAGGGCGATGCTGAGCGGCCCCAGGATTGCGATGGCGAGTGCCATCGGCACCTGGAACAGACCGACGGAGACGAAGGCGGCCAATCCGATCGCGATCGCTGCCGCGTCGGGCTTGAGCTTGCGCGCCATCTTGAGCGCGGTGCCGATCACCAGCCCGGCGGCCGCCGAAGCGCCGGCGCCGATCGCGGCCTGCACGGCGGGCAGGCTCTCGATTCGGTCGTAGACCACGGCGATACCGATCAGGACGGCGATCGGCATGCAGAGGATGCCGAGCACGGCCGCGATCGCGCCGCCGGTGCCCTGGAAGCGGTCGCCGATGATGATGGCGGAGTTCACGGTGTTCGGCCCGGGCAGGACCTGGCCGATGCCCAGGATCGACGCGTACTCGCGCTCGTCGAGCCAGCGCCGCTCCTCGACGATGATATGGCGCGCCCAGGGCGCCACGCCGCCAAACCCGAGCATCCCGATTTTCAGGAACCCCAGGAAGAGATCGGTCCGCGAGATCGCTGGCATCGAGACCTTTTAAGCTCGCCGCACCATCTCAGGCACCAGGTCCTTCAGTGTCGGAGCGCCCATCTGCATCATGATCGCGCGCAGTTCGCCTTGCAGGAGTTCCAGAACGCGCTCGACACCGGCCTGGCCGAAGGCGCCGAGCCCCCAGAGATAGGGTCGGCCAATCGCGACGGCGTGTGCGCCCATCGCCAGCGCCTTGGCGATGTCGGTCCCGCGCCTGAAGCCGGAATCGACGATGATCGGCACCTTGCCGCCCACCGCTTCGACGATCTCGGGGAGGGCGTCGATGGTCGAGCGGCCGCTGTCCTCGGCACGGCCGCCATGGTTGGAGACCACGATGCCGTCGAGGCCGTTGGCGACGGCGAGTTTGGAGTCCTCTGCGGTCATCAGACCCTTGACCAGGATCCGGGTCTTCACCGTGTCGCGCAGCCGCTTGATGAAGGCCCAGGTCAGCGAATTGTGCATGGTGGTGGTGATGCCGCTGACATCGATCCCGTCGAAGTTGGGCTTGCGCTTCACGAAATTCCTGATGCCCGGGCCATGGCACTCCGCGCAGGGCCGGGTATCGGTCCGTATCATGCGGATGAGCGTTTCCCAGTTCTGGCCGCCGACATGATCGACGGTGACGACGATCGTGCCGGCGCCCGCCTTTTCGGCACGCTTCGCCAGGGCTTCGGCGACGGTCCAGGAATCCGTCGGGTAGAGCTGGAACCAGACCGGCCGGCCGCGCGCGGCGATCGCATCCTCGATCGAGGTCGTGGCCACGGTCGACAGCATCTCGAGGTTGTTCCCGACTCGTGCCGCGCGCGCCACCGCAAGCTCGCCATCCTCGTGGAAGGCACGATTCGAACCGGTCGGCGCCACGACGATCGGGTTGGCGTAGGTCTCGCCGAACAGTTCCATCCGCATGTCGATCTTGCTGACATCGACCAGCCGGCGCGGCCTGAGCTGGAATTTCTGGAAGCCGGCGCGATTGGCGCGCAGTGTCACCTCGTCTCCGACGCCGCCCGCCATGTAGCCGAAATGCGCCGGCGGGACGTTCTTGTGCGCGACCAGCTCGAAATCGAACACGTCCAGCGCCTGGCGCGGGCTGGCGATCAGTTTGTCGAGCGTGCGGGGAGCCCAGACCATCGGGTCGGGCAGGCGATGCAGCTCCTGCGCGAACGCCTCGCGGTCGCCGAGCAGCGGGCTCGCCGCGAGAAACTTCAGAAGGTTTTGGCGATGGATCAGCGTTCCGCCCATCGCACCATCTTGGTCATGAAGGTGTCGCAGGCGTCCATCTGCGAGCGGGCGACGAACTCGTTGGGCTGGTGGGCCTGCGAGATGTCGCCCGGGCCGCAGATCACCGTCGGGATGCCCCGGGCCCGGAAGATGCCGGCCTCGGTGCCGTAGGGTACGGCGTAGGTGCGGTTGCCGCCGGTCCATTGCAGCGCGAGCTTTGCCGCCTCCTCGTTCTCCTCGGGCTTGAGACCGGGCACGAACGAGCGCCGCCGCAGCGTGATGTCGGCGTCGGGATGCTTGGCCTTCATCTTGGGCAGCAGCAATTCGGCGATGTACTGCTCGGCGCGGCGCTGAACCTCGGTCGAATCGCCGTGGGGCAGGGTGCGATAGCCCCAGTTGAGCGTGCACTCGCGCGCCAGGATGTTGCCGGCGGTTCCACCCTTGATGACGCCGACATTGATCGTGGTGTGGTTGGGCAGCGTGTCGGTCCTGGCATCCGTGCGCGCCGCCAGTTCCTCCTGCAGGTCGTTCAGCCAATGGATGAACTCGCCCGCGAAGTGGATGGCGCTGACGCCGAGATGGGTCATCGAGGAGTGCGCCTCGAAGCCGGTGAAGGTGGCGACCAGGCCGCCGCCGGCATTCTGTGCGTTGACCACGCCCATCATGGTCGGCTCGCCGACGATCACCGCCTGCGGCCGCTTCACCGCGCCGACCAGTTTCTCGACCAGCGCCGGCGCGCCGAGGCAGCCGATCTCCTCGTCGTAGCTGAAGGCGAAATGCAGCGGCACCTTCAGCCTGGCGCGCTGGAAGGCCGGCAGGTTCGCCAGACAGGCGGCGATGAAGCCCTTCATGTCGCAGGTACCGCGGCCGTAGAGATTGCCGTCGGCCTTCTCGGCCAGCGTCCACGGATCGGTGTCCCAGGGCTGGCCGTCGACCGGGACCACGTCGGTGTGGCCCGACAGCACGATGCCGCCTTCGGTGTCCGGCCCGATCGTGGCGAACAGGTTGGCCTTGGTGCCCTCTTCATTGGGAACCAGGGTGCTCGGCACCTTGTGCTCGTCGAGATAGGCCTGGATGTACTTGATGAGGTCGAGGTTGGAATTGCGCGAGGTGGTATCGAAGGCCACCAGACGCTTCAGCATGTCGATCGAACTGACGCTTTGGGAACTCATGGGCGCACCGTCGCACAGATCGTGCCCACCGTCCAAATGCCTGAAATTACGGGCAAAATTGCCCGGACGCCCGATCGCTTGTTTGACACCCGCGCGACCCGTCGCTAGAACCGCCGCGCATCCGCCGTGGATTTTGGTCGCCGGGGCTTTAACGGGCTGCGGAGGGGTGGCCGAGTGGCCGAAGGCGGCGGTTTGCTAAACCGTTATACGGGGATAACCCGTATCGTGGGTTCGAATCCCATCCCCTCCGCCATTCATTTCCGAGCGTTGCCGCTCTTGCCCCATCCGCGCTAAAGCCATGCGGAAGCGAGGGAAATGCGCGTGGACAGTTTCGATTACGTGATCGTCGGTGCCGGATCGGCGGGCAGCGTTCTGGCGAACCGGCTGAGCGAGGACGGCAAGGCCAGCGTGTGCGTTCTGGAGGCCGGCCCCCGGGACTGGCACCCCTTCATCCATATCCCGGCCGGCTTCATGTACACGCTGGTCAATCCCAGCGTGAACTGGCTCTACACCTCGGAAGCCAGCGAATGGACCGGCGGCCGTCGCATCGCGGCGCCGCGCGGCAAGACGCTGGGCGGTTCGAGCTCGATCAACGGCCACATCTACAATCGCGGCCAGCGCGCCGACTTCGACGGCTGGGCGCAGCGCGGCAATCTCGGCTGGGGCTATCGCGACGTGCTGCCGTACTTCCGGCGCAGCGAGAACCGGATGACCACGACTGATCCGGGCTCGGCCGACCCGACCTTCCGCGGCAGCGAAGGCAACCTGCCGATCACCGACCTCGAATGGCGCGATCCCCTGTGCGAGGCCTTCATCGAGGGCGCGGTGCAGATGGGGATCCCGCGCAACAGGGATTACAACGGCACGCAGCAGGCGGGCGTCAGCTACGTCCAGCGCATCATCCGCAACGGAAGGCGCGTCAGCGCGGCGCGCGGCTACCTTTACCCGGCGATGAGCCGTGGCAATCTCGACGTTCGCACCAACGCCCACGTCACCAACCTGGTGCTCGACGGCAAGCGCGCGGTCGGCGTGCGCTACCTGAAGGGCGGGCGAGGGGGCTCACCCGTCGAGGTGCGGGCGACGAAGGAAGTGATCCTGTGCGGCGGCGCGGTGAATTCGCCTCAACTGCTGCAGGTCTCGGGCATCGGCCCGGCGCCGCTGCTCAAGTCGCTCGGCATCGAACTGAAGCACGAACTCGCGGGCGTCGGCGAAAACCTTCGCGACCACTACGCGCCGCGCTTCGTCGCCCGGGTCAAGAATGCCGAGACGATCAACGAGAAATCCAAGGGATTGAAGCTGGTCGGCGAGGTCCTGAAGTATGCGCTGGGCCGCCAGAGCATCCTCGCGCTCAACCCGACCCTGATCTACGTGTTCTGGAAGTCCGATCCCAACATCGAGAACTACGACCTGCAGTTCACCTTCACGCCGGCGAGCTACAAGGAGGGCGTGCAGTCGACGCTCGACGATTTCCCGGGCATGACCATCGCCTCCTGGCAGCAGCGGCCGGACAGCATCGGCTACGTGCGCGCCAAGTCGGCCGACCCCTTCACCGCACCGGTCATCCAGCCGAATTACCTGGCCGCCGAGAGCGACCGCCGCGTGCTGCTGGCCGGCATGAAGCTCGCCCGCAAGATGATCTCCTCGCAGCCGCTGCAGAAATTCTACGAGCGTGAGGAGTTCCCGGGCTCGGAGAAGGTGAGCGACGACGATCTGATGACCGCCGCCAAACAGCGCGGCACCACGACCTTCCATCTCATGGGCACCTGCCGCATGGGGCCCGAGAGCGATCCGACGTCGGTGGTCGACGACCAGCTCCGGGTGCGCGGCATGCAGGCGCTGCGCGTGGTCGACGCCTCGATCATGCCGACCATGCCGTCGGCCAACCTCAATGCCTCGGTGCTGATGATCGCCGAGAAGGCCGCCGACATGATCCGCGGCCGCACGCCGCTCGAGACCGTGCGGCTGCCGGACTGAGCATGGGCCAGACCAGCACTCGCCGGATCATTGCCGCCGGCGCGATCGGCAATATCCTCGAATGGTACGATTTCGCGGTCTACGGCTACTTCGCCGCCTCGATCGGCCGCGCGTTCTTTCCCAAGGAAGATCCCGTGGCGCAGATTCTGGCCGCGTTCGGCATCTTCGCCGTGGGCTACATTATGCGCCCGGTGGGCGGCGCCATCGTCGGCCATATCGGCGACCGGCTCGGCCGGCGCGCGGCGCTCACCTTCTCGGTGGCGGCGATGGCGATCCCGACCTTCCTGGTGGGCGTGCTGCCGGGCTACGACACGCTGGGGCTGCTGGCGCCGATCGCGCTCACCGCACTGCGCATGATCCAGGGCCTGTCGGTCGGCGGCGAATACACCACGTCCGTGGTCTTCATGGTCGAGCATGCCCCGCCCGGTCGTCGCGGCGTGATCGGAGCCATGGCCTGCTGTGGCGCGATCGGCGGCATCCTGCTGGGCTCGGCGACCGGCGCCATCCTGGCCGAGACCATGTCGCAGGCGGCGCTCGAACGCTGGGGTTGGCGCATTCCCTTCCTGCTCGGCCTGGTGGTCGGGCTGGCGGGCTTCTTCCTGCGCCGCCACGTCGTGGAAGCCTCTCACCTCGGGCACGGCGGCCACTCGCCGCTGGTCGAGACGGTGCGGGCGCATGCCGGCCTGCTGGCCCGCCTGGCCGGGCTCGCTGCTTTCAACGCCGTGGGCTTCTACCTGCTGTTCGTCTACATCGTGAGCTGGCTGCAGCTCGCCGACGGCATCGCGCCCGCCCATGCGCTCGGCATCAACACGCTGAACATGGCGCTGCTGCTGCCGATGATGATCGGCATGGGCTGGCTGTCGGACCGGATCGGCCGCAAGCCGGTGCTGCTGTTCGCAACGATATTGGGACTGGTCGGCGCCATGCCGCTGTTCTGGCTGATGCACCACGACAATGTCGGTCTGGTGATGCTGGGCCAGTTCGGATTCGTGGTCGCGATCGGCGCCTTCCTCGGCACCCAGCCCACCGTCATGGTCGAGGCGACGCCGCCCGAGGTGCGCTGCACGGCGATCGCGCTCGGCTACAACATCACCCTGGGCGTGATCGGCGGACTCAGCCCGCTGGCCGCGACCTGGCTGGTGCAGCGCACGCACGACAGCCTCAGTCCGGCCTGGCTGCTGATGGCAGCGGCGGCGATCTCCTTCGCCTCCGTCCTGCTGTTCCGCGAGACCCACAAGGACCGTCTCGCGCTGGCGTGACCGGTGGCGGCGTCGTCAGACGCCGCCCGGCGCAATCAGATCTTTCCCCACATCTCCTCGACCACCCAGAGCGGCTTCTCGCCGCGCGCCACGCGCTGCACGTTGTCGAAGCCGTTGCGCAGGCGGGTGATGTTGCTTTCCCAAGTCGGCCCGGCGAGGTGGGCCGTCAGGATCACGTTGTCGAGCTTCAGCAGCGGGTTGTCGGGCGGCGTCGGCTCCTCGTCGAACACGTCGAGTCCGGCGCCGAACAGGTCGCCTTTGGACAGCGCCTCGGTCATCGCCTTCTCGTCGATCACCGGGCCGCGCGAGGTGTTCACGATGATCGCCGACTTCTTCATCACCCCAAGCTCCTGCTTGCCGATCATGTGGCGCGTCGAATCGTTCAGCGGCACGTGCAGCGACAGGATGTCGGAATGGCGCAGGATCTCGGGCAGCAGACGGAAGCGCACGCCGAGCGCGTCTTCCTGCTCCTCCTTGAGCCGCGCGATGTCGTAATAGTGAACGATCATGCCGAAAGCCTGGGCGAGCCGCGCCACCTTCTTGCCGATCGTGCCGAGGCCCACGATGCCCAGCACCTTGTTGCGGACCTCGTGGACGGTCGGCGGTGAGTTGCCATGCCAGCGGCCGGCCACCACGTTGGTGTGCTGGGTGATCAGGCGGCGCGATACCGACAGCATCAGCAGCATCGCATGCTCGGAGACGGCGACCGAGTTGGCGCCGCCGTTGTTGCACATCGGCACCTGGGCCTTGATCGCTGCCGGAATGTCGGCGCGGTCGTAGCCCGCGCTCAGCAGCTGGATCAGCTTCAGCTTGGGCGCGTCCTTGAAGAGCTGCGGGTTCACGTACTGCTGCACGAAGCCCACGAAATAGTCTGCGCCGGCGTAGGCCGCCTTCTGTTCCGGCGAGTTGTGCAGCGCCTTGACGATCTCGAAGCCCTTGGGGGCGAGGTCGTCGACCATCGAGATGGTGTCCTTCGGTCCGACGACGAGAATGCGTTCAACCATCTAAAATGCCTCCGCAGCAGAGCGATGACCTGCGAGCAGTCCGGGCAGGCGGCCGGGTTGGGTGCGGCCCCAGCCGCACTCGGCAGAAAATCCGAAATCGGTGACGTGACGGCGGGCCGCGGCGATGCGGTCGCGGTCGCCGGCCGCGTCGTCGAAATGCAGCAGGCCGAGATAGAGATTGGTACCCGATGCGCGTTTCCATGCCTTCAGCGGCGCGGAGTAGGCGTCGTCGCTTCGTTCCTTGGGCACCGGGATGTGAAAGAAGTCGATCTGCCGTTTCGTGGCCGTGGCGATGCCTTCCATCATCTCGACCAGGATGGCGGCGTCCCTGGGTTGCACCAGGTGCTCGTCGGCGGGCGAGCCGTAGCAGAGGTGGTAGCCCATTTCGACTCCGGCCGGAACCGCGTCGCCCAGTCGGCCCAGCATGTCGAAAGTCTGCTTCTTGTAGTCGGCCGGGCGATCCTTGAAGTAATTCTCGAAGGCCAGCACTTCCTGGCAGACGTCCCACTGGATCGTCAGGTCGGCCGCCGGGATCGCCTTTACGATGTCGGCCAGCGCGCCGAGCAGGGCGCGCTCGTAGACGGCGAAGTAGGTCTGCCGCGCCGGGCCGCTGACATAGAGGTAGCCGCTCGACTGCGGCGTCGGCAGCGAAACCTGGAAGCGCGTGCCCCTGGCGATGGTGCCCGCCTGCCGCAACCTCTTGAAGACTTCGTAGGAGGCGACGGCTGCCTTGTCGTAGCCGGTCGGGAAGGCGACCTTGTCGGGATCGACACCTGGCTTGAAGCGGACCTGCGGGATCTCGCGCACGACCTTGCCGTCCCATTGCACGAACGGGAAGGGCGGCACGGTCGGATCGATCTCCATGTCGGGATGGGCGCGCAGCATCTGGCCCTGGAAGTAGACCCAGCGCGAGCGCTCGCCGGTCTCGCCATCTGGCATGCAGCGCAGGAACGGTCCGAGTTCCTTCGCCAGGGTCGAGAACACCGGCTCGGTGGGTTCGAGCGGAATCGAGCCGATCAGATGGAGACGTTGGCCGCGCTCCATCACTTGAT
>JBGAIW010000182.1:0-2215 GCA_044225265.1 Reyranella sp.
CGGAGGCGCGCCAGCGCTGGTCGTAGCCGGCGGTGTGGCCATGCTCCACGATGTGCTCGGCCGCCAGCACGGCCGAACGGATCGCCTGGTGGATGCCCTTGATCTTCGGCACGTTGAGCGTGCCTCCCGCGTCGCCGGTCAGCAGCGCGCCCGGCATCTCGAGCGTAGGCATCGACTGCCAGCCGCCCTCGATGATGGTGCGCGCGCCGTAGGACAGGACCTCGCCGCCCTCGAACAGCGGTCGCAGGCTCGGGTGATTCTTGAATTGCTGGTATGCCTCGAACGGCTGGAAGCGCGGGTCCTCGTAGTCGAGTCCCACGACGAAGCCGACGTACAGCCGGTCCTGGTCGAGGTGGTACATGAAGCTGCCGCCGTAGGTGGCCGCGTCCATCGGCCAGCCGACCGTGTGCTGGATCAGGCCGGCTTCGACGCGCCCCTTCGGCAGCTGCCAAAGCTCCTTGAAGCCGAGGCCGTAGGTCTGCGGCGACTTGCCCTGGTCCAGCCGGAAGCGCTTGATCAGGATCTTGGCGATGCTGCCGCGGCAGCCCTCGGCCAGGATGGTCGTCTTCGCGCGGATCTCCGGGCCGGGTGCGAAATTCGGCCCGGGCTCGCCGTCCTTCTCGAGGCCCATGTCGCCGATGCGAACGCCGACGACCGCGCCCTGGTCGTCGAAGAGCGGCGCCGCCGCGGCGAAGCCGGCGAACACGTCGCAACCGAGGCCTTCCGCCTTGGTGCCGAGGTACTCGACCAGGCCGCCCTGCGACACGATGAAGTTGCCGTGATTGTGCATCTGCGGCGGCGTGGGCAGGCGGAAGCGCTTGGTCTTCGTGAGGAAGCTGAATTCGTCACGGCCAGCCGGCACGCGCAGTCCCTTGTGCTCGTCCCGCCATCCGGGCAGCAGCTGGTCGAGCGGGCCCGGTTCGAACACGGCCCCCGACAGCATGTGCGCGCCGATGCTCGCGCCTTTCTCGAGAATGCAGACGTTGAGATCGGGCTTGAGTTGTTTCAGGCGGATCGCGCAGGACAGGCCGGCGGGCCCGGCGCCCACGACGACCACGTCGTATTCCATCTGGTCGCGTTCGACGGCCGCCTGGTTCATGTCGCTCATGCTATGACCCCCAAGTCTCGATGCCGGCTCAGATTCACCCGTCGCCGCAGCGCTCCCGGGCACGCCGACCCACGAACTCTAACCGGGCTCGTCAGCGCGGCGCCATGCGGATTGCCCCGTCGAGGCGGATCGTCTCGCCGTTCAGCATCGGGTTCTCCACGATCTGGCGTACGAGCGAGGCATACTCGGCCGGGTTGCCCAGCCGCGGGGGGAAGGGCACCTGCTTGCCGAGCGAGTCCTGCGCTTCCTGCGGCAGGGCCGCCATCATCGGCGTCAGGAACAGGCCGGGCGCGATCGTGACCACGCGGATGCCGAATGCGGCGAGTTCGCGTGCCATCGGCAGCGTCATGCCCACCACGCCGCCCTTGGAGGCGGAGTAGGCGACCTGGCCGATCTGGCCGTCGAATGCGGCCACCGACGCTGTCATGACGATGGCGCCGCGCTCGCCCCCGGCATTCGGCGCATTCTTTTTCATCGCGGCCGCCGCGGCCTTGCTGACGAGCAGCGTGCCGACGAGGTTGATCTCGATCACCTTGCGGAAGAACTCTCCAGGCATCGGGCCTTCCTTGCCGACCATGCGCTTCGGCCAGCCGACACCTGCGCAGCTGACGGCGAGATCGATGCCGCCCATCGACGCCGCGGCCGCCTGGACCGCCTGGTCCACCGCGGCCTCGGACGTCACGTCGGTCTTGAGGAATGCGGCGCGATCGCCGAGTCGTGCCACGGCCTGCGCGCCCGCCGGCTCGTTCACGTCGAGGATGGTGGCCCGGCCGCCTGCGGCGATGACGCTCTCGACGACCGCGAGGCCGAGCCCCGAGGCGCCGCCGGTGACGATGGCACGAACGTCCTGCAACTGCATAACCTGGTCTCTCCGCGTTCTTACGGGGTCAGAGCCGCAGTCCGCCGTCGATCTCCACGGACCGCCCGGTGAAGTAGTCGTTCTCGGCAATGTACACCGCCGTGTGCCCGATCTCCTCGGGCAGGGCGAGGCGCCTGAGCGGCACCGGAGCGGTGACCTTCTCCAGCATCTCGGGGGGCATGCCGGCCAGCAGGTCCGTGCGCGTGAACCCCGGCGCGATCGAGGCGGCGCGAATCCCGTAGCGGGCC
>JBGAIW010000099.1:0-14391 GCA_044225265.1 Reyranella sp.
GAGGTAGCGCCGATCACGACGATGCGTTTGAGGCCTGTCATGTCAGCTCCCCATCAGGCGGCGCGACATGGCCGAGCTCATGCCGGGATCGCGGAAGGCGCCGAATCCCGCGAGGCCCGGATAGGTCTTCTCGAACAGCGCACGGGGCATGCGGGCATCCTTGGCGGGATAGATCCGGCCGCCGGCGGCGCCCACGATGGCGTCCAGCCGCTCGAACAGCGCAAGCGTCGCGGGACGGTTCTGGAAGTCGAGCGCCAGGGTCGTGCCGGGCTGCACGAAGCTCAGCAGGCCGGACGGCCGGATGTCGCCGAACGTCTTCAGCACCGCCAGCACCGAGCCTTCGCCCGACGCCGCGATCGCCTTCAGCATCTCGGCCGTTGCGTCGCGCGCGGTCTCGGGCGGCACCACGCTCTGGTACTGATAGAAGCCGCTCGGCCCATAGGCCCGGTTCCAGTCGCTGATCGCGTCGAGCGGATAGAGGAACGGCTCCTGCGGCACGGTCTGCAGGCCGCGCTTGCGCACGCCCAACGCGTAATACGTGGCATTCAGCGGCTTCAGCGACAGCCGGTTCACCAGCGAAAGCGGTGGCGTGAACGGCATCACGAGGTTGAAGCCCTGTGAGACGGTGCGGCTCTGGTCCGCCGCCGGCCGGCCGCGCATGAAGAGACCCTTGAGGTCGGAAGCGGTGCAGTCGATCCACGAGACGGTGTGCTCCCACTCGTTCAGGCCTTCGTTGGAGAGCGCGAAGAATTCGTCGAGCCCGGCATAGGGCACGGTCTCGGCATCGAGCCAGGGCCCGGGCGAGCGCTTGAGTTGTAGCTCCGCCTGGACGATCAGGCCGGTCAGGCCGAGCCCGCCCACGGTTGCGGCGAACCAGTCGGGGTTGAGGTCGCGGCCGCACACCGCGGTCTCGCCGGTCGAGCGCACCAGTTCAAGCCGCACGACATGGTCCCCGAACGTTCCGGTGTGGTGGTGGTTCTTGCCATGGACATCGTTGGCGATGGCGCCGCCCACCGTGACGAACTGCGTGCCCGGCACTACCGGCAGGCTCCAGCCGCGCGGCAGCGCGAGGCGCTGGATGTCGCGCAGCACGACGCCCGCCTCGCAGGTCAACCGGCCGGTCTGCTCGTCGAAGGCGATGAACTTGTCGAGGCCGCGCGTGCTGAACAGCCGGCCGTTGGGGTTCAGGGCCTCGTCGCCGTAGCTGCGGCCGAGGCCATGGGCGATCCCCGGTCCCCCGGCGGCCAGGGCGCCGGCGATCGTGGTCCGGTCGGTTAGTTCGACGACATCGTGCGGGGCATGACTGAGCCGCCCCCAGGAGGAGACTTCTCTCATCTGGCTGAATTTGCAGTGGCGACCGACGCGGGAGGCGCGTCGCCGCTTGGCTCAATGATCACAGTCCGTAGCCATCCCGTCCGGATGACAGTATAAGTCCGCGGCGCGCATGACACCATCGATCGCGAGCCAGGCCGGCGGATTGATCCGCCTGATGCGGCCCAAGCAGTGGGTGAAGAACGCCTTCGTTCTGGCGCCGCTGATTTTTGCACGCGCTTTCAACGATCCCACGGCCGTCACCGAGGCGTTGATTGCAGTCGCGCTGTTCTGCGCCGCTTCGTCGGCCAGCTACATCGTCAACGACATGCACGACCGCGAGGCCGACCGCGCACACCCGACCAAGCGCAACAGCCGCCCGCTCGCCTCCGGCCGGGTGACGATGGGGCCGGCGCTGGTGCTTCTGGTCGCGCTCTACGCCCTGCTGATCTCGACCTGGTTCTGGTCCAAACCGCTGGCGCTCGCGCTTTTCGCCTATGTCGCGCTCAATCTCGCCTACACGTTCTGGCTGAAGCACCAGCCGGTGCTCGACATCTTCTCGATCGCGGTCGGCTTCGTGCTGCGCGTCTATGCCGGCGCCGCCGTGCTGCAGGTGCCGCTGTCGAGCTGGATGGCGATCACCACGCTTTGCCTCGCGCTCTATCTCGCCGCGGTGAAGCGCCGCCAGGAATTCGCCAGCATGTCGGCAGCGAGAGCCGCAAGGTGCTTGAGAACTACACGCCGGCGCTGATCGACCGCTACGCCGAGATGTCGGCGGTCGGCGCGCTGATCTTCTACAGCCTGTTCGTGATGTCGGCCTCGCCCGGTCTGGTCTGGACCATCCCGCTCGTGATCTTCGGCATGTTCCGCTACTGGTACGTCGTCGAGAAGCTCGAGGGCGGCGAATCGCCGACGGACGTGGTGCTGACCGATATCCCGTTGGCCCTCACCATCGGCGTCTGGGCCGGGCTGTGCGTCGTCTCTCTTCGCGGCTAGAGCCGCTCACTCCACCGTCATGCCGGCCTCGCGTACGATCGTTTCGTAGCGCTTGCGCTCGGCGAGGATGAAGTCGGCGAACTCCGCCGGCGTACTGCCGACCGGGTCGCCGCCTTGTTGCGCGATCACGTTGCGCACGGTGGGTGTGGCGACCGACCTGACGACTTCGTCGGACAGCTTCTTCAGCAGGTCGGGGCTCATGCCCTTGGGCGCGACCACGCCGTACCACGCCACCGACTGGTAGCCCGGGAGGCCAGCCTCCGCGACGGTCGGCACGTCGGGATAGTCGGCGCTGCGCTTGGTCGAGCTGACCGCAAGCGCCTTCAGTTTGCCCGACGTCACGATCTCTTTCGCGCTGGGCTGGATGATGACCAGGTCGAGATTGCCCGCCATCAGGTCGAGCTGCGCGGGGTTGCCGCCCTTGTAGGCGACGTGGGTCATCTTGAGGCCGGCCATGTGGGCGAACAGCGCACCCGCCAGATGCTGCGAGGAACCGTTGCCGCCGGAGCCGTAGGTCAAGGGCTTGGGCGAGCTTTTGGCCAGCGCGATCAGGTCGGCCAGCGTCTTCACCGGCAGCGAGGGATGCACCAGCACGAGCTGCGGGAAGGTGGCGAGCAGGCTGACCGCCGCGAAATCGTTGACGCCGTCGTAGGGCAGCTTCTTGTAGATCAACGGGTTGATCGCGTGGCCCATCGCCACGGTCGAGAGCGTGTAGCCGTCGCCGGCCGACTTGGCGACGATCTCGCCGGCCACCACGCCGTTGGCGCCGGCACGGTTGTCGGCGACCACGGTCTGGTTCCACTTCTCCTGCAGGTGCTGGCCGACCGCACGCGCCAGCAGGTCGGTCGTGCCGCCCGGCGCGAACGGAATGACCATGCGGATCTGCTTGTCGGGATAGCCCGCCTGGGCACGAGCGAGGGCAGGCGCGAGCGCGAGCGCCGGGGCGCCCGCGAGCAGAGTGCGTCGCTTCATTGCAGGTAGTACCCCGACGGCGTGCCCTTGACGGTGGTGCGCTCGAGGTGGCGGATCTCGCCTTCGGCGTAGTCGCCCAGCGCGATGTGCATGGTGCAGCGGTTGTCCCACAGCAGGATGTCGTCCTGTCGCCACTGGTGGCGATAGACGAACTGCGGCCGGGTGGCGTGACGCACGAGGTAGTCGATGATCGGCTTGCTCTCTTCCTCGGTCATGCCGACCAGGCAGGACACCTTCTCGCCGATATAGAGCGCCTTGCGGCCGGTCTCGGGATGCACGCGCACCAGCGGCTGGGCGATCGGCGGATTGATCCTGGTCTGTTCGCGCTCGCGCGCGGTGTCGGGGTCGGTGACCTTGCGCCGGCCGGTGTGCACGCCGTGCAGCGGCTCGATCATCTTCTTCATGCCGTCCGACAGGGTCTCGTAGGCCATGTACATGTTGGTGAACATGGTGTCGCCGCCGACCGGCGGGATGGTGATGCCACGCAGCAGCGATCCGAGCGACGGCTCGAGCGTGAACGACATGTCCGAATGCCATTGCTGGCCGGTGTATTTCGACGCCGACTCCTTGCCGTCCTTTTCCGGGATATTGGTCACCAGCAGCAGCTCGGGATAGTCGGGATGGCGATCGCGCGGCAGGGAGTCGTGCCGGTCGAGCTCGCCGAAACGGCGGCTGAAGGCGATGTGCTGCTCGCGCGTGATCTTCTGGTCGCGGAACAGCAGGATGCCGCTCTCCAGGAACTTCGAGTGGATCTGGTCGAACTCGGAATTGCTGAGCGGCTTGGCGAGGTCGACGCCCCGGATCTCTGCACCGAGGGCATGCGACAGGGGTCGGGAAGTGAGGCTCATGGCGTCATCATTGCCGATTTGGCGGCCCGAAAGCAGTCCGATTCGGCAAGGGTGCTATGAGGGACTTCTGGCCAAGTGAATGGCGAGGAAGCTTCCTATTCCCTTACCGCGGGCGTTTCCGTCAGCCACTTGCGGGCGTCGTGGATGCTGCGGAACACCCGAGCTGGCCGGCCGTCGACTTCCAGGCTGGCGAACAGATGGGCGAACTCGCCGCGTTCGGGATTGGCCACGAAAGCCACCGCGCCGCGTGGCCTGTCGGTCGGTGCCTCGCGAATCATCTGCACCAGCGCACGCAGCTCCTGCTCGGTGAACCCGGGATGCGCGTCGATCACGTTCAGGATCTTGCGATAGTGGATGAGGTTGTTCTTCTGGATCTCGAGCGCGAACTCGATGAAGTCGGAGAGCTGCATCTCGCCTTCGAATAGGCCGATCACCAGTCGATCAGGATGATAGAACGTGGTGCGGACCGACATGCGGGCACAGTAGGGGAAGGATTCCTCCTTCGACAAGTCTTCGCACCGATATCGTCATCTTCAATGCGGTAATCGAGAAGCCGGCTGCGATCGATGCAACCGGTTCCAACGTCGTCGCATCCTTCCGCGATGCGCGCCGATGCTGTCGCAACCGGCATGAGACATTACGTGAGTTGGCGGGAAGAATAGGGCGAGCGCGCCCGACCTGGTTATTCGAGTGATTGTCGGATCGGTTGCGCTTCGCCGGCGCGATGAAGTCGATAGCCACGCCGGCAGCGTGCACGCCACACACGTTGCGTTCCGAAGCCCGCGACGAATCGTTCATGTGACGGGTTCCGATTCGATGTTTCATATTGCCGTTCCGCTGCAGTAATGGCGCCGAAACGGCGATTGCGATTGCGTCTCGCGCGCGCGTCGATAGTTTCCGCGACGGGGAGTTTTCGCGGGGCCTCGTCATGAGTCCGGTCCTGGCGGTGACGATGCTGCTCTTCGCGATCGTGGGGGGCATCATCGGCTGGCGCCGTGCCACCAAGCCGATCTATCGGCGGTCGATGTTCGAGCAGGATCCGCCGGAAGGCATGACCCGGCGCGAGTACGACCGGCTGATTCGCCGCCGCCGCAAGCGCATCCGCCTGCTGGTGACGATCCTGTATGCCCTGGTCGGTGCGACCGTGGGTGTGGCCTTTTTGTTTTTTCTCGCCCGCCGCCGTTGATCGTCGCCGCTAGTTGCCGCCGCTAACCGCTGTCGCGGCTCGTCGCGGGCGCCCGTCGGCTCAACGCCCGCCCTTTGTGGCGCTGCCGGCTTTCACCGCGCTCTCGATCGTGTCGGCAAACGCCGTGGCCATCGGCACGAGCAAGGCCGGATCGACGGTCGACAGGTTGTCGAGCTGCGTGTGGAAGTAGCGGTGCGAGCCCGCCATGCCGAAAAAGTTGGGAAACTCCGCACCCTGCACGTCGCGCAGCTCGCCGACTCCGGCCTTGTCGCCGGTCAGCCGCGTCGCCTCGATGCCGGCGAAGGCTTTGTCGACCAGAGGCGCCAGGGAAGTCGAGCTCAGCACGACCTTCGCGACCTGCTCGCGGCAGGCCAGCGACGAGCCGAAATGCGCCCAGGCGAGCGTCTCCTTCGGACGCGGCGCGCCGCGCTTCATGAACTGCGACATGCCGCCATGTCCGATCTCGTGTCCGGCAGTGGCCACGAACAGGAGGTCGGCGTCGGTGAACCGCCTGGTGGCGAGTCGCGCCATGGCGAGGAAGCCCGCGATGCCCGGTCCGCGCTCGCAGGTGCTGGTGAACCAGCTGGTGACCGGTGTCGAGACCACGAGCCACTTGTCCTTGCCGCGATCGAGCCGCGCCACCACGTTGCGGCTCGTCAGTGCGCCCTTGTAGGCGCCGGCGATCTCGACCGTGATCTCCGAGCCTGCCTTCTCGGCGGCGTCGAGCACGGCGCGGTCCTTCGGCGCGACGAGGATCACCGGCACCGGCCACGCCCGGTTCGACTGGTCGACATTGTAGGTGAAGATCTCACCGCTTGGATGGTCGATGGTCAGCAGAACCGCCGCCGGATCGCGCCCGAACGCCTGGTAGAGCTTGGCCAGGTGCTCGTCGTTGAGGTAGGCGCCGCGATCGAACGGCAGGTCGACGCGGACGAAACGACCGGCGGCCTTGGCCGGCGGGGCGCCAGGCTTGGCGGGCAACGGCACGATGGCGGCCGTGAGCGTGAAGTTCGCCTGCTTCTCCGGAATCCACCATTGCGGCATCACGTCGAGCTTCTTGTCGCCGACCTTGAGGGTTCCCGACGTGAACTCGTACTGCCGCTCCATCGCGAAGGGCTGGGAGTTCACCTTCAGCCCGGCCTTGCCCAGTTCCTCGGCGATCCAGTCGAGCGCCTTGGCCGCGCCGGGAGAACCGTAGCGGTGCACCCCGAAGCTCTCGTAGCGCCGGATGTCGGCCATCATCTGCTCTTCGGAGAGCGGATCGGCGGCCAGGGCGACGGCCGGCGTCATGAGCACGGCCCCCATGAAGAACAGGAAAAGGCGGCGCACTTTCTTGATCCTGTGGCGGCTGCTTCGCATTGTGACACGACTGTCTTACATATTCGCAGCTTGTAGAATTGCAATAACCGCGGGGTCCGGGAGGCCAAGCCGGGCTGCGTGCGGTCCGGCAAGGCGCTTCAGCCGAGCACGATCCTCTGGTGGTCGATCCAGCGCCGCGCACTCGCCATGTCCTTGAACACCCGCATCGGCCGCTTCAGTGCCGCGAACGGTCTCAGGATCTCGACCAGTTCGTCGCGCCGGCCGGTTCCCGCCACCACGGCGAACGGCCCGAGCGGCCGCGCCTTGGGCCGCGTCTTGAGGCGGGTCGACAGCGCCTTGAGGTCGGCCGGGCTGAGACCGGACGTGCCGTGGCGGGCATCGAAGATCTTGCGGTAGGGCTGGGCACCTTCGGCCACCACCTTGTCGATGAAGGCGCCGATCTCCTGCAGGGTCACCACACCCTCGGAAACTCCGATAACCATGCGGTCGAGATGATAGATCTGGCAGGTGAGCGGCATGCCTACGAACACTGGCGACGCTGGGAAAGCCGGACACTAGTGCAGACCCTCTGAGATGTCGAAGCCTTCGCGCGGATTTAACCGCGCCGGACATGACGATCCGGCGCCGTCACATCGGGAACATGAAGGTCGGCATCGGCCGGTTGGGATTGACCTCGACGAACAGCACCTGGAAGAGCGCGCTGAACATCGCGCCGAGCCGGGGATCGTCCGGGCCGCTCGCCTCGGTCCATGCCGTGGTCTGCGACATCGGCTGGTCGTTGCGGCAATAGACGGCGAACACCGAGACCCGGCCCGGCGTGCCGAGCTTGTGGCGGAACTGACCGTCGCAGACGCGCTGGGCGGTCAGGTCGTTGGCGGAGTCGTAGACCAGCACCATGCGGTAATCCGGCCGCGGCCGTTCCGCCGGCGCATCGTAGGTCCAGATCACCCGCGGCCGCGCCGGCCGGTTGGCCTGCATCACGGGCAGCAGGCGCGCGCGGCTCTCCGCTTCGGACAGTGCCGGGAAGGGATTGCCCGAGACCACGACCTGGAACCGCCGATTATTGGCGACGCCATAGAATTCCCAGAAGTCGTAGTTGATCGCATAGTCGGCCCCGCCGACGCCGGTCCCGGTCGCGCAGGCGGCAAGCGACAATGCCAGGAGCAGGGACAGCAGGCGCCGCATGACGGCAAGGATGAGCCGCCCGCGTGCGGCGGACAAGAGTGGCCTCGCCTAGGCCCCGTCCGGTTCGAACCCTTCGAACCGCGCCCTGTGGTCGAGACCGAGCAGCACGTAAGCCTGTTCGATGCTGTCGGCAACCATCGGGGCGCGCTCCCCGGCGTTCGACTGGGTGCTACTGAAGCTTCGGCCCTTCTGGCCGGCGAAGGCGCGGGAGGCGACGATGACGCGCATGCCGGCGACCGCGGTCGGCTTGCGCGCGCGTTCGGCGATGCGCTCGGCGGATATCGCCAGCTGCTCGAGCTCGGAGAAGTCGTAGATCGCCCGCAGGCCGGGCTCGCGGGCCGCCAGTTGCTCGGCCGCGCGGTCCAGCCTGTCGGACTGCTCCTCGTCGAAGATGCCCGAGATGCGCACCATCAGGACGCGGCGGCGGCGTTCGAAGAAGAAGTCGAGCATGTCGTCAGGACGCGTCGACCGGCTCGAACACCGCGTCGCTGCCCAGGCCCATCTGGGCGTAGGCCTGCTCGAGGGTCGGCACGACGGTCGGCTCGGCGAGCCCTGCGGTCCGCTGCTCGTCGGCGATGATGCGCACGAACTCGGCGCCTCCGGCGGACGAGGAAACCACGATCCGCTGGCCGGTGACGATGGCCGGCCGCTGGCCGCGCTGGGCGATCTTGCTGGCGGGAATCGCCAGCGTCTCGACCTTGCTCAAATCGTAGATCGCGCGCACGCCGTCCTTGCCGGCGAGGAAGCGCAGCACCACGCGGTCGTGCGCGGCAATGTCTTCCGAGCTCAGCACGCCGGTTATCCTCACCATCAGCACGCGGTGATGGCGCTCGTAGAAAATCGCGAACATGTCAGGTGGGCTGGACCAGCGCGTTGAGGATCGAACAATCGTTTGCTGCACCCTCGCGTGGACAGGAGGCGGCGAGCTCGCTCAGCGCCTTTTCCATGCGGCCGAGTTCCTCGATGCGACTGCGGATCTCGGCGAGCTGGCGTACGGCGATGTCGTAGACCGTCGAGCAGCACGCGCCTGAACGCGGCTCGGCAAGGCCGAGCAGGTCGCGGATCGCCGGCAGCGAAAAGCCGAGAGCGATGGCGCGGCGAATGAAGGTCAGGATTTCCACGTCTTGGCCCCGATAGAGAAGGTAGCCTCCCGGGCCACGTCTGGGTTTTTCGATCAAACCCATCCGCTCGTAGTTGCGGATCGACTCGACATCGAGCCCGGTCTTGGCGGCAAGACCGGAGATCGTGATCGGGGCAAGTGCTGGCATGGCGCGGGCGTTGCCTTCGAAGACGTACAGGAAATCTCTCCCGCGACGCGGGAAGGATCGACAACGATCCTAAGCGGGCAACGCGCACGCCGTAAGGAAGAGCTTCATTCAGAGACTGTGCTTCTACTTCAGGAGCTGCGCTGATTGGTGCGCGTCGGTCCTGTCGCAGAGCGCAGCGTCGATGTGCGGGACGTGCCGCGCTCCGTCACACCGCAACAACCGGCGCGGCGCGAACGTTCGACCTGGGCGGCCGGATTCAGTGGCGCCGATCGGAGAGAGTTTCGAATTGAAATTGCAACCAGGTCGCCGGGACGAAGGCTGCTGCTGCTTCGTTCGAGTCGCGTCGCGGGGGCTCGCGGAGCCGCGCAGCGTCGATTGATTCGGCGCCCGGGAATATATCCGCCGTCAGCGGTTGAACGTGCCGGGCGCGCCGTTGGGATTGGCGGGATCGGAATTGATGCCGCTGAGCGGCGGACGCGGATTTCGGCTGGTCGCGCCGTTGTAGGTACCGGGATCCGGCGCAGCGGGAGCGGCGGCGCGCGGCGGCGAGCCGTCGGGCAGCAGACCGTTGGGGCCCGGCACGTTGTTCATGTCGTCTTCCTTGGCGCAACCGGCGGCCGCGAGCATCGCGGCCACGAGAGCGAGTACCAGGGCACGTTGCATCGGAACCTCCTGAATGGCCGGCAGCATATAACGGTCGCCGTCACGCCGCGAGCGCGGAGCCGCTGCCGGTTGCTGCGCGCAGGGCGCGGTAGCGGTCGGCCGCAGCGCGGAAGAATTGCCACCAGGTGCAGCGACGCGAGTAGCGGCCGCGATAGTCGGCGGGGGTCGCCTCGGAGACATACGGGTCGAAAAGGTGCGCCCACTCGTCGTCATGGCCGGCCTCGGCGGGCCAGCGGTCGGCCGCCCATTCCAGTTCGGCGCGGCACAGCGCGACCGGATGCAGGCGGAAGAGCGCACCGGGCGCCTCGCCGCGGCACCGCCCATGACGATATTCCTCCGAACGGCCCCTGAGACTTTTCCCGGGAGCCCGCCGGCAATCGGCGCGGGTCGCTAGCTGCGGCCCGAGGGAATGGCGTGGAAGGCGGGATCCGCCAGCAGCGCCGACACCGCAATGGTCTTGGTCTTGCCGGTCGCGGCCTGCTCGATCAGGGCGTGCGGGATGCCGCGCAACATGCGCACGGCGGCAACGCGCCAGCGGCCATCGTCCTCGGCCGGCGTACCCGAGGGAATGCCGAGCGCGAACTCGCTGCCTTCGGACAGAGTGGGGCTACGGAACTGGGCCTTGAGAAAGGACAGCATGTTGTCTCCACATTTCATTGAAGGCCGAGGGGGTCGGCCTGTTACTGATAAGTCACTGTAACAATCTATTATAACTACTTGCAACTATTATGAATACTCCTCTCGCGCGCAGTGCAGATTCCGATGGTATAATGAGTTGTTGAAATGAAGTCCCTTACCCTCGTTCTGCACCTGCTGGCCATCGTCACTGCCGCCTGGTGCCTGTGGTCGATGCGCCACGAACTCACCAAGCGGCCGACCAATCGGATGGGCTTCGCGATTCCGCCGATCCTGGCGGTGGTCACGGCGCTGCTGCTGATGGGCGTGTCGCTCGGCAAGCGCCTGGATTTCTGGCTGCTCACCATGCTGGCCGGCTTCGTGGTCGGCATCGGCGCCGGCATGATCCTCAAGGTCGACAAGGATTTCGAGCGCCGGCTGGTCCGCGTCTGGCGAACCTACGACGGCGTCGCGGCAGGCGGCCTGCTGCTGCTGCTGGCGATCGCACGCTTCATCACCACCGACGTGATGGGCCGGGTCAGCCAGGGGTTCGGCGTGCTGGCTGGAACGGCGGCATTCCTCGCCGCCTTCCTGGTCGGGCGCGTCGTCAGCCTGCGCTACTACACGGCGCGCAAGGCGATCCATCTCGACATGAAGCGGCGCGACTAGAGCGCCCGCCGGCGAACCGCGAGCGAGGTCTTTCCATCGGTCGTTGTTTGCAGGATGGTCGGCCACGGAGGGCGTCGATGTTTCGTCCCAGTCTCGTCACGGCAGGTCGCGACCCATGATCGGCAGGAGACAGGCGTTGGCCGGCGCTGGCGTCGTGCTCGCTACGCCCGCCGCCCCCGCCATCGTACGCGCGGACGGGCAGCGCGGTGTCGCCCTGGTGATCGGCAACTCGAAGTACCAATGGGAAGCGGGCCTGCCCAACGTGCGGCGCGATGCGGCCGACGTGACCAGACGCTTCCAGGCGCTGGGGCTCAAGACCGAGCTGGTCGAGGACGCAGGCCGCGAGGCCATGAAACGTGCCATCGAGGCGTTCCAGGCGGCCTGCCGCGGCGCCGAGTTCGCGGCCTTCTACTATGCCGGTCACGGTGCGGCCTGGGAGAACCGGTCCTACTTCGTGCCGATCGATGCCGATCTCGGCACGCCGAATACCGTGCAGACCCTCATTCCCTTCAGTGCGATGACGGCCATGAGGGAGGTGCGCCACAAGCTCAGCGTATACGACAGCTGCCGCAACAATCCGGCCGATGGCTGGCGCCAGCTGCAGGCGGAGCGGGCTGCGGTCGCCGTCAACCTCGACGCCGCGCGCGGAACCGCCGTGCGCAACGCGCTGATACTTTACTCGGCCGCTTCCGGCCGCGTCGCCCTCGACGGCCCGGCCGGCCAGAACAGTCCGTTCGCCGCCGCCTTCCTGCGCCACCTGACCGATGCCTCGGTCGACCTGCAATCGCTGCCTTCGCGCCTGCGTCGTGACCTGCTGATCGCCACGGAGGGACGGCAGCTGCTGTGGGACCGCAACGGCTACGAAGCCCCCTTCGCGATCGGCGGCAACCCGAGGCCCGGACCGTCGGCGACCGGAGGCAACCCCGCGCGCATCATCGAACTGACCAATGCCTACGCCTATGCGCGCGAGAACAACATGCCGCTGCCGTCCGGCCTGATCGCCTGGCGTCCGGCCAGCCAGTCGCGCGAAGGCTGGAAGGCAGGTGCCTTCAGGTTCGAAACCAGGACGCCGGCCGGCGCCGTGCCGCGCCTGCTCGTGGTCCTGTCGGCGGAAGGAAGCAACACCGCCCAGGTCATTTTCGCGTCGCGCGGTGCCTACAACGAGCAGAAGGGCAAGATGGAGGAAGGCGGCATCTGGCGCCTCATCGACGCGAAGGTTTCCGGAAACACTCTCGAGTTCGCGCCCAGAACGGACGACGAGCGCTTCGTCTTCGAATGGCGCGATGCCGGCTCAGGCAACTTCACCTGGATCCGCTACAACGCGGAACGGTCCGGCGGGCCCAAGTATGCACCCGCTACGCCCTTCATCCGGCTGGACGGATAATCTCCGTCGACTACTCGAGCGGCCGGCTGGCGAACCACGCCCGCGCGCCGGGGCGGACGAGCAGGGACAGCGCGAGCAGCTGCAAGCCGCCCTGGAACAGCAACAGCACGCCGGGCAGGTCGGCGACGCCGATGCGCCTCAGCAGCGCCAGCCACGGCGCGATCATCGCCGCCGAGAGCATCACCAGGATCCATGTGCAGATCGAACTGCGCCGGCGGGTGATGCGGAACACCAGCAGGGCGACCACGCCCGACAGCGCCACCATCGCGGCGGCGTAGGCGAGCGGGCCGATGCGGTCGTTGAATACCAGGCGGTAGGCGAGGGCGGCGTTGGTCCAGCCGACCACGACGGCGCTGATCTGCATGCGCTCGAACAGGCGGATCGAGTGGGGGATCGGCGGCGGGTCGATCGACGCGGCGGTCAAGTCGGTCCCTTCCACGGGAGCATTTTCAGTGAAAAGCTCGGCGCCATGTTTCGGCAAGTGTACGCGCGAACCGTGCGCCAATCCCCAGCAAGACCGCTGATACCCACAGGCGGTTGGTTTTACTCTCTCGTCCGCATGAATTCGTTCCGCCTTCAGGTTGCTCTCGCGGTCGCCGCGCTGGCGTTGGCCGGCGAGAGCCTTGCGCAGTCGGCTGTGCCGCCGATGCCGCCGGGCTGGATCACGATCGCGCGCAGCGGCGGCTGCAAGACGTGGATCGCGCTGCCCAATCCGGTCGCCTCGGTGACCTGGACCGGCGAGTGCGTCGGCGGCCAGGCGACCGGCCATGGCGTGCTGCAATGGATGCTGAACGGCAACGCGACCGACCGTTACGAAGGCGACATGTCGAAGGGCAAGATGCACGGCAATGGCGTGCTGCAGTATGCCGACGGCCGGCGCTACGAGGGCATGTTCCGCGATGGCATGCGCAGCGGCCGCGGCACACTCACCTATCCCAACGGCATCAAGTACGTGGGCGACTGGGCCAAGGATCGCCCCAACGGCCGCGGCACCCTGACCGCCGGCACCGACACCTACAGCGGCGGCTGGGTCGACGGCTGCTTCAAGGATGGCAGCCAGAAGGCCTGGCTGAACAAGACCCCCAAGGAATGTGGGTTCTCGGATTAGCGCGCAGCGAAGCTGCGCGACGGTAAGCGCGCAGCGAAGCTGCGCGACGGCGGGTGCGTTGCGCTAGGCGCGCTCCGTCGCGCCGGTCGGGCGAAGCCCGAAGCGTAGCGCCCGCGCCGTGCCCATTGCGCACGTTCAAGATTCTTCGAGGCTTGCTGGACCAAACGAGCGCAGGCGGAACCGCGCGAACCCTACGCTTCGCCGCTGCGCGGCGACCGGCGCGCAGGCGCGCCTAGCGCATCGGGTTCGCCGTCGCCTTGCTTCGCAAGGCGCTAGCCATATCGCTTCTCTGTTATCATCAACGCCTTGGGCCACCGCCGCTTGGGCAAATCGAATTCCTTGGCCGGGTTGAACTGCTTCACGCGCCAGGAATCGGCGTTGCTCTTGACCAGGCGCTTGACCAGGGCGCGCATCGAGCCGTCGCCGTCGTCGTGGATGAAAACGCAATCGCAGCCCGGGCGGGGCGGGATGGCGGGATTCACCACGACCTGGTCGCCATGCTCGATCGCCGGGCTCATCGAGGTGCCGATGACGTAGAAGGCGAATGGGTTCTTCACGCCCTGCATGCGCTCGGAGCGGCGGATGTAGTCGATCGGTTCGCTGGTCAGCACCATGGCGCCGTCGGAGCCGGCCTCGGCCGAGGCCCACACCGCCACGTCGGCGCGGTCACCACCCTGTTGCACCGCGCGGATCGACAACGGATAGCCTTGCTCGTCGGTGCCGGGCGGCGTCGAATTCAGGTACTGCGCGATGATCGGCAGTTCGTTGGCCTTGATCAGCCGGGTGCCCTTGAGCATGCGGTTGACCGCGGCGGCGTCCTTGCCGAGCGCGCGGGCGAGGCCCGCCTGGGAGTAGCCGGGCCGTTC
>JBGAIW010000100.1:0-14379 GCA_044225265.1 Reyranella sp.
AATCGAGAGTCCGGTCGCTTCGGCAAGTAGCCTCACCCTGAGGAGGTCGCGAAGCGACCGTCTCGAAGGGTGGGCGCGAGCACCTCGTGTGCTGCTCATCCTTCGAGACGCGGGCGGGCGGGCCCTCCACAGGACGAGGTCGTTCTGTTAGCACGGATCGGAAGCTAGAAATGTTGTCGGGAGACGCCCCAGACCCAAGACGTCGAAGACGAGATCGCCAACCCCAGCGCCGAGCCGTCGATCGGCGTGCTTATGTCCCGACGCGCGCTCCTGGGCGGCGCCGTCGCTGCGGCTGCTCTGCCGGCGCTCCCCGTGGAGACTCATGCCGAGGGCAACGGCCCGTCCTCCTTCACCTTCAAGGAAGTGCCGCATGTGCTCGACCAAAAGCACCACGTCGCCGAAGGCTACGACGTCCAGGTGCTGATCCGCTGGGGCGATCCGGTGCTGCCCGGCGCGCCGGCCTTCGATCCGCTGAAACAGACTGCCGCGTCGCAGGCGCTGCAGTTCGGCTACAACAACGACTTTCTCGGCCTGCATGCGCTGCCGGCCGGCAGCACGAGCGGCGACCGCTTCCTGCTGGTGGCCAACCACGAGTACGTCAATTCGAACCTGATGTTCGAGGGTGTCGGCGAAGGCCGCGAGGCGCGCCTCAAGGCGACGGCCGAACAGGTCGGGGTCGAGATGGCCGCGCATGGCGGCTCGGTGCTCGAGATCGTGCGTGACGGCAGCAAGTGGAAGGTCGTGCCGGACAGCAAGTATGCCCGGCGGATCGACACCAGCACCCCGATGCGCATCGCCGGGCCCGCGTCCGGCCATGCCAAGCTGAAGACCTCGGCCGATCCGGCCGGCACGAAGGTGCTCGGCATGATCAACAACTGCGCCGGCGGCAGCACGCCGTGGGGCACGTGGCTGACGTGCGAGGAGAATTTCAACTTCTACTTCTCCGGCACCGCCGACAAGCATCCCGACCAGCCGCTGGCGCGGCGCTACGGGCTCGGACGTTCGGTCGCCTACGCCTGGGGCCGCTACATCGACCGCTTCGACTTCGACAAGGAGCCCAACGAGCCCAACCGCTTCGGCTGGGTGGTCGAGATCGATCCCTACGACCCGCAATCCGTGCCGGTGAAGCGCACCGCGCTCGGACGCTTTGCGCATGAAGGCGCGACGTATGCGATCGCCAGGGATGGCCGGGTCGCGATCTACATGGGCGACGATTCGCGCTTCGAATACATCTACAAGTTCGTCACCGCCAAGCCATGGAACCCCGGCGACCGCGCGGCCAACCGCGACCTGCTCGACGACGGCACCCTGCATGTCGCGCGCTTCGCGGCCGACGGCGGCATGATCTGGCTGCCGTTGATCCATGGCCAGGGCCCGCTCACGGCGGAGAACGGCTTCCAGAGCCAGGCCGACGTGGTGATGGGCGCGCGCCGCGCCGCCGATCTCCTGAAGGCCACGCCGATGGACCGGCCCGAGGACGTCGAGGCCAACCCGGTGAACGGCCGTGTCTATGCGTCGCTCAGCAACAACGGCAGCCGCAAGCCCGAGCAGGTCGACGGTCCCAACCCGCGCGCAAAGAACGACCACGGCCATATTCTCGAGATGACCCCGAAGGACGGCGACCACGCCTCGACCGAGGGCAGCTGGGCGATCCTCATCGCCGCCGGCCAGCCCGGCAAGCACGAGGGCACGAAGTACCATCCGGCGACCAGCGAGAACGGCTGGCTGAGCTGTCCCGACAACGTCGCCTTCGACAGCAAGGGGCGTTTGTGGATCGCCATGGACAGCGGTGAGGTCGCGGGCATCGCCGACGGCCTCTATGCCTGCGACGTCGCGGGCGAGGGGCGGGCGCTGACGCGGCAGTTCTTCGCCGGCCCGCGCGGCGCCGAAATCTGCGGCCCGCTGATCGCGCCCGACGACCGCACTCTCTTTCTCGCCATCCAGCATCCCGGCGAGGGTCCCGGCTCGAGCTACGAGAAGCCCAGCACGCGCTGGCCCGACTTCAAGGACGGCCTGCCGCCGCGCCCGTCGATCGTGGCGATCACGAAGAAGGACGGCGCCACCATCGGGTCGTAGCGACTCTCCGCCCCGCGCCTGGCGGGGCAGGGGAGTCACGGCGGGGAGCGCGCCACCGTGTGCGAAGCCCTGGTCATACCGGAGTGGCGCTCTTCTTCCTCGATCTCGCGCCCATGAGCGGCACAGAGTGCCGCGCTCCCAGTCCTCGCTTATCCACCAGACTCCGGCGCTGTCGCGCGTCTGTAACCAAAGCGTCGCCCCGGTGACGCAGGCGGCCGTTACGCAGCCTGTGAAGCCATCCGTGGGGGGTCCGGTGCTGCGTCTCGATAGCGTGGTCAAGAAGTTCGGCGACAAGCGCGCCGTCGACAATGTTTCGCTGGTGGTGCCGTCCGGCCAGCTGGTTGGCGTGATCGGCGCCTCGGGTTCCGGCAAGTCGACCCTGCTGCGCATGATCAATCGCCTCGGCGATCCCAGCTCGGGCGACATCTACTACGGCGACGTCAACGTCACGCGCCTGCAGGGCCGGGCGCTGCGCCAGTGGCGGGCGCGCTGCGCCATGATCTTCCAGCAGTTCAACCTGGCCGGCCGGCTCGACGTGCTGACCAACGTCATGATGGGCCGCGCCTTCCACGCGCCGTTGCGGCGCTCGCTGCTCAAGCTGTGGACTGACGAGGAGAAGGCGCTCGGCCTGTCGGCGCTCGAAGGCCTCGATATCGGCCGCCTGTCCGGCCAGCGCGCCGACACCCTGTCGGGCGGCCAGCAGCAGAGGGTCGCGATCGCCCGCGCCCTGGTCCAGGAGCCCGAGCTCGTCCTGGCCGACGAGCCGATCGCCTCGCTCGACCCGCGCAACACCCGGGTGGTGATGGACGCGCTGCAGCACATCAACCGCCATTTCGGCATCACCGTGATCTGCAACCTGCACAGCCTCGACCTGGCGCGGAAATACTGCGACCGCCTGGTCGGCCTGGCCGGCGGGCGCCTGGTGTTCGACGACGTGCCGGCGGCGCTCACCGACGCGGTCGCCCGCGATCTCTACGGCCTGGAATCGGCCGACGTCATCGGCCCCGGCGCCGAAGGAAGCCGCGTTCCGGGCGTCGAGCCCGGCCTCGCGCTCGCCCACTAAGTCAGTTCGTTCCCGTCTTCAAAGGAGACATGTCCATGTTCAACCGCCGACACATTCTCGGAACGGCGCTCGCCGCGAGCGCGCTCGCGATGACCGCGGCCGCCCAGGCCCAGGCGCAGGATTGGCGCGCCAAGTATCCCGAACTGGTGCTGGCGGTCGTGCCGGCCGAGAACGCCTCGGGCGTCAGCGAGCGCTACGCGCCGTTCGTCGAGTACCTGTCGAAGGAGCTGGGCGTGAAGGTGACGCTGCGCGTCGCCAACGACTACGCCGCCGTGATCGAAGGCCAGCGCAACGGCTCGATCCATCTCGCGGGCTACGGCCCGGCCTCCTACGCCCGTGCCGTCGTCACCAACGTCAAGGTCGAGCCGTTCGCCACCACCGTCAACAACGACGGCACGATCGGCTACTACTCGGTCTTCTACGTGCGCGCCGACAGCCCGTACAAGTCGATCGAGGATCTCAAGGGCAAGAATCTCGGCCTGGTCGATCCCAACTCGACCTCGGGCAACAACGTGCCGCGCTTCATCCTGAACAAGCTGAAGATCGTGCCGGAGTCCTACTTCGCGCACGTTACCTACACCGGCAGCCACGAGAACGCGGTGATCGCGCTGCAGCAGAAGACCGTCGACGTCGCCGCCAACTGGTGGAACGCCGACAACGATTCGAACCTGACGCGCATGGTGACCAAGGGGCTGGCGAAAAAGGACGATTTCCGCATCCTCGCCAAGTCGGACCTGATCCCCAACTCGCCGTACGCCTGGCTCGCCGACCTGCCGCCCGACGCCAAGGCCGCGATCTGGAAGGCGTTCCAGGAGGCGCCGACCAAGGCCAAGGTGGCGTTCGACAAGCTCAGCGACGGCAAGGATCGCGAATTCAAGCAGGTCGACGCCAAGTACTACGAACCGGTCGTCGAGCTGATCAAGTTCATCGACAGCCTGCGCAAGCAGAAGAGCTAGGCCGACCCGGCGCGTGAGTTCTCCGGTTGCCCGGCTGCCGCAGGTGCAGCTCGGGCCGCTTCTGGCGGCCTACGATGCGTCGGTGCGCAGCCGGCGATGGCACACGATCGTGGTCATCGCCTGCATCGCGGCGGCGATGGTGCTGTCGGGCGTCTCGGCCGAAGTCTCGCTGCCCAAGCTGTTCGCCAACATCGGCAACTTCACCAGCTACTTCTACCGCCTGCTGCATCTCGACGGCGGCGCCTGGGTCTGGACCGACCCGGTCGAGTGGTTCTGGGGCCTGAAGCGCTGGCTGCGGCTGCTCGGCGAGACCCTGCTGATGGCCTATGTCGGCACGGCGCTGGGCGCCGCCGGGGCCTTCGTCGTGAGTTTCCTCGCGGCCGCGAACGTCGCGCCCGGCCGCTGGACCCGCATCGTGCTGCGGCGCTTCTGCGAGCTGTGCCGCACCGTGCCGCAACTCGTCTTCGCCCTGATCTTCGTCATCGCCTTCGGGCTGGGGCCGGTCGGCGGCGTGCTGGCGATCGCCATCCACACGTTCGGCGCGCTGGGCAAGCTGTTCGCCGAGGTGGTCGAGAACATCGACATGAAATCGGTGGAAGGCGTCGCCTCGACCGGCGCGCCGTGGTCGGCCGCGATGCGCTTCGGCGCCCTGCCGCAGGTGATGTCGAATTTCGTCAGCTACGCGCTGCTGCGCTTCGAGATCAACGTGCGCGAGGCGGCGGTGGTCGGCTTCGTCGGCGCCGGCGGCATCGGCACCGACCTGCTCGAGGCGATCCGCAAATTCTACTACTCCGACGTCTCGGCCATCCTGGTGCTGATCGTGATCACGGTCGCCCTGATCGACACCCTGACCGGAATCCTGCGCCATCGCCTGATCGGCCTGGAGGCGAGGAGCTGATGCCCGAACCGACGCCTTCCCGGCCCGCGCCCTCTTCGGCGGCCACCGATTTCGACGCCTTGCGCCGGCGCCATCCGCAGCATTTCGGCGGCCCGGGCCGGCAGCGGGGCGTGGCGATCCTGCTGGCGGGCGGCGGCGTGGCGCTGCTGCTGTTCGGGATGGTGCAGCTCGGCCTGTTCGACGCCCGGACGTTCGCCGGTCTCGGCCGGCTGGGCGAGATCGTCGGCCTGATGATGCCGCCCAGCCCCGGCGACTGGACGCACGTGCGGATCTATCTCGCGGCGCTGGTCGAGACCATCGCCATCGCCCTGCTCGGGACCCTGGTGGCGGCCGTGCTGGCGATCCCGCTCGGCCTGCTGGCGGCCAAGAACGTGACCACCGCCCGGCTGCTGCATTTCATGACCCGGCGCTCGCTCGACACGATCCGCAGCATCGACATCCTGGTGTGGGCGCTGATCTGGGTGAATGTCGTGGGGCTGGGGCCGTTCGCCGGCGTGCTGGCGATCATGACCGCCGACATCGGCAGTTTCGGCAAGCTGTTCTCCGAGGCGATCGAGGCCGCCGACCGCAAGCCGGTCGAGGGTATCGTGTCGTCGGGCGGTGGACGTATCCTGTCGGTGCGTTTCGGCATCCTGCCGGAGGTCTTCCCGGTGCTGGCGAGCCAGGTCCTGTACTACATCGAATCCAACACGCGCTCGGCGACCATCATCGGCATCGTCGGCGCCGGCGGCATCGGGCTGCAGCTTTCGGAGGCGATCCGCACCCTCGAATTGCAACAGGTGTCGTTCATCATCCTGCTGATCCTGATCGCGGTGGCGGGCATCGACTACGTGTCCAGCCAGTTGCGCTTCGGGTTGATCGGCAGAAAGGCCAGTACACCCCAGTGACGACCTCCAGGTGATTCGCTACGCCGTCTACTATGCGCCGCGCGGCGACGACGCGCTGGCGGTGGAGGCCAGCCAGTGGCTGGGCTACAGCCCCGACAGCGGCCGGTCCCGTCCGCAGCCGCGCCTTTCCCTCCTGCCGTCCGAGCGCCTGTCGGAGATCACGGCCGAGCCGCGGATCTACGGCTTCCACGGCACGCTGAAGGCGCCGATCGCCCTGGTCGACGAGGCGTCGGAGCGCGATTTCATCGACGCGGTCGGCCGCTTCGCGCTCGGCCAGCGCGCCTTTTCGACGCCGGCGCTGAAGCTCGCCGCGCTGGGCGGCTTCCTCGCCCTGGTGCCGTCCGAGCGCTGCGATCCGCTGCAGGATCTCGCCGACCGCTGCGTCATCGAGTTCGACGAGTTCCGCCGCCCCGCCGGCGAGGACGAGCTGGCGCGGCGGCGCCAGGCCGGCCTGACGCCTGGCGCTTCCACCTGACCCTGACCGGACGGATCGCCGATCCGGCGGAGCGCGAGGCGGTGAAGTCGGTGCTCGCCCAGCGCTTCCGCGCCTTCATCGACCGGCCGCTGCAGGTCCGCGACCTCTGTGTCTTCCGCCAGCCCGGACCCGGGCGGCCGTTCACGGTGCTGGCGCGTTTTCAGCTGGGCGGCGGGCGCGTGGTGCCGGTGCAGCCGGTCGCAGTCTGGCGAGCAAGCTGACGAATTTCTCCGCGGCATCGTCCAGGGCGCCGTCGTTGACGATGGTGACCCGGCGCGGATCGTCGATCTCGTGGGCCTGGGCGCGCTGCAGCCGTGCCCGTGCGGCGCCCGTGTCCTCGCGGCCGCGTTGGGCGAGGCGCGCGGCCAGGCGGTCGGCGGGCGCGGTGATCAGCACCGGCACGGTGCCGGCGTCGATGCCGCCGGCCTGCACGAAATGCTCGCGCGAGCCGCTGACCACGACGGTGAGCCCGAGCTCGCGCCAGCGATGGATCTCGGCGCCGATCGCGTAGGCATTGCCGTGCGCCTGCCAGTGGAAGGCGAACAGGCCCTGCCGCCGGCGCAGGTCGAACTCCGCCGGGCTCAGCGCGACGTGATTTTCGCCGCCGGCCCCGGCCGGCCGGGTGATGTAGCGATGGGCGAAGACGACCGGCATGCCGGGAAGCGCGAGCGCGCGGGCGCGATCGAGGACCGAGTCCTTGCCGGCCCCGGACGGGCCCATGACGTAGACGAGCTTTCCCGGGATGTCAGACAACCCGTTCGCCCTCGCGCCAGACCGAGCGCACGACGGGCGCGTTCTCGATCACGCGCACCCGCACGAGGTCGGCGAGCTTGCCCGGGGCGATCTCGCCGCGGTCGGCGAGGCCGACAGCCCTTGCGGGATTGAGAGACGCAAACCGCACGGCCTGGGCCAGCGTGACGCCGATGCCCGCCTGCGGCAGCTTGAACACGCCCTCGACCAGGCTGGCCGGCACGTAATCCGAGGAGAGGATGTCGGCGCGGCCGGCGCCGAACAGGTCGATGGCGGCGATGTTGCCCGAGTGCGAGCCGCCGAGCACGAGGTTGGGGGCGCCGACCAGGATCGCGAGGCCGGCCTCGTGGCTGGCATCCGCCGCTTCCTGGGTGGTCGGAAACTCGGCGATGGTCATGCCGTTCTGCACCGCCTCGCGCACATGCTCCTCGGTCGCATCGTCGTGGCTGGCGATCGGCAGGGCGCGGGCCTGGGCGCGCGCCACGATCTCGCTGCGGTGACGCACCGCGTTCTTCTCGTGCAGCGCGACCGACTGGGCGCGGAAGCTCTCGAACTCGGCGTCGGTCATGCCGTATTTCTTGGTGTGGTAGAGCTTGAGCTTCTCCGGATCGAGGAACTGGCGCTGGCCCGGCGTGTGATCGTTGATCGAGACCAGCCCGACCAGCGGCAGGTCGATCCAGCGGTCGACCGTCTCGACCGCGTCCTCGGCGATGATCTCGCAACGCAGGTGCAGGCGGTGGTCGACGCGGGTCAGCCTGCGCTCGCTGGCGGCGCAGATCGCCTCGATCATGCGCTCCTTGTTGCGCACCCGGTCGGTCTCGCCGCGTACGTCGCCCAGCGCCAGAGAATCGAACACGGTGGTGATGCCGGCGGCGGCGATCTGGGTGTCGTGCGCCATCAGGGCGGGCACGCTCGGCCATTTGACGCCCGGGCGCGGCGCGAAGTGCTTCTCGAGATTGTCGGTGTGCAGCTCGACGAAGCCCGGCAGCAGGTAGTCGCCGTCGAAATCGGCGGCGCCGGCGGCCCGGCACGGCTCGTCGCTCACCTCGGCGATCCGGCCGTCCCGGATCACGATCGTTCCGTCGAACTCGCCCTCCGCCGTGACGATGCGGGCGTTGGTCAGGATGGTCTCGGCAGTCATGTCGGGGCTCCCGGGTGAACGTCGTGCAGGCGGGTGGCGAGCGCGTCGCGCACCGCCACGTCGTGGAAAATGCCGACGATCGCCGCGCCTGCCTCGCGGCGCTGGCGGATCACGTCGATCACGTGGTTGCGGTTGCCGACATCGAGCGACGCCGTCGGCTCGTCGAGCAGCAGGACGGGATAGTCGGCGATCAGCGAGCGGGCGATGTTGACCCGCTGCTGCTCGCCGCCGGAGAAGGTGGCGGGCGGCAGCGACCACAGGCGCTGCGGGATGCCGAGCACGCCGAGCAGGAACTCGGCACGGCGGCAGGCGTCCTCGGGCGAGGCGCCGAGCCGCAGCATCGGTTCGGCCACGACGTCGATCGTGGCAACGCGTGGGATGACGCGCAGGAACTGGCTGACGAAGCCCATGGTGCGGCGGCGCACGTCGAGCGTGACCCGCGGCTCGGCGCCGACCAGCTCGACCCAGTCGCCGTCGTGGCGCACGCGGATCGAGCCCGACTGCGGCCGGTAGTTGCCGTAGAGCGAGCGCAGCAGGGTGCTCTTGCCGGCGCCGGAGGGGCCGACCAGCGCCACGCATTCGCCCGGCGCGACGTCGAGCGTCACATCGTTCAGCACGGGGATGGCGAGATCACCCCCGACCGTGCTTCGTGCGTGCATAACGAACGACTTGGAGAGGCCGGAGACGCGGAGCATCGGAGTCATCGACAGACCTGTTGGGTCAAACCGGAAGGATCGAGGCGACGAGCATCTGGGTGTAGGCGTGGTGCGGATCGTCGAGCACCTGGTCGGTCAGGCCGGCTTCGACGACCTGGCCGCCCTGCATCACCATCAGCCGGTGCGTCAGCAGGCGGGCGACGCCGAGATCGTGGGTCACCAGCACGGCCGAGAGATGGAAGCGGTCGACCAGGCTGCGCAGCAGGTCGAGGATGCGCGCCTGCACCGAGACGTCGAGGCCGCCGGTCGGCTCGTCCATGAAGACCAGCCGCGGATTGCTCACCAGGTTGCGCGCGATCTGCAGGCGCTGGCGCATGCCGCCGGAATAGGCGGTCGGCCGGTCGTCGAGGCGATCGAGGTCGATCTCGACCCGCTCCAGCCAGTCCGATGCCGTCTTTCGGATATCGCCGTAGTGACGGGCGCCGATCGCCATCAGGCGCTCGCCGATATTGGCGCCGGCGCTGACGCCCATGCGCAGCCCGTCGCGGGCATCCTGGTTGACGAAACCCCATTCGGTGCGGGCGAGCAGGCGGCGGCGGGCCTCGCTGAGGCCGTGCACGTCGACCGTGCCCATCTGCGCCGTCGCGTAGACGACGGAGCCCGCGTCCGGCGTCAGCCGGCCGGCCAGGCAATTGAGCAGCGTGGTCTTGCCCGAACCCGATTCGCCCACGATGCCCAGCACCTCGCCGGGCCACAGGTCGAAGCTGACGTCGCGGCAGGCGATGCGGCCGCCGAACCGTTTGGTCACGTTTTGCGCGGAGAGAAGGGGCGAGGGGCTCATTTGTCGTCGCCCCTCGGTTTTCCTCCCCATTCAGATGGGGAGGTGTCCCGGTCATCCGGGACCATGGCGCTTTCACAGGCGCCTCGGGGGTCCTGTGCCAGACCTAGACTGCGGCCCATGACCCCTCCGCCCGCGTGAGACGCGGGCACCTCCCCATTTGAATGGGGAGGAAGGGCTGCTTGCCGCTCTTGGCAGTAGTCGGTGTCCGAACAGACGAACAGCCGCTTGCCGGCATCGTCGACGATCATTTCGTCGAGAAAGCTGTCGCGGCTGCCGCAACAGGCGCAGCATTCGCTCCAGGTTTCGATCTCGAACGGATGGTCGTCGAAGTCGAGGCTCTTGACCGGCGTGTAGGGCGGCACGGCGTAGATGCGCTTCTCGCGGCCGGCGCCGTAGAGCTGCAGCGCCGGATTGCGGTCGAGCTTGGGATTGTCGAATTTCGGGATCGGCGACGGGCTCATCATGTAGCGGCCGTTCACCAGCACCGGATAGTTGTAGGTCTTGGCGATGCGGCCGTGGCGGGCGATGCTCTCGTAGAGGCTGACCTGCATGACGCCGTATTCGGACAGCGCGTGCAGGGTGCGGGTCTCGACCTCACGCGGCTCGAGCATGCGCAGCGGCTCGGGGATCGGCACCTGGAACACCAGGATCTGGCCGTCCTTCAGCGGCGTCTCCGGCACGCGGTGCCGGGTCTGGATGATCGTGGCCTCCGCGGTGCGTGTCGTCGTGGCGACGTTCGCGACCCTGGCGAAGAAGCGGCGGATCGAGACGGCGTTGGTCGTGTCGTCGGCGCCCTGGTCGATCACCTTCAGGGTGTCGGCCTGGCCGACGATCGCCGCCGTCACCTGGATGCCGCCGGTGCCCCAGCCATAGGGCAGCGGCATCTCGCGGCCGCCGAACGGCACCTGATAGCCCGGCACCGCCACCGCCTTCAGGATGGCGCGGCGGATCATCCGCTTGGTCTGCTCGTCGAGGTAGGCGTAGTTGTAGGCTTGGCTTTCGGGTCCGGACCTGTCCTGGCTGGCGAGTTTGCTATCGGGCATGGTCACTCCGCGGCCTGGCCCAGAGGAGTGGATTGGGGCGGCGGCGCCTCGGCCTGCTCGAGACGGCGCTCGACTTCCTCGCGCAGCGTGCGCACGACCACGAGCTCGGACTGGAAATCGACGTAGTGCGGCAGCTTCAGGTGCTGCACGAAGCCCGAGGCCTCGACGCTGTCGGAATGCGACAGCACGAATTCCTCGTCCTGGGCGGGCGAGGTGGCGTGCTCGGAGAGCTCCTGCGCCCTGAGCGCCCGGTCGCACAGCGCCATCGCCATGGCCTTGCGCTCGGCATGGCCGAAGGCGAGGCCGTAGCCGCGGGTGAATTGCGGCGGCGTGTCGTGGCTGCCGGCGAACTGGTTGACCATGTCGCACTCGGTCACTTCGATCTCGGCGATCTCGATCTCGAAGCCGAGCTCCTCCGGCACGAAGCCGACCGGCACGTGGCCATAGCGGATCTCGCCGACGAAGGGATGGTTGTTGCCGTAGCCGCGCTGCGTCGAATAGCCGAGCGCCAGCAGGAAGCCCTCGTCGCCGCGCGCCAGGTTCTGCAGCCGCACCGGCCGGTCGGCCGGCAAGGTGAGAGGCGAGCGGGTGATGTCCTGCACCTTATCGTCCGCCGTCGCTGGAGGCGGTTCGAGCATGCCCTCGCGCTCCAGGATGTCGCCGACCCGCGGCATCGCCTGGTGCGCATCGACCGGCGCGGTCGGCGCCGTCGGCCGCTCGTCGGCGGCGGCGAGGGCGAAGTCGAGCAGGCGGTGGGTGTAGTCGAAGGTCGGCCCGAGCACCTGGCCGCCCGGCACGTCCTTGAAGGTCGAGGAGATGCGCCGCTCGGCGACCATGCGCGCGGTGTCGAGCGGCTGCGAATCGCCGAAGCGCGGCAGGGTGGTGCGGTAGGCGCGCAGCAGGAAGATCGCCTCGACGAGGTCGCCGCGCGCCTGCTTGATCGCCAGCGCCGCGAGCGCGCGGTCGTAGCAGGAGCCCTCGGTCATCACCCGGTCGACGGCGAGCGAGAGCTGGCCGTCGATCTGCTCGAGCGAGAGTTCGGAGATGTGCCGCGCGCCGCGGCGCTTGTCGGCCAGCAGGTCGAGCGAACGTTCGATGGCGGCCTCGCCGCCCTTGACCGCGACATACATGTCAGGCCTCCCCTTTCACCCTTCGGCGGCGATGCCGCGCGGCAACGCCAGCAATTCGGTTCCGGCGGCGAACACCACGTCGACGCCGCAGGGAAAGAGCGCGCGATTGGCCGCCCATTCGCGCCAGAACGCGTCGGCGATGCCGGCGACTTCGAGGGGCGCGCTGGTCTCGATGCCGGGGCCGCGCAGGGTCCGGGATGGGCCGCCGCGCAACGACGGCACCTCGATCACGAGCGTCGTCGACCGGTCGGGATAGGCATCGGTACCGATGGCGAAGCTGTCCAGCAGCGGCGCGGGATCGGCCGGCACGATCGCGAACAGCGCGTCGACTTCCAGCGCGGCAAGGGGGGCGCCGGTATGGAAGCGGACGTACTGGATCGTGGCGTCGTTGCGGAAGGACGGCGCCAGCCAGAGCGGCGTGTCGCGATCGACCAGGGTGAGCAGGAAGGCGGCGGTCGCCGGGCAGAGCGGCGCCGGCGCTTCCACCTTGGACGGCAGCGCCACGATTCGTCCGGGGTGGGCGAAGGCGTCGAGCACGCTGCGAAAGACCCGTTGGGCCTCGTGCGAGGGATCGTCGAAGCCTGGGGCCAGGACGGTCGCTGTCATGTGCCGGCCTCGCGGGCGACGGTGAAGAAGTCGACCTTGGTCGCGGCGGCGCGCGCCCGGATCGTCCGATGGCGGCCTTCGGCTTCGCGGGCCAGCGGCGCGATCAGCATTTCCTCGAGGTCGGCCTGCCAGTCGGAGCGCTGCCCCAGGGCATCGACCACGGCCATGATCTCGGCCTGGCGCGGCCTGCGGCCGCCGACATAGCCGAAGCCGATCTCGCCGCTGCCCAGGCGCACGGCCGCGCGCGTCACCGTCATCTCGCCGGCGCAGAACGGCGCACCGCTGCCGGAGATGCGGCCCTTGACCATGACCAGGCCGATTTCGGGCCGGCGCAGCAGCCTGTAGTCGGGAACGCCGCCCAACTCGGACCACAGCGCTTCGAGGCGCGCCGCCGGGGCCTTGGCGAGCACCGACAGCCACCGCTGCCGTCGTTCGGAGGAGGTGTCGCGGGAGGGGAGAGACTGCATGGGTACGCCGTGAAGAGGCGCACCATGCGAAGGCCGGGTTACCGAACGGCGAGCGCGCCGTGAACTTCCCGTGACAATGCCCGCGGCTTATCCACTGCGCCGGAATCGGGCTTTCGGGCACCTGGGATCGCGGCCCCGGGGCGAGCCAGGCGGCTGCGCTGCGGAAGGGCCGGGGGGCCGCGGCTGGCTTCTTTTGCCGCCATTGCTAAAACCCCCCTGATCGGGCCCAATTCTGGGAACATCCGACGGGGAGAGCGACGACGATGCGAGAGAACAAGATCAAGAAAATCTGGGCCTCGGGCAAATGCGCGACCCTGGGCTGGCTGTCGATTTCCCACGGATTCACCGCCGAGGTGATGGCGCGCCAGGGCTTCGACGCGCTGTGCGTCGACCTCCAGCACGGGCTTTCGGAGATGAAGGACGTGGCGCCGCTGCTGCAGGCGATCTCCCAGACCGACACCGTGCCGGTGGTGCGCGTGGCGTGGAACGAGCCGGCGGCGATCATGAAGGCGCTCGATCTCGGCGCCTACGGCATCATCGTGCCGTTGGTGAACAATGCCGAGGAGGCGGCGAAGGCGGTGGCCGCCTGCCGCTATCCGCCGGTCGGCATGCGCTCGTCCGGGCCGGTGCGCGCCGTGCATTACGGCGGCGCCGACTACGTGGCCAAGGCCAACGACGAGATCGTCGTCATGGCGATGATCGAGACCAAGGAAGGCATCGCCAACCTCGAGGCGATCTGCGCCACGCCCGGCCTCGACGCGGTCTATATCGGGCCGGCCGACCTGTCGTTCGCGCTCGGCCTGCCGCCGCGCGGCGACAATCCCGATCCGCTGCACATGGCGACCTGCGACAAGATCCTGGCGGCCGCCCACAAGGCCGGCATCAAGTGCGTCATGCATTGCGCCGGCGCGGACTTCGCGGCCGGGGCGGTGAAGCGCGGCTTCGACATGGTCATGCTCACGGGCGACCTCGCCTGCATGATCGCCGGCGCCCGCCAGCAGCTCGACACGCTCAAGGCGAAGACGGCCTGACCCGGTCGTAATCCTCCTCCCCGTTCAAACGGGGAGGTGTCGCCGTCGTGCGGCGACGGAGGGGTCATGGCGACCCTCATGAACGAGCGTAATGCGGAGGGCCGATGACCCCTCCGCCCCGCCATGCGCGGGGCACCTCCCCATATGAATGGGGAGGAGGTGCTTGAGCGCATTGTTTCTCGAGCCCTCGAACATTCCCTCCCCGTTCAAACGGGGAGGTGTCGCGGTCACCCGCGACGGAGGGGTCATGAGCCCCTGCACGTTGCCTCTGACCCCTCCGCCCCCGAAGACGTGGGCACCTCCCCATATGAATGGGGAGGAGAAGGGGTGATCTTCAGCCGCTCTTCTTCGCGGCCTGG
>JBGAIW010000101.1:0-14357 GCA_044225265.1 Reyranella sp.
CGTTGTTGCAGACGCCCGCGGCCTTCACGTTGGCGGTCGACCCGCTGAATATCGTGCTGCTGGTCAGGCTGACGGCGCGATTGGTCGTGCCACCGGAGGCGCCGAAGGAATATCCGCTGACCGTGGCCGACGAGGTAGCCGAGGCAATGAAGGCCTGCGCCGTCTGACCGGTAATGCCAGTCACCGAGACAGTGTTGCCGCTTACGGTCACGTTTGTGTTCGCTCCGAGAGCGATGCCGTTGACGGTGTTTGCGCCGGTCTGGGTAAGCGTGACCGTGTTGTTGCTGATCGTGATGTTGCCCGCGGTGTTGTTCGGCTGGATGCCGATCAGTCCGCCGCCGCCCGAGCCGGTGCCGTTGATCGTCAGGCCCGAGACGGTCGTGTTGTCGGTCGGCTGGACGATCGTGGTGCCCGTCCGGGTGCTGTTGATCGTCGCGCCAGGCAGGCTCGCCGTGACGCTGCGGCCGGACGTGGTGGTGAAGGTGGCCGTGCCGCTGCCCATCAGAGTCTGGCCGCCGACCAGCGCGATCTGCGTCGTCCCGGTGTTGAACGTGCCCTGGAGCACGATGTAGGCGTTGCCGCCGGCGCCGGTCACCGCGGTGGCAAGGCCGGTGCCCGAGGTCGTGGCGCTGCTGATCGCCGTGATGGTCTTGCCGCCGGACGAGACGGCATTCTCCGTGATCGCCGGCGCGATCTGGATGGTCTGCGTGTCGGCAACGATGTCGACGTCGCGGATGATCGTGTCGGTCATCCGCCGTTCCTGCATCGTGAACTGCGAGCGCCGCGGTTCGGCCTGCAGCGGCACGCGCAGCCTGAGGCCGGCGAAGAACTGGCTGCCGCGCACCTCGTCGGTCTGCCATTCGGTGCTGACGGTGAAGCGCGTGCCGCCCCACAGGCCCTGCACGTCGTAGTCGGTGAATTCCAGGCGCAGGCGTGGACCCGCCACGACCTGGGCGACGCCGGTCGGATCGTCGAAGCGATAGGCGCCGGCATAGAAGCGGAGATTGTACGGACTCTGTGCCGGCGTGATCGGAATGCGTGCGCCCGCTTCGGCGTCGAAGCCGCGCAGGGCGTACTCGTAGGTCTGCATGGTGGCGGGGGTGCTGACCACCAGGCTGCTTCCCGAGACGGCCGCCGTCGATGGGCCCGTGGTCGCGACGCCCACCGGCTGCTGGGTGTTGCCGAATGGCCAGTAGGTGTTCACCCGAAAGTCGAAATTGGTGCCGAGCAGTTCGGCGCCGACCGTGAACTGGTTGAACAGGTTGGCGCTGGGAGTGCGTCGATGATCGTAAAAGCCGTAGGCCCCGGCGTTCCATCCGCCGCCCAGCATCTTGCGGAAGCCCAGGCCGAAATTTCCTTCATGGCTGCTCTGGTCGTCGGCCTTGAAGCGGAAGTCGCCGAACAGCATCGCCTGCTCGTCCTGCCAGACCGGCACGAAGAGCGTGGCCTCGCCGATGTTGCGCTTGGTGCCGACCTGACCCTCGAGATCGAGGAAGGGCCCCCATTTGGGCCACAGGCTGAAGGTCGAGTTGCCGGTTTGCGCCCGAGCCGGCGTTGCAACACCGACGACGGCCCCCAATACTGCAGCGCTCGCGATCGCGACGAATGCCGCGATCGACCGTGCTCCCCGCCTCATCGGACTCTACTCCCCCGCGTGCCGAGACTAAGGGTAGCATTGTTCAGAGTTGCTGCACTAAAGAATTTGCACTACGTCTTGAGGCTGGCCGCAAAGGCATCGAACGCCGTCCAGAACCGGGCGCGCCGCGGATTGGTCTCCATCAGGATCTCGTGCTTGGCGCCGTCGACCGTGCAGTGCGTGGCGCCGCGCACGCGCCCGACGGCGGCGGCATGCGAGGCAATGTCGACCACCTTGTCGGCGGCTGCACTCATGATGACGAGCGGAATCGAAATGCGCTCCAGCATGCCGGGCGAGAACAGCCGGTCGATCGAGTGCAGCGCCTGCTTCAGCCAGCCGATGGTCGGGCCGCCGAGCGCGAGGCGCGGGTCGGCCTTGAACCAGAGATCTGTGAAGCGGTAGCGCGTCTCGTCGCTGGTGACGTCGTTGCCTTCGAATTTGCGATGGCCGGGATCGTACGGACCGGTCCAGGCCATGTAGGCGGTGTCGCGCATGCCGAACGGGCTGAGCGCCCGGGTCAGCAGGGCGATCGGCAGGGCCCGGCAGAGACCGGTCATCGGCGAGACGCAGAACGACCCCGCGAACGGGCCGGCGCCGCGCTCGGTCAGATAGCGCAGCAGGACGTTGCCGCTGGTCGAGTGGCTGAGCGCCAGGACCGGCCGTGGCGCGGCAGGGCCTACGATCTCGGCCAGGAACTGCTCGAGGTCGGCGACATAAGTCTCGAAATCGTCGACATGGCCCTTATCGTGGTCGGGCAGCGGCCGGTCGCTGAGCCCCTGGCCGCGCAGATCGACGGCGAACACGGAAAAGCCTCGGCCGAGCAGCTCGCCCACGACTTCGGTCGAGTACTTCTCGATGAACTCGGCCCGGCCCTGCAGCAACACGACCGAACCGCGCGGCGTTCCGGGTGCGTTCCAGCAGCCGTAGCGCAGCCTCGCGCCGTTCTGCCGCACGAAGCCGTAGCGGTCGGCGGGCCGCCAGGTCGTGAGCTGGGCGGGCGAATGGGCTGGGGCGGCGGATGCGTCAGACATTGGGTTCGGATTTTGACATTTTGGCCACGATCGATGTCGGACTCTTTACCGTATCCGGCGGCGCAAGCTATACATCCCGTCGTCGCCTAAGCATCTGCGATGGGTCGCGGGTGCGGAAATCTGGCGCAAGGAAACCTCGAAGAGGTACGCCGCACTGCGTGGTCATCGGCTCGCGACGATGAGTCGATCCGGCACGGTCCTTGCGTCGACGTTAATCGTCCGCAGGAGATTTGCGACCGCGATCGAGACACTTGTCCGAGGCGAGCGTGGGCCACCGGCGGCTGCCGGAGCTGTTTCGCCCTAGATGTTCCGCCTCGGATTCGTTCTTCTGCTCGTTGGCGCCGCGACCCTTGTCGGGTGGCGCCTGCTCGATCGTGACGTCGCCGCCGCCGATGTCGAAGGTCCGCTGCACGGCGTGACGTACGCGCCGTGGGCCAAGGACCAGGACCCGCTCGCGGGCAAGGCGAGCGGCATCTTCTCCTTCCTGCGGACGGCCCTGAACGAAGAGCCGCCGGCCCCGATCAAGCCGCGCAAGAGCCAGATGGAGCGCGACTTCGCGCTGCTCGCCGGCAAGGTCGGCTCGGTCCGTACCTACCGCACCACCGACGGCGGCGAACTCATGCCGGAGCTCGCCGCGCGCTACGGCCTGAAGCTGGTGCCCGGTGCGTGGATCTATTCGCCGAGCGAGGCCAAGCTGCAGTTCGGCCGCGAGGCGAGCGAGGTCAATGCCGAGGAGACGCGGGCGCTGATCCGCATGGCCAACCAGAACCCCAACATCGAGCGGGTGCTGGTCGGCAACGAGAACATCCTGCGCTGGGATGGCCAGAAGTACCTGCGCAATCCCAACGCGACCAGCCCGGCCCAGCTCATCCGCGAGATCCGGAACGTCAAGCGCAACGTCAAGGTGCCGGTCAGCACCGCCGAGCCGTGGCACGTCTGGCTCGACTATCCCGAGCTCGCCAAGGAAGTCGACTATCTCGCCGTCCACATCCTGCCGTACTGGGACGAGAAATCGAGCGAGGCGCCACTCGACTACCTGAAGAACAAGATCGAGCTGCTACGCAAGGCGTACCCGAACAAGAACATCATCGTCACCGAGATCGGCTGGCCGTCGAACGGTGCGGAGCGCCGCAGCCCGGGCACCGGATACATCAAGCGGGCAACGCCGGCCGAGCAGGCCAAGAACGTGCGCGATGCAGTGGCGTGGCTCAAGAAGCAGAACATCGAGCACTTCGTGGTCGAGGCGATCGATCAGCCCTGGAAGAGCTACGACCTCGAGGGCAAGGCGGGCGGCTACTGGGGGCTGTGGAACGCCGACCGGCAGCAGAAATTCTCGTGGACCGGGACCATCGAAACCTTCCCGCAGTGGCTCGCCTGCGCGCTCGGCGCGCTGCTCGGCGGCCTCCCGATCATGCTCTTCTTCCTGTGGCGCTGGCGTTCGCTCGCCACGATGGGGCAGGTCGCATTCTGCGGCCTCGTGGCATTGTCGACCAGCGCCATCGCCTACGGTGCGGCGGTCGCGGCGGGAACCTACATGGTCACCAGCGAAATGATCGGCTGGGGCGCGCTCGCCTTCTTCCTGATGCTGAGCCTCGGCATGGCGCTGGTGCAGGCGCTGGAACTGGTCGAAACGGTGTGGCGCCGCCGCTGGATGCGCGAGGCGCTGCCCGCCGCCCAGATGATCGTGCGGCAGCCGGCCGACCGCGTGTGGCCCAAGGTCTCGCTGCATCTGGCGATCTGCAACGAGCCGCCGGCGATGGTGATCCAGACCATCGAATCGCTGGCCGCGCTCGACTACCCGAACCTCGAAGTCATCGTCATCGACAACAACACCAAGGACCCCGCGGTATGGCGGCCGGTGCAGGATTTCTGCGCCTCGATGGGCGAGCGATTCAAGTTCTTCCACTTCGACGTCATGAAGGGCTTCAAGGCCGGCGCGCTGAACTACGTGCTGAGCCAGACCGCGCCCGACGCCAAGGTGATCGGCGTCATCGACAGCGACTACATGGTGCGGCCTGACTGGCTGAAGGCCGTGATCCCGTATTTCGACGATCCCAAGATCGCCTACGTGCAGGCACCTCAGGACCACCGTGACTGGCGCGACGACCGGTTCAAGGAAATGCTCAACTGGGAATATGCCGGCTTCTTCGACATCGGCATGTGTCTGCGCAACGAATACGACGCCATCATCCAGCACGGCACCATGACGCTGGTCCGCAAGGACCGCATGGAGGAGATGGACGGCTGGGCGACCTGGTGCATCACCGAGGACACCGAGCTCGGCCTGCGCCTGATGGAGAAGGGCTACGGCGCGATGTACACGCGCGAGCGCTTCGGTCACGGCCTGACGCCCGATCATTTCGCCGGCTACAAGAAGCAGCGCTTCCGCTGGGCCTACGGCGCCATGCAAATCATGAAGGCGCATGCCGGGAAGATGCTGGGCAACACCACGCGGCTCACCTTCTGGCAGAAGTACCACTTCGTGGCCGGCTGGCTGCCGTGGTTCGCCGATGCGCTGAACCTGATCTTCACGTGGGCCGGCCTCGCCTGGGCGGCCGCCGTCGTGCTGCCGCCGCTGTTCGGCCTGAAGCCGGTCGGCCTGCCGCCGGCGGAGTTCATCATCCCGACCATCGGCATCTTCCTCTTCAAGCTGGTCTATTCGTTCGGCCTCTACGCCAACCGTGTGAATTGCACCTTCAGGCAGAGCATCGGCGCCTCACTGGCGGGCCTCGCGCTCACCTACACGGTAGGCCGGGCCGTGATCTATGGACTCGCGACCAGCCGGCTACCCTTCATGCGCACCCCCAAGATGGACGAGCGTGCCACCCTCGGCATGGCGCTGGGCATGGCGCGCGGCGAGGCGGTGCTGACCGTTCTGCTGTGGGTCGCCGCAGCCGTGCTCTGGTACGGCGCCGGCGTGGTCGACCCGGATGCCCGCCTGTGGTCGGTCTTCATGGTCGTGCAATCTCTGCCGTTCGCGGCGGCGGTGCTGGTTTCCCTGGTCAATGCGCTGGAGCAGATGCGGCACGCGCGGTCGGTCTTCGAAACCTCGGCCGCTGCCCCGGTTGCCACGGTGGCGATGCAACCCGCACAATAGGCCATGCCTTCGGCCGCACCCGCCGGCACCGGTCTCTTCCTCAAGCGATGGCTGCGCCAGCCCTTCGCCATGGGCGCGGTCGTGCCGAGCGGCCGGCTGCTGGCCGAGGCGATGGCGCGCACCACCCTCGCGGCGATGGCCAACCGTCCCGGCCATGTCATCGAACTGGGCGCCGGAACGGGCGAGGTCACCAAGGCGCTGCTGGCAGCCGGCATCGATCCCAAACGGCTGGCGCTGGTCGAACGCGACCCCGAACTCGCGCGATTCCTGCGCGGCCACTTTCCCGGACCGAAGATCGTCGAGGGTGACGCCGCGCGCCTGACCGAGCTTCTGAAATCTCACGGCATCGAGAAGGTTGCCGCCGTCGTCTCGAGCCTGCCGCTGCTGTCGCTGCCGGCCGAGGTCGTGAGCGGCATCGTGCACGGCGTGTTCGCCAGCCTGCCGGCCGGCGCGGCGCTGATTCAATTCACCTATGGCCCCCGCCCGCCGGTGCCGAAGACGCTGCGCGAGCGGTTCGGACTGCAGGGCGTCGGTGGCCGGCGCATCTGGCGCAACGTGCCGCCTGCGGTCGTCTGGACGTTCACGAGGCCCGCCGGCCGGTGACGCGCTTTCGCTTCGACGACAATTTGCGCGAATCGATCGCCGACCATCTCGGCCGGTTCGAGGTGCAGCGCCGCGCCGATGCCGGCGGACTGAAGCGCGCCGCGGTCGCCGTCGCGGTGGTCGAGGCCGACGTGCCGGGCGAGGCGGCATTCCTGCTGACCAAGCGCACGCCGCGGCTTCGCGCCCATGGCGGGCAATGGGCGCTGCCGGGCGGGCGGGTCGATGCCGGCGAAACGATCGAGCAGACCGCGCTGCGCGAAATGCACGAAGAACTGGGCGTACTGGCGTCTACCGACGACATTCTGGGCACACTCGACGACTACCCGACCCGTTCGGGCTATCTGATCGCGCCGGTCGTGGTCTGGCTGTCGGCCAGGGTGCAGGTGATCCCCAATCCGCAGGAGGTCGCGGCGGCCTACCGCATCAAATGCTCGGAACTTTTCCGGCCCGATTCGCCCGAGATCGTGCCGATCCCCGAATCCGACCGGCCGATCATCCGCCTGCCGCTGCCGGTGGCGACGGTGAACGCGCCGACCGCCGCGGTGCTCTATCAGTTCAAGGAAGTGGCGCTCGCCGGCCGCGACACGCGGGTCGAGCACTACGAGCAGCCGGTCTTCGCCTGGCGCTAGGCCGGCTCAGCCGCGCTGCGCTGCGAGCGCCGGCGCCGCGGCGATCCGGCGTTTCAGAAAAATCGTGGTCTCCTGTTCCATCACGTGTTCGCCACGCTGGTTCATGGTGACCTGACGCACCCGGCAGATGCCGCGGTCGGGCCGCGACGCCGAGGCGCGCAGCTCGACGATGTCGGTGACGACCCTGATCGTGTCGCCCGGCCGCACGGGCCGCGGGAACTGCGTCTCGCCGAGGCCCGGCGACCCCAGGCTGCAGGCCTTGAATACGCCGAGCTCGAGCCATAGCCGCAGCGTGGCGCACATCGTATGGAGGCCGGAGGCAATCAGGCCGCCATACTGCCATTGCTTGGCGAACTCGGCGTCGATGTGGAACGGCTGCGGATCCCACTGGCGGGCGAATTCGACGATGCCCGCCTCGGTCATGGTCATGCCGGCGCTGACGAACCGTTCGCCGACCTTGAAATCCTCGAAATAGCGATCGCTCACGGTCGGGACTCCCTGGGGCGTGGTGCTGCTCTGGACATGCCTATCGCCCGCGATTGTGTCGGGGGTGAGACGCCATGCTAGCGTAGCGGGCATGATCCTCTACAGCCTCAAGAACGCCCCCAATCCGCGCCGCGTGCGCATCTTCCTGGCCGAGAAGAAGGCGCAGGTGCCGGTCCAGGAATTCGACATGGACACGCGAGGCCATCGCGAGCCGGCCTTCCTGGCGCGCAATCCGCTGGGGCTGCTGCCGGTGCTGGAAACCGACACCGGCGAGTTCATCACCGAGTCGGTCGCGATCTGCCGCTATTTCGAGGAGCTGATGCCCGAGCCGCCGCTGTTCGGCCGCTCGGCGCACGAACGCGTGCTGGTCGAGATGTGGAACCGGCGCATGGAGCACGAGCTGCTGCTGCCGGTGATCGACGTGTTCGTCCACACCCACGAATTCTGGGTCGGGCGCCGCCCGCAGGTGCCGTCCTATGGCGACCTGCGCCGGCTTCAGGTGGTCGAGCGCATGCGCTGGCTCGACGGCGAGTTGAAGGACCGCGAGTTCATCGGCGTCGATCGCTACAACATCGCCGACATCACGGCCCAGGTGGCGCTGCTGACGGCGCGCGGCGCACTGAAGCTGTCGATCCCCGAGGACCACAAGAACCTGGCGCGCTGGTGGTCGGCGGTGACCAGACGGCCGTCGGCCCGCGCCTGAACGCGTGGCCTACGAGAGACGCAGCAGCGGCACCGCCGCGGCCGAGAGCAGGATCGCGAACAGCCGCAGCCCGGTGAAGGGCTCGCGCAGCCAGACGATCGCGATCACGACGGCGAAGATCGAGCTGGTGTCGCGCAGCGCCGCTGCCGGCGCGATTGCGGCATGCCGGAACACCCAGAGGATCAGCAGATACGACGCTGTCGAGGCGACCGCGATCGGCAGCGCGGCCAAGGCATGCTCGCGCACCATCTTGAGCGGCTGCATCGCGGCTCCGCGGTAAATCGACATGGCGAGCGCGTTGGTGAAGCCGACGACGAAGCCGTAGGCGAGCGGCGACCCGGCGCGGCGCACGCCCTGGGCGTCGCACATCACGTAGGCCGCGGCAGTGACGCCGGCGAGCCCGACCCAGAAAAAGGCCGCGCGCGGGGTCGCGCCGTGCGTGCCGCCGCCCGCGCCCAGCAGCAGCAGCGAGACGACGATCAGGCCGATTCCCAGCAGGCCGTAGAGGCTGATCTGCTCGCCTGAAAGGACGATCGCCGCCGGCGCCACCAGCAGCACCGAAAGCGCCCGCACCACGGGATAGGCGGTGCCGAAGCCGATCAGGTCATAGGCCCGGAGCAGGGCGGTGATCGTCACCAGATTGAGGGCCGTCGATCCTGCGATCCACGGCCACGCCTCCTGGTCGGGGAGGCCGGTCCAGATCAGGCCGGGCAGGCCGATCAGCGCCGACAGCACCATCTGGGCCGTCATCGCCTCGCTGGGCTTGGGCTGGGCCTTCACCGCGGCATTCCAGCCGGCGTGAAGCATGGCGCTCAGCAGGGCGGCGGCGACGAACCAGAGATCCATGCCGCCGCGCCCGGGCCGTCAGAGGCCGATGCCGCGCAGTCCGAAGATCAGGCCGACCACCAGCAGGCCGATGAACAGGGTTTCGACCACCAGCAGCATCACCGGCGCCAGGCCGATGCGGGCGAGTGCCAAAAGCGAGGTCTTCATGCCGAGTGCGGCGATGGCGAGGATGATCAGGAAGGACGAGATCTGGGTGATCGCGTCCCGGACTTCCGCAGGCACGAGGCCCAGCGAATTCAGCGCCGCCAGCGCCAGGAAGCCGAACAGGAACACCGGCGGCGAGGGCCGCGCGTCGCCCGCGGCCTGACCGCTCTTCGCCACCCACCAGGCGATGCCGGTGACGGCGGGCAGCAGGAACGCCACGCGCAACAGCTTGGTGATGATGGCATCGCTCAGCACCGTGGGCCCCAGCGTCTGGCCCGCGCCCGCGACCTGCGCCACGTCGTGGATGGCGCCGCCCAGGAACACGCCGGTCTCGAAGTTGGAGAAGCCCAGCGCGGTGTGCAGCGGCGGATAGACCACCATGGTGATGGTGCTGATGAAATTCACACCCATCACCGTGAAGGCGAGGTCGCGGTCGGAATTCTCGTGCTTGGGCAGCACCGCCGAGGTCGCCATCGCGGCTGCGGCGCCGCAAACGCCAGTGGCGCAGCCGGTCAGGAATCCGAAATTTCGCGACAGTCCGAACAGCCGAGCCGCCCATGCCCCGAAAACGATGGTGCAGCCGACGGCGGCGAGCGCGATCACGACCGGCAGTGCGCCGCCCTCGACGAGCTGGCCGAGCGTCAGTCGCGCGCCGAGCAGGGCCACGCCGATGCGCAGCACGGTCCGGCCTGAGAATTCGATGCCGGCCTTCAGGACTGCCTTGCTCGACAGCGGCTGCATCGCCATGCCGATGGCAAGGGTGATGATAAGCGGCGGGATGAACAGAGCCTCGAAGTGCGTGAGGCCGCGCTTGTCGATGAAGTAGGCGAAAGCCGCGACGATCGCGCAGACGGCGGTACCGGGGGCGACTTTGCGGAGATTGGAGGGCGCCCAGAGCCGGGCGACTTCGACGACGACCGTGCTGCTAGGCATCGAGCACGGCCACCAGCTGGCCTTCGCCGATGGCCTCGCCTTCGTTGACCTTGATTTCCTTGATCGTGCCGGCCTTGGGCGAGAGCACCGGGATTTCCATCTTCATCGATTCGAGGATCATGATCTCGCCCTCGACCTCGACCTTGTCGCCCGGCTTGGCCTGGATCTTCCAGACATTGCCCGCGATCTCAGACTTCACGTTGACGATGGCCATCCTGCAGCGCGCTCCCGAAACTTGGCTAGGAAGACTTTTCGGCCACCGCGCGGGCCAAGGCAAGGGCGGGACTGCCCACATGCGCGCCGAGCAGCCGTGCAGCGCGATTGACGTGGGAGATTATTCCGTCCTGCAACGTCGAGCGCCCGTCGCCGATCCGCGCCGAGCCCGCCGCGACCGCCACGCCGGCGATGCCCGCCCGGTCGAGCACCTCGAACCCCAGGATGCCACCTGCGTCGGCGCCCGGCCCGGCGTCGTTGAAGAACACCAGCTTGGGGACGAACGGCTCGACGGCATGCCCTGAATTGAGCGCGCAGTGACTGCCGGTGGCGACGATGCCGCCGCGATCTGCGGCCACGAGCAGCGAGGAAGAATCGACGCAAGCGAAGCCGTCGACGATGTGACGGGTCTCGCCCATCTGCGGAGGCTTGTGGTGCGGCCATGGCGCGGCGCGCAACAGGTCGGCAGCCTCGCGGCAGCTCATGCCGGCCCTGACGCCGCAACGGACCGCGAGATCGTTGGCCCGGCTGATGATGCCGCGGGCCATCATGTCGGCACCGTCGCCGATTCGCGCGCTGGCCGTGGCCACGGCCGCCATCGCCATGCCGAGCTTCTCGGCATAGGCCAGACCGCCCACGCCCGCCTCGTCCTTGCCGATGCCGGCATCGTGGTGGATCGCGGCGCGGCAGCCGAACCTGGCCGACATGTAGGCGGCATAGACCGCGCCATGGCTGCCGCCGATCACGACCGCGCCGTCGGCCTCCGGCGGCAGTTTGACGACGCTGTCGTGGACGAGAACCGTGACGTTCATCGCCGAGCAGTCTATATCGCGGCGATGTCCGATAAAGTGGACAACAAGATTGCCGTCCTGATCCTGCAGCACCCGCAGGAGCAGGACCGCGTCCTGGGTACGGCCCGGACCATCGCCGCGACCCTGGCGAACGCCACCCTCACGATCGGCCTGTCGTGGCGCAATCTCGCGCATGCGCTGAAGGCGCCTTCTGCCGAGCCTCGGGACTGGGGCGTGCTCTATCTCGGCTCGACCCAGGTGCCCAAGGACAAGGGGCCGCTGGTCGCCGTCGACCGCAAGGGCGAGGCGCTGGCCGATCAGACCGCGGCGCGGGCGGGACTGAAGGGCCTGGTCGTGCTCGACGGCAACTGGTCCCAGGCCAAGGCGCTCTGGTGGCGCAACGCCTGGCTGACCAAGCTGCGCCGCTTCGTGATCGTGCCGGACGCGCCGTCGCTCTACGGCAACCTGCGCAAGGAGGCGCGGCCGGATGCCGTGTCGACTCTGGAGGCCGTAGGCCTCGCGCTGTCCGTTCTCGAGAACAATGCTGCGCTGCGGGAGGCACTGCTGGTGCCGTTCCGGGAAATGATCGCCAAGGCCCGGGCCGCGGGCGTGCGGGACAGCAAACGCGACCGTCGCGTGAGGCGGTAGCCTCTATATACTCCGGCCCATGCTCGACCAGCCGCCGCAGGTCCCGGTTTCCCAACGCACCAATCCCGAACGCTCCTTCAAGGAAGAGGTGCGGGCGCTGCGTCTGGGCGACGGCGACATCTTCCGCGGCGAAGGCATCCTCGCGGTCACTAAGGCGATCCTGCAGGCCGGCGTCGGCTATGTCGGCGGCTACCAGGGCGCACCGGTCTCGCATCTGGTCGACGTGCTGGTCGAAAGCCAGGACCTGCTCGACGAGCTGGGTGTCCATCTCGAAACCTGTACCAACGAATCCTCGGCGGCGGCGCTGCTCGCGGCCTCGATCAACTATCCGATCCGCGGCTGCGTCACCTGGAAGTCGATCGTCGGCACCAATGTCGCGGCCGATGCGCTCTCCAACCTCGCCTCGCCCGGCGTGATCGGCGGCGCCCTGATCGTCGTCGGCGAGGATTACGGCGAGGGCGCGTCCGTCATCCAGGAGCGCACGCAGGCCTATGCGCTGAAATCGTCGGTCTGGCTGATGGACCCGCGGCCGTCGCTGCCGACCATCGTCAACTGCACGGAAAAGGCGTTCGAGCTGTCGGAAGCCACCAACACGCCGGTGATGATGGAGCTGCGCATCCGCGCCTGCCACGTGACCGGCGAGTTCACGGCCAAGGACAACAGGCGGCCGGCGATCTCGCGCAACGCGCGCCTGCGCGAGCCGGCGGCGCACGACTACGACCGCATCTCCCATCCGCCCTCGACCTATGCGCACGAGAAGAAGAAGGTCGAGGTGCGGCTGCCCGCCGCCGAACGCTTCATCGTCGAGCATGGGCTGAACGAGTTCTTCGCGGGCGACCGCAGCGACCTCGGGATCATCGTCCAGGGCGGCATCACCAACGTGCTGATGCGCGGTCTCGACCGGCTGGAGGTCGAGGGCAAGATCCCGACCTTGGTCCTGAACGTCACGCACCCGCTGGTGCCCGACCAGATCGCCGATTTCTGCAAGGGCAAGCGCGCCGTGCTGATCGTCGAGGAGGGCGCGCCCGACTATATCGAGCAGGCGATCCACGTCCTGCTGCGCAAGCGCGACATCGGCACGAAGATCTACGGCAAGGACGTGCTGCCGATGGCGGGCGAATACACCGCCGAAGTGGTGACCGAAGGCCTGCTGAAGTTCCTGGCGCTGTCGGCCAACGACATCGACCTGTCGGGCCCGCGGCAGCGCTTCGAGGCCGCGCGTGCAGGCCGCGCCGAGGCGCAGAAGATCCTGGGCGGGCCGCTGCCGCTGCGGCCGCCGGGCTTCTGCGTCGGCTGCCCGGAACGCCCGGTGTTTTCGGCGATCAAGCTGCTCGAGCGCGAGGTCGGCAAGGTTCACATCTCGAGCGACATCGGCTGCCATTCCTTCGCGACGCTGGCGCCGTTCAATCTCGGCAATTCGATCCTGGGCTTCGGCATGTCGCTGGCCGCCGCGGGCGCGGTGGCGCCGGTGATGCAGAAGCGGACCATCTCCGTGATGGGCGACGGCGGCTTCTGGCACAACGGCCTCCTGTCGGGCGTGGCGTCGTCGATGTTCAACCGCGGCGACCGCGTGCTGGTCATCATGCAGAACGGCTACACCTCGGCCACCGGCGCGCAGTTCATTCCCAACACCTCGGGCAACCGGCGCGACGGCGAGACGACCTCGGACATCGCCGCCACCCTGCGCGCCATGGGCGTGAAATGGCTGCGCACGATCCGGACCTACAACGTCGCCACCATGCTGGGCTCGCTGCGCGAGGCGATGAACACCCGGGAGAGCGGCCTCAAGGTGATTGTGGCCGACGGCGAGTGCCAGCTCGCGCGCCAGCGCCGCATCCGGCCGCAGATCGCCGCCCGGTTGAAGCGCGGCGAGCGGGTCGTGCGCACGCGCTACGGCGTCGACGACGAGGTCTGCACCGGCGACCATTCCTGCATCCGCCTCTCGGGCTGCCCGTCGCTGGTGGTGAAGCCCAGCCCCGATCCGTTGCGCACCGATCCCGTGGCGCACGTGAACAACGGCTGCGTCGGCTGCGGCCTGTGCGGCGAGGTCGCCGACGCCGCCGTGCTCTGCCCGTCCTTCTACAAGGCCGATATCGTGCAGAACGCCAGCTGGTGGGATCGCCTGGTATGGAAGTTGCGTGCCGGGGCCATCGGGGTGATGGCGCATGGCTGATCCGATCGTCTTCAACGGGGGCGTCCGCGGCAACTGGAAGGTCACGCGACAGCAGTCGGTCGAGGGCAGCGGTCTTGCGGACGTGGCCTTCGTCGATCGTGGGACGGCGGCCGATGCCGCCGCCGCGTGGACCCTGTCGGGAGTCACCAGCAACCTGCGGTACACGAATGCCGCCGAGAAGAAGATCCTCGACGCCACGCCGTCGGTGCTGGCCAAGCCCGGCGCGACGCGGGGGGCGCTGATCCCGATCACCAAGTCCGCCGCGTGGTGGGGCATGGCGCAGGACGAGCGCCGCGCCGTGCTCGAGGACAGGTCGCAGCACATCGCGATCGGCAGCGACTATCTCTCGGTGGTCTCGCGCCAGCTCGTGCACTGCCGCGACCAGGAGGGCGCGCAGTTCGACTTCCTGACCTGGTTCGAGTTC
>JBGAIW010000102.1:0-15150 GCA_044225265.1 Reyranella sp.
GGCCATCGCACCGGCGACTTTGGCCACCGCCGGTCGCGCACACATGCGATTGCGCCACACTTGCAATCTCTCATGGCGCGATTCGAAGGGAGCGCCCATACGTTCGCCGAACAGCGCGGCCATGAAAAAGCCGATGTCGGCATAGGAGTAGCTGCCGCCGAGCCAGTCCTGCGCGCCGAGGGTCGCCTCCATCTCGTCGTAGAAGGCGGACGCCGCCGCGCGCGCCTCGATGGCGACCGGATCGGCGGGCCGGTCCTGCAGCCCCATCAGCCGGACGATCGGCGGGAAATAGACTTCGTCGGACTTGTGCTCGAGCAGTCGGGCGCGCGCCCGCGGATCGGCCGGCCACAGCGCCGGCTCCGGCTTCAGCGTCTCGAGATACTCGAAGATCTGGGTCGAATCGAAGATCTCGAGATCGCCCCCTGCACCGGGCCCCGCACCGGGATCGACCAGCACCGGCACCTGCCGCTTCGGATTGATGCGCAGCACCTCGGGATGCTTCGGCTGATAGAGCGTCTTCATCTCGAACGGCACCATGACCAGTTCGAAGTCGATCGCCTTCTCGGCGAGCGCGATCTCGGCCTTGGCGCCGAACATGCTGAGCGGACCGGAATAGAGCTTCATGGTCCGGAGCATGCTCGGTGCCACTGACGGCAGGTGTCAGTAGGTGATCGGCATTGCCCAGATGTTTCGCAGGACCGGATCTCATGTCTCTGTCTGACGTGGAAGGCGCACTCGCCGTCACGCAGCTGCGCCGCGCGCTGCACAATCTATTGTGTGCTTACCGAAGGTGACCGTTATTAAAACGACAATCTAACGCTCACTTCGAGTAACCGCCCCAGATATGGTTGTCGGAGGCGCTTGCCCCTTCCGGCAAATCCCGACGCGGCGAAAAAATCATCGATCCGCGAATCGTTTAGACTCAAGCACGTGGCCACATTCGCGAATTTTCGCGGAGCGACCGCCTGGCATTCCAGGGGCTCGGCTCGGAAAAAACAATCGCTTCCAGAAATGGCGGCTTTCGGTCGGCAAGCTCTTGGAACGTTTCGATATTCGGACATGACGCTGCGCGTTTCCGGAAATTCCGGAATTTCTGGAAATGCCCTAAAGGGTGTGAAAGCGGCAATCGAAGGCCGTATTGAACCGTGAGGTCCTTCGGCGGTGCCTCAGGACGACTGACTTGCATGATCAACCATCATGTCGTCCTGAGCGATGCGAAGGACCTGGCGCGACAGCGGGGCCTTAGCTTCCGACGAGTCTGAAATTGGAACCGCGCGAGCGCTAACCTTCGGCGCTCCGCGCCTAGGCCAACACGCTCGCCGTCGCGCAGCTGCGCTGCCACACTTGATCCGGCTCTCCGCCCAACCGGGGCTTGTCCGGCGTCTCCTGTGGCCCCCGCGCTTGTCGGATCCGGGTCTCCATCACGACTACTCTACGTGTACAGGTCTCCAACGCTACGCTCCGCCGTCCCACCCGTCCCACCGAATCCCATCCGGGGTGGGACACGTTCGTTGCCGCTGTCATAGGCCTTTGTCGCGCTTTTCCCACTTTCCCTGCGCGGTGTAGCCTCTTCGAAAAAATCCTCCGGAGCGTTTCGAGAAATCCGCACTTTCTCGGGGCGCATCAGTTACTTGCCGCCTCCCTCCGGAGAAATTCTCGAATCCCTCCAGAAAACCGCAATGCTCGTACGGACAAATTGCGATCTACGCGTGTCCAATGACGAGGAGAAAAACCGGGAGTTCGCGCAAACTGGCGTCATCGACAGATTCTCCAAGTCCTTCAAGCCGTTGGATGGCGTTCTGCGGCGTCCTCGCGAGGCCTCGCGAGGCCTCGCGAGCCTTCGCGGAAAACACCCGACTACCGACACTGTGGACACACGCCTGCGGCGCCCCCTGGGGGCCGGCGGCAGCGTAAGACAACCAAGACAGCATCGCGGGGGTCCTCCTCGGCCAACAAAAAAGCCTCGCCGGTTTCCCGGGAGGCTTGATTTGCATAATGGCCAAAATCGCAACGAATGTCAAGGAAAATGCCACTGCGGCAGTCGTCACATCGTGGCGAACATGCCGACCGCCGCGACGGTCATCATCGCCGTGGTCGCCCAGCCACCGATCCTTTGCCAGCGCGTCGCCGTGAACGGTCCCATGCCTTCCGGCTTCGAGGCGACGAGCATCATGGCGGCGATGGTCGGCACGGTGATGACGCCGTTGACGACGGCGCTCCACAGCAGCGCCTTGATCGGATCGAGCCCCGCCTGCCCGACCACGAGCCCGAGCAGGATGGCGATCGCGATCACGCCGTAGAACAGCCGCGCCTCGCCGAGCCGGCGCTCCAGCCCGATGCGCCAGCCGCCGGCTTCGCCCACCGCGTAGGCGGCCGAACCCGCCAGCACCGGCACGGCAAGCAGGCCGGTGCCGACGATGCCGAGGCTGAACAGGGCGAAGGCAAGATCGCCCGCCACCGGCTTCAGCGCCGCGGCCGCCTGCTCCGTGGTCTGGATGTCGGTCTGGCCGCTGGCGTGCAAGGTCACGGCGGTGGTCAGGATGATGAAGAAGGCGATCAGGTTGGAGAAGATCATGCCGGCCCAGGTGTCCCAGCCGATGCGGGTCAGTTCGCGCGGCGCCTGCTCGGGATGCTCGACCAGCGGCCCGGCCTCGGGGTCGGCCTCCTCGTCCTCGACCTCCTCGGAGCTCTGCCAGAAGAAGAGATAGGGGCTGATGGTGGTGCCGAAGATGGCGACGATCAGCGTCAGCGTTTCGCCGGTGAGATCGAACCGCGGCACCAGCGCACCCTGGACGACGGCCAGCCAGTCGATGTGGACGGTGAAGACCACGCCGACATAGGCGAACAGCGAGAGCGTCAGCCATTTCAGCACGCCGACATAGCGATGGTACGGCACGAACACGACGGCGAGCAGCGACACCGCCGCGAACCCAGACGTATAGAGGTACTCCCGGCCGCCGATCGCGAGCTTGGCTGCCGCCCCCATGGCGACCAGGTCGGCCGCGATGTTGATGGTGTTGGCGACCAGCAGCAGGCCGACCAGCAGGTAGACCACGGGACGCGGAAAGATCCGCAGCATGTTGCCGGCGAGGCCTCGGCCGGTGACCCGCCCGATGCGGGCGCTGACCGACTGCACCGCGACCATCATCGGCAGCGTGATCACCACAGACCACAGCAACCCGAGGCCCGCCTGCGCGCCGGCCTGGGAATAGGTCGCGATGCCGCTCGGATCGTCGTCGGCCGCACCGGTGACGATACCCGGCCCGATTCGCCGGCTCAGGGAACTCAGGGAGGGAGGCACGGCTGCGAACCGCTTACGGCGACGACAAGGCTGCCGCTACATCTTGCGGAAGGGCTTCGGCCCCTCGAACTCGCCGATATAGCTGACATGCGTCACCAGACCCGTGCCGGGCAGCCACTGATGCAACGCCATCGCCGGCGGCTCCATCATCATGCTGAGTGGCGCGTCAGGCGCCATGTCGAGGGTCGCCTGATGTGCGGTGCTGGGCGCGGTCGAGGCTATGGTGCCGGCCCAGCGCACCTGGATGGGCCGATGGACGTGGCCGCAGGTCACGCGTTCGACCTGCGGATGCCGCTTCACGATTTCGGCCAGACGCTCGCCACCGACATTGAGTTTGTGACGGTCAAACGGGCTGATGCCGGTGTCGAACGGCGGATGGTGCATGAAGAGGACCGCCGGCTTGTCGGATTTCGCCAGCCGCGCCTCCAGCCAAGCCAGCCGCTCCGCGCAGAGCTCGCCATGGCTCTTGCCCTCGACCAGCGTGTCGAGCGCGATCAATCGGACCGGCCCTTCCTCGACCGCGTATTGCAGGAAGCCCGTGACGGGAAAGTACGCCTTGTCGGCGAAGGCGGCGCGCAGCGCGTCGCGCGCATCGTGGTTGCCCGGGATGACGTAGACCGGCATGGGCAGCGGCGCGATCAGCCGGCGCAGGCGGGCATATTCCTCGGGCCTGCCGGCTTCGACCAGATCGCCGGTCAGGAGCACGACGTCGGGCGCCGGATCGAGCTTCAGCACATGCGCGATCGCGCGCTCGAAATACGCCCCCGTATCGATGCGGTCGTAGAGCAACTGGCCCTCGGACCTCAGATGCATGTCGGACAACTGCGCGATCAGCATTGTCACCCCTGGAAGCCGTTGACGATCGGATAGCGCCGCTCGCGGCTGATGATGCGCGAGGTGATCTTCACGCCGGGCGGCGCCTGGCGACGTTTGTACTCCGCCCCCTCGAGCAGCCGCCACACGCGATTGACCGTGGCGCCGTCGAAACCTTCCCGCGCGAGGTCCTCGGCCGACAGGTCGCGCTCGATCAGGCCCTTCAGGATGGCGTCGAGCACCGGATAGGGCGGCAGCGAATCCTCGTCCTTCTGGTCGGACTTGAGCTCGGCGGAAGGCGGCTTGGTGATGATGCGCTCGGGGATCGCCCTGCCCCTGCGGCCCATCGCGCCGTCCGGAAAATGCGCGTTGCGCCAGTGGCAGAGCTCGAAGACCGTCGTCTTGTAGACGTCCTTCAACACGTTGTAGCCGCCGCACATGTCGCCATAGAGCGTGGCGTAGCCGACGGCCATTTCGGATTTGTTGCCGGTCGTCACCACCATGCCGCCCAGCTTGTTCGACACCGCCATCAGGGTGACGCCGCGGGCCCGGCTCTGGATGTTCTCCTCGGTGACGTCCTCCTTGCGGTTGCCGAACAGCGGCGTCAGCATGGCGCGGAACGCTGCCATCGCAGGCTCGATCGAGACGATGTCGTACTTCACGCCGATCGCCGCGGCGCAGGCCCTGGCATCCTCGAGCGAGTGCGCGCTGGTGTAGGGCGACGGCATCATGATGGTCGCGACCCGGTCGGGCCCCAGCGCATCGGCCGCCACCGCCGCCGTCAGCGCCGAGTCGACGCCGCCCGACAGGCCGATCACCACCGAGGGGAAGCCGGTCTTGTTCACGTAGTCGCGCAGGCCGAGCATCATCGCCTGGTAGATCGATTCGATGTCGCTCAGCTCGGGAGCGATCGGCCCGGGCTGGCACTCCCAGCCCTTCTGACCGCGACGGAACTCGAGCGTCGCCACCTGCTCGCGGAACGAGGCGAGCTTGGCCTTGAGCTGGCGATCGGCGCCCAAGGCGAAGGAGCCGCCGTCATAGACCACCTCGTCCTGGCCGCCGACCTGGTTGAGATAGACGAACGGCAGGCCGCTCTCGACCACGCGCTGCACGCCCAGTTGGACCCGGGTGTCGGTCTTGCCGATCTCGTAGGGAGACGCATTCGGCACCAGCAGGATCTCGCCGCCGGTCTCGGAGATGCATTCCACGACGTCCGCCGTCCAGACGTCCTCGCAGATCGGCACGCCGATGCGCACGCCGTTGAACACCAGTGGCCCCGGCATCGGGCCGGGAGAGAACACGCGCTTGTCGTCGAACACGCCGTAGTTCGGCAGGTCGACCTTGAAGCGCTTGCCGATCATCTCTCCTTTGTGCAGCGCGATGATGGCGTTGTAGAGCTTGCCGTCCTCGGCCCACGGCGTGGCGACGACCACCGCCGGCCCGCCGTCCATCGTGTCGGCGCGCAGCTCCTCGACCGCCTCGTGGCAGCGCTTCACGAAGGACGGCTTCAGCACCAGGTCCTCGGGGAAGTATCCCGCGAGGACCAGTTCCGTCGTCAGCACAAGGTCGGCGCCCTGCTTCCCGGCCTCGGCGCGCGCGGCCCGCACTTTGGCGAGATTGCCCGCGACGTCGCCGACCTTCGGGTTGAGCTGGGCGAGGCCGACCTTGAGCGTGTCGGTCATCGCTGTCGCTCCAGGCGGGGCGACGGCGAGATCACTTGGCCGCCACGACCTCGACCTCGACCAGCATCGCGGGATCTGCGAGGCCGGCGACGATCAGCAGGGTCGACGCGGGATACGGCGCGTCCTTGATGAAGCGGTCGCGCACCTCGCGGTAGGGAGCGACGAAGCGGCTGTCGGTCAGGAACACCGTGACCTTGACGACGTCCTTGAAGGACATGCCGCCGGAGCGCAGCACCTCGCCGATGTTCATCCAGACCTGCTCGCACTGCGCGTCGAAGCCGACCGCCAGCTTGCCGTCCGGCGCCGTGCCGACCTGGCCCGACACGTAGAGCAGGCGCGTGCCCGCCGGCACCTCGGCCGCGAGGCTGTACTTGCCCGAGAAGGAGACGGTCTTCGGATTGTGGAAGTTGATCGCCATGATGGGCTCCTCCAGATGAGTCGTTCAGATTGGTGCCCCTCAGTCTCAGGTCGCAGCCTGCGGCGTCAAGCGCCATGCAGGAGAGGTCACGCAGTACAGGCCGCACTCCGGCGAAACACCCATGCCCCTCGGATCGTGGAGCTTGATCGCCATCGGCACCTCCCTCATGTAAGAGGGCACATCTCGGACAGGATCGAATGACGTCAAGCATCGCCCCAAAGGGCGTCCCCGCAGCCGTTCACGTTGTCGGCGGCGGCCTCGCAGGCAGCGAGGCCGCCTGGCAGCTCGTCTCGGCTGGCGTGCCCGTGGTGCTGCACGAGATGCGCGGCGTGCGCGGCACCGAGGCGCACCTGACCGACGGCCTGGCCGAGCTGGTCTGCTCGAACTCCTTCCGCTCCGACGACGCCGCCAACAACGCCGTGGGATTGCTGCACGAGGAGCTGCGGCGCGCCGGCTCGCTGATCATGCGCGCCGCCGACCGGCACAAGCTGCCGGCGGGCGGCGCGCTGGCGGTCGATCGCCATGGCTTCTCCGACGAGGTCCAGAAGACCCTGCTCGCCCATCCGCTGGTCACGCTCAAGCGCGAGGAAGTGACCGGCCTGCCGCCTGCCGAGTGGGGTCCCACCATCATCGCGACCGGCCCCCTGACCTCGGCTGCCCTCGCCGACGCGATCGTCAGGAACACCGGCGCGGAGTCGCTGGCCTTCTTCGACGCCATCGCGCCGATCGTGCATCACGAAAGCATCGACCAGTCGATCGTCTGGAAGCAGTCGCGTTACGACAAGGTCGGGCCCGGTGGCGAGCAAAAGGCCGGCGAACAGGCGCCGTCCGCCAATGGCCAGGCAGGCCCCGGTCAGGCCGGCCTGGACGGCGACTACTACAACTGCCCGATGGACAAGCCGCAGTACGAGACGTTCGTCGCGGCGCTGCTCGCCGGCGACAAGACCGAATTCAAGGAATGGGAGGCCAACACGCCCTACTTCCAGGGCTGCCAGCCGATCGAGGTGATCGCCGCCTCCGGACCGCAGAGCCTGCGCTTCGGCCCGATGAAGCCGGTCGGCCTGCGCGATCCGCGCACCGGGCGGCGGCCGTGGGCGGTCGTGCAGCTGCGCCAGGACAATGCGCTCGGCACGCTGTGGAACATCGTGGGCTTCCAGACCAAGCTGAAACATGCCGAGCAGGTCCGCATCTTCCGCACCATCCCGGGACTGGAGAAGGCGGAGTTCGCGCGGCTGGGCGGCCTGCACCGCAACACGTTCCTGAACAGCCCGCGCCTGCTCGACAGCGTCCTGCGCCTCGCCGGCCGGCCCCAGATCCGCTTCGCGGGACAGATCACCGGCTGCGAAGGCTATGTCGAGAGCGCCGCCATGGGCCTGCTCGCCGGCCGCTTCGCCGCCGCCGAAGCGCGCGGACAGGCGGCGATGCCGCCGCCCGCCACCACGGCGATGGGCGCGATTCTCAACCACATCACCGGCGGCGCGGAGGTCGCCACCTTCCAGCCGATGAACGTCAATTTCGGCCTGTTTCCGCCGATCGCCCCGCCCGAGGGGGGTACTTTCCGCGGCAAGGAACGCAAGCAGGCCCTGTCGGCCCGAGCGCTCGCCGATTTCGACCGCTGGCTGGCCCCGGCCCGGCTGGCCGCGGAGTAGCGCTGGGCGCGCGCCCCAGCGGCGAAATACTTCAGTCGCGGCCGCAACGGCGGTAACCAAACGTTATTTCCCTCCCGCCGAAGACGAATGTAAAATGCACGCACCCTCTCCCGCCGGAGTCCGCGCATGCAAACCAACCACGAACTCGTCGCCACCAAGGTGGAGCACGTCGCCCTGCAGATGGACGTCCTGCAGGAAATCCGTCGCCATCTCGCGCCGTTCAGCGTCGAGGGACACCCAATCAGCGGCGAGACCGTGATCAGCGACGCGACCACGGTCGACTCGCTCACCATCATGGACATGGTGATGGAACTGGAGGATCGCTTCGACGTCACGATCCCGATGAACCTCGTGGCGGAAGTCCGCACCGTGAACCAGCCTGCCGATTGTCGATCCTGGAAGGAGCGCGCTTACACTGAATGGTTGGGAGCGCCACCTGGGCGTGGCGCTCACAGATTTCGAACCTGGTGGGGTGAGCGGCATGGAGTGCCGCGCTCCGAGGACGACGAAGTAATTCCGTCGCCCCCTCATGAAATAACCTCATCCGCTGCCCGCGCCATGCGTGATACGAAGCGCGCATGAGTCCCGCTGAACGCCGGCAGATGATGCTGGCGGGGCCGATCGTGCCCACCATCCTGACCCTCGCCGCGCCGAACGTCCTGAACGTCGCCATGCAGAGCCTGGTGAGCATCGCCGATGCCTGGTTCGTAGGTCAGCTCGGCGTCGTCGAGCTCGCGGCGCTCGCGCTCGTCTTCCCGGCGCAGATGGCGCTCGGCCAGATGTCGGCCGGCGCGATGGGCGGCGGCATCTCGTCGTCGGTCGCCCGCGCGCTCGGCTCGGGCAACCGCGCCGCCGCCGAGGCCGCGGCGTCGCACGCGCTGGTCATCGCGCTCGGCATGGCGACGCTGTTCGCGATCACATTCGTAGGTTTCGGCCGCCTGATCTTCGGCGCGCTCGGCGGTTCGGGCCGTGCGCTCGACGGCGCGGAGGCCTTTGCCACCATCCTGTTCCTCGGCTGCTTCGCACACTGGATCGCCAACTCGATGGCCTCGGTGCTGCGCGGCACCGGCGACATGAAGACGCCAGGCTACGCGCTGGTCGCCGCCGCGGCCTTGCAGATCCCGCTGTGCGGCGCGCTCACGCTCGGCTGGGTGGGCCTGCCGCGGCTCGGCATCCAGGGACCGGCGGCCTCGGCGGTGATCTGCTTCACGCTCGCCGCCCTCTGGATGCTGTTCCGCCTGATCGGCCCGCACGCCGCGCTGCGCCTGCACTTCCCGGTCGGCGGCTTCCGCTGGAAGTCGTTCGACGACATCCTGAAAGTCGGCCTGATCGCCTGCCTCGTCGTCATCCTGACCAACGGCACGGTGCTGCTGGTCACCGGCCTGATCGGCCGCGCGGGCGACGGCGCGATCGCGGGCTACGGCATCGGCAGCCGCCTCGAATACATGCTGGTCCCGATCAGCTTCGGCATCGGTGCGGCGCTGACGGCGCTGGTCGGCACCAACATCGGCGCCAAGCAGTCGTTCGCGCCCAGCGCCTGGCCTGGAGCGGCGCGTTGATGGCGGGCGGCATCGCCGCCCTGATCGACCTGCTCGCCGCCGTCGCGCCCGATCCTGGCCCGGCCTGTTCACCGCGCTGATCCATGGCGCTCGCCTGGCCGCACCTACCTGCACATCGGGACCGGCTTGCTGCCGGGCCTGGCGATGGCGCGCTCTATTGCGAGCCAGGGCACATGGCGAGGAGGATCTGGCCGGTGGCCGCCACCCTGCGCCGCATCGTCATCGCCGTGCGGCAGCCTGCTGGCGCCTTCGACGTCAGCGCAGGCCTGTTCACCCCGGGGCCGCCGGCACGGCTGCCGCGCGGCCGGCATGGATGGCTATATCGCCAAGCCGGTCAACATCACTCGCCTGCGCGACACGGTGGGGCGCTGGATAAGGCTGGCGGCCTGAGAAGATTCTTCCCTGTCGCGGAGTCCGCGACGGGGAAGTGCCCTCGTCTTACGAGGGCGATGGGGTCATGGGCAACTCAAGACCCCTCCGTCGCCGTAAGACGTCGACACCTCCCCGCGCTCTGCGCAGGGAGGAAAGCCCTTCGAAGCAGGCCCCCGGCACAGTAGAGTGCGCGTCCCAAAGGAAAGAGGACTCGCACCATGGCCGACGCCACCCCCGCCACCGCGCTCGAACTGCGCTCGCTGATCAGGAAGACCGGCGAGCTCGAGCTGTCGCTCGCCAAGGTGTCGGTGCCCGAACCCGGTCCGGACCAGGTCGTGGTCAAGGTCGAGGCGACGCCGATCAATCCGTCGGATCTCGGCCTGCTGCTCGGTCCCGCCGACATGAGCCAGGCGCAGGTGAGCGGCAGCGGCGACAGCATCGTGGTGAAGGCCAAGGTGTCCGAGGCGGCCCTGCCGTTTCTCGCCGCACGGCTCGACAAGTCGATGCCGGTCGGCAACGAGGCCGCGGGCACCGTGGTCAAGGTCGGCAGTTCCGAGGCGGCGCAGGCGCTCAAGGGCAAGCTGGTCTCGATGGTCGGCGGCGCGATGTACACGCAGTACCGGCTGCTCAACGCGCGCGACTGCCAACCCCTGCCCGCCGGCACGACGGCGGCCGAGGGTGCGTCGTGGTTCGTCAATCCGCTGACCGCGCTCGGCATGACCGAGACGATGAAGCGCGAGGGCCACAAGGCGCTGGTCCACACCGCCGCCGCCTCGAACCTCGGCCAGATGCTGAACAAGATCTGCCTCAAGGACGGCATCGGGCTGGTCAACATCGTGCGTTCGGCGGCGCAGGCCAAGATCCTGAAAGACATCGGTGCGAAGCACGTGGTCGACAGCACCTCGGCGACATTCATGGACGACCTCGTCCAGGCGCTGGTCGAGACCGGCGCCACCATCGCCTTCGACGCGATCGGCGGCGGCAAGCTCGCCAGCCAGATCCTGACGGCGATGGAAATCGCGCTGAACAAGACCGCCAAGGAATACAGCCGCTACGGCTCGAGCACACACAAGCAGGTCTATATCTATGGCAGCCTGGCGATGGGCCCGGTCGAGCTGACCCGCAACTACGGCATGGCGTGGGGTGTCGGCGGCTGGCTGCTGACGCCGTTCCTGCAGAAGATCGGCCGGCCCGAGCAGGTGCGGCTGCGCGAGCGCGTCGTCAACGAACTGAAGACCACCTTCGCCAGCCACTACACCCGGACGATCTCGCTGGCCGAGGCGCTCGATCCGAAGAACATCGCCGTCTACAACAAGCGCGCGACCGGCGAGAAGTACCTGATCAATCCGAACAAGGGATGAGATGGTCTTCGGCAGCAGGAACTGGGACGAGCTTCGCCGGCAGGGTTTCACGATCGTCGCCGGCGCCGTTCCGCCTGCGCTGCTGTCGACGGCACAGGCGACGGCTGCGAGGCTGAACGCCACGCATCCCGAGCCGGATTGGGAGCGCAGCAAGAACGAAACCTGGCGCGAGATCCGCGACTGCCGGCATCCGGATTTCGTGGCGGTCGTCGACACTGTGCTCGATCCGCTGGCGGAAGAGATCCTCGAGAGCGTGAACCGGCCCGAGCGCATCCAGCTCGCCTCCACCCTGCCGGGCTTCGCGACCAAGGGCATCGTCGGCCGGCACTTCCATATCGACGGCGGCACCAAGCCGTCGCTCGCCTGCTTCAACTTCCTGTTCGGCGTGGCGCTGACCGATGTCGCGTCGACGGTCCGACGTGAACTGGGGCGAAGCCAAGATCGAAGCCCAGAAGAAATTCCTGAGCGCCGACATGGTGGTGCCCAGGCTGAGGGCGGGCGACGTCATCGTCGCGCACAGTTTCCTGGCGCACGGCACTTCGGAAAACACCACTGGCGTGCGGCGCGACATGATCTTCCAGCGTCGCGCAGCGCTGCCGCTCTGCTCGACCGATCCGGATCGCCTTTACACGGCGCGCACGTCGTTCATGCGCGATCCCTGGCTTTTCTTCAGGCAGCGCTAGAAGCGATCTCACCGAGATAGACCGGCAGATCGGTAGTCGGGTTCTTCGCCGGCACCTGGAAGAACATCTCGGCCACCCAGCCGCGATGGTACGTCGCGTGATTGACGACATGCAGGAGCATGTCGCCACGGCTCATGGCGCCCTTGTCGCCGCTGACGAACCGGAACTGCACGATTTCCGCCAACGACTGCTCGGACTGCCGGTCGGCCCAGTCGATGTACCACTGGTTGATTGCCTGCTGTGCTGTCCAGAGAACGGCCAGTTCGGGATGGGGCACGAGGTTGCGCGCCTTGAATCCATGGTCGCGCCCTTCGAGGTGGGCCTGCCAGATGAGATCGACGACATAGTTGTGGTTGAGCGTGCCGATCATCGTCTTGAACAGGGTCGGCCGTTCCTTCTCGGCTTCCCCTGCAGGGAGCCTGGCGACGGCATCGAAGGTGAGGCGGTCGGCCCACATTCGATAGCGCGCCAGGGTGCGGACGCTGCGAAGGGTCGTCATTGCTGGCATGATCCTGAAGGTTGCCGGGAAGGCGGGAGAGTATCGATGGCGCGAGAGATTGGCGAGACCGTCCGCGGGCGTACGCCCTATCTGCCGATCCACAAGCGGCCCAGGCTGGTGCTTCCCGGCAACGCACACGTCGCGGTGTGGACGATCGTCAATGTCGAGAACTGGAGTCCCCTGGGTGCGATGCCGCGCACCGTGCTGCCGCCGCCGATGGGGCAACCCCTGCTACCCGACGTGCCGAACTGGGCCTGGCACGAATACGGCATGCGCGTCGGCTTCTGGCGCTTCCTCGAGGTACTGGGCAAGCGTGGCCTGAAGCCGACCTTCGCCGTCAACGGCACGGCAATCGAGCTCTACCGCGAGGCGTGCGAGGAAGCCCTGAAGGCCGGCTGGGACTTCATGGGCCACGGCTTCGTGCAGAAGCCGATGCACCGCGTCGACGACCAGCGCCGGGCGATCGCCGACACGATCGCGGCCATCGCGGCCTTCACCGGCAAGGCGCCGCGCGGCTGGGAGAGCCCCGGCCTGACCGAGACCGACGAGACGCTCGACCTACTGGCCGAGGCCGGCATCGAGTACGTCGCCGACTGGGTGATGGACGAACAACCGGTCACGCTCACGACCAGGCACGGCCCGGTCGTCTCGGTGCCGTACACGGTCGAGATCAACGACGTGGTGATCAGCGCCGTCGAGAAGCAGCCCTCGGACGAGATCTTCCGGCGCGGCCGCGATCAGTTCGACCGCCTGCATGCCGACGGCGCGTCGGCGCCGCGCGTGATGGCGATTTCGATCCACCCCTACCTCACGGGCGTTCCTCACCGGATCAAGTACCTGGAAATGCTCTACGACTACATCCTCGGCCATGACGGCGTCGTGATGTGGACCGGCGCGGAAATCCTCGACTGGTATCGGACGCAGGTGCGCTGAGCCTCTAGGCCAGCGCCTGCGCCTCGATCGAGATCAGGATGCCCGGAATCTCCGGCCCCAGCCGGGCCACGCAGCGCGCCGGCTTGTTCCCGGGGAAGAACTCGGCATAGGCCTCGTTCATGCCGCCGAAATCCTGTGGCCGGGCGATCAGGATCGTCACCTTGACCAGCCTGTCGAGGCTGGAGCCGGCGGCTTTCAGCACCGTCTCGACGTTGCGCATGGCCTGGCGCGTCTGCTCCTGGATCGTGGTGCCCACGACTTCCATCGCGCCGCCGCCGGGACGCACCGCAGCCTGGCCGGCGACAAACACGAAGCCGCCCCCGACCACGGCGTGGCTGTACGGCGAATGCGACGGCGGATAGCCCGGCACATCGACGACATAGCGGATGTTGGACATTGCTCTCCCCTTCTCAACGTGACTCCCGGCGACAGTGCCACGGGACTCCGATCGTCGGTGAACAGGTTGCCACGGACCACTGCCAACTGTGCCTTTCCGACAGTGTTTCAGCAAAAACATCTCCTGCCATTCGACTGGATTCCGATTGGCTTTCCCTGACTTGGAGTAGGTAAAGTCGAGCTCATGCGGGAAACCGGGGCCACATGAACGCAGAGCCGGCCATGCCGGAGGGGCAGACGGTCGCCCAGTTGCGACAGCAGCTCGAAGCCGCCCTCGCCGAGCGCGACGAGGCCCGCGCGCAGCAGGCGGCAATGTCCGAAGTGCTGCAGGCGATCAATGCCTCGGCGGGCAATGTCTCGCTCATCTTCGACCTGATCATCGCCCGGGCGATGGAACTGTGCGACGCGCCCTTCGGGGCACTTCTCGCATACGAAGGCGACCATCTGCGGATGCTCGCGCAACGCAATGCGCCGCCGCAGCTGGCCGAATACTGGGCCGTCCCGCAACCGATTGCCGCCGGCAACGCAGCCGGCCGCTCCCTGCTGGAGGGCAGGACATTCCAGGTCGCTGACCTGGCCCAGAGCGAGGCCTATCTGAAGCACCGCGTCCCCATGACAGTGCATCCGAACCGTCGTCACCGTGCCCCTCGTCGGCAAGCGTGGCACGGTCGGACTGTTCATTCTCTACCGCCACGATGTGCGGCTGTTCAGCGACAAGCAGATCGCGCTGGTGGAGGCCTTCGCCGCGCAGGCGCTGCTGACAATGCACAACGCGCAACTGCTCTCCGAACAGATCGAGATGCTCGAACAGCAGACGGCGATGACCGAGGTGCTGGAAGTCATCAACACTTCGCCCGGGGATCTCGAGCCCGTATTCAGCACGACGATCGACAAGGCAATGCACCTCTGCGAGGCGAGCTTCGGGATGTTCGCCCGCTACACGGGACGAGATTTCGAGGTCGCCGCCACACGCAACGTGCCGCCCTTGCTCCTGCAGGGCGGGCGGCATATTCCCGACCCGCCGGAAATCTCCGGCCTCGGCCGCCTCGTCAAGGGCGAGGCGGTCGTCCAGTTCGTCGACCTGCCCAACAGCGAGATCTATCGCTCCGGGTTCATCGGCGCGACGGCGCTGGTCGCGATCGGCGCCAACACTGCGATCTTCGTGGCCTTGCGCAAGAACGACGCCCTGCAGGGCGCCATCATCATGTATCGCAAGGAGAACCGCGCCTTCAGCGACAAGCAGATCGCGCTGCTGCAGAACTTCGCCGCCCAGGCCGTGATCGCGATGGACAATGCGCGCCTGCTCACCGAGCAGCGCCAGGCCCTCGAACAGCAGACGGCGACCGCCGACATCCTGCGCGTGATCTCGCAGTCACCGACCGATGTCACACCGGTGCTCGATGCCGTGGCAGCAGCCGCTCTGCGTTTCTGCGGCGCAAACGACGTTCAGGTCGTACTGCGCGAGGGCAACAGCTGGTATGTCG
>JBGAIW010000103.1:0-14181 GCA_044225265.1 Reyranella sp.
CTCGCTGTTTGGCCGCGGCGACGCCGGCCGCCGGCCGCTGCCCATGACGGCCGAGGAGCTGCTCGAATCGGCCATGCTCATCTACCTGCAGGGATTGGGTTTTCCTCAAAAAGCGTGAGGCGCCCTTGACTCAGGGTTCGAGAATGCCCAATGTAAATGTCGTTAACATTTACATACGTTAACTCACGAAGGAGAGGCCCCATGCAGGCCGTGTTCGACAGGATCGACGAACTGCCCAAGCCGGCACTGATCGCGCTCACGATCATCGGCTTCGTGCTGTTCTGGCCGCTGGGTCTGGCCATGCTCGTCATCTGCATATGGAGAGGTCGCATGTTCTGCTCACATCGCGGTTACGGCCGCTGGTACTCGCCCGAGGATCGCGATGCCTTCCGATCCGAGTGGCGCGCGCGCAAGGAAGAATGGCGCGCCTGGAAGCGCCGCGCCCGGTGGTCGAGCCGCCACGGCTCGGGCAACGTCGCCTTCGACGAATATCGCGACGAGACGCTGCGCCGTCTCGACGAGGAACAGCGCGAGTTCCAGGACTATCTCGACAAGCTGCGGTCGGCGAAGGACCGGTCCGAGTTCGACCAGTTCATGAACGAACGCCGCAACCGCCCGCCTGCAACCGAGCCTCCTTCGGCTCCGCCGGCGGTCTCCTGAGCGTCGCCAGACGCTGACGGTCGTCCAACCAGCGCCCTCTCCTTCCCGGAGAGGGCGTTGTGCCTTTCAGAAGTCGAGCTTCATCGGCAGGCGATGCTCGACAGCCTTGCGGGCCAGCTCGCTCATCGCCGCGAACGCGTACCGCGCCAGCGGCTCGAGCGTGCCCTCTTGGGATACAGGCGGCCGGCGCACCCAGCCCGCGACCTCGTCCGGGCGCGCCTTCCAGGTCGCGCCGTTCAGCTCGCCCAGCTGCCGCAGCAGCATCTCGGTCGAGCCCATGACGATCCGCCGCCCGCCGACGTCCTCGCCTTCGAAGGTGAAGGGCAGCGGCGCCGGCAGCCACAGCTCGACGTTGCGCACGAGGTGCGAGAAGCGCGACTTGAAACCCTCGCTGTTGCAGCGGAGCAGCGCCGGATCATCGTCCCATTCCTCGGGCAGGCTGGCCGGCCGGCGGAGCGCGGGTACATCGGTATAGGCCGCCCACAGCACCAGCGAGCCCAGCCCGTCCCACCCGGGCTGGCCTGTGAAAAACGGCGCCTCGTCCGATTCGTCCCAGTCGATCTCGAGATCGGTCATCCGGGCGAGCGAGGCGCCGAGATTGCCGCGCCAGTCCAGCACCGCCTGCCGCAGCCGCTCGAGGTCCGAAGCGGCCCCCGTCCCGCGACGGCTGCTGGCACCCGGTGCCGGACGCTCATCGACGCTCTGCCACTCGCCTGCGTAGTAGCGCCTCAGCGATCCGACATAGACGTCCAAAGCCATCGACGCGTAATCCCCGCACCGGCCGGAGCGACCCTGCCCCTACAACCTTGCGTTGATTTACACGTCTTTTCGTCCCGCGCAACCGACAGGAAGGGAACATCTGGCGGCGCCCGAATGCACACTCGTCGCGGACGCCACCGTGCCGGGTGTCATTGCGGCTCGATGTTCAGCCCCTTGACCAGTTCGATCCACACCGGCCCCTGCTCGGCCAGGATCTTCTCGAAGAAGACGTGGTCCTGTGCGGCGACGTCGATGCCGAACGTGTCGAGGATCTTCTGGATGCGCTCGGTCTTGCCGGCCTCGACCATCATGTCGGAGAGCTTGAGGACGATCTCCTTCGGCATGGCGGCGGGGCCAACCAGACAGATGAAGCCCTGCACCTGGAAGGCGATATCGCTCACGCCCTGCTCGAGGAAGGTCGGCACATCGGGCAGCTTGCGCATGCGCTTCTTGGTCGGCACCGCGATCGGCCGGCCGTTGCCGGTCTGCAGCACGCTCGACGCCGCGGCATAGCTGCCGCTGCCGCCGGTCAGCGAGCCCGAGCCGACATCGACCCACATCGGCGCTTCGCCGCGGTAGTGCACGGCCTCCATCTGCAGCTTGAAGTGCCGGTTGAGCGCCTCGACCGCGACATGGCTATAGGAGCCGGCGCCGTAGGTGCCGAGCGACGTCTTGTTGGCGCGCGCGAACTTGTCGAGATCCGCCAGATCCTTGATCGGCAGTTTGGCGTTCACGATCGTCGGCAGGTGGCCCGCGTCCATCCACGAGATCGGCACGAAGTCCTTGTCTGGGTCGTAAGGCAGCTTCTTGAACAGCACCTTGTTCATGATCATCGTGGTCGAGATCGTCCACATCAGCGTGTGGCCGTCGGGCGGCGCGCTCTTGACCTGCTCGGCGGCGATCGCGCCCGAGGCGCCCGCCTTGTTCTCGACGGTGACCGGCTGGCCGGTCTTCTGCGAGATCGCCTCGCCATAGGCGCGGGCGAAGATGTCGGTGAGGCCGCCGGCCGGATAGCCGCAGATGATCCTGATCGGCTTGCTCGGCCAGGCCTGGGCGATGGCCGGTGCGGGCAGCAAGGCGGTGGCGGTCGCGGCCGTGCCATAACGCAGCACGTCACGCCGCGATGGGCGTACGAACATGAACTTCCTCCCTTTTCGTTGTTTGGCTTCCCTGTCAGGTCGGCTCGATGTTCAGGCCTTTGATGACCTCGAGTACGACCGGTCCTTCTTCATCGAGGACCTTCTTGAAATAGGCGCGATCGCGCGCGCCTTCGTCGATACCGAACTGGTCGTTGATCTTCAGAACCCGTTCGGTCTTGCCGCCCTCGACCATCAGGTCCGAGAGCTTCTTCACGATCTCCTCCGGCGTTCCCGCCGGCGCCGCGCAGCCGACCCAGCCGCGCACCTGGAACGCCTTGTCGGTGTAGCCCTGCTCGTAGAACGTCGGAACGTCCGGCAGCTTCTTCATGCGCTCGAGCGTCGGCACGGCGATCACCTTGACCGAGCCCTGCTGCAGGAACGGCAGTTGCGAGGCGTAGCTGCCAGTCGCGGTCTGCACGTTGCCCGCGGCGATGTCCTGCCACATCGCGCCTTCGCCGCGATAATGCACCGGCTCGAGCTTGAAGCCGTGGCTCTTGTTCAACGTCTCGGCCACGACGTGCGCGAACGACCCTGCGCCATAGGTCGCGGCGGATACCTTCTTGTCTTTGCTCCAGTCGAAGAACTCCTTGATGTTCTTCACCGGGATATCCTTGTTCACCGCGGTCGGCAGGTGGCCGGTGTTGAACCAGGCGACCAGTGCGAAATCCTTGTCGGGATCGTAAGGCAGCTTTTTGAACAGGACCTTGTTCTGCACCATCGTGGTCGAGTTGGTGAACATCAAGGTATAGCCGTCAGGGGCCGAATTCCTCACGAGTTCGGCGCCGATCGCACCGGCCGCCCCGGTCTTGTTCTCGACCACCACCGGCTGGCCGAGCTTCTGGGAGATGAACTCGCCGTAGGCGCGGGAGAAGATATCCGTCAGGCCACCCGGCGGATAGGTACAGACGATCTTGATCGGCTTGTTGGGCCAGGCCTGGGCTATCGCCGGCGCCGGCAAAACGCTCGCTGCGGCCAAGGCGCCGAAACGCAACACGTCGCGCCGTGACGGGCGAACGATCATGCCTTCCTCCCTGCGGCGCGGATATTTCCGATGACGGTCTTTGCGCCGTCTCTCAGTGACTAGGCAGTCTTGGTCGCGCCTGATTTAAGCATGGCATCGATTTCAGCCTGGGTGAAGCCTGCTTCGCCCAGCACCTCGACGCTGTGCTCGCCGAGGCGCGGCTGCAGGCGGGTGATCTCCGCCGGCGTCTTGCTGAACTTTGGCGCGATGCCCGGCAGGCGCAGCTTGCCCTCGGTCGGATGCTCGACGTCCTGCCAGTAGCCGGTGGCATTGAGTTGCGGATCGACGAACAGATCGTCGAGCGTGTTGACCGGGCCGTGCGGCACGTTGGAGTTCTTCAGCAGCTCGACCCATTCGGCATTGGTGCGCTCGGCACAGAGGCCGGCCAGGGTCGCGTAGTACTGCTCGACGTTCTTGAGGCGATTGGCCATGCCCTGGAAGCGCGGATCGGCGGCGAGGTCGGCGCGCCCGACCAGCGTGCAGAACTCCTTCCAGTGACCGTCGGTGTAGGGCAGCAGCGCGAAGTAGCCGTCCTTGGAAGGATACGGCCGCCGCTCCTTGTTGAGCACGCGCTTGTAGCCTGCGGTGTCGAGCGCGGGCTTGAAGGTTTCGCCGTAGAGATGCTCGACCATCACGAACGAGACCAGCGTCTCGAACATCGGCACCTCGATCGCCTGCCCCTTGCCGGTGCGCTCGCGCGCGACCAACCCCGCGAGCAGCGCCGAGACCACGCCGTTTGAGCTCGTCTTGTCGGCGACGATGGTCGGCAGGAAGCGCGGCTGGCCCGCCACGACGGTCTGCAGGGCGGCGAGGCCGGAGCCCGCCTGGATGATGTCGTCGTAAGCCGCCTTCGGTCCCATCGGACCGGCGGCGCGATAGCCGTAGGCCGCGACGTAGACGAGCTTCGGATTGATCTTCTCGAACTTCTCGTACTCTACGCCAAGCCGCTTGGCGGGCTCGGGCCGGTAGTTGTGCATCAGCACGTCGGCGGTCTCGGCCAGCTTGAACAGCGCCTTGCGGCCAGCCTCCTGCTTGAGGTCGAGCACGACCGAGCGCTTGGAGCGGTTGCAGCCGAGATAGAAGGCCGCCATCCCGGGGTTACGGGCCGGACCCAGCACGCGTGTGGTGTCGCCTTCCGGCGGCTCGATCTTGATCACGTCGGCACCGAGATCGCCCAGTTGCTGCGCCGCCCACGGCCCCAGCACGACTGTCGTGCAGTCGAGAATACGTACTCCGCTGAGCGGCCCGGCCATCGCGCTGTCTCCCCCGTCCTCGTGGTTGACGCATCTAATCATGCCCGGCGCACCGGCGAAATAAGCGCGGTGCCGCTGCGAAATTCGGCCTGCGGTCACAATTTTCTCACCGCAATCGTGGCGCTCGTGACGCTACCTCTAGGGAACAAGCGAGGAGGCCCAACCATGAAAGTTCGAAATCCCCTGCAGCGTTCCCTCACCGTACTGGCGATGGCTGCGCTCGGCGTGGCGACCGCCACCGCCTCGGCCCAGGCTCACGACGAGAAGTACTGGAAGAGGAAGGGCCCACCGTTCGTGCCGCCGGGACACGTCTATTATCAGGCCGTACCGGTCGTGTACGCGCCGCGCCCCATCGTCGTGGTGCCGCCACCGGCCGTCATCTACGGACGCGAGCCCGTCTACTATTACGGTGCGCCGCAGCCTGGCCTGAACGTCAACATCAACGTCCCGCTGCGCTGACCATCGACGCCAAGGAGCGGGCCGGATCGTGGCAGAAACCGGTCGCGCGAATCCGCGACAATGCCCCAATCGAGCGGGAGATGGCGGGCGGGGTCCGCTGCGTATCTCAGGCATATCGGAGGTATGCCCATGCGTGACATGACCAGAAAGCTGATCGGCGCAGCCGCGCTCGTCGCCACCTCTCTCGTCGTCCTGTCGACCGCCGCCCTGGCGCACGACGGCGACCGCTACGGCGATCGCTACGACCATCGCCACGAACGCGGCCGCTGGGAACAGCGTCGCGTTCACTATGTCCACGAGCGGCCGGTCTATGTCCGCGAGAGCCGGCCGGTGATCATCGAGCGCGAGCGGCCGATCTTCGTGGCGCCGCAGATGTTCGCGCCGGCGCAGCCGTCCAGCCTCAACTTCAACTTCCAGATTCCCCTCAACTGAGCCGCTGAATTCGCGTCGGGAATCGCCCCGGAGCCTATGGCTTCGGGGCGGCTTGGGGGCGGCCCCGCTGCGGCCCCGGCCGGTGTGGGCGGTTGACTCCTGTGGCGCGGCCCCTATTGTGGCGCCCGCAATGCTGCGACTGACGACGCTTCGACTTATTCGCTGACCCGCCTCCCGGTGTCCGGGAACCCTGCGGGTCGCGTTGTCGTCCGTCCTCATTCTCTTCAGAAAAAGTCGCAGGCCTCCAATGTCCGTTCAGAAACCCATGATGCCCCGCGCGGGCGAAAAGTACGTTCCGTTCAAGCCGATCGAGATCAAGGATCGGCAGTGGCCGAACAAGGTCATCACCAAGCCGCCGATCTGGTGCGCCGTCGATCTGCGCGACGGCAACCAGGCCCTGATCGAGCCGATGGACTCCGACCGCAAGACCCGGATGTTCAAGCTGCTCTGCAGCATGGGCTTCAAGGAGATCGAAGTCGGCTTCCCGGCCGCGTCCGAGACGGATTTCGAGTTCGTGCGCGAGCTCATCGAAAAGAAGATGATTCCCGACGACGTCACCATCCAGGTGCTGACGCAGTCGCGGCCCGAGCTGATCGAGCGCACCTTCGAGGCCTGCCGCGGCGCCAAACGGGCGATCGTCCATCTCTACAACTCGACCTCGACGCTGCAGCGCCGCGTCGTGTTCGGCATGGACTATTCCGGCATCATCGACATCGCGGTATCGGGCGCCAAGCTGGTCAAGCAGCTGGCCGACGCCGACCCCAAGACCGAGTGGGTCTACGAATACTCGCCGGAGAGTTTCACCGGCACCGAGCTCGAGTTCGCGCGCGACATCTGCGCGGCGGTCTGCGACGTCTACAAGCCGACACCCGACAGGAAGGTCATCATCAACCTGCCGGCGACCGTCGAGATGGCATCGGCCAATATCTATGCCGACCAGATCGAATGGTGCCATCGCAACTTCAAGTACCGCGATTCGATGATCCTCTCGCTGCACCCGCACAACGACCGCGGCACCGGCGTGGCGGCGGCGGAGCTCGGCTACATGGCCGGCGCCGACCGCATCGAAGGTTGCCTGTTCGGCAACGGCGAGCGCACCGGCAACGTCGACCTGGTGACCCTGGGCCTCAACATGTTCACCCAGGGCGTCGATCCCGAGATCGACTACTCGAACATCAACGAGATCCGCCAGACCGTCGAATACTGCAACCAGCTGCCGGTCCACCCGCGCCATCCCTACGGCGGCGACCTGGTGTTCACCGCATTCTCCGGCAGCCACCAGGACGCGATCAACAAGGGCTTCAAGGCGCTCGAGGCCTCGAACAGTAAAGTCTGGGAGGTTCCCTACCTGCCGATCGATCCGGCCGATCTCGGGCGTTCCTACGAGGCGATCATCCGCATCAACAGCCAGTCGGGCAAAGGCGGCATCGCCTACATCCTGAAGACCGACTACGGCATCGACATGCCGCGCCTGCTGCAGGTCGAGTTCTCGAAGATCATCCAGCAGATCGCCGACGAGACCGGCAAGGAGATCCAGCCAGCGCTGATCTGGGATACCTTCCGCAAGGAATACCTCGAGAACAGGTCGCCGGTCGCCTTCGCCAGCCACACCACGGTGCCGGAGCCGGGCCATCCCGACCTTCGATTGATCGACGCCCAGATCACCTTCGACGGAAAGGCGCGCAAGATCAGCGGCCACGGCAACGGCCCGATCGCGGGCTATGTCGATGCGCTCGCCAGGGATTGCGGCATCCGGATCAAGGTGCGCGACTACCACCAGCACGCCACCGGCGCGGGCTCCGACGCCCAGGCGGTGAGCTTCATCGAGGCCGAGACGCAGGATGGCAAGGTGCTGTGGGGCGTCGGCATGGACGCCAACATCGTTGCCGCCTCGCTCAAGGCGGTGACCTGCGCCGCCAACCGCGCAGCGAAGAAGGCCGCCTGAGCGGCGCGCGTCCTCAATCCCGCCTCCCCATCGCCACGGGGAGGCGGTAAAAGGGCGGCATGGCCAAAGCAAAATCGAAGATCAGAAAGGCGCCGACGAAGTCGGCCGCCAAGTCGAAGTCCCAGTCTGCGCGCTCCAAGTCCGCCCCCTCGAAATCGGCGCCTGACGCAAACCTTCTCGCCGATCTGATGAAATGGGCGAAGGCTGCCGGTGCCGACGCCGCCGACGCGCTGTTCGACGTCAACGAATCGATCTCGGTCGCCCAGCGCATGGGCAAGCGCGAGAAGCTGGAGAGCAGCGAGAGCAGCGGGCTGCGCCTGCGTGCCTTCGTCGGCCAGCGCCAGGCCTTCGTGTCGACCACCGACTTCTCGCCGCAGGCGCTGCGCGCCCTGGCCGAGCGCGTGGTCGGCATGGCGCGCGCTGTGCCGGAGGATCCGACCTGCGGCATCGCCCCGAAGGAGCTGCTCGCCACCAAATGGCCCGACCTCGATCTCGACGACAGGCGCCGCCCGTCGGCGCGATCTCTGGTCGAGCTCGCCGCGACGGCCGAGGACGCGGCGCGCGCGGTCAAGGGCGTGACCAATTCCGAAGGCGCCGAGGCCGGCTGGGGCCGCACGCGCATGCTGCTGGTCACCAGCAACGGCTTCAGCGGCAATTTCCGCCGCGGCGGCTATTCGCTGAGCTGCGCCGTGCTGGCCGGCGAGGGCACCGGCATGGAGCGCGACTACGAATGGACCAGCGCCGTCCATTTCGAGGACCTGATGCCGGCAACCAGGGTCGGCCGCAACGCCGGCAAATTCGCCGTCGAGCGCCTCAACCCGCGCAAGGCCACCAGCGCCAGGCTGCCCGTGATCTACGATCGCCGCGTTTCGGGCAGCATGCTCGGCCACCTGGCGGGCGCCATCAACGGCCGCGCCGTGGCGCGCGGCACGTCCTTCCTCAAGGACAGGATGGGCCAGCAGATCTTCGCCAAGGGCATCCGCATCGTCGACAACCCGCTGCGCAAGCGCGGGCTGGGCAGCCGCCCGTTCGACGGCGACGGTCTGCCGACCCGGCGTTACAACGTGATCGACGATGGCGTGCTGACGACCTGGCTGCTCGACCTCGCCTCGGCGCGCCAGCTCAACCTCAACCCGACCGGACACGGGCCGGGCGGCGGCACGTCGAACTTCTATCTGGAGAAGGGCAAGCTCTCGCCCGACGAACTGATCGCCGACATCAAGAGCGGCCTCTACATCACCGACATGATCGGCTTCGGTGTCAATGCCGTGACCGGCGACTACAGCCGTGGCGCCTCGGGCTTTTGGATCGAGAACGGCAAGAAGGCCTACCCGGTGAGCGGAATCACCGTCGCGGGCAATCTCAAGGAGATGTTCCTCAATCTGACACCCGCGAGCGACCTGCAGTTCAAGAGTGCGACCAACGCACCGACGGTGAGAATCGAAGGGATGACCATCGCCAGCTCGTGATAAACTCGCGGGCATGTCCCCTCTCACCAAAACGATCCTCTGCGCCGCAACGTCGGCGCTCCTCACCCTGCCGGCCCTCGGGCCGGCATCTGCGCAGAAGCAGGCTCCGAACCAGCCGCAAACCCCGGCGCCGTCGGGCGAGTTCCGCGACTGCTTGCAGAACATCCGGACCGACGCGATCCGCCAGGGCGTGCCGGCGGCGGTCGTCGACAAGGCCTTCCAGGGCCTGACGCCGAACCAGCAGGTCCTCGACCTCGACTCGCGCCAGCCCGAATTCTCGCTGACCTACTCGAAATACATCGGCAACTCGGTGACGCCCGACCGCATCGCCAAGGGCCAGCAGAAGCTCGCGCAGAACAAGGCCCTGCTCGACCAGCTCGAGCGTGAATACGGCGTGCCCGGCCAGTACATCGTCTCGTTCTGGGGCATGGAGACCAACTACGGCACCTATATGGGCGACTTCCAGGTGGTGCGCTCGGTGGCGACGCTGGCCTGCATGACCAAGAGGGTAGCGTTCTTCAGCAACGAGACCATCCAGGCGCTGAAGATCCTGGCGATGAACCACATGACCAGTGCGCAGATGAAGGGTTCGTGGGCAGGCGCCATGGGCAACATGCAATTCATGCCCTCGACCTTCACCAAATGGGCCGTCGACCGTGACGGCAACGGCAAGGTCGACATCTGGACCAGCATTCCCGACGCCTTTGCCTCGGCGTCGAACTTCCTGCGCGGCATCGGCTTCAAGCCCGGCCTGCCGTCGAGCGACGAGGTCATGCTGCCCAACGGCTTTCCGCTGGAACAAGCCGACACCTCGGTCGAGAAGCCGATCAAGGCCTGGGCAGCCATGGGCGTGAAGAAGGCAGGCGGCGCGCCGCTGCCGCAAAGCGACGAGCCGTCGTCGATCATCCTGCCCGCCGGCTTCCGCGGCCCCGCCTTCATCCTCTTTCCCAACTTCAAGGCGGTGATGAACTGGAACCGCTCGACGCTCTATGCGCTGGCCGTCGGCATCCTCGCACGCCAGATCGCGGGCGGGCCGGGCGTGATGCAGGCGCCGCCGGAAGACGATCAGCCGATCTCGCGCGACACGGTGATCGACATGCAGAATCGCCTGGCCCGTCTCGGATTCTACACCGAGGACGTCGACGGCCTGCTCGGCCCCAAGACACGCTCGGCGGTGCGGCTGTTCCAGAAGCAGATCGGCATGCCCGCCGACGGCCACCCGACCCCGCAGTTGATCGCGCGCCTGCAGCAGGCGGTCAGGTAGCGACCGTCGTCCCTCCGCTTCACCCTTCGGACTTCGGCCGGGACGACGGCTAAGCCGGCTGCAGCAGACGCACGGCGCGCGCCGCCAAGGCGATCGAGACCGGGAGCGCCAGCGCGTCGTCGCCGTCGATCTGCACGGGCTGGCGGCCGCGCTCGCCGGCGTCCTCCGTCACCGAAATGCGCACCGACCGGCCGGTGACGACCCGGAAGCCGCCGGTTTGCGGCAGGCGGCCCAGTAGCAGCGCCAGGCCGAAGCGCAGCGTCTGCCAGCGGCCCCAGCGCTCGAACAGGCAGACATGGAGCAACGGCTCGTTCAGGCGGGCCTGCGGCGCAACGACATAGGGACCGGCATACATCCGCGCCCGCGTCACGATCGCCGACGCCGCCTCGTAGGTGCGGCCATCGATCTCGACGGCATAGCGCACCGGCCGATAGCGCCGCGCCTCGATCATCGAACGCCAAACATAGGCGGCGCGGCCGAAGCGGCGCTTCAGCGGCGCGCTCACGCCTGCCACTACCTTGGCGTCGAAACCCGCTCCCGCCATCAGCGAGAAGCAGCGCGGCCGGTTCGAGCCACAGGCCGCCTCGCCGGGCCAGATCAGGGTCTCACGGCCGGTCGTCATGGCATCGGCAATGTCCCGCGCGGCGACGCGCAGGCCGAGTTCGTGCGCCAGCACATTGGCGGTGCCCAGGGGCACGATCGCCAGAACGGGCGTCAGTCCCTCCGCCGGGCGCACCGCCAATCCATTCACCACCTCGTTGATCGTGCCGTCACCGCCGGCCACGGCGATCACAGGGTAGCGATCGGCATCGCAGGCTTCCGCCAGCCGCCGCGCATCGCCGGCGCCCGCAGTGTCGACCAGGTCGACCGACCAGCCCGCGTCGCGCACCAGGCGCACGACCTCGTCGACCAATCCGCGACGGCGCCGGCCGGCCGTCGGATTTCGAATCAGCAGGATCGATTTCCGGGACGTGAATGTCATTGAACTGTCACAACCGATTCACCTCCGCGCAACGGCTCCCATACACAATCCGCTGAGGTCGGTGCAATCGCGCACGACAGATTTTGTGGTCGCCGGATCTTATCCACATGAGCGTTCCCCGATGAGCGTCATCGAGCGTCACCAGCCGGCCCGCCATCGCACGATCTTCCTGTCCGACATCCATCTCGGCACGCGCGGCTGCCAGGCCGAGTTGCTGCTCGACTTCCTGAAGAAGAACGAGTGCGACAACCTCTACCTTGTCGGCGACATCGTCGACGGCTGGCGCCTGAAGCGCTGGTGGTACTGGCCACAGGCGCACAACGACGTGGTTCAGAAAATCATGCGCAAGGCGCGCAAGGGCACCAACGTGGTCTACATCCCGGGCAACCACGACGAGGCGGCGCGGCAATATTGCCAGCTCACGTTCGGCGACGTGCGGGTCGAGGAAGAGGCCATCCACGTCCAGCCCGATGGCCGGAAGCTGCTGGTGATCCATGGCGACCAGTTCGACGGCATCGTGCGCTACGCACGCTGGCTCGCGATTCTGGGCGACTGGGCCTACAACCTCGCTCTCCGGCTCAACACGCTCTTCAACTGGGCCCGCCGCAAGCTCGGCCTGCCCTACTGGTCGCTCTCTGCCTATCTCAAGCACCGGGTCAAGAACGCCGTCCAATTCATCGGCAACTACGAGCGCGCGGTCGCGGGCGAAGCGCGCCGGCGCGGCGTCGACGGCGTGGTCTGCGGCCACATCCATCATGCCGAGATCCGCACCATCGAGGGCATCCTCTATTGCAACGACGGCGACTGGGTCGAGAGCTGCACCGCCCTGGTCGAGGGCTTCGACGGCAAGCTGCGCATCCTGCGCTGGGCCGAGGAGCACGCGCGGCAGGTTTCCAGCAGCGTGCTGAGCGACTACGCGCCGGTGCGCGTGGCGGCGGAGTAGCTAGAACAACGGAGAACAACCGGTTGCGCATAGCCATCGTTTCGGACGCCTGGCGTCCGCAGATCAACGGCGTCGTCCGCACCATCGAGACGATCGTCCGGCTCCTGCAGGCCGAAGGTCATGAAGTCGAGGTTTTCGGGCCCGACCGCTTCCGTACCCTTCCCTGCCCGACCTATCCCGAAATCCGGCTCTCGTTGTTTCCTTCGGCGCGGCTGCATCACATGCTGAAGCTGTTCGCGCCCGATGCGATCCATCTGGTGACCGAGGGCCCGCTCGGCTGGGCGGCGCGCAGCTTCTGCCTCAAGCGCGGCATTCCCTTCACCACCGCCTATCACACGCGCTTTCCCGAGTACGTGCGTGCCCGCATCCGCCTGCCGCTCGCCTGGAGCTACGCCTTCGTGCGTCGCTTTCATGCGCCGTCGGCGGCGGTGCTGGTGGTGGCCGAGTCGATCCGCCAGGAATTGCGCCAGCGCGGCTTCGCCAATCTCGTGCCGTGGTCGCGCGGCGTCGACATCGCCGCCTTCAGGCCGCAGCCGCGCGAGGAACTCCCCGGGAATCTGCCGGACAAGCGACCGATCTGGCTCTATGCCGGCCGGTTGGCGATAGAGAAGAACATCAAGGCGTTCCTCGATCTCGATCTGCCGGGCACCAAGTGGGTGGTCGGCGGCGGCCCGCAGGCGCGCGAACTGGAGCGGCGCTACAAGGGCGTGCGCTTCTTCGGACCGGTCGGCACCGAGGAGCTGGCGCTGCGCTATGCCCAGGCCGACTGCTTCGTCTTCCCGAGCCGGACAGACACGTTCGGCCTGGTCATGGTCGAGGCGCTGGCCTCGGGCGTGCCGGTGGCGGCCTATCCGGTGCCCGGCCCGCTCGACGTCATCACCGATCCAAAAGTCGGCGCGATGGACCTCGACCTGCGCATCGCCTGCCTCGCCGCCGTGAGTCGCGACTCGGCCGACTGCCGCCGCCACGCCGAGACCTTTACGTGGGCCGAATGCGCCCGGCAGTTCCGCGACACGCTGCGCATGATCCCGCGCAGCACCTGGCAACCGCTCAAGGGCCGGGTGATGCCCAATCCCGCGTCTTGAAGCCTCCCGGCCAGGCCCCCAGATTCGGGACATGCCCGACCTCAATCATCTGATCATCTGGACCAAGGACAAACATGCATCCGCCAAGTTCCTGGCGGACATCTTGGGCGTTCCCGTCAGCCCGCCCTGGGGCCATTTCGTGCCGGTGCAAACCGGCAACGGCGTGACCCTGGATTTCGTCGGCGGCGGCCAGGACGTGCGCATGCAGCACTACGCCTTCCTGGTCAGCGACGCGGAGTTCGATGCCGGTCTTGCGCGGATCAAGCAGTCTGGCGCGCCGTTCTGGGCCGATCACGACAAAAGCGGCCCAGGCGAGATCAATCATCATTTCGGCGGCCGTGGAGTCTACTTCGAGGACTCCAACGGTCACCTGTTCGAACTGATCACCAAGCCGTATGGCAAGTTCCCGGGCTGACGCCCTGTGGTGGCGCGTTCTCGGGCTGAGGGAACGGCATCGTCGTCATTGCCCTTGATATGCGCGATAGCCGCGCAGCACCCCGTTGCGCCCCTCGTCGGGCCCGACCTCCTGAACCGAACAGACCGGCTGGCCGGGCATCATCTGGTAGTTGAAGAAGCGCATCTGGCCGGCCGAGAGGTCGACCTGGATGAAATTGGTCGAGTCGCCGCCAGTGCAGCGAATGTTGTGCGGCCCGCCGGTGAATTCGGCACGAACCCAGGTCCCGGTGCCGAGCGCGCCGATCTCACGGCCGTTGACGATCACCCGAAGCGCCGGACCGACAGCAGCAGCATTGTAGAAGTAGAGCGCAGCG
>JBGAIW010000104.1:0-14132 GCA_044225265.1 Reyranella sp.
CCGCGAGGTGCGCGCCGCGAGCCACCACCGACACCTCGTTGCCCGCTGCGGCGAGGCGCGTGGCGAAATTGCCGCCGATGGCGCCCGCGCCGTACACGCAAATACGCATGACCTCTTCCCCTCTTGCGCTATCGTAAAGCAAAGAGCGGGAGGAAACACATGGTGGCGACACCGCAATATCGCGGACTGATCTGGCGCAACAACGCCGACCTCGAGACTTGGCTGGCCAAGCGGCCGCCGGAGAAGGCGCTGGAGCCCGATCTGCCGATCATCGACCCGCACCACCATCTCTGGGACACGCCGGTGCGCGGCCACTATTTCCTGCCCGAGCTGCTGGCCGACACCGGCGGCGGCCACAACATCATCGCGACGGTATTCCTGGAGTGCCAGTCGATGTTCCGCGCCACCGGCCCGGAGGAAATGAAGCCGGTCGGCGAGGTCGAATTCGTGAATGGCATGGCAGCGCTGAGCGCGTCGGGCCAATACGGCAAGACAAGAGCGTGCGAGGGCATCGTCGGCTGGGCCGACCTGATGCTGGGTTCACGCGTGCGCCCGGTGCTGGAGGCCCTGATCGCCGCCGGCAACGGCCGCTTCCGTGGCGTGCGCTACGGCACATCGTGGGACGAGGGCGTAGCGGGCAAGCACGTCTCGCGTCAGATCCCGCGCCACCGCCTGCTCGATCCGAAGTTCCGCGAGGGCTTTGCCGAACTCTCCAAGCTCGGCCTGACCTTCGACAGCTGGCACTTCCATCCTCAATTGCCCGACCTGGTCGATCTCGCGCGCGCCTTCCCGCAGCAGACCATCATCGTCGATCACGTCGGCGGCGTGCTGGGTGTGGGCCAGTACGCCGGAAAGAACGCCGAGATCATTCCGGTCTGGAAGAAGAGCCTGGCCGAGCTCGCCGCCTGCCCCAACGTCAACATCAAGCTGGGTGGCCTCGGCATGACCTCGTTCGGATTCGGATTCGAGTTTCGCGACGTGCCGCCCTCGTCGCAGGAACTGGCCGACACGTGGCGTCCCTACATCGAGCCCTGCATCGAGGCGTTCGGCGTCGGGCGCTGCATGTTCGAAAGCAACTTCCCGCCCGACAAGCAGTCCTGCGGCTACACCGAGCTCTGGAATGCCTTCAAGATCGTCACCGCCAAGGCCTCGGCCGCGGAGAAGACTGCGCTCTATTCCGGCACGGCGGCCCGGGTCTACAGGCTCAGGGCAGCCTGATTATTGGCGTGTCTCGGCCAGCCGCAGCGAGTCGATGAAGCGAAGGGCGGCCGTCTTGCTGCGCATATCGGGCTTGGCCGTGACCAGCATGCGGTAGAGACGGTCCTTCACGATGTAGGTGCGCATCATCACCATCGCGCCGGCCGTGTCCTCGATGTCGAGGGCGTAGCCGTCCCAACCCTGCAGAGTGACGCCTTCGTCGCGCACGTACTTGTACTTGGCGCGCGGGAACGCCTTCTCCGCCTCGCCGCGGCCCAGGTCGCGCGCCATCTGCCTGGTGTCGCGGCTGGTGAACCAGGCCGGGTCGTAGTCGACATAGTCGAAGTCGAACATCTCGTCGTTGCGCTTGGACTCCCAGGCGACACGCGGCGAGGAGTGGCCCTTTTCCTTGTCCTCGGCCGTGCTCTTGTTGACCGGCGCGGGCATTTCGAGGCGAAAGCGAAGATCGGGCGACACCACCGTCTGCCACTCGTCGGACTGCGCCACCGCAGGAGCCTGCATCAGCGGCATGACCGCCGCCGCGACCCCCAGAAACAGCCGTCGCTTCATGCCGGCGGGACGAGGTCCTTGCGCCCCGACCAATCCCAGGCGAGGCCGGTGCGCGAGATGCCGAGCAACAGGCCGTGCAGTTCCTTCGGGTGGACCCAGCCGCCGTCCGGATCGGTCACCGGATCGGCGCCACGCGGCGTATAGCGCGCATTGGCCTCGAGCAGGCGACTGCGCACGTTCGGCCAGTCGTGGACCTCGACGTAACACATGTAGAGCGAGTCGCCGTGCTTCCGGGCGTAGCGGCCCATCGAATGAACGTCGTCGGTGACCTGACTGAGCTCGATCCGATCGAGCCGGTTTGGCGGATCGAACAGGGTGAGCGTGCCGATATAACCGAACCGCTCGCTGCCGATCCCGCTGAAGCGCGACGGATCGAGCCCGAACAGCCCGGCATAGACCGACGCCACGCGGCGCCAGTCGCTGACCAGGGTGTTGGTGGTCTCGTACAGGAACGACACCGGCCCGATCCGCGGCCGGTAGGTGCTGGGCGAGATCACGATCGGCAGGCCGAAGGTCGCCTCCAGCCCGAGATAGAGCTGCTCGCCGTCACGCTCGTACGGCACGCCAAGGCCTTCCCAGCGATGGACCATGGCGTCGGGATCGGCGGTGCAGTAGCCCGCCGTCATCAGTCCCTCGCCCCGCTTGGCCAGGAATTCCTGCGTGGCGCCCGCACCATCCGGCTCACAGAGCTCGAACTCGCTCTCGCCGACGGCGAGAACGGTACGCTTGGCCGACAGATGCCGGCTGCGGTCATGGCGGGCCACCTCGCAGCCCAGCAGCTGCCTGTAGCGGGCCGCCGCCTTGGCGGCGTCGTGCACGGCGATCTGGACGCGGTCGCAACGATCGAGCATGGCGCGACGATAGCTCAGTAGGCGTGATCGCGGAACAGCGCCGCGAAGGAGCCTTTCCACTCGCCCTTCCACTTGGCGAGCAGTTCGTCTGCAGGAGCGAGGCCGCTCGCCACCGCACGGTCGAGCGGCGCGAGATAGACGGTCTCGTCGTTGCCGTTGGCGTCGAGGCGCCGCCGTGCGCGCAGGCCGGCATGGGCAATCTCGACCACTTCGCGCGCGAGATCAGAAAGCGGCAGGCCCTGGAAGCGCGTGGCTAGGCCAGTTCGCGGCGTGTGGCTGCGCAGGTAGTCGTGATCCTGGATCGTCCAGTCCTTGACGACATCCCAGGCGGCATCGAGCGCCGTGGTGTCGTAGAGCAACCCGACCCAGAGGGCAGGCAGCGCATTGAGCGCCGGGATCGGGCCGGAGTCGGCGCCGCGCATCTCGAGGTAGCGCTTCAGCCGCACCTCGGGGAACGCCGTCGTGACGTGATCGGCCCAATCGTTGATGGTCGGCAGCTCACCTGGCCGCGCCGCCAGCTTGCCTTTCAGGAAATCCTTGAAGCTCTGTCCGGAGGCATCGATGTACTTGCCGTCGCGATAGACGAAGTACATCGGGACATCGAGCATGTAGTCGGCGTAGCGCTCGAAGCCGAAGCCGGGCTCGAACACGAAGGGCAGCATGCCGCAACGGTCGGGATCCGTGTCGGTCCAGATGTGGCTGCGGTAGCTCTTGAAGCCGGAGTCCTTGCCCTCGACGAACGGCGAGTTGGCGAACAGCGCGGTGGCGATCGGCTGGAGCGCGAGCGACACCCGGAACTTCTTCACCATGTCGGCTTCGGACTCGAAGTCGAGATTGGTCTGCACGGTACAGGTGCGCAGCATCATGTCGAGGCCGAGCTTGCCCCTCTTCGGCATGTACTCGCGCATGATCTTGTAGCGGCCCTTGGGCATCCAGTGGATGTCCTCGCGCCGCCACTCCGGCGCGAAGCCCAGCCCGATATAGCCGGCGCCGATCTCGCCCGCGACCTGCTTGACCTCGCGGATGTGCTGCTCGTTCTCGTCCGCCGTCTCGTGCAGGGTTTCCAGCGGCGCGCCCGAAAGTTCGAACTGGCCGCCAGGTTCCAGCGTGATGTTGGCCTTGCCGCGCAGCAGGGCGATCGGATTGTTGCCTTCGGTGACCGGTTCCCAACCGAAGCGGGTCAGGCCTTCCAGCATGGCGCGCACGCCGGCATCGCCGTCGTACGGCAGCGGCTTCAGCGTTTTGGCGTCGAATCCGAACTTCTCGTGCTCGGTGCCCATGCGCCATTGCGCCTTGGGCTTGTTGCCGGCCGCGAAATACTCGATCAGCTGCCGCCGACTTTCGATCGGTGCGCCGCCGCCCGAAGGAGGTGCGGACATGAGGCGATTGCTCCCTGTTCACCTGCGCACGTTGGGCGGCGCGGGCGGCGCGGTTCGCATGAGTTATCCTCACGCGAGCCTGCGGCTGGTTCATGATGTTCAATTCCCCCTGTCCCATACCGGCGGGGAGAAAAGCAAGCGCTCAGTCGGGGGCTCTGGATGTGCGGTAATCGGCGGTCAAACGCGGTGTCGGCCGGCGCCAGTCGCCGACCAGTGCCTGCCACACTGCAAGCGCTGCGAGGGCTGCAGTATCGGCCCGCAGGATGCGCGGACCCAGCCCCACAGACGTTACATCTTTAATGCGACCGAGATGGCCGAGCTCGTCGGCGGAGAAGCCGCCTTCGGGTCCCGTCAGGACCGCCCATGGTGCGGCGCGGGCTGTCTCGTCGAGCGCCGTCAGCGTCTCCGCGATCGGCGGGCCGCCGCCGGTCTCGTCGCACATCAGCAGGCGGCGGCCAGGCGGCCAGGCGCCAAGAAGCTTCATCAGGTCGAGCGGCGCCCTGACCTGCGGCACGGTGAGGCGCTCGGTCTGCTCCGCCGCCTCGATTGCATGAGCCTGCAGGCGCTCGATGTTCACGCGCTCGACCGCGGTGTGCTGCGTCAGGACCGGTTGCAGAACCGCGACGCCGAGCTCGGTCGCCTTCTCGGCGATCAGATCGATGCGCGCGCGCTTGATCGGCGCGAAGCACAGCCATAGGTCGGGTTCGGCCGTCTGCTCGCGGCTGCGCGCGCCGACCGTCGCACTCGCCGCCTTCTTTCCCGGCAGCCCGAGCCTGCCGCGCCATTCGCCGTCGCGGCCGTTGAACAGCAGCAGCGGCGCGCCCTCGGCCCGCCGCATCACGTGGCGCAGGTGATGCGCCTGCGCCTCGCTCAGGGCGATCTCCGCCCCTTCGGACAGGTCCGCCTCGACGAATAGACGCGTCACGCTCATGCGGCCATGATGCCGACATGGCTGCCGACATGCCAGCATCGGGCTTCACCGACATCAATCTCCAGCACTGGACCCTGCGCTACCTGCCGCCATGGGCGCGGCCCTACGGCCGACTGGCGCGCTGGGATCGGCCGATCGGCATCTGGCTGCTGATGTTTCCCTGCTGGTGGTCGGCGGCGCTGGGGGCCGCCCCGGAATGGGGCCGCCTGGCCGGCTGGATGGCCCTGTTCGCGATCGGAGCACTGGCCATGCGCGGCGCGGGCTGCACCTGGAACGACATCGTCGACCGCAAGATCGACGCCCAGGTCGAGCGCACGCGCAACCGGCCACTGCCCGCGGGCGAGGTGACGCTCAGGAACGCCCTGATCTGGATGGTCCTGCAGTGCCTGGTCGCCGTGCTGATCCTGTTCAAGCTCAACAAGTTCGCCGGCGGCGTGGCGCTGCTGTCGCTGGTTCTGGTCGCGATCTATCCGGCCATGAAGCGCTTCACCTTCTGGCCGCAGTTCGTGCTCGGCCTCGCCTTCAACTGGGGTGCGCTCGTCGGCTATGCCGGCGTCACCGGCACGCTTTCCGGGGCGACCGTGGCGCTCTATTTCGGCGGCGTCGCCTGGACCCTGGTCTACGACACGATCTACGCCATGCAGGACCAGCGCGACGATGCGATAGTCGGCGTGCGCTCGACCGCGCGCCGCTTCGCCGGTGCGCCGCGGCGCTGGCTGTCGCTGTTCGCCGTGCTGGCGCTGGGCCTGTGGACGGCGGCCGGCCTGCTGGGCGGCCTGAAGCTTCCCTATTTCGCCGTGATGCTGGCCGTGGCGGCGCACTTCGGCTGGCAGATCGCGACGCTGAAGCCGAACGATCAGGCCGACTGTCTGGCCAAGTTCAAGGCCAACGCCGGTATCGGCTGGCTGCTCCTGCTGGCGATGGTCGTCGGACACCTGCACTGATGGCCCGCCTGCCCGACGATCCGGAAGGCTTCATCCGGCGCAACACCGCGCTCGAGGCTCCGGCGATGGTCCCGGAATTCAAGCTGTGGCTGGCCAGCGAATACGTTCCGATCTGGCAGGCGACCGAGGCGTGGCTGGAAGAGCAGAACGTCGATCCGCCCTACTGGGCCTTCTGCTGGCCGGGCGGCCAGGCGATCGCCCGCTATCTGCTCGACCATGCCGACCTGGTGCAGGGCAAACAGGTGATCGACTTCGCGGCCGGCTCGGGCGTGTCGTCGATGGCGGCGGCCCGGGCTGGCGCCCGCTCGGTGGTGGCCAACGACATCGACACTCTTTCGCTGGTCGCCGCGCGCCTCAACGCCGCGGCCAACGGTCTCACCATCGCGGTCAGCAGCGAGGACTGGCTGGCCGGCAGTCCCGGCGACCCCGAGGCTGACGTCGTGATCGCGGGCGATGTCTGCTACGAGCGCGAGATGTCGACCCGGGCGATCGAATGGCTCCGGAGTCATGCGAATCGCGGGCGTCTGGTGCTGTTGGGCGACCCCGGCCGCAACTATTTCACCGCCCAGGGGCTGGAGGAACGGGCGCGGTACGAGATACCGACCTCGCTGCAATTGGAGAACCGCGGCATGCGCGAAACCGTCGTCTGGCGCGTTCTGCCGCAACCTTAGGCAGTATTTAAGAATTCCTTAACTGTTCTTTCATCTTCGAATCGGCTAAACGCGCGGGCCATGGCTGCTGGCAAATCCCCGGGCAAACCCAAGGTCTCGCTGAAGGCGGACGATTTCGGCAGTCTCTACAAGGGCTTCAACGCGCCGATCTCGCGCTTCGACTGCGGCCGCAAGTGCGCCCCGCTCAATGGCGGAGAGCCGGTCTGCTGTTCGACCCAGAATGCGGTGCCCGTGGTGCACAAGGTCGAGTTCGATTTCCTGAAGACCCGCACCGACCTGTGGTCCAAGTTCAAGCCTTACGACTATGCCACGCGCCAGATCGTGGAAGAGCTGACCTCGGATTGCACGGCGATCCACTGCAAGGGCGCGCGCTTCTGCGAGCGCGACAACCGCACGATCGCCTGCCGCGGTTTTCCCTTTTACCCCTACATCACCCGCCAGCGGCAGTTCGTCGGAATCGGTACCTACTGGGTGTTCGAGGACCGCTGCTGGGTGATGTCGAACCTGCAGGTGGTCGACGCCAAGTTCGTCTCGGAGTTCGTCGCGACCTACGAGGCGCTGTTCGTCAAGGACCCCAGCGAATTCACGACCTATGTCGATTTCTCGGCCTCGGCGCGGCGCGTCTTCTCGCGATGGAAGCGCGACATCGCCCTGCTCGGCCGCAAGGGCGAACTGCTGATCGTCGATCCGTCGACCGGCGACATCCGCCCCGGCAAGACCAGGGACTACCCCAAGGTTGCCCCATTCGACTCCGAAAAGTCCTATCGTGAAGCCGTGAAGGAAGCAGGCGGCGAGGTTCCGAGCAACGGATTGCGCGCCGCCTGACCCGCAGGAGGCAGGCATGCGTTCACTGTTGGCCGTCATCTTGTCGTCGCTGGCGCTGCCGGCGCTCGTATCGTCCGCCGCCGCCGAGGAAGTCGGCTCGGTCGGCTACCGCTTCAAGTGGCTCGGCCCCAACGACAAGATCGTGATCGAGGCGTTCGACGATCCCGACGTGCCGGGCGTCACCTGCTACATGAGCCATGCCCGCACCGGCGGCATCAAGGGCGCGATCGGGCTGGCGGAGGATCCCGGCGAGGCCTCGATCGCCTGCCGGCAGACCGGGCCGATCGACGAGACCCGGCTCACCAAGCTCAGGAGCCCGCACGAGGTGTTCAGCGAGCGCGCCTCGCTGATCTTCAAGAGCACGCAGGTCACGCGCTTCTGGGACGCCAGGCGCCGCGCACTGGTCTATCTCGTCTATACCGATCGCATCATCGACGGCAGCCCGCGCAACTCGATCAGCGTGGTGCCGCTCGGCGCGCACTAGAGTGCAGGCGTCGTCAGGCCCTGATGCCGAGGAACTTCCGCAAATAGAGCCTGACGATCATCAGCAGCACCATCGAGCCGTTGTAGATGATCGAGCGCTTGGTGGCGCCGCCGATCCGCGGAGGTTCGTCTCCCGGGATCTCCGCCGATCGCAGACCCTTGAGGCCGCAGTAGCCGGTGACCAGCGGCTCGAGGACCGGCCCGCAGAGATAGAACTCGAAATCGGGATCGAGCGCGATCTCGCGGCGCCAGACGCGATAGATGTTGAGCGCGTCGGTCACCGGGAACTTCGCCAGCGGTCGCATCAGGCGCGAGAACATCCAGTTGCCGAAGGCAGAGATCAGATGGTCGTCCTCGGACACCGCATCGCCCAGATATCGGGAGACCACGACGTGGTCGTAGCCCTCGTGAAGCTTGGCGACCAATTCCGCCACCTGCTCGACCTTGCAATTGCCGTCGGGACTGAACTCGATCAGGAAATCGTGGGGCAGGCCCTGTGCGACGTCGAAGACCGCGGCGGCGAGGCCGCGCCGCGTCTGGCTCGCGACCGAGAATCCCTGTTCGTAGGCATATTCGATCGTGCCATCGGTCGAGCCGCCATCGATGACGACCACGTCGTCGACCAGTGAGCGATCGAGGTGCGGCGCGATCGCCTTCAGGCCTTCGATTTCGTTCAGTGTGGGGATCAGGAGGGCAATCGTGCCGCACGATGTGCGGGCCGCCGACGTCGAGTAGCTCGTTTGCACGGTGACCGCTTGCCGAACGCCCTTCCCGAAGTCAAGTCGCGAGCATCTCAGTCGCCGCGTCTCATCCTCGCCAGACTGCCCAGGCCAATTCCTTCCGAGGCAAGGGCGATCGCCCCGAGCACCAGGACGACTCCCGCCTGCACGGCATGAATCACGATCGCCAGCGCCAGCGACGGTTCCGCCGGCAGGCCGAACATCGATAGTGCAAGAATAGCCGCCCCCTGGACGACGCCGAGGCCTCCCGGCACCAGCGGCACGATCGAACCGAGCGCAACGACCGAGGCGGCGAAGGCGGCGGCGGCGAAGCCGGCGGACGGCCATACGGCGACCAGCCCGAACCACCAGGATGCCGCGATCGCCAGCCATTGGCTGATCGACAGACCGACCACCAGGGCGATCGTCCTGGCGCTTTCGATCCGGGCAAATCCCTCGACCAGGTCGCGCAGCGGCTCGCGCCATCGCGCGGCGCGCGAGGGCGAGAACCCCGCGACGATCCGGTCGAAGAGCCTGAGCCAGAGATCGCGCAGGCGAATGACGAGCCACATGCCGGCCGACAGCACGAGCACGGCCGGAACCAGCACACCGGCAACCCCGTGCATCCATGGCACCGCCGCCGGCACCAGCAGCAGGGTCGTGGCGAAGATGACGATGACCGTGGCGAACTCGAAGAAGCGGTCGAACAGCACGATCGACACCGAGACCGGTGCCGTCGTGCCGAGACTGCGGTTGAGGATCACGGCCATCACCACGTCCCCCGCCCGCATCGGCACGATCGAGTTGACCGCCAGCGAGGCAATGTTGGCCGTCCAGAAGGGGGCATATCGAACAGGTGTTTGCGGCTCCAGGCAGCGCGCGAGGACCATCGTCCGAAACGGCCGGATGCAGAGGGCGACGATCCAGGCCCCGGCCATCAACAGGACCGACGCGGGATCGGCGGCGCGCAGTTGGCCGGCGACGAGACGCCAGTCGACCTTGCCGGCCGCCCAGACGGCAGCAGCGACGAAGGCCACGCCGAGGCAAAGCCTGACGATGAGTTGCTTGTTGCGCGGAGAGATCAAGTACGAGGTATCTTCAGGCGGGCCGCGCGGTACGACGGCCGAAAATCTTCAACACGCGCTCGGCCAGCAGGCGGAACGTTCGCTCCCCGCGCGTCGCCGGCGTGTTCCAGATGATGTTCTTCAGATTGAAGAAGACGCGGTACGGACGGAACAGGTAGCTCGACAGATAGAACGTCGACAGGAACGCCAGCCGGATCATCTGCACCTGACGAGCGGAGAACCGCGGATTGTGCGATTTGGCCGACGAGATGTCGGAATGGGTCAGCAGGCTGATGAAATATTCGTCGCTCATCGGCGGCAGCCGCCCGTCGCCGACCATCTGGTTGTAGAGCTCGGCGCCCGGATAGGGCACGTACGGCACGAACGCGATGTCGTGAAGGCCGAGCCACGAGCAGCGCAGCATGAACTTGAAGGTCTCGAGCACGTCCTTGCGGGTGTCATCCGGGAACAGGATGATGTTCACCATCACTTTCAGGCCATGCTTGCAGGCCCCGCGCAACGACTCCTCGAGCCGTGGCAGCTTGACCTTCTTCTTGATGCGCTTGAGCGATTCGGCCGACCCGCTCTCGGGCGCGTAGTTCATCTGGCGGCAGCCCGACCGGAACAGCAGTTCCGAGACTTCCTCGTCGATCGCCTCGCTGCGCGTGCCGCTGGGCAGCTGGTACTCGATCTTCAGTCCGCGCCGCAGGATTTCCCCGGCGAACGCCACGATCCAGTCCTTCTTGATGATCGCGGTGAGGTCGTAGAGGTCGAAATTCTCGGCGCCGTAGCGCCGGATGTAGAACTCCATCTCGTCGACGACCATCGCGGGCGTCCGGGCGACCCAGCGGGTCGTCCACATCTGCGGACTGGAGCAGAAGGTGCACTGATAGGGACAGCCCCTGGTGGCCATCAGCGGCATGCTGCGCAGATTGGCGATGCCGTGGCCCAGCCCGCGGGTCATGTAGTTCTCGATCGGCACCTGCTCCCAGTCGGGCACCGGGATGGCGTCGATGTTCCGAATGCGCTTGCGCGCCTCGGTCCGCACGATGCGCCCGCCGCCGTCCCTGAAGACCAGTCCGGCGACCGCCGAAAGGTCGCCTGAGGCGCGCAAGGCCCGGATGAGTTCGACGAACGTCTCCTCGCCCTCGCCGCGAACGCAGACATCGACCTGCGGGCACGTCCGGAGAATGTAGTCGGCGCAGGCCGTGGCATGCTCGCCGCCGACCACGATCCGGGCCCTGGGGAACCGGCCGCGAATCTTCTCGATCAGCCGATGGTCGTACGGCCACGACGACGAGAACATGCAAGACAGCGCGACGATGTCCGCACGCGGATCGATCCGCGCCACGATCTCGTCCATCGACAGCCCGATCGAATAGCCGTCGCAATAGTCCAGCGGCAGGATCTGGTCGAGGTTCTCGCCGACCGCGTCGACGATCTGATAGCCGATCCCGGCCGACTTGAGGCTCCCCGCGAGATAGGCGAGCCCGATCGGCGGTGCCGTCAGCGTGCTCAAGGCAAAGGCCTTCAGCAGCGCCGGCGACTTCAGCATGCAGACGACCGCGTCGGAGTGCTGCTCCGGCGTCACCCGCACTGCCACGTCATCGCGTTCCGGCGTCATCTGCGTCGATCGGTCTTCTCTGGAGGGATCAATCTTGCGGCCAAAGTGACCCCAATTATACTCGCCCCCTTGGCCATCGCATGAAAATTCGACCCGGAGAGCGCGTCGGCGCCGTCGTGCTTGCCTCGGCGCTAATTGCCTATGTCGCCTATCAGATCACGCTGTGGAACGACCCCTGGGTGTCATGGGCGCACGTCGAGGCGGTCGACACGCGCTATTTCCTGCGGCAGGTCCTGAACGACGGCTGGTCCCGCCGCCTTCTCGACTCGATCCTCGACGGCGCAGGCATCGACACCGCGATCCGCTTTCGTCCGCTCAGCCATGCGACGCATCTGCTCGACGCCGCCGTCGGCAGCCGGCTGCTCTCGGTCTGGTTCACCCCGGCTCTGGCGAACGCCTCGTCGCTGATCTACTTCGTGGCCTGCCCGATCCTCGCGGTTTTCGTTGCACGGCGGACGCTCGGAACGACGTCGGCGGCGACGCTTGCCGGACTGATCGCCGTCGCCGCGCTGCTGACCAGCACCGGCTATGTCAGCGCCGGCATCTTCATCTTTCATCCGGCAAAGAAGCTGGTGATCCTCGGCGCGCTCCTGCAGCTGCTGCTGTTCGTGGTCTATGTGCGGCTCCCGCGGGCGGGGCTGGCGACCCTGATCGGCCTTTGCCAATTGTTGCTCGCGTGGTCCGACGAGTCCGGCCTGTTCATCGGCCTGATGCTTTCGGGCATCGCAGGCGTCTTCGCGATTGCCCAGCGCCGCCTGCCGGACCTGTTGCGCCTCGGCGGCTTCGTCGCGCTCACCGGCGCCATCCTCATCGGCCGTGTTCTCTCCGGGACGCCGGCCGCCCTGGATCCGACGGAAAAGCCGGTCGACATGGCAACGGCGCTGCAGCCGCTGCTTTCGCTACGGCTGTTCGGCCCCTTCACGATGCCGGGCGAGCACTTCGGCGGGCACATCGAGGTCAAGTGGAACCAGGGCGAAACGCTGTTCAATGTCGTGCTCGAACACCTCGAAGGCGCCTTTTCGATGCTCTACGGCCCGCCCTTCGTTCGCTGGCTGGTGCTGTTCGGCATGGTGGCGACGATGATCGCGACAGTGGCGATTCTGTTGTCGAGCGGCCCGTCCCGTTCGAATCCGGCCCGGGGCGAAGCGAAGCGGTCTGGCTGGCTGTTCCTGACCGCCGCCGGCCTGCTGCTGGCCGGCGTGCTGAGCTCCATCCTGCTGCTGAACTTTGGCGGCCGGCTGTTCATGTCGAGCTACAATTTCTACTACGCGAGCTTCCTGCCCGTTCTCGCGTTCTTCGCGACCCTCGCGGCATTCGCGGTCTCGATGGCCGCAGTAGGCGCGGAGGCTCCGGCCCTGAAGCTGCTGGGCCGGGCGATACAAGCATGTCTCGGCATCGCAGTGGCCACGAGCATCGTCTCGAACGTCGAAAACGTGCCGCGCCTCGATCGCCTCATGGCGATGATCCACTTCAACCCCTATTCCTACGGGCAGGTCAACGTCGCGGCGGCGGCCCATCGGCCGGGCAGTGCCATCCGCATCGCCCAGTGCACGCCGGAAGACATGACGCAGCGCTTCGATCGACTGCTTGCCGGACTCGACGTCAGGAACCCGGGAACGCGCGCCGATTTTCTGTATTACCCGAGCCGTCCGTTCGTCGATGGGCGCTTCCTTCAGCGCTATCTCCAGCTGCTGCTGAAGCAGGAGCCGGACATCGAGTTCTACCCGGCGCGCCCCGGCGAGTGCTGACGGCCGCGGGCATAGAGAAACGTTCCCAGAAGCACCAAGCGCACGGCCTTCGGGCCGCCGACCAGCGGCGTCGTGTAGTGCCAGAACGGCAGGCGATAGGCGGTGATCGTCGCCGCGCCCACCACCGAAGCGATCTCGCTGAAATGGCCGGCGCGACCGTAGACCAGCCACTGGTGCTCGACGCCGGCGCTCAGGCTGAGATGCAGGTCGATATAGCCCGAGCGGGCCCTCGAATTCTCCGGATGGTGGTCGTTGTGCGGGCCGGCATAGTCACCCGGCCCGTAGCGCAGCACCTGCTGGCCCCAGCCCGAGGCGAGCCTGGCGCCCGCCAGCGCCTCGGCGAAGGCCCGGAAGCTCTGCGACGTCATCAGACGCGACAGGCCGATGCGCTCGGCGGCCTTCACGCCGGGTTCGCGCCGGCTCTCGAAGTAGATCGTACGGGCGCGCGTCGTCTTGGGCAGCAGCTCGCCATAGTCGCGCTTCATCTCCCAGATGCTCTCCGGCGGTATCGGCCGCTCGATCGGTTCGAGCGTATCGATCAGTTCGGTTTCGAGCGTGTGGCGAAGACGCGCGGCCCGGGCGCGGTCGATCAGGTCGTCGGCCATCAGGAAGCGCCGGCGCGGATCGGCCAGCGCGCTGCACAACGGGTGCGAGCCTGCCAGCACTCGCCTGCCCTGGCGGCTCAGCAGATCTTCGAATTCGGCCGGTATGTCGTGCGATCGCATGTTTGATCTCGTGGGCATGCCACTCTAAAGGACAGGACAGAAATGCCCTACGCCTCTCTCCGCGATTTCATGGCGCGCCTCGAACAGGCCGGCCGACTGGTGCGCGTCAAGGCACCGGTCTCCCCGGTGCTGGAGATGACCGAGATCCAGACGCGCCTGCTCGCCGAGAAGGGCCCTGCCGTGCTGTTCGAGAATGTCGTGCGCGCCGACGGCACGCGCTCCGACATGCCGGTGCTGGTCAACCTTTTCGGCACGGTCGAGCGCGTCGCCTGGGGCATGAACCGCGAGCCGCACGAACTACGCGCGGTCGGCGAGACGCTCGCCTTCCTGCGCCAGCCCGAGCCGCCGGGCGGCTGGCGCGAGGCGCTCGACATGCTGCCGATGCTGCGCACCGTGATGGC
>JBGAIW010000105.1:0-13682 GCA_044225265.1 Reyranella sp.
AATCGTCAGCGCAGCGAAGACCTTGCCGTTGATTTTCAACGGCAGTCCAACGCACGATTCCAACCCGTTCTTGTGAGCGATGTCCGCCCAGTGGGCGACGCGCGGGTTGGACGCGAAGTCCTGGATGATCTGAACCTCTCCGGTTCTAAGGGCGCCGCCGGTTGCCCCCTGCCCAAAGGGTGACTCGTCCCAGGTGACCTTTGCCTCGCGGATATAGGCCGCCGCGCCGCCGACGACCGTCACGAACCGTACCGCCTTGTCCTCCTCGTCCTCGGCTTTGCCGACGCTGGCAAGCTGATAGCCGGCGATCTCCGTCACCACGCGGCAGACGTCCTCGAACATCTGCGCTTCCGACGTGGCATGGAGGACGGCGCCAGTCGCCTGAAAGAGGGCCTGCTGGATCCGGGCCAGACGGAGGAGTTCCCGCTCGGCTCGCTCGCGCTCCGCCCTGTCGCGCAACCGGTCGATACCAAAGCCGATATCGTCGGCAAAATGGCGCAGCAGCTCGACCTCTTCGTGGTCGAAGGCATTGGGCTCGCTGGCATACAGTGCAAGCGTGCCCGCTACCTTTCCACGCATGCGGATCGGCAGGGCAATGCTGGATGCGAGCCTGTACCTGGCCGCCTGCAGGCGCCACGGCGCCATGCGCTCATTGGTGGCGAAGTCCTGGTTGACCTGGATCTCGCCGGTTCGAAGTGCGGCCCCGATCGGTCCCTGGCCATGCACGGCATCATCCCGGGTGACCCGGATCTGTTGGGCATAGTCCGCGCCTTCGCCGGCCGCTGCCACGAGCCGCACGGTCTTGTCGGCGTCCTCCTCCGGAAGGTGGATCGCCGCCAGCCTGTAGCCCGCGAACTCGACGATCGCCTGGCACACGTCGTCGAAGAGAGCGGCCTCCGAGGCCGCATGCATGATCACGTCCGCAGCCTCGAACAGGGCGCGCTTGACCCGCGACAGCCGGGCAACCTCGACCTGCAGGGCCTTGCGCCTGCTGATGTCCCGGATGAAGCTCTGCCGATACTTCCGGCCATCGACCTCGATAGGAGCCGCGGCAACCTCGACGGGAAACACGCTGCCGTCCTTGCGCCTGTGCAGGGTTTCGAAAAGGAGTCCGCGCTCGAGACCGGCGAGGCGCCACTGCTCCTCGAAGGGACCGGTTGCATCCGGCGGCCGCAGATCCCGGACGTGCCTTCCGATCATCTCCGAGGCGCTGTAGCCGTAGGTCGCGAGAGCCGCATCGTTCGCATCGGCGATGATCCCGTCGTCGCGAACCAGCAGCGCGCTGTCGCGCGCGGCCCGGAACATCCGTTGATAGTGGCGATTGAGCACGTTGCGGGCGTGCTCCTGCTCCTTGCCATAGTCTTCGATGTCCGCGCGCTGGTTGCGCCACAGCACCGCGACCAGCAGCCCTGCCAGAAGGATCGTGCCGAAGATCACGGTCGCCAGCACGCGCGTCCGAACCACGGTCCCGGCCAGGATTTCTTCCCGGTCGATCTTGGCGATCACCACCCAGTCGATGCTCTTCAGGCTCACCGAAGCCGATTCGACGACATGGCCGAAATGGCCGACGCCCTGGCGCTGGCCATCGCCATCGAGCAACGCCGCGACCGCCGGCAACTTGCGATCGGTGAGGGCGATGGTCGTCGGGACAGACGCAGCCTTGGCCCGGTTCGACATGACGACATACTGTGCGCGGTCGCCTTCGCGGCGCACGACGATGACTTCAGCGGTGGTGCTGTCCGAGGGCCAGCGATGCAGCGTCGGCAGCAGGTCGAGACCGGGATCGACGGTGATGGCAACCAGCGCCTGCGGATCGTCGCGTCTCGTGTCGTCGATGATCGGGAACAGGAAGCACAGCGCCGACCGGCCGAAGCCGGGAGCAGAACTCATCACCGGAAAGATCCGGATCTTGCCCTTGGTTGGAGCATAGATGCGGAGCCTGTCGAGGACGCTTCCATAGGAGAAATCTTCACCGGCGACAGCCAATTGGCCGCCGCGTCCATCGAACAACGCGACGGCCACGCGCTCGACATGGGAGGAGAGAGCATCGGCAAGGAACAACTCTACGACATCCCGCACCTGCCGGTCGTCGGACCAGCGGTCGAGCGGCAGGGTCTGCAGGGCTTTCCCCAACAACTCCGCGTCGAGCGAGCGCTCGTAGAGCCACTTGTCGATCTGTTGCGCCTTGAGCCGGGCCACGTTCGCGACCTGCGTCTTCCCTTCGTCCAGGGCGGTTTCGCGCAGATCGTGGGCATACAGGCCGCCGACGATCGATATGCCGGCGACGAACAGGACGAACGCGTAGATGAGGCGGCGGCGCTGCGCCCGAAGCAGCGTCGCAACGTCCGAGGGATTCGCCGGGCGTTCCGGCATCGCGCGCAGCTCCCATAGGCCGAATGCAACCAGGGCAACGACCAGAACCGCGGAAGCGATCATCCAAGGGGAAATGAAGAAGTCGATCGCCGCGGCAAGATCTTCGGCGAGATGGCTGGGATTGGCGGAGACGACGTAGCAGCCAGCCAGCCCCAGGACGACGATCGTCACCGTCGCCAGCAGGAAGGTCGGATGCCGGCGGAACGTGCTCGCGATGCTTCGCATGTAATCTGAGACGATGCCTAGGCCCATGCCCTTCTCACGGAAGTTCTGCCGCCGCGATCGCGACTCCGATGGTCAACTCGGGTTGTTCCAGCGAAATACGCAGAGCGCTTGAGTATTTATTTTCTCATCGGGTAAGTCGTCCATCTTCAAACAGCGGGCGCAGTCGGTTGACGAAATGCCGACTGGATATCCTATGCCTGCAAACGATAGCGATTCGTAGACCTGTTCGATTGCACGGCGGGCGCGGCAACTCCCTGAGCCACCACAGCTTTTGGGTCACGGGAGAGAGCACGACACAAAGCAACTGCAATTGGATTCGCCCGCCGTTCGCTGAACCCCGCGCCGAAAGGACGCAAACTGGGACGCCGTCAGTCCGCCAGCGCTCGTGGCCTTCGAGTCGAGGCTCGCGAGTAGAACTGCCGGCCGCATCCTGGATCGCCGTGAACAGGCTATCGGTTGGCCCGCGCCACTGCCGCGTTGAGCAGCAGGTTGGCACCCGGCACCGAGCGGACCAGCTCGATGTTTTCGTTCACGTTGTGGCTGATGCCCTCGTGGCAGGGCGTGAAGATCATCGCCGTCGGCGCCATCGTCGCCACGGCGTAGGCGTCGTGGCCGGCCTGGCTGCGCATCTCGCGATACGGCAGCCCGAGCTCCTTCGCCGTCGTGCGCAGCAGGTCGATGCATTCCGGCGCAAACAGCTCGGTGCCCCAGCTCCAGCCCTCGGCGGTCTCGAACTCGACATTGGCCTTCTCAGCCGACGCCGCGATCGCGGCGTGAACGTCGCGCTTCATCGCCTCGAAGCGCGCGGCGTCGATGTGGCGGAAGTCGATGGTAAGCCGCACTTCCTCGGCATAGGTGCCGGCGAGGTTCGGGAAGCTTTCGATGCGCGTCGTCGTCGTGCGGCCCTCGTCCGAGGCATAGGCCAGCCCGATATCGTTGACCGCGGCGATGACATAGCCCGCGCCGACCAGCGCATTGCGCCGCATCGCCATCGGCGTGCCGCCGGCATGGCCGGTGTCGCCCTTGATGGTCAGACGCAGCGCCTGGGTCTTGTAGCCGCCGACCACGATGCCGACGTCGCACTTCTCTCGGTCGAGCACCGGCGCCTGTTCGATATGCAACTCGAGATAGGAATCGAATTTGCGGCCGATCGGCGCCGAACCGGCATAGCCGATCTCGTCGAGCGCCTGCTCGACGGTGGTGCCTGAATCGTCCCGGGTCGCCAGCACGTCCTCGAGCGGGATCTTCCCGGCGAAGGCCATCGAACCCATCATCGGCGGATTGAAGCGCGCGCCTTCCTCGTTGGTCCAGCAGATCACCTCGATGCCGCGCTTGGTCGCGAGCCCGCGATCGTTCAGCGTCCTCACCACTTCCAGCCCGCACAGCACGCCCAGGATGCCGTCGTAGCGGCCGCCGCAGATCTGGGTGTCGAGATGGCTGCCGATCGCCACCGGCGGCAGCGACGGGTCGCTGCCGGCACGGCGGGCGAAGATGTTGCCCAGCCGGTCGATCTCGACCGTGCAGCCCGCCTCCTTCGCCCATGTCACGAACAGGTCGCGCATCTGCTTGTCCTCGGCCGACAGCGCCAGCCGGCGCAGGCCGACGTCGCGGAAGCGGCCGATCTCGGCCGAGCGTTCGAGGCTGTCCCACAGCCGTTGCGGATCGATTTCGAGAGCGTTGCCAGAAGCGTTGCCGTTAGCGTTGCTGTTCACGCGCGTCTCCCTGTCCGGTTGGCATCCTACCAAGAACCGTGCCACCAGTACGGCCATGGATGACGACTATGACTACGTGATCGTCGGCGGCGGCTCGGCCGGCGCCGTGCTGGCGGCTCGTCTCAGCGAACAGCCGAAACTGCGCGTGCTGCTGCTCGAGGCCGGCCGCGACTTCACCACCGCCGAGACGCCCGAGCACATCCGGATCCCCAATCCGCTGCGCGCCATCGGCGACGACAATTATCGCTATCCCAAGCTGCTGGCGCGGCGCACCGAGAAGCAGGAACCGAAGCTTCTGTGGCGCGGTCGCGCGATCGGCGGCAGTTCGACCATCAACGGCCAGATCGCGATCCGCGGCATCCCCGACGATTTCACCGACTGGGAGCGGCTCGGCGCCAGAGGCTGGAACTGGGACGCCGTGCTGCCGTACTTCAACAAGCTCGAGAGCGACGGCGACTACGGCGACGCGCCGTACCACGGAAATTCCGGACCGATCCCCGTCTACCGCGCGCCGGTCGAGAAGTGGGGCCATGTCGATCGCGCGGTGATGAAGGCCGGCCTCGCGCTGGGCTATCCCTGGTGCCCCGACCACAACGCGCCGGAAGGCACCGGCGTCTCGCCCTACGCCATCAACAGTCGCGCCGGGCTCCGCATCTCGACCAACGACGGCTATCTCGAGGCGGCCCGTGGCCGCGCCAACCTCACAATCGTCGGCGATGCGATCGTCGATACGCTGACCTTCGAAGGCAACCGCCCGCATGCGAGTGGCGTCACCGTGCGTGTCGCAGGCGGCGGCGCGCGCACCGTGCGCGCCCGGCGCGAGGTGCTGATGTGCGCCGGCGCCATCCATTCGCCGGCGATCCTGCAGCGCTCCGGCATCGGGCCGGCCGACTGGCTGAAGCCGCTCGGCATAAAAGTCGTGGCCGAGCGTCCGGTGGGCCGGCATCTGCTCGACCATCCGATCCTCAGCGTGCTGCTCGACCTGCGCGAGGGCTTTCAGGCCAGCACGCTGGCCCATCGCCACACCAATTGCTGCATCCGCTACAGCTCGGGCCTGGCCGGCGCCGGCATCAACGACATGATCGTGATCGCGGGCAATCTGCGGCCGGCAAGCGACGGCGGCACCGCGCGCGCCCGGGTCGCGGTCTCGGCCTTCGAGGCGCTGAGCGAGGGCACGGTACGCATCACGACGCGCGATCCCGCGATCGACCCGCAGGTCGACGAGCGCATGCTGAGCCACGACAGCGACCTCGTCCGGATGCGCGACGGCGTCGAGCGCCTGCGCGACCTCTGCCGCCATCCCGAAGTCCAGGCGATTTCGACCCGCGCCAGCTACGGCGTCACCGGCCGCTCGGTTGAAGAGCCGTTCTCGCCCGCCGAGCTGGAGGACTGGATGTTCGCCGAATGCTCCGACGCCCAGCACGCCAGCGGCACCTGCCGCATGGGCGCCGCCGATGCGCCGACGTCGGTGGTCGATCCCGAGTGCCGCGTGATCGGCGTCAGCGGCCTGCGCGTGATCGACGCCTCGATCATGCCGACCGTGGTGCGCGCCAACACGCATTTCACCACGGTGATGATCGCGGAGAAGATGGCGGATCTGCTGAAGCAGTCGCTTTAGCTCGCACGTCCTCCCCATTCAGATGGGGAGGTGTCGCCGTCATACGGCGACGGAGGGGTCAAAAGCAGCTGATGGCCCCTCCGCCGCGTCCGCGTTTTCGGGCTCCGCCCGAAAAGTGCGTAACTGCGCCACCTCCCCGTATGAACGGGGAGGAATAGAAGTGCGCTGTGCCGCCGCGCTCACGAGCGCCGGCGCAAATACACGAACCAGTAGATGACCCCGACCAGGAGGCTGCCGCCGATCAGGTTGCCGATCGTCGTGACGGCGATGTTGCGCAGGGTGTTGGCGACGGTCAGCGCCGGATAGGCCGATGCGTCCTGGCCGATCGCCATCCAGAACTCCGGCGCGGCCCACGCCTTTACGGCGAGCGCGTAGGGCAGCAGGTACATGTTGGCGATCGAATGCTCGAAGCCGGCGGCGACGAAGGCCGCGACCGGCGGCACGATGACCAGCACCTTGTCGGCGATGCTGCGGGCGCCGAACGACATCCAGACGGCGAGGCACACCAGCACGTTGCACAGCACGGCCAGGAAGAACATCTGAACCGTCGGCAGTCCGGCCTTGCCCGCGGCGATCGCGAGGGCCGTCTTGCCGACGGCGCCGCCGCCGAGGCCGTGCTGCCCGGCGAGGAACACAAGGGCGGCCGTACCGACGGCACCGCAGATGTTGCCGAGATAGACCAGCGCCCAGGCCCGCAGCAGCGCCGTGGCGGTGATCCGGCGGCTGGCGCAGGCGACGATCATCAGGGAGTCGCCGGTGAACAGCTCGGCGCCGCCCACGATCACCAGGATGAGGCCGAGCGAAAAGGCCGTGCCGCCGAGAAGCCGGCCGAGGCCCCACGGCAGCGCGGTGGATCCGGTCATCACGACGGTCATGAAGACCGCGCCCAGCGCGATGAAGGCGCCGGCCAGCAGTCCCAGGACGACGAGAGCGACTTCGTCTCGCGCCGCCTTTGCCGCGCCGGCCGCTTCGCAGGCCAGTGCGGTTTCGGGAGGCAGCAGGGCGTCGATGCGGCCGGTGCCGGTAGCGTTCGCGGGAGTTTCGGCCATCGGTCTCGTCACCTGCTCGGGCATGAAGGTGGTCAGCTTATGCGAAGGCCCCGATCGTGGGCCAGCCTGCCGGGGCGCGCGATCGAAGCGTCGAACTGCTCGATCGGAGTGCGCGCCAGCACGCATTTCACCCCGATGACGATCGCGGAGAAGAGGGCCGATCTGCCGAAACGCCAGATATTGCTCCTCCCTGCACGAAGTGCGGGGAGGTGGCGCGGTAATCCGCGACGGAGGGGTCATAGGTAAGCGCACTGCTGCTCATGACCCCTCCGGCCCTTCGGGCCACCTCCCCGCGTTGCGCGCAGGGAGGAATCTCTTGGAGCCAGATTCCATGCTAGCGTCCGGCCCGTCGAATTCGGGAGGAAGAAAGAGTGCGTACCAAATTCACCCGCCGCCGGGCCCTGACGCTCGCGGGTGCCGGCAGCCTGGCGCTTGCGGCACCGGCCATTGCCCAGTCGCCATGGCCGACCAAGCCGGTCCGCTTCGTCGTCCCCTTCCCGCCCGGCCAGGCCGCCGACATCTTCGCGCGCCTGATGGCGGAGAAGCTGACGGATGTCTGGAAGCAGCAGGTGATCGTCGAGAACAAGGCCGGAGGCAGCGGCATCCCCGCCACCGAGTCGGTGAAGATCGCGCCGCCCGACGGCTATTCGCTGATGGTGGTGTCGAGCGGCACGTTCGGGGTCAATCCCAGCCTGTTCCCCGACCTGCCCTACAAGCCGCTGGTCGACTTCCAGCCGATCTCCAACATCTTCCTGGTGCCGCTGGTGATCGTGGCGCATCCCAGCTTCGAGGGAAATTCCTTGGCCGACCTGATCGCCATGGCGAAGAAGGAGCCGGGCAAGCTGTCCTACGCCTCGGCCGGCCCCGGCACGTCGCAGCATCTCAGCATGGAGCTGTTCAAGCTCAAGGCCGGGCTCGACATCGTGCACATCCCCTACAAGGGGTCGGGACCGGCGATGGCCGACCTGCTGGGCGGGCACGTCAAGCTGATGATGGACAGCACCGCCTCGGCGCTGAACCACATCCGCGACGGCCGCATCAAGGCCTTCGCCGTCACCACGGCCCGGCCGGCGCCGCCGCCGCTCGACAACATCCCGCCGATCGCCCGGACCATCCCGGGCTTCGACGCCGCCGGCTGGTCGGGTCTCGCCGCACCGGCCAAAACACCGCCGGAGATCGTCGCCAAGATCAGCGCCGACATGCAGAAGCTGCTGAACGACCCGGAGATCGTGAAACAGATCGAGGCGCGGGCGGCGCTGGCCGCGCCCGGCGGCCCGGCCGAGTTCTCGGCCTTCATCAAGAAAGAGATCGACACCTGGGGCGAGGTGGTGCGCGCCACCGGCACCAAGCCCGGCACCTGATCGAAGGACACCTCGCGATGAAATTCCGCCCGCTCGGCCGCACCGGCGTTTCCGTCTCCGAACTCTGCTTCGGCACCATGTCGTTCGGCGGCGACGCCGACGAGACGACGTCGGCCGCGATGTACAAACAGGTGCGCGACGCCGGCATCAACTTCTTCGACACCGCCAACGAATACAGCAAGGGCCGGTCGGAGGAGATCCTCGGCCGGCTGATGAAGGGCGATCGCGACGATCTCGTGGTCACAACGAAGGTATTCAATGCGATTCGCGACGACGTGAACGCGCGCGGCGGCTCGCGCCGCCACATTGCGCAGGCGGTCGAGCTCTGCCTCAGGCGCCTGCAGACCGACCGGATCGACGTGCTGTTCATGCACCGCTTCGACACCGTGACGCCGATCGAGGAGACGATGCGGGCGCTGGAAGACCTGGTGCGTGCCGGCAAGGTGATCTACCCCGCCGTCAGCAACTGGTCGGCCTGGCAGACCCAGCGCGCAGTCGACCTGCAGGAGCATCACGGCTGGTCGCGCCTGCAGGTGACGCAGCCGATGTACAACCTGGTGAAGCGCCAGGCCGAGGTCGAGATCCTGCCGATGGCGGCGGCCAACGGCATCGGCGTGATCCCCTACAGCCCCGCCGCGGCCGGGCTGCTGTCCGGCAAGTACTTCACGGGAAGCAATTCGGGCCGTCTCAAGAGCAACAAGATGTACGAGGCCCGCTACGGCGACGAATGGATGGTCGAGGTCGCCGAGAAGTATGTGAATTTCTGCAAGCAGCGCGGCCTGCATCCGGTCAGCACCGCGATCGCCTGGGTCGGCGCCCATCCCGCCGTCACCGCGCCGATCGTGGGCGCGCGCAACGTCGAGCAGCTCAAGGATTCGCTTGCCGCCGTCGACGTCAAGATGACACCGGAGCTGCGTGCCGAGATCGCCGCCCTCAGCCGCACGCCGGCGCCCGCCACCGACCGGTCGGAAGAGCTCAGGATCGCGCGGACCTGATCCACGCGGGCGTATCGAGTTACCTTGACATTCGTTGCGCTTTTAGCCATATTGCAAACTAGGCCTCACGGGAAACCCGTGAGGCCTTTTTGCTGTCCGAGGAGGCCCGCCCGATGCTGTCCTGGTCGTCTTACCCTGTCGCTGGCGCGCGACGGGCGCCGCGGGTGCATGCCCATAATGCCGGCCGGCACGGGCTTCTCGCGAAGGCTCGCGAGGCCTCGCGAGGACGCCGCAGAACGTCGTCCAATGTCTTGAAGAGCCTGGAGAATTTGCCGTTGAGGCCGGTTGTCGCGACGTCCCGAATTTTGTCCCGACATCACGGACGCACATGCCGCAACGTATCCGCATCACCATTGCGGTTTTCGAGAATGATTCGAGAATTTCCCGAAACCGCCCGTCAAGTCACTGAGGCTCCACGAGAAAGTGCCGATTTCTGGAAATGCTCCGGAGAAATTTTCCGAATGAGCAGCGTCACGCCGGGAAAATGGGAAAAGCGCGATAAGTGCCGATGACAGCGGCAACGAGCGCGTCCCACCCAAGGTGGGATTCGGTGGGAAACGTGGGACGCTTGGGACGTCGTAGCGTAGCGTTGGGGACCCGGACCCATTGAGCGCGGGGGCCATCGGAGACGCCGGTTTCGGACCGGATGGATGATGGCAAGGAGAGGCGAAGGACGCCCGAGGTGCGCCTGTCCTCGCCAGAGTCCTGTTTCTCTGGCGGTCACTCATGCAACCGTCGTGTCGCGAGCAGCGTGAGTGACGTTCGCAACTACCGGGGTCGGCTGCCGAAAGTAGCCATTGGAATCCCGTCAAACTGACGGGAGCCTACCAGGCCCAGCGCACCTCCCGTCCAACTTGAATCAGTTGGATGGGAGGTCGTGCTCGGAGATATGCAAATTTGGTGCAGCTTTACCCATTCACATGAAGCCGGCCCGGTTCAATGTGAACGGATGCCGCCCCAAGCCGCGTCCCGCAGGATACCACCTGTACGAGCGTTTGCGCATGGCCTGCAACGCAAACCTCGTTCTGTCGAGACATCTTCGTGCTATTTTCGGGCGTATTTTGGCAGGCTGTCGGGGGACGGCCCGCCGGATCGGGGAGCCTCATGATCGCACGCAGGCGCGTGTGGCTGGCGTCGTTGCTGGTGGCCTGGCTTCTGCCGGCCAGCGGCGCCTTGTCGGCCGATCCCTTGCAGCCGCTGCTCGCCAGGGGCGACCCCGTGGACTGGTGGTTCGTCTTCAAATTCAACGCCGGGTCGTTCCCCGCGTGCGGACCCGGCGTCAAGCGCGACTGCCCATTCGGCGGCAAGATCGCCCCCTACGGCAAATTCAGCCAGCAGTTCGTCTATGCGAGCAGCGAGGAGCCGAAGCTGCAGCAGGGCAACGATTGCGTCGGCGACACCAGGCGCGATCCGGTCGGTGCGACCTACGACAACATCTACAATGGCGCGCACTTCTACGTGGTCTGGAACGACCAGTTCTACGACAAGCCGAAGGTTCCGGGCGGGAGCGGCAAGGGACGCGGACACTCCAAGGGCATCCTGGCCTGGGACAAGGACGGCAACGGGCTGGTGATGCAGGTCACCACGCCGTCATGGCCGGCCGCGGGCAGCGCCGACGAGCCGCGCAAGGGCGCGGGCAACACGCTGGGCTGCATCGCCAAGCCCAACAACGTCCTGGTCAACCAGCACTTCTTCTCGGTCAGGCTCGACCAGGCCGGAGTGCTGACCGTCCTCGGCGCGCTCGCGAATGCCAGCGTCATCACCGACGTCGACAACGAGCAGATCGTCAGGAACGGCGGGCCACAGGCCATCCAGAAGGCGGTCGACCAGCTCGGCGGCAAGTCCAAGAGCAGGAAGATCATCCGCAAGGAGCTGACGTCGGGCGTCGAGGTCATCTCCAAGCCGTCGGACCTGAACGTCCCGCCGTGGCAGATGATCTCGGCAACGCTCGACGGCGTGCCGCTGCGGGCGGCGACCTGGTGGGCCTGGCCGGAGATCCCGATGACGAAGAAGGCGGGCAAGCCGAAATGCTGGGACAGCAGCCTCGGCGTGCCCGGTCCGGTCGACATCGCGGCCGAAGGGATCTGGGACGGCAAGAAGGTCGGCCTGCTGGGTGGCCCCTCCCCGAGCGGGAACCACGCGAAGGTCGGCGTCTCGACCGACCCGCAGCGGCCGTTCGTCATCCTGGGCGACATGAACCAGCAGGGCACGCTGGAGCCCGACGACAAGGGCAACTGCGACAGCAGCCAGAACGGCCGCGGCGGCCTGTTCTACGTGCTCAAGCAACCCACGTTCGTCACCCAGGTGCGCGCCCTGCTCAAGGGCAAGAGCGCCGACGAGGACTGAGCGATGCAGACCGACTGGACGCACCGAGCCACCGCCATATCTCGCCTTGTTGGGAGGCACCATGACTGACACCAGCGTTTCGCCAGCGGAAGAAGCCGTCGAGGCACAACGAAGGGCCGACCGCACGGCGCGCCGGCGGTGGGGAGCGGTGCTCCTCGCCTTGCTCGCCGTCGGCATCCTCGCCAACTCGATCGGCATCGGCAGATGGGCCTCGGCGCCCGGCCGCTACTGGGTCTGGATCCTGACGATGGTCTGCTCGGCCGGGGGCATCATGGTGATCGGCAAGGCGATCTCCGGCTATGCCGGCGGCCTGATCATCGACAACCGCAACATGATGAGCCTGTCGAAGCTGCAGATCCTGGTCTGGATGATCGTCATCCTGCCGGCGCTGATCACCGGCGCGGCATCGAACATCGCGGGCATCGGCGCCGAGTTCGCCGGCGGCGGCCCGCTCGACATCGTCATTCCGAACGAACTGCTCGCGATCCTGGGACTGTCGGGCGCCACCTTCGCCGCCTCGCCGGTGATCCTGAGCACCAAGGCCGGCTCCGAGGCACCCTCGCAGACGCTCGCCAGCACCAGCGCGCAGCTGAAGCTCGACGACCGGACCGATGCCAACGGCAAGGTGTTCGTGAAGAAGCAGATCGCCGATGCGTCCTGGCTGGACCTCTTCCGCGGCGACGAGGTCGGCAACGCCAACGCGCCGGATCTCGGCAAGATCCAGCAGTTCTTCATCACCCTGCTGCTGGCCGGCATCTACATCGCGGCGATCGGCAACACCTACGGCCAGATCGGCACCATCGATGCGCTGCCGCCGCTGTCGGAGAAGTTCGTCTGGCTGCTCGCCGCCAGCCAGGGAACCTATCTCGCCTACAAGGCGGCGCCGCACACCAAGGACAAGTGAACGGTCCCGGCGGCCTCAGGCCGCGACTACAGGCTCATTGCCGACGATGGTGGTGCGGTGCATCACCCGCCGCTCGTGCGGATCGTACGGCGTCACGGCATGCACGGTGCAGCGGTTGTCCCACATCAGCACGTCGTGCGGCTCCCAGACGTGGCGGTACATGTATTTCGGCTGGGCGGCGAACTCCGACAGTTCCTCGATCAGCCGCCGCGACTCGTCCTCGCCCATGCCCTCGATCATGTCGTTGTAGATCGAGCTGATGTAGAGCGCCTTGCGGCCGCTCTCGGGATGGCGCCGCACCATGGGATGCCAGACCGGCGGCACTGCCGCGCGCTCGGCACCGCTCGGTGCCGGCGCGCCGGTGAGCCGCGACAGCATGGCGAAATCGTGCCGCGCCTTGCGGCCTTCGACCTGACGGCGGAGCGCATCGGGCAGTTCGTCGTAGACCATGTACATGTTGATGAACTGGGTGATGCCGCCGGTGCGGCTGATCTCGATGCCGTGCAGCAGCGAGCCGATGCTGGGCAGGGTCTTGTAGCTCGAGTCGGTGTGCCACTGCCGTGACGAGTTGAGCTGCTTCTGGCCGGGGTCCGACGGCATCACGATGCGGTTCTGGGCGTCGACGTTGGAGACCAGGAAGATCTCCTTCACGTCGTCGGAGCGCAAATGCAGCGACGTCTGGTGGAAGATCTCGGGCTCGCCGAAATGGCGCGTGAAGGCGACATGTTCCTGGTCGGTGATCGGCTGGTCGGGGAAAATCAGCACGAGGTGCCGGGTCCAGGCGTCGCGCACCGCCTTGGCGGTCGCCGCGTCCATCGGCTTTCGCATGTCGATGCCACTGACTTCCGCGCCGAGGGCGGGGTGACGGGGCGTGACGGTAATGGGCATCTCGGGTCTCGCGACGGGGTGGCGTACTGACAGGGCGGAAGGATGGTAGGCTTCCGCCAAATCAGGGCAAGGAGGAAACCATGGACTTCACCGGAAAGGTCGCGCTCGTCACCGGCGGCGGCGCGGGCATCGGACGCGCGGCGTGTGCTGCGTTTGCGAAACACGGCGCCAAGGTGGTGGTGGTCGACCGCGACGGCGCGGCGGCCGAGGC
>JBGAIW010000106.1:0-14518 GCA_044225265.1 Reyranella sp.
GGGATGGATGCGCCTATTGCTGTCGTTCAGCTCGGTCAACGACTACGTCAACGAAAAGATCGGCGTCCTGTGCAACTGGCTGGTGCTGCTGGCCTGCATCGTCAGCGGCGGCAACGCCATGGTGCGCTACGCCTACGACCAGAGCTCCAATGCCTGGCTCGAGGTCCAGTGGTACATGTTCGCCGTCATCGTCATGTTCGGCGCGGCCTACACGCTGAAGCGCAACGAGCATGTCCGCGTCGACCTGTTCTACATGACGCTGTCGCGGCGCGGTCAGCTGTGGGTCGACATTCTCGGCACGATCGTCTTCCTGATCCCGACCTGCGCCATCCTGTCCTGGCTGAGCTGGCCGTTCTTCATGCAGGCCTACAATGTCGGCGAGCACTCCTCGAACGCCGGCGGCCTGCTGCGCTGGCCGATCAAGCTGGTGCTGCCCGTGGGCTTCGTCCTGGTCGCCCTGCAGGGCATTTCCGAACTCATCAAGCGCCTGGCCTTTCTCAACGACATTCCGGTCGAAAGTCTTGAAGCGCACTACGAGAGGCCGACGCAATGATCATCCCTCTCGAGTGGATGCCGCCGCTGATGTTCGCGGGGCTGGTGGTCTTCATGATCATCGGCTACCCCGTGGCGTTCTCGCTGGCGGCCGTCGGCTTCTTCTTCGGCTTCCTGTCGATCGAGTTCGGCTACTTCACCATGGCGTTCATGCAGGCCATTCCCGGCCGCGTGTTCGGATCCATCCTCAGTAACGAGCTGCTGCTCGCCATCCCGTTCTTCACCTTCATGGGCGCCATCCTGGAGAAATGCGGGCTGGCCGAGGACATGCTCGAGTCGATGGGCCAGCTGTTCGGCCCGATCAAGGGCGGGCTGGGCTACTCGACCATCATCGTCGGCTTCATCCTGGGCGCGATCACCGGCACGGTGGCCGCGCAGGTCATCGCCATGGCGCTGATCACCCTGCCGGTGATGATGCGCTACAAGTACGACATGCGCTACGCCACCGGCGTGCTGGCGGCCTCGGGCACGATCACCCAGCTGGTGCCGCCGTCGCTGGTGCTGGTGGTGCTTGCCGACCAGCTCGGCCGCTCGGTCGGCGACATGTATCTCGGCGCCTGGGGCCCCTCGCTGCTGCAGATCGCGCTGTTCGCAGCCTACACCTTCTATCTCACGCTGACGAAGCCCGAGGCGCTGCCGCCGGTGCCGCGCACGCTGTTCGGCAAGGACCTGCTGGTGAAGTGCGCCTGGGGCATCATCCCGGCGGCGGTGCTGATCTTCCTGGTGCTGGGCACCATCATGATGGGCCTCGCGACCCCGACCGAAGCCGGCGCCATGGGCACGATCGGCGCGATCGTGCTGGCCGTGGTGCGCAATGCGCCTTTGACGCGGCTCGACAAGCTCGCCTTCTACGGCGGCTGCGCGGCGGCGATCGTCGGCGCCCTGATCGGCATCTGGGCGTTCAAGTCGGTGCCGTTCAAGATCGCCTTCACCGTGATGTTCGCCGCGGTGATCTGGCTGTGCTGGCGGGCCTGGCAGGTCACCGAGCTGCGCAACCTGATCAAGCAGGCCTTCGAGGCGACCATGCGCATCACCGCGATGGTCGCCTTCATCCTGGTCGGCGCGACCTGCTTCTCGATCACCTTCCAGGGCGTCGACGGCAACAAGTGGGTCGAGCACCTGATGTCGAGCCTGCCCGGCGGCGTCTGGGGCTTCCTGATCGTCGTCAACCTGTTCGTGTTCTTCCTGGCCTTCTTCCTCGACTTCTTCGAGATCGCCTTCATCATCATCCCGATGCTGTCGCCGGTCGCGCAGAAGCTGCTGACGCCGGTGGTCGGCGCCGATGCCGCACTGATCTGGTTCGGCGTCATGATCTGCGTCAACGTGCAGACCTCGTTCATGCACCCGCCGTTCGGCTTCGCGCTGTTCTACCTGCGCTCGGTGGCGCCCAAGGAGGTCAAGAGCTCGGACATCTACTGGGGCTCGATTCCCTGGGTGCTGCTGCAGCTGATCATGGTGGCGATCGTGATCGCGGTGCCGCAGTCGGTGACCTTCTTCCTCGACAAGCCCTCCGACGTCGACCCGAGCAAGGTCAAGATCGAGATCCAGGCGCCTCCCTCCGAGGACGCCCCGCCGCCGGTCTTCAAGTAGCGGCCGCGGCCGCGCAAGCCGCCCAAAGAAAAAGGCCCCGCCGGTCGCCCGGCGGGGCCTTTCCTTTGAACGTCCCCGACTAGCGGCCCTGGGCCGACATCGAGAAGTTGAAGTTGTCGAAGGTGTTCTCGGCGACGCGGAACCACAGGTTCTGGTCGGCGCGGAAGGCCTTCAGGCTGTCGAAGATCTTCTTGAACTTCGGATCCTTGGCGGCCAGTTCGTCGTAGAACTTGTAGGCCTCGTTGAAGCACGGCTCGAGCACCGCGCGCGGGAACGGACGCAGTTCGGTGCCCGAGGCGACCAGCCGGCGCAGGGCCGCCGGATTGCCCGCGTCGTACTTCGGCACCATCCACGAGGTCACCAGGCCGGCCGCGGTCTCGACCATCGCCTGATACTGCTTCGGCAGCTTCGCCCAGGCGTCGTTGTTGATGTACAGCGAGCCGACCGACGCGCCTTCCCACCACCCAGGGTAGTAATAAAACTTTGCTACCTTGTTGAAGCCGAGCTTTTCGTCGTCGTACGGACCGACCCATTCGCAGGCATCGATCGTGCCTTTCTCCAGCGCCGGGTAGATATCGCCGCCGGCGATCTGCTGCGGCACCACGCCAAGACGCTGCAGAATGAGGCCCGCGAAGCCGCCGACGCGGAACTTGAGCCCCTTCATGTCGTCCATGGTCTTGATTTCTTTGCGGAACCAGCCGCCCATCTGGCAGCCCGTGCCGCCGAACACGAACGAGCGGAAGTTGTATTCCTTGTAGAACTCGTTGATCAGCTCGTGGCCGCCGCCGAAATACAGCCAGGCGTAGTATTCACGCTGGTTCATCGAGAACGGCAGTCCGGTCTCGAAAACGAAGTTTGGATGCTTTCCAAAGTAGTAGTAGGCAGCGGTCTGGCCGGCCTCGACGGTGCCGTTCTGGACGGCGTCGGCGACCTGCAGGCCCGGGACGATTTCGCCGGCGGCGAACGCCTTGACCTCGAACTTGCCGTCCGACATCTCGTTGATCATCTTGGCGAACAGCTCGGAGCCGCCATACAGCGTGTCGAGCGACTTCGGGAAGCTCGACGTCAGACGCCACTTCACGGTCGGCATGCCTTGGGCGATCGCCGGGGCCGCCACGGTCGTCGCCGCGGCAACTCCAGCCGCGCCAATCCCGGCGGTCCTGATAAACTTCCTACGCTTCATCTTCAGACTCCTCCTCCCTAGGGGGAACGTTTCAAAGAGCTCTTGATCGAGCTGCAGCGAGACTGACATGCGAAATGGGTTTTGGAAAGGCACGGGCGGGCGCAAAAGTGGCGATAAACCGCCAAATCAGCGGTGTTTTGCCCGTCCGGGCCGGCTCCGGGGAGACCGCTGAATGCACGGCTTCGACTCGACCCGCGACGCCCTCTCGCAGGGCCTGGTGGCGGCCGTACTGGTCGGCGTGTTCGTCCTGCTGGCCGCCGACCGCGTCCACCGGGTACTGGTCCCGATCGGCGCGGTCGCGATCCTGTGGGCGGTCTCCTACTTCACCCCGTTCCGGCTGATCTCGTTCGAGACCGCCCAGAAGGCGGTCGACCTCAACGTCATCCTGCTGCTGTTCGCCATGATGGCGCTGGTCGGCGTGCTGAAGACCACCAACGTCTTCCCCTGGGCGGTCGACCGCCTGCTGGTCCGCTCGCGCGGCAACCCCGGCCGCGCCGCCCGGCTGATCATCTGGTTCACCGCGCTGCTGTCGGCGATCCTCGACAACGTCACGACGGTGATCTTCGCCTACCCGATGGCGTCGGAGATGGCCCGCCGCCTCGGCATCAACGCCTCCGCCTTCCTGCTTCCGATGGTGATGGCGGCCAACATCGGCGGCACCGCCACCCTGATCGGCGACCCACCCAACGTGCTGATCGGCGCCGACCCGCGCACCGGCCTCGCCTTCATGGACTTCATCTACAATCTCGCGGTGCCGTGCGGCCTGATGATGCTGGTCCTGGTCGCCTATGCGCGCCGCCACTATCCGGCCGACATCGGCCCGGCCGCCGACCGCGACCACGAAGGCGCCGCCACCCCGACCGGCGCACGGCTGACCAACCTGCCGCTGCTGCGCGCCACCTGCTGGATCACCGTGCTGATCTTCGCCGGCTTCATGACCCACGGGCTCACCCACATGCCGGTCGCGGTGCCGGCGGTGATCGGCATCGCCGCCATCCTGCTGGCCCAGGACTATTTCTATCTCAAGGACCACAAGCCGACCCTCGAGGAGCGCCAGCACGGCGTGCTCACGATCCTCGAGAAGGACATCGAATGGCCGACGCTCGCCTTCTTCCTGTTCCTGTTCATCCTGGTCGGCGCCGCCGTCGCCACCGGCCTGATCGAGAGCCTGGCGCTCGCCCTCGCCTGGCTGATCGAACGAACCTCGGCGGCCTTCGGCCTGTCGCCCCGCGCCACGCTCCTGCTGGCGGCGCTGCTCATCCTCTGGGTCTCGGGCGTGCTGTCGGCGCTGATCGACAACATCCCCTACACCGCCGTCACCATTCCGCTGGTCGCGAGCCTGCTGGCGGCGCTCAAGGCCGGCCCCGACGGCCAGGTGCTGTGGTGGGCGCTGGCGCTCGGCGCCTGCCTCGGCGGCAACGGCACCCTGATCGGCGCCTCGGCCAACGTCACGGTGACGGGACTGGCGGAAAAGGACGGCAAGCGCATCTCGTTCGGCGAGTTCACCGCCTTCGGCGCCCGGGTGACGGCGATCACGCTCGCGATGTCGTCGGTCTATCTCGCGCTCTGGATCTATGTCGGCACCACGATCGTCAACCTCGCGGGCGCGGTGCTGCTGGCGGCGATCCTGCTGTTCCAGGCGCGAAAAGGGCGCCCGGCCTGAGCCGGACGCCCGTCGCAACCGCCTTGCCGGAGGTGCCGGCTCCTAGAGCTTCTCGGCCGCCGACAGGCGCGCCATGAAGTTCTCGAAGCTGTTCTCGCAGACCCGGAACCACAGGATCTCCTCGTTCCGGAACGGCCGCCAGCTGTCGTACACCTTCTTGAAGCGCGGGTTCTTGGCCGACAGGTCGTTGTAGAGGTCGTTGGCCGCAACGTATGCCGCCTCCATCACCGCATTGGGAAACGGCGTCAGCTTGGTGCCGCCGGCGACGAGCTCGCGCAGCGCCTTCGGATTCTCGGCGTCGTACTTCGACAGCATCCAGGCCTGCGCCTTGGCCGCCGCCATCTCGACGATCGTCTGGTAGCCCTTGGGAAGTTCGTTCCACTTGGCGAGGTTGATCATCGCCGAGGTCTGCGGCCCGCCCTCCCACCAGCCGGGGTACATGTAGTAGGGCGCGATCTTGTTGAAGCCGAGCTTCTGGTCGTCGTACGGACCGATCCATTCGGCGGCGTCGATCGTGCCCTTCTCCAGCGCCGGATAGATGTCGCCGCCGGCGATCTGCTGGGCGACGGCACCGAGCTTGTTGCAGATCTGGCCGGCGATGCCGGCGATCCGGAACTTCAGTCCCTTCATGTCGTCGACGGACTTGATCTCCTTGCGGAACCAGCCGCCCATCTGTGCGCCGGTGTTGCCGGCCGGCAGGTTGTAGATGTTGAAGTCCTTGTAGACGTCGCGCATCAGCTGCATGCCGCCGCCCCAGTTCATCCACGCCTCCTGCTGCCGGGCCGTCAGGCCGAACGGCAGGGCCGTGTCGATCGCGAGCGTCGGGTCCTTGCCGACATAGTAGGTGCCGGCCGAATGGCCCATCTCGACGGTGCCGTTCTGGACCGCGTCGAGCACCTGCAGGCCCGGCACGATCTCGCCCGCGGCAAAGACGCGGACGCTGAAGCGATTGTCGGTCGCCTCGGTGATGTACTTCCCGAAGATCTCGCCGGCGCCGAAGATCGTATCGAGCGACTTGGGGAAGCTGGACGCCAGGCGCCATTTGAGCTCGGGCATCGACTGCGCGATGGCCGGAGCGGCAAGCGTACTCACAGACGCAACACTGACGGCGCCGACGGCGCCGGTACGCAGGAACTTGCGACGTTGCATGGTGTTCCTCCCAGGGAACGGTTTCTTGTTTTGCCCCGCGGGATTCCACGAGGCGGAATCAAGCTGGCACGCCCGGCGGGATGGGGCAACGCCGACCGGCGGTCCAGGCGCAAAAAAAGAGCCCCGCCGAAGCGGGGCTCCCTCGATCCCAAGTACGCGGGATCAGAGTTTGTTGGCGGCCGACTGGCGCGCCATGAAGTTGTCGAAGGTGTTCTCGACGACGCGGAACCACAGCACCTCTTCGTTGCGGAACTGCTTCCACGAATCGAAGACCTTCTTGAACTTCGGGTTCTTCGCCGAGGTCTCGGCATAGAGCTCGACGGCCGCGCCGTAGCACGCCTCGAGCACCGGCTGCGGGAACGGCAGGAACTTCGTTCCGCTCGCCACCAGCTCGCGCAGCGCGCGCGGGTTCTGCGCGTCGTACTTGGCGACCGTGTTGGTCGTGGTCGCTTCGGCCGCCGTGGCGATCGCCTCCTGGTACGGCTTGGGCAGCGAGTTCCACGCCTTCTCGCCGACATAGAGCGACAGCGCCGCCGCACCCTCCCACCAGCCCGGGTAGTAGTAGAAAGGCGCCACCTTGTTGAAGCCGAGCTTCTGGTCGTCGTACGGACCGACCCATTCGGCGGCGTCGATCGTGCCCTTCTCGAGCGCCGGATAGATGTCGCCGCCGGCGAGCTGCTGCGGCACCACGCCGAGCTTGCTCATCACCTGGCCGGCGAAGCCGCCGATGCGCATCTTGACGCCCTTCATGTCCTCCGGCGTCTTGATCTCCTTGCGCCACCAGCCGCCCATCTGGCCGCCGGTGTGGCTCATCAGGAACGAGACGATCTTGTAGTCCTTGTAGAACTCGCGCATCAGCTCGAGGCCGCCGCCGTAGTACACCCAGGCATTGTGCTGGCGGGTGTTGAGGCCGAACGGCACCGCGGTGTCGAACGCGAAGGTCGGGTCCTTGCCGACGTAATAGTAGGAAGCGGTGTGGCCGCACTCGACCGTCTCGTTCTGCACGGCGTCGACCACCTGCAGGCCGGGGACGATCTCGCCGGCGGCGAACACGCGGATCTGGAACTTGTTGTCGGTCATCGCCGCGACGCGCGACGCGAAGTACTCGCCGGCGCCATAGATCGTGTCGAGCGACTTGGGGAAGCTCGAGGTCAGACGCCACTTGATCTCGGGCATCGACTGGGCGATCGCCGGCGCGGCCACGGTGGCCGAGGCGGCAACGGCGGCACCACCGACACCGGCGGTGCGCAGGAACTTACGACGTTGCATCTGGGGTCACTCCCTAAAGACCGCCTCTCGTTGCCGCCCATGCCTGACGGGGGCCGGAAGCGGCGGGGTTATGGCAGATGGGAACGAGGCTGAAAAGGCAAAGAAGAGCCCCGAAAACAAGGGACTTTCATGCAGGCGACGGCTACCTGACGCCGTACAGCAGGACCAGCGCCACCGCTCCCACGGCAATCCGGTACCAGGCGAACACGCCGAAGCCGTGCCGGCTGATGAAGCGCACGAACGGCCGTACCACCGCCAGCGCCGCGAAGAAGGCGACCACGAAGCCGATCGCGATCACGCCGCCGGCGTTCCAGTCGAGCGTCTTCCAGTTCTTGTAGAGGTCGTAGACCGTGGCCCCCAACATGGTGGGGATCGCGAGGAAGAACGAGAACTCGGCGGCCGTCGCACGCTCCACGCGCAAAACCCGTGCGCCCATGATGGTGGCGCCCGAGCGCGACACGCCCGGGATCATCGCGAGGCACTGGCAGAAGCCGATGAACAGCGCCGTCTTCCAGTCGACGTCGTCGATGGTCTTTATGCGCGGTCGCTGCGCGTAGCGCTCGATCACGAGGATGATGACGCCGCCCACGATCAGCGCCACCGCCACGACCGTGGGATTGAACAGGACCGACTTGATGTACTTGTGCGCCGCGACGCCCACCACCGCGGCCGGCAGGAAGGCGAGCAGGATCGAGGCCGAGAACTTGATCGCCGCGGGATCGCGCCGCGTCACGCCGACCACGGTCGACAGGATCTTGGCGCGATAGAGCACGCAGATCGCCAGGATCGAGCCGAGCTGGATCACGATCTCGAACACCTTGCCCGGCGGCCCCTGGAAGTGGAGCAGTTCCTCGGCAAGGATGATGTGCCCGGTCGAGGAGACCGGCAGGAATTCCGTGAGGCCCTCGACCAGGCCGACGATCACGGTCTTCCAGATCAGGGCGAAATCCATTCCGGTCAGTCCTTGAACTTGAGCGCGCGCGGCCAGCCTTTTTCGCGCATCTTGCCGGCCTGTGCACGCTCGCCGCGCCAGAATTTCAGGTCGGCGGCGGCGATCACCTGGTTCGACCAGGGCAGCCCGTCCGCCAGCTTGAAGGCCTGCGCGTCCGAGAGCTGGTCGGCCTTGGAGCGCTGCAGGGTGACGCCGCGGCCGCGGCCCATCTCGGGCACCTGGTCGAGCGGGAAGATCAGCAGCTTGCGACCCTCGCTCAGCGCCGCGATCGAATCGGCGCCCTCGGGCACCACGCCGAAGGCCTGCGCCTTTTCCTTGTCGGCGAGATTGAGCACCTGCTTGCCGTTCTTGGTCTGCGCCACGACGTCGTCTTCCGGCACGATGAAGCCGCGGCCGGCATCCGACGCCACCAGGAACTTGCGCCCGCCCTTCAGGACGATCAGGTCGACGATGTCCTGCTCGTTCCCCAGTTCGATCATCAGCCGGATCGGCTCGCCATGGCCGCGCGCGCCGGGAAGCTTGTCGCAGCCCAGCGTGTAGAAGCGGCCGTTGGTGCCGAACACCAGGATCTTGTCGGTCGACTGGGCATGCAGGAAGAACTTCTTCCCGTCGCCCTCCTTGTACTTGAGCTCCTCCGCCTGCTTGGCGTCGAGATGCCCCTTGGCGGCGCGGATCCAGCCCTTGGCCGACAGCACGATGGTGACCGGCTCGCGCTCGACGAAATCCTCGATCGCGTGCTCGATCTCGGCCGGCGCGTCGGCCAGCTCGGTGCGGCGCTTGCCGAGCGGAGTCTTCTGGCCGAACTTCGCCTTGGTCTCCTGGACTTCCTCGGCGATCCGGCCCCACTGCAGCTTGTCGTCCTTGAGCAGCGCCTTGAGGTCCTTGCGCTCGGCCGAGAGCTTCTTGTGCTCGCCCTTGATCTCGAACTCTTCCAGCCGGCGCAGGGCGCGCAGCCGCATGTTGAGGATCGACTCGGCCTGCAGGTCGGTGAGCTTGAACGTCCTGATCATCACCGGCTTGGGCTCGTCTTCCTCGCGGATGATCTTGATCAGCTTGTCGAGGTTCAGGTAGGCGATCAGGTAGCCGTCGAGGATCTCCAGCCGGCGCTCGATCTCGGCCAGGCGGAAGGTCGAGCGGCGGACCAGCACTTCCTGGCGATGATCGAGGAAGGCCTGCAGCGCCTGGCGCAGGTCCACATCTGCGGCGTGTTGTTCTTGTCGAGAACGTTGAGGTTCAGCGGGAAACGGATCTCCAGATCCGTCATCTTGTTATACCTGCTCCATCAGCAGTTTCGCAGCTCGCCGGCACCTCGTCGGGGCTCGAGCACGATATCGTCGTCGGCCGACTCGTCGCGCACGTCCTCGAGGATCTGCAGCTTCTTGGCGTTGATGATCTCGGCGATGCGCTCGATCAGCTTGCCCTTCTGCACCTGGTACGGGATCTCGGTGACGACGATCCGGTACTGGCCGCGCGGCAGCTCTTCCCTGGTCCAGCGCGCGCGCAGGCGGAAGGCGCCGCGGCCGGTCTTGTAGGACTCGACGATCGACTCGCGCGGCTCGACCAGGATGCCGCCGGTCGGGAAGTCCGGGCCCTTGACGTAATCGACCAGCGTATCGATGCGCGCGTTCGGCGTCTTGATGAGATGCAGCATGGCATCGCACAGCTCGCCCGCGTTGTGCGGCGGGATCGACGTCGCCATGCCGACCGCGATGCCGGCGGCGCCGTTGGCCAGCAGGTTCGAAGGCGTCGGGCAGCACCACCGGCTCCTTGGTCGAGCCGTCGTAATTGTCGCGAAGTCGACGGCATCCTCGTCGATGCCCTGCAGCAGCGCCTCGGCGACCTCCGGTGAGGCGCGCCTCGGTGTAACGCATGGCGGCGGGGTTATCGCCGTCGATGTTGCCGAAATTGCCCTGGCCCTCGATCAGCGGATAGCGGACCGAGAATTCCTGCGCGAGGCGGACCAGCGCGTCATAGATCGACTGGTCGCCGTGCGGGTGATACTGGCCGATCACGTCGCCGACCACGCGCGCGCTCTTCTTGAAGGCGCTGTTCGGATCGAGCCGCAGCTGCCGCATGGCGTGCATCAGGCGGCGATGCATGGGCTTCAGTCCGTCGCGCACGTCCGGCAGCGAGCGCGCCATGATGGTGGAGAGCGCGTAGGACAGATAGCGCTCGGAAAGCGCCTGCCCGAAAGCTACCGGCCTGACGGAAGCCAGGGGAACGACGTTGGTGCTGCGTTTCGCCATTTACCGGAACTGAGGGGTTCTAGGCCGCGATTCTGAGCCGCGACCGTGTCGTTATCGTTGGACGGATTCCATAAATCTCGCCCGGGCGGGAGGCAAGGGCTTGTTGTGTGGCCAAAACACGTGCCGTTCGAGAAAAAACCCGTCAGATCGAGCCCTTGCCGCAGTTCCTCTGCTCGGCCGGCAGCCCGCCGGTGGACAGAAAGCCCGGCAGCGGCAGCAGCTTGCGCCCAGCGGAGCTCGGCCGCCGCGCGCGAGACGGCGCGGCCGGTCTTGGGCGAGACGAACCCCAGATCCTCGGTCTCGCCGGTCGCCGCGCATTTCTCGAGATCGAGGAAGCGAAGCCAGCTCCTGCAACGAGCCCATTTCTCGCCGAGCCGGACAGGAGATCGCGGGGCCAACCCTCTGCCCCAGCGCCATCAGGAAGGCATGTAAAGCCCTCGTACATCGCCGGATGCGGCTCGCGCTCGGGCAGCGCCTCGTCGACGATCGCGCAGGCCGCCGACAGGCCCGCCAGCTCGGCCGCGCTGTCCATCGCCTTGGCCGCGTGCGGCTCGCGCAGTTCGCCGCGATAGTTGCCGAGTTGCTCGGCCACCTCGCCCGCCATTCCACTTCGACGACGTTGCCGGACTGCCAGACCGGCCGCGCCTTGCGCGACACGCCACCCGGCACGAAGCCCGCGTGCCGTCCGTGCGCAGAAGTCAGCAAATTGACCACTCAGCTCCGGTCTCGCCGTGGAGCCGGTTGCCGAGGCCGAGCGGCATGGTCGGTCCAGTCGCGGATCTTGTACCACGCCCGACTGTCCGGCAGGGTGCGCACTGGCTGCGCTAGCAGCGTGCGCAGCGGTTGGTACCCTGCTCAAGCACTTCGGATTAAAGAACGCCACCGGTCCACGGGTTCACGATCGCCTGAACCGTGCGCTCAATCGAGACGTTGCGCGTGACCAGCGTCAGCCCATGCACCTCGACGGTGGCGGCTATAAAGGCATCGGGCACACCGAGCGGCCGCCCCGCCGCCTCACGCGCAGCCATCATCCTGCCACCGGCATCCGCGACGGCCGCATCGACCGGCAAAACCCTGCCCTCGAAGCGCAAGAGCAACTCCTCGCGCAGCCAGGCGTCGAGCCGGCGGCGGCGCTGCCCGGCAGCCAGACGGTCGATCCCGTGGCGCAGTTCCGCAAGGGTGACGACGCTGATGAAGACGCGCTCCTCGTCGGCCTCCGCCAGCCAGGCAACAACGCCTGCATCCGGGCGGGGCCTGACCCACTCGGAAACGACGTTGGTATCGAGCAGGAAGCTCACAAGGCGACCTTGCGCGGCCGGTCCTTGGACCGTTTAACTTTCAGTCCCGACTTCGACAACGGGGAGGCGGCGAAGAACTCGGCGAGATTGCCGGTGCGCCTAGTACGACGCTCCCATTCCTGGGCATCCACCACGATAACGGCTGTGCGGCCGTTCCGGGTGATCGTTTGCGGACCACCCGAACGGGCGCGCTCGATGACTTCGCTCAATTTCGCCTTTGCCTGGGCAACCGTCCAATGAGTGTCGGCCATCACACACCTCCCAGATTGGTCAAGATGGTCAATATAGTCATTTGGAAGGCACGCATCAGATGTCCGGGGACAGTGCCTGTTCGCAACCCGGAAGTTCAGTGGCAAGGTGCTGGCTACTTAAGCGGCAGTTGGCGCAGTTGGCACAACCGCAGGAGTCTCGCTGCTTCCGTACCGGCGAAGTCGTCACAAGCAAATGTAGACCTTTACCCGCGCGTCGGTCAACGAGACCCGCAGCCCGTCAACGGTAAAGTCCTAGCCGAGCAGCGCGTCAGGCTGGATCGCCGCATTGACGGATTTAACGCTACTGAACGCCGGTGCTCAACAACGCCGTTCAAAAATTCGGCGCCTGAGGCTTCGTAGGGCAGCTCCTGATGCAGTTGCAGGAACACCTGCTCGCGCGTCACTTCCGCCGCCAGCAGGCGCAGCGGCAGGTCGGCCGCCTGGTCCTCGGGGTACAGGAACGGGCTGACCGGCAGGTGCCCCGCCACTACCGCCAGCACGTCGAACACGCCGTCGCTCTTCAGCGCGCTCACCATGAAGGTGCGCTCGAACGGCAGCATCGCGTTCAGCTCCGCCGTGAGGCCGAGCAACGCCTCGCGCGCGACGAGGTCGATCTTGTTGAGCACGAGATAGCGCGGCGCCTTGCTCTCCTTCAGCCGCTCGACGATGGCGCGCGTCTCCTGGGAGATGCCGCGCTCGGCGTCGACCATCAGCGCCACGACATCGGCGTCCTCCGCGCCCTGCCAGGCGGCCGCGACCATGGCGCGCTCCAGCCGGCGCTTCTGCGTGCGGAAGATGCCGGGCGTGTCGACCAGCACGACTTGCGCGCGCGTGCCGTCGGGCAGGTCGGTCATGGCGATGCCGATGACCCTCATGCGCGTGGTCTGCACCTTGGGCGAGACGATCGAGACCTTCGAGCCCACCAGCGCGTTCACCAGCGTCGACTTGCCCGCGTTGGGCGCGCCCACGATCGCCACGAACCCGGCGCGGGTCTTCGCGTCGCTCATTTTTCCAACCTTTCGAGAAGAACCGCAGCGGCCTGCCGTTCGGCCGCGCGCTTGCTGGTGCCGCGCCCGCGCGCCGGCTCATGTCCCTTGACCGCCACGTCGACGAGGAAGACCGGCGCGTGCGGCGGCCCTTCCCGGCCGGTCTCGCGATAATCCGGCAGCGGCAGGCGGCGCGCCTGCGCCCATTCCTGCAACGCGGTCTTGGCGTCGCGCGGCGCCGACACATGGCGATCGATGCGGTCGTCCCACAATTTCTCGACGCACTGCGCGGCCACCGCGAAGCCGGCGTCGACGAACACCGCGCCCAGCAGCGCCTCGAGCGCGTCGGCCAGGATCGTGGGCTTCACGATGCCGCCGAGGCTCTCGGAATCGCCGAGCCGGATGTGCGGTCCCAGCCCGATCGCCTCGGCGATCTCGACCAGCGTGCCGGCCTTCACGAAGGCGGCGTGCCGGCGCGCCAGCTCGCCTTCCTTCTCGTGCGGGAAGCGGCGCATCAGCAGGTCGGCCATGGCCAGCGACAGCACGCGGTCGCCGAGGAATTCCAGCCGTTCGTTGCCGTGCGGATAGAGCGCCTTGAGGGCCGGCTGGCGGTCGAGGGCGCTGCGGTGGGTCAGCGCCTCGTCGGCAAGCTCGGCGCGCGAGATGTCGTGGCCGATGGCGCGGGCCAGCGCCATCCGGTCGGCGTCGCCAGTCTTCAGTGGATCCCCATGAAGAAGCGGCTGAAGCGGATCGCGCCCGGCCACTTCCACGGTTCCGTCCAGCCCGCGGCCGAGGGATCGTGGCTGAAGAAGATGAACTCGGCGCGGCCTACCAGGTTCTCGTCGGGCACGTACCAGCCGAGCTGGTCGCGCTCGCGCGGCATGCCGGTGGCGTCGCGCAGCGTGAGCCGCGTGCGGCTGTCGAGCGAGTCGTCGCGGTTGTCGCCCATGACGAAGAAATTGTTGGCCGGCACCAGGAACTCCGGCGTGTTGTCGGACGGGCCGGCGTCGGTGGATTCGAGGATCTCGTGGCGGCGGCCGCCGGGCAGAGTCTCGATGTACAGCGTGCCCTTCTGGTAGCCGCCGTGCGCGCCCTTCACATAGTCGCCGATGCGCGTGCGCTCGACCGACTGGCCGTTGATCTGGAGCACGCCGTTCGTCACCTGGATGCGATCACCCGGCAGGCCGATGATGCGCTTGATGTAGTCGGTGCGGTTCAGGCCCTGGCCCTGGTCGCCGGGATACTTGAACACCGCGACGTCGCCGCGCTCGGGCATCTGCTTGAAGATGCGGCCCGAGAAGATGCCGGCGGAGAACGGGAAGGAGTGCTTGCTGTAGCCGTAGGAATATTTCGACACGAACAGGTAGTCGCCGACCAGC
>JBGAIW010000107.1:0-13635 GCA_044225265.1 Reyranella sp.
GTGTACCTGGTGCGTATCCGGTTGGATCAATTGCGATTGTATCTCTGGAATTTCGCGTTCCTGAGTCGCCGACGCTGAGTTCAATGTCGCTTCTCGTTTCTTGCAATGCTTGAAGCTGAGCTACGGTGATTGGGTTCGTATGGGCGACCGGCGGGCCAAGAACGACGAACATCAGTCGCTCCCGATAGTGATGTTCACTTATAATAATGGGATGCTCCTCCCTTGAGCTGGGCCACAAGATCTTTTCGTATGTCATCGCTTGATCATTCATCGGGGCGTCGCTCCATATTGCCAGATTCGCCCCGCTACGCTGAGGTCGTCTTTGCCGGCATGCCGGCATTTCGCCGGAAATGGCGATCCGTCTCGACAAGGCGTTCGGCAGCGGCGCGGAGACCTGGTACCGCCTGCAGGCAGCCTACGACATCGCGCAGGCGCTGAAGCGCGCCGGCTCGATCAAGGTTCGCCGGATCGCCGCCTGACGTCCGGCTATCGGCGCAACAACCGCTCGCGCAGCGACTCGTAGATCGGCTTGTCGCGCATCAGGGACGGCAGCAGCATGGTGGCGAAGCAGGCCGCGAGCATCGGCAGCAGCAGGTTGAAGGCCGTGGTCATCTCGGTGATCAGCACCATGCCGGTGAGCGGCGCGCGCACCACGCCGGTGAAGAAGGCGGCCATGCCGACCACGGCGAAGGCCTGCGGCGGGATCGCGAAGCCGGGAAACAGCGCCGCGCAGCCCACGCCGAACAGCAGGCCGGCCTGCGCGCCCAGCACCAGCATGGGCGCGAACAGCCCGCCCGGCGTGGCGGCGGCATAGGACGCCGCGCCCAGCACGGCGCGCAGCAGGAAGACCAGCGGCAGCAGGGCGAGCGCGTTCATCGCCGCCGGCCCGGCGGTCAGCGCGGCCTGGCTGAGGTTCTCGCCGCCGCCGACCAGCGACGGCCAGACCCAGGCGACCGCGGCGACCGCGCCGCCGATCAGCGCGGCGCGTCCCTCGGGCGGGATCCGCTTCAGCATCGCCACCAGGTCGAGCGCCATCAGCAGCAGCCGGTTGTAGCCGACCGCCAGCACGCCGAGGCCCGCGCCCATCACGACGAACAGCGGCAGGCTGAGCGCCGGCACGTGGTCGAGCGGCATCACCGCGAGGTCGGGCTGGACGCCGAGCAGGGCGCGCGCCACGGCGATCGCCGCCGCGGAGGCGCCGAGCGCGGCGATGGCGATGCGGTGCTCGAAGCGCTGCACCAGTTCCTCGAGCACGAAGATCGCGCCGGCGAACGGCGCGTTGAACGCCGTCGCGAGTCCGGCGCCGGCGCCGGCCGCCATCAGCACGCGCAGGTCGGGCCAGCGGCGGCGGAACGCCTCGCCGACCATGTGGCCGATGCTGGCGCCCATCTGCACGCTGGGCCCTTCGCGGCCGAGCGCCAGGCCCGAGCCGATCGCCAGCACGCCGCCCACGAACTTGACCGGCAGCAGCAGGAAGGAGGCGGGCTTCAGCTCGCGATTGAGCACCGCCTCGACATGGGGAATGCCGCTGCCCGAGGCGTGCGGCGAGAGCACCCGCACCATCCAGGCCGCGACGAAGGCCGCCGCCGCGCCGGCCGCGACGATCAGCAGGAAGCCGCCAGCTCCCCCTGCAATCCCCCCGAGGCCGTGGGCCCAGCCGATCGCGACGCCCCGCAGCCGGTCGGCTTCGTCGAGAGTCAGACGGAACAGCGCGCCGACCAGGCCGGTGGCGGCGCCGACCGGCAGCGACAGTAGCGCCAAGACGAGCAGGCTGCCGGACCCCGGCTCGGGATGTGCGGGAGAGGACTTGTTCAAGCGGCCGTCACTCTACAAACGCGGATGCCGTTTGGTAAGCGTCGTCCCGAGCGAAGCCGAGGGACCTTCTCTCCAGGGGGAAGCCTTGGACATGTCGAAGCAAGGTCCCTCCGCTAGGCCTCGCTTCGCGAGGCTCCGGTCGGGACGACGGGAATTACGTCCGAGGCAGCACCCGCTTCATCCACTTGGCCGTGCCGCTTGCGTCGTCGCTGCCGGCAGCCTCGAGCTTCGCGATCACCCTCTGGCGATCCTCCAGCTCGCGGTTCTGGCTGAGCTTCAGCTTGGTCTCGACCCGGTCGAGCTTCATGCGGAAGGCGACGATGTTCTTCGTCTGCGCCGCGGCGTTGCCCGGCGGCAGGCGGCCGAGCCCCCAGGCATCGCTGCCGCTGCCCTCGTAGACCGCGGCGAGCTTGGTCAACACCATCAGCACCGCGGGCGTCGCCTCGACGATCTCGGGCCGGCCGTAGGCGTGCACGGTGACGTAGTTCCAGGTCGGCACCTTGGGGCCGGGCGCGTACCAGGTCGGCGAGACGTAGGCGTGCGGCCCCCAGAACAGGGCGAGCGATTGGGCGCCGCGGGCGAACAGCTGCCAGTGGTCGTTGGCGCGCGCCATGTGGCCGATCAGGCTGCCGTGCGGCGTGCCGTCGTCCTCCCACACGAGCGAGAGATGCGTCGTGAGCGGCGCGCCCTCGGCGTCGGCGGTGGTGAGCAGCGCCCAGCCGTGGCTTTGCATGATCTCGCGGCCCTCGGCCTCGCTGCCTTCGAAGTGCTTGGGGATGTACATGGCGTGCCTGCTGTCCGAGCCTGATGTGCCGGGCTCGCAGTGCGGCCCGAACGGTTGAAGGAGGGCCCATTACCATGTCAGATGCCGCCCGCAACCGGGAGGAATTCTCATGGGCGAATCTATCCGACTTAAGTCTGCCGCCGGCGAAATCGGCGCCTATCTCGCGACCCCGAAGGGCACGCCGAAGGGCGGCGTGGTCGTGGTCCAGGAGATCTTCGGCGTGAACCACCACATCCGCGCCGTGACCGATTCGTTCGCCGCGCAGGGTTACCTCGCGCTGGCGCCGCAGTATTTCGACCACATCAAGACCGGCATCGAGCTCGGCTACACGCCGGACACGATCGCCGAGGGCCGCGGCTACGTCATGTCGGCGGGCTTCACCGACAAGGCCGTGCAGGACACCGACGCCGCGATCGCCGAGCTGAAGAAGCGCGGCGCCGCCAAGGTGGCGGTCACCGGCTATTGCTGGGGCGGCACGATCTCGTGGCTGGCGGCGACCCGGCTCAAGCCGGACGCGGTCTCGGGCTATTACGGCGGCGGCATCCACGGCACCAAGAACGAGAAGCCCACGGTGCCGACGCAGCTGCATTTCGGCGACAAGGACATGCACATCCCGATGGCGCACGTGAACGAGCTGCGCCAGCTCCATCCCGGCGTCGAGATCTTCGACTATCCGGCCGATCACGGCTTCCACTGCGACGAGCGCGGCAGCTACGACAAGGCCGCCTCGGTCAAGGCGATGGAGCGCACGCTGGCGCACTTCAAGAAGTACGTGGGTTGATCTTCGCTGGGAGCGCGGCACCGTGTGCGAAGCGCTGGCTTCGCCAGAGTGCCGCTCTTCCATCTCACACCAATTCCCATGAGCGCCACGGAGTGGCGCGCTCCCAGCAATGAAGAAGCCGGCAAAGAAGCAATTCACCCCCGACGCCCGCGGCCCCCTGAACGGAGTCCGCGTCGTCGACCTGTCGCGCCTGGTGGCGGGCAACATCCTGACCTTGCAGCTCGCCGATTTCGGCGCCGAGGTGATCAAGATCGAGCCGCCGGAAGGGGACACCCTGCGCTCGTGGAAGGTCAAGGGCGTCGAGACGGCGTGGAAGGTCTATAGTCGCAACAAGAAGAGCGTGGCGCTCGACCTGCGCTCCGACGCCGGCCGCGCGATCGTCAGGGAACTGGTGAAGACGGCGGCGATCCTGGTCGAGAGTTTCAGGCCGGGCGTGCTGGAAGACATGCAGCTCTCGCCGGCCGAGCTGCACAGGATCAATCCCAGGCTGGTCGTCGTGCGCATCTCGGGCTGGGGCCAGGACGGGCGCTACCGCCACAAGCCGGGCTTCGGCACCTTGATCGAGGGCTATTCGGGCTTCGCCTCGATGAACGGCTTCGGCGACCGCGAGCCGGTGCTGCCGCCGATGTATCTCGCCGACTGCATGGCGGCGCTCAACGGCTATGGCGCGGTGATGGTCGCCTTGCGCGAGGTCGAAATGAACGGCGGCCAGGGCCAGGTCATGGACCTGCCGCTGTTCGACCCGCTCTATTCGATGCTCGGCCCGCAGGCCGCGAATTACAAACTCACCGGCGAAGTGAAGGTGCGCACCGGCAGCCGCTCGACCAACGCCGCCCCGCGCAACGTCTACCAGACGAAGGACGGCCACTGGGTCTGCCTGTCGGCGTCGACCCAGGGCATGGCCGAGCGCGTGCTGGTCAAGATCGGCCGGCCGGAGCTGGTCAAGGATCCGAAGTTCGCGACCAACATCGAGCGCGTGAAGAACGGCCTCGAACTCGACAGCATCATCGGCGGCTTCATCAAGCAGCGCGACCTCGCCGAGAACCTGAAATATTTCGACGAAGCCGGCGTCACCATCGGGCCGGTCTACGACATCGCCCAGATCACCCAGGACGACTACGTGCTGGAGCGCGAGGCGCTGATCGAGATCCCCGACGAAGAGATGCCGGGCAACGAACTGCCGACGCATCCCGTGGTGCCGCGCATGACCGGCACGCCGGGCGCGCTCAAGTCCGCCGCGCCGAAGATCGGCGAGCACAACGAGGCGCTGCTCAAGCCGCTGCTCGGCGCGGCGGAGTACGAAAAGCTGTGCGCCTCGGGCGCGATCAGCAAAGGCAGGAAGAAGTGACTTTTCCTCCCCATTCATATGGGGAGGTGTCAGCGTCTTACGCTGACGGAGGGGTCATGGGCTGCAAGAGCGAACTGGAAGCTACGGTAACCGCATGACCCCCCGCCCTCCCGTCCCCGTCTGGCGCTCGATCCTGTACGTGCCGGGCAACGTGCCTAAATTCATCGACAAGGCGCACGAGCGCGGCGCCGATTGCGTGCTGGTCGATCTCGAGGACAGCGTGCAGCCGGCGCAGAAGCCCGAGGCGCGGGCGATGCTGCCCGAGACCCTGAAGAAGGTGGCAGCACACGGCGCCGACGTCGCGGTGCGCATCAACCGGCCGATGCGGCTCGCCATGCCCGACCTCGAGGCGGCGGTGCGGCCCGGCCTTTCGGCGCTGTTCGTCACCAAGACCGAGGGCGTGCAGCATCTCGCCCTGCTCGACGAGGCGGTGAGCGAACTCGAGCGCGAGCGCGGCATGCCGGTCGGCGGCATCGGCTTCGCCGCCATGATCGAGCACCCGCGTGCGATGGCGCACCTGCACGACATCGCCGAGCGCGGCCCGCGGCTGATCGCCATGATGCTGGGCGGCGAGGATTTCGCGCTGGAGACCGGCTCGGTGCCGGGCGACGAGACGCTGGAACTGCCCAAGCGGCTGGTGGCGTTTGCAGCACAAGCGCACGAGGTCGCCATGATCGGCATTCTGGGAACGGTCGCCGACTACTCCGATGCGGCGGCCTACCGCAGGAGCGCCGAGCGGGCGCGCCGCTTCGGCTTCTCCGGCGGCACCTGCGTGCATCCCGGGCTGGTGACGGCGCTCAACGAGGCGTTCACGCCTTCCGCCGACGAAGTCGCTCAGGCGCGGCGGCTGATCCAGGCCGATGCCGAGGCCATCGCCGCCGGCCGCGGCTCGTTCCAGGTCGACGGCAAGATGATCGACATCCCGGTGATCGAGCGCGCCCGCAAGCTGCTGGCGCGGCACGAGGCGATCGAGAGGCGGGCGAAGAGATGAAGCCCCCTCCCCGTTCATACGGGGAGGTGTCGCGGTCACCCGCGACGGAGGGGTCAGCCTCTCCGGCGTGCATGACCCCTCCGTCGGCGTAAGACGCCGACACCTCCCCATGTGAATGGGGAGGAGCACGAAGTCGGACGCTCCGAGCATGCTAGTCTCGCCGCCATGACCCGGCGGTTCTCCGTCCCGTTCGGCCTGACCCTGCTGGCGCTGCTCGGCCTGATCGTGGTGCCGCTGGCGGGCGCGCTGCTGTGGCTGGGCGCGGAGACCGCCGACACGCTGGAGCATCGCAACGTGCACCAGCGCATGACGGCGCTGAGCAGCGCGGTCGAGAATTTCCTGCGCAGCGGCCTGCAGCAGACGGTGCTGATGGGCGCGACGCTGGCCGACACGCCGGGCTTCCGGCCGACGCCCGGCCTGAACGACGCCGAGGACCTCGCGCGACTGACCCAGCTCGCCGGCATGCTGGGCCGTCATTCGCTGGTCGCGGCGGCGTTCGTCGGCTACGCCGACGGCCACTTCCTCTATGCCGGGCGGGCGAACTCGCTGTCCGGCGAGCAGCGCGCCGCCTACGGCGCGGCCGACGACACGATCGTCCTGCGCCGGGTCGACGACGAGCGCGCCGCGGGCGGCGGCGGTGCGGGACGGCGCGAGACCTGGTGGGTGCGCGCGCCCGACGGAAGGCTCGGCCCGCCGCACAGCCGCGCCACCGACTACGATCCGCGGCGGCGGCCGTGGTACGTCGAGGCGCTGGCCGGGCGCGGCGCCGCGCTGACCGAGCCCTACGTGTTCGCCGACGCCGACGTGGTCGGCATCTCGGCCGGCCTGCCGCTGCCCGACGGCGCCGGCGCGTTCGGCTTCGACATCACGATCGAGCAGGTGTCGGCGCTGATCGCCGACTACAAGATCACGCCCAACTCGGTGATCATGGTCGGCAGCCTGCACGGCAACGTCTTCGCCCAGACCCGCGCCTGCTCGCCGGCCACCGAGCCGGACTGCCTGCCGGGCGGCGGCGCGGCGCGGCTGGCGCTCACCAACCTGATGCGCGCGTCGCAGGGCAGGCAGCGGCTGCAGGATCGGATCGGCCAGGGCAACGGCGAATACGAGCTGTTCGTCGAGACGATGCCGACCCTGCTGGGGCGCAATTTCATCGTGGCGGCGGCGGTGCCGGTGGTCGAACTGTCGGCCGATTCGCGGGCGCTGTTCGCCAAGTCGGCGATCGCGGCGGCGATCGCGGTCGGCGTCGCGGTGCTGGCGGCGCTGGCCGGCTCGCTGCTGCTGTCGCGGCCGCTCACCCGGATCGCCGCCAAGACCGAGCGCATCCGCCATCTCGATTTCGGCGACCGCGCGCCGGTGCGCAGCCGCATCGCCGAGGTGGCGCGGCTGTCGGATTCGGTCGAGCGCATGCGCGACGGGCTGGAGACGTTCGGCCACTACGTCTCGCGCGGGCTGGTCGAGCAGATCATGCGCTCGCCCGAGCGCACCGGCCTGCGCGGCGCGCGGCGCGACGTGACCGTGATGTTCACCGACATCGAGGGCTTCTCGCGCATCGCCGAGCAGCTGCGGCCGGAAGTGCTGACCCGGCGGCTGTCGCACTATTTCGAGACGCTGGCGCCGGCGATCGCCGACAACCGCGGCACGATCGACAAGTACATCGGCGACAGCATCATGGCCTACTGGAACGCGCCGGAGACCGACGACGAGCACGTCTTCCACGCCTGCCGCGCGGCGCTGCGGGCGGCGGCGGCGAGCCGGGCGCTGGCGGAGCGCTGGCGGGGCCGCGGCCGGCCGGTGTTCCGCACGCGGATCGGCCTGCATACCGGTCCCGCCGTGGTCGGCAATGTCGGCACGCGCGAGCGCATCAACTACACGCTGGTCGGGCCGGTCGCGAACCAGGCGTCGCGGCTCGAGGGGCTGAACAAGGTCTACGGCACCGACGTGCTGGCGAGCGGCGAGGTGATGCGGGCCGCGGCGGAGCGCTTCCTGTGGCGCGGCGTCGACCGGGTGGTGGCGGCGGGCACCACCGAGGCGCACGATCTTCACGAGCCGCTGGCGGCGCGCGACGACCCGGCGGCGGTGGCGGAGTTTGCGGGGTTTCTGGGGCTGTGGGAGGGCGCGCGCGCCGCCTACGGCGCCGGCCGGTTTGCCGAGGCCCTCGAGGGGTTTCGGGCGGCGGCGGCGCTGCGGCCGGACGACGGGCCGTGCCGGGTGTTCATCGCCCGCTGCGCCGAACTGCAGGACAGCGGCGTGCCGGCCGGCTGGGACGGGATCTGGCGGCACGACCGGAAATAGAATGGCCGCGCGCCGAAAAGGTCCAATCGAATCCTAAAAGCCCCCTTCAGACGGGTAAATCGCACCTCAGCTGAATCTCATTCACCTTCACCGAAAGCATTGGCGCGGGTCGGCCCGAGATTGTATAAGTTCCAGTGCAAATAGTCGGGGTGCTGCCGGAGGTGTCAAACCGGGAGCGGTCGATCTGTCGAGGCCTTGGGAAATGCGTCACATCATTGCCGGAGCGATTCTCATCGCAGTCGCTCTCGCTGTGACGATGGGAGTGGCGACTGTCCTTCAGGACATGGCTTCCGCTCGCAACCCGTCGCCGGAGCAGGAGTACGTGCCGCCACCGTTGAAGACGTCGCCGACGAAACCCAAGCCGGGAGAGCCGGGCCGCAGCGTCTTCATGATGTCGCGCCGGATGAACGACAACGACTGAAGAGAAGACGACTGAACCGAAGACGACTGAAGCGGGAATTCAGGGGAGCGATAGAAAATGCGTCACGTGACCTGGGCAGCAGCATGGTTCCTGGTCGGTCTCGCCGTGGTGCTGGGCACCGCGAGCGTGCTGGAGCATCGCGCCGTCGTCGCCGAGCGCGCCATCCAGCCGGCGCCGCAGGCGCCCGCGATCGAGCCCGCGCCCAAGAGCAGGCCGGCGGAAGGCCGCCAGCTCGTCGCCTACCGCAAGTCGGCGTACTCGACGCAGCACGACTAGGTCGTCGCGTCTTATCGGAATCGAAAAAGGCCTCGGGTGATCCCCGAGGCCTTTATCTTTTTCGGCAGCGCCGAAGATCAATGCTTGTCGGCCCAGACTTGGCGCTTGACGGCGTACATGAAGCCCGCGAGCACCAGCAGGAACAGGATCACCCGTACGCCGGTCTTCTTGCGGCTCTCCATGTGCGGTTCCGACGCCCAGGCGAGGAACTCGACGACGTCCGAGGCTTCCTGGTCGAGGGTCGCCTTGGTGCCGTCGGCGTACTGGACCTTGTCGTCGGCCAGCGGCGGCGCCATCGCGATGCGGTGGCCCGGGAAGTAGGTGTTGTAGTTGTCGTCCTTGGAGACGCCCGACTCCTTCTTCTGCTCGGGCGTCAGCTTGTCGAACGGCACGTAGCCGGTCAGCAGCGCATGGACGTAGTTCGGGCCGTCGGCGCGCGCCTTGATCATGACGCTGAGGTCGGGCGGCGCCTTGCCGCCGTTGGCGGCGGCGGCGGCGAGCTCGTTCGGGAACGGCTTCTTGAAGCGGTCCGACAGGCGCGCCGGACGCTCGATCGGCTGGCCGTCGTCGTTGAGGTCGGGGACCTGGATCTCCGAGGCGATGCCCTTGACCTGGGCCTCGGTCAGGCCGAGCTCCATCAGGTTGCGGTAGGACATCAGGTTCATCGAGTGACAGGCCGAGCAGACGTCCTTGTAGACCTGCCAGCCGCGCTGGGCGGCGGCGCGGTCGTAGGTGCCGAACGGGCCCTCGAAGTGCCAGTGCTTCTTCGGCGGATGCGGGCCGGAGCCCTCGGCCAGGGCGCTGTCGACGACGGCGACGGTGCCGAGCAGGGCGGCGGCGACGGCCGCCCCGGTGATCAGGAGCTTGCGCATGGGCCTTACCCCGCCTTCTTCTTGAGCACCGCGTCGGCGATGCTGGGTGGCAATGGCAACGGCCGTTCGATCTTGCCGAGGATCGGCAGCAGCACGATGAAGTGGAAGAAGTAGTAGAGGGTCGCGATGCGCGCGAGCGGCACCCAGAAGCCTTCCGGCGGGTTGGCGCCGCAGAAGCCGAGCACGATCACATCGACCACCAGCACCAGCATGAACCACTTGTAGATCGGGCGGAACACGCACGACCGCACGCGGCTGGTGTCGAGCCAGGGCAGCAGGAACAGCACGGCGATGGCGCCGAACATGGCGAGCACGCCGCCCAGCTTGTCGGGGATGGCACGCAGGATCGCGTAGAACGGCAGGAAGTACCATTCCGGCACGATGTGCGCCGGCGTCACCAGCGGGTCGGCCGGGATGTAGTTGTCCGGATGGCCCATGTAGTCCGGCGCGAAGAAGGCGAAGCCGGCATAGACGATCATGAACACCATGACGCCGAAGCCGTCCTTCATCGTGTAGTAGGGGTGGAACGGCACGGTGTCCTGCGGGCCCTTCGGATCGATGCCGAGCGGGTTGTTGGAACCGTGCACGTGCAGCGCCACGACGTGCAGCGCCACCACCGCGACGATGATGAACGGCAGCAGGTAGTGCAGCGCAAAGAAGCGGTTGAGGGTGGGGTTGTCGACGGCGAAGCCGCCCCACAGCCAGGTCACGATCGAGTCGCCGACCACCGGGATGGCCGAGAACAGATTGGTGATGACCGTGGCGCCCCAGAAACTCATCTGCCCCCACGGCAGGACGTAGCCCATGAAGGCGGTCGCCATCATCAGCAGGAAGATCACGACACCGAGCAGCCAGAGCAGTTCGCGCGGCGCCTTGTAGGAGCCGTAGTACATGCCGCGGAAGATGTGGATGTAGACGGCGATGAAGAAGAACGACGCGCCGTTCATGTGCAGGTCGCGGATCAGCCAGCCCTGCGGCACGTCACGGTCGATGCGCTCGACCGAGTCGAAGGCCATCAGCACGTGCGGCGTGTAGTTGGTGGCGAGCACCACGCCGGTGGCGATCATGAGGACCAGCATCACCGTGGCGATCGCGCCGAAATTCCAGAAATAGTTGAAATTCCGCGGCGTCGGGAAGGTGTGATACTCCTTCTCGAGGTACGAGAAGATGGGCAGGCGGTGATCGATCCAGGCGATCACCTTGTTGTTGAATACCGGCGGAGCGCCGTGCTGCGAAGCCATTCTTGTAACTCCCCGGGCGATCAGCCGATTTTGACGAGCGTATCGGTGGTGAAGAGATATTCCGGCACCTCGAGGTTCTTCGGTGCGGGTCCCTTACGGATGCGGCCGGACGTGTCGTACATCGAGCCGTGGCAGGGGCAGAACCAGCCGCCGTACTCGCCCTTCGGGTCGCCGGGCTTGTTGCCGAGCGGCACGCAGCCGAGATGGGTGCAGACGCCGACGATGATCAGCCACTCCGGACGGACCTTCTTGGCGGCGTCGGTGACGCGCTTGGTGTCGGTCTCCGGATCGGGCAGCTGGGACATCTTCACGTCCTCGGCTTCCTTGATCTCTTCCTTGGTGCGGTGACGGATGAACACCGGCTTGCCGCGCCACTTCACCGTGATCGCCTGGCCGACCTGGATCGCCTGGACGTTCACCTCGACCGAGGAGAGCGCCAGCGTGTCGGCGGCCGGGTTGAGGTTGTTGATGAAGGGCCAGGCGGTCGCCACGGCGCCGATGCCTGCGAGCGCGCCGGACGCGACCATGAGGAAGTCGCGCCGCGTCGGGTCGCCATGGGCGCCGGCCGGATTACTGGAAGATGCCATCTCTTTGTACGTCCCCTGCCGTGTAAGTTCCCCGGGAGTTGGGTAGGCTTATAGACGAGAAAGCGCCTTTTGTTTCAAGGTCTTTGGTCGCAGGTTGGGTGTGTCGGCCGCCGCAACCCGGCGCTGCGGCACCCTGCCGCACAACGGCCTTTTCGCAGCGCAAATACGGGTCCGCGGACCGACCCCAAGGATCGACATGCGCCTCGCCCTCTTCGAGCCCGATATCCCGCAGAATCTCGGCGCCTTCATCCGGCTGTCGGCCTGCATGGGCGTGCCGCTCGAGATCATCGAGCCCTGCGGATTTCCGGTCGACGACAAGCGCATCCGGCGCGCGGCGATGGACTACTACGACCTCGCCCGCCTCGCCCGGCACACTTCCTGGCAGGCCTTCCGGCAGGCCCAGCAGGACGGACGGTTGCCCGGCCGGCTGGTGCTGCTGACGACCAGGGCCGAGGCAACCTTCCCCGCCGTGGAATTCCGCCCGGACGACATTCTGCTGCTCGGCCGCGAGAGTGCGGGCGTACCCGACGAGGTGCATGACGCGGCCGCCCTGCGCCTGCGCATTCCGCTGCAGAAGGGCGCGCGCTCGCTCAATGTCGCGCTGGCGGCTTCGATGGTATTGAGCGAGGCCCTCCGCCAGACCTCGGGATACGCCCAGCTCACATGACTGCCCCGCTCGACCTCGCCAAACAGCAGACCCGCGCCTGGTTCGAGGCGCTGCGCGACCGCATCTGCGCCGCCTTCGAGGCGATCGAGGCCGACTACGCCGGCCGCCAGCACGGCGAGCTTCCAGCGGGGAAATTCGAACGCAAGGCCTGGCAGCGCGCCCGCGACACCGAAGGCCCCAACGCCGGCCAGGACCGTGGCGGCGGCGTGATGTCGGTGATGAAGGGCCGCGTCTTCGAGAAGGTCGGCGTCAACGTCTCGACCGTGTTCGGCGAGTTCAGCCCGGAGTTCCGCAAGCAGATGCCGGGCGCCGCCGACGATCCGCGCTTCTACGCCAGCGGCATCTCGCTGGTGGCGCACATGCGCTCGCCGAAAGTGCCGGCGGTGCACATGAACACCCGCTTCATCGCCACCACCAAGTCGTGGTTCGGCGGCGGCGCCGACCTGACGCCGATGGTGCCGGACGACGAGGACACGCGCGATTTCCATGCCGCGCTGAAGGCGGCCTGCGACGCGCACGACGGGGCCTACTACCCGCGCTTCAAGAAGCAGTGCGACGAATACTTCTTTCTGCCGCATCGCAACGAGCCGCGCGGCGTCGGCGGCATCTTCTACGACTACCTGAATAGCGAGAATTTCGAGAACGACTTCGCCTTCACCCGGGCGGTCGGCGAGGCCTATCTCGCCGCCTATCCGAAGATCGTGCGCCGGCACATGAACGAGCCGTGGACCGCGGCCGAGCGCGAACACCAGCTGCTGAAGCGCGGCCGCTATGTCGAGTTCAACCTGCTGCACGACCGCGGCACCAAGTTCGGCCTGATGACCGGCGGCAACATCGACGCGATCCTGATGAGCCTGCCGCCCGAGGTGAAGTGGCCCTAGAAGAGCGCCGGGCCGGACCCTAGTCGGCCGCGCGCGCCCGACCGGCGTGATGCAGCGAGGGCGGGCGGACGAGCCCGTAGTGATCGCGCAGCATCTTGCCCGAATAGGCGGTGCGGAACAGGCCGCGCTTCTGCAGCAGCGGGATCACCTCGGCGACGAAGACATCGAGCATCGCGGGCAGGATCGGCGGCATGACGTTGAAGCCGTCCGCGGCACCCGAGCCGAACCAGTCGGCGATCAGGTCGGCGATCTGCTCCGGCGTGCCCGCCGTCGTGTAATGCCCGCGCGCGCCGGCGAGATAGGCGAGCAGTTGGCGCAGGGTCGTCTTCTCGCGGCGCACCAGGCCGACGATGACCTCGGTGCGGCTGCGGGCAGCCTGCACCGTGCTCGGGTCGGGGAAATCCTCGGGCGCCAGGACCTTGTCGAGCGGCAGGTGCGAGAAATCGTGGCCGCCGAAACGGCCGGACAGCCGCTTGCGGCCGACCTCGGGATCGGTGAGGTCGTTGAGCTCGCGCGACATCCGTTGCGCCTCGGCCTCGGTCGAGGCGATCAGCGGGCTGAGGCCCGGCAGGATCAGCACCTGGTCGAGCGCGCGGCCCTCGGCGGCGGCCAGCCGCTTGAGGTCGGCGGAGAATTCCTGGGCCGTGGCCTTTTCCATCTGCGCCGTGAACACCGCCTC
>JBGAIW010000108.1:0-13574 GCA_044225265.1 Reyranella sp.
ACAGGTGGACTTCGAAATTCTCCTGCAGCTTGCCGACCGTCGGACGCTTGCCGAGGTTGGCCACGCCAGGGCGCCATTTCTGCTCGCCGTCGCCTGCGATCAGCGCCCGCACGGCATAGACGCCGAAGCGCGGACGCAGATGCTCGCCGAGCGCCACGTTGGCGGTGGGAAAGCCGATGGTACGGCCACGCTGATCGCCTTTCTCGACGACGCCCTCGATCTCCCACGCATGGCCCAGCAGCTCGGCCGCCTCGCTCGGCCAGCCGGCGCGCAGCGCCTCACGGATGCGGGTCGAGGAATAGATCTCGCCCTCGCGCGTCACCGGATCGAGCACACTGACGCCGAAGCCCCGTGCGCCGCCGAGCTGACGCAGCTTCTCGACATTGCCGGTGCGCCGCACGCCGAAGGTGAAGTCGTAGCCGCACACGACATGCCGCGCGCCCAACCCGGACAGCAGTACATCGTCGACGAAGGCGTCGGCGGTGACGGCGGCGAATTCGGCGTCGAAGCGCTGCGCCACCACGGCCTGCACCTTGTGCTCGGCAAGCAGCCGGGTCTTGGCCGGCGCAAGGGTGAGCCGGAACGGACCGGTATCGGCCACGAAGAAGCGCCGGGGATGCGGCTCGAAGGTCAGCGCCACCAGCGGCACGCCGAGCGTCTCGGCGCGTTCGGCGGCGTGGCGCAGCAGCGCCTGGTGGCCCTTGTGCACGCCGTCGAAATTGCCGAGCGCGACCACGCCGCCCTTCCAGTCGGCGGGCGTGCGCTGCCAGTGGTCGAAGACAGGTACCATGGGGCTGGCCTCGATCGGCCTCTAGGCGGCGTCGCGCCGGGGCACGAGCACGACCGCCTCGCCGTCGATCACCACCGTGTCGCCCTTCAGGCACTGAGTCTTGAGCGTGACACGGCGGCGCTTGTCGTCGATCGCGGTGATGGTGGCCACGGCGGTGATGGTGTCGCCTGCGATCACCGGCGCCATGAAATTCATGGTCTGCGAGATATAGACCGCCCCCGGTCCGGGCAGCTTGGTGCCGATCACCGTCGAGATGTAGCTGCCCGACAGCATGCCGTGGGCGATGCGCTGGCCGAAGCGCGTGGTGCGCGCGAAGCCGTCATGAAGGTGGATCGGGTTGGTGTCGCCCGAGACTCCGGCGAAGGCCACGATATCGGCGTCGGTCACGGTGCGGCCGAACATGGCCTGCTGGCCGATCTTGAGATCTTCGAGAAAGAGGCCGTTCATGGCCGAGAAGTTCGTTGTCATGCGCGCCCTCTTACCACGCGATATGGCCTGTGCCACAGTCGGGTGAATGCCCGTTCATATAGTCCTCCGCGCGTGACGAACGAAGCTGATCTGGTTGCCGCCGCTCTTGCCGGGGCCGCGGCGCGGCATTTCGGCGGGCCGGCCGCGATCGAGGGCCTGCGCCGGGAATCGGGTGGCGCCTCGCGCCAGACCTGGAGCTTCGATGCGGTCGTCGACGGCAAGCGCCACGAGCTGATTCTGCGCCGCGATCCGCCGACGACCACCGGCGATCAGTCGGGCTCGCTGCCCCGCGCGACGGAGTTCCGCGTCCTGCGCGCGGCGTTCGAGTCGGGCGTCCGGGCACCCGAAGTGCTGTTCGAGCTCACCGCCGAGGACGGGCTGGGCGATGCCTATGTCATGCGCCGCATCGGCGGCATCGCGATCGCGCGCAAGCTCCTGCGCGATGCCCCCTATGCCGCCGCCCGGCCGAAGATCGCCGGCCAGCTAGGCGCCATCGCCGCACGCATCCATGCCGTCGACACCGCGACGCTGCCGCCTCTCGTCCATCGCCAGGCCGCCGACGTGATCGCGAGCCTGCGCGGCCAGCTCGACACGCTCGGGACGGCGCAGCCGGTGTTCGAGCTGGCACTGTCGTGGCTCGACCGGCGCAAGCCCGCGCCCGTTGCAAGACCCGTGCTGGTGCACGGCGACTACCGCACCGGCAATTATCTGGTCGACGAAAGCGGCGTGACCGCGATCCTCGACTGGGAGGGCGCCCATCTCGGCGATCCGATCGAAGACCTCGGCTGGGTCTGCATCAAGAGCTGGCGCTTCGGCAGCATCGACAAGCCGGCCGGCGGCTTCGGCAGCCGCGAGGAGATGTGGGCGGCCTACGAAGGCGCCGGCGGCGGCAAGGTCGATCCCGCACGCGCGCACTGGTGGGAGGTCTTCGGCACGGTGCGCTGGGGCATCATCTGCCATACCCAGGCCTTCAAGCACCTGTCGGGCGCGCTGAAATCGATGGAGATGGCCTCGATCGGCCGGCGCGCCGTCGAGACCGAAGTCGATCTGCTGCAACTCCTGAAGGAGGCAAGCTGACATGGCGCAGGATCGCCCCACCGCCCCGGAATTCCTCGCCGCCATCACCGACTTCCTGCGCGAGGAAGCGACACCGGCACTCGACAAGGCCGATCCGCGGCTGGGCTTCCAGATGCGCGTTGCCGTGAATTCGCTGGCGATCCTCGAGCGCGAATGGCGCCTCGGTCCCGAGGCCGACGCGCGCGAGCTGGCGCGGCTCAAGGCGCTGCTCGGCCGCGACGGCACCCTGGCGGACCTCAACCGAGAACTTGCCCGCCAGCTGCGCGCCGGCGAGCGCGACGAATGCGACGAAAGGTTGATGGCCCATCTCGACGCCACCATCGCCGACAAGATCGCCATCGCCAATCCCAGGTGGCGCTGACCCCGGCGTCGCGGAATCCTTCGGCCTGCACCGAACTATTGGACATGGCGGCCTCGCGCGCGCGCGCCTAGAGTCCGCTCCATGCTGACCGTCAACGCCCTGTCCGAAGTCGCAGCCCTGATGGGCGACCCGGCGCGTGCCGCCATGCTGCAGCTCTTGATGGACGGCCGCGCCCACACCGCGTCCGAACTGGCACTCACCGCCGGGGTCACGGCGCAGACCGCGAGCGGGCATCTCTCGCGCATGGTCGAGGCCAACCTGCTGGCCGCCCGCGCCCAGGGGCGCAACCGCTTCTACCGGCTCGCCTCGCCCGAGGTGGCGCACGCCATCGAATCGCTGATGGCGCTCGCCGGCCAGCGCGCCGCGCCAGCCTCGAAGACCGCCGCCTGGCGACGCGATCCGGATCTCCGCTTCTGCCGCACCTGCTACGACCATCTCGCCGGCCAGGTCGGCATTGCCGTCACCGACTCGCTGACCCAGCACGGCCATCTCGAGCCCAAGGGCCCGCGCGATTGGAAGCTCACGGACTCCGGCGAACTGTTCTGTCAGCGCCTCGGCGTCGATCTCGCGGGCGCCCGGCGCGCGGGCTCGCGCCACTTCGCGCGGCAATGCCTCGACTGGAGCGAGCGGCGGCCGCACATCTCGGGGGCACTGGGGGCGGCGATCGCCGACACGTTCTTCAAGAAGGGCTGGGCCGAGCGCTTGCGCCGCGGCCGCACCGTGCGGCTCACCGACTCAGGTCGGCGGGCTCTTGGAAGCCATTTCGGCGCCGCGGTCTAGCCTGGCGCGGCTGAACGCCGGACCGTCGCCCGACGGGATCTTGGCGATTGCCGAAGCGCGCAGGATCTTCTCCTCGCCCACCGTCAGGTAGATGTTGGTGAACAGCAGCGAACGCGTCTGGCGCACCAGTTCGGGCCGGCCCTCGACCCAGTCGCCGACCCTGGCCGGCGCCACGAAATCGCAGGTGAGACTGACCGTCGGCAGGAACTTGCGCAGGCCGGCCAGCGCGCCGCCGCCCATCGTGCCGACCAGGTCGGCGACCATCATCATCATGCCGCCATGCAGGCTGCCCGCCGGGTTGCACATGTGCTGCCGCACCCGGATACCCAGCACGAACTCCTCTCGCGTGCCCTTTTCGCCGCGCTTGCAGTAGATCGTGCCGACATGGCTGTTGAAGGTGCTCGGGCCGCCGCGATCGAAATCGACCTTCAGAAAGCCGGCCGGTGGATGATCTTCGTTCACGTCCGACGGGGGTACACTCGACTCGGGCAAACTCAACCTCGGTTCCTTGGCTGGCGCAGGCGGCTCAGGAGAGCGAAGGCGCCCAATCCGGCGAGCACCTCGTGGCGCGGACCATAGAGACGGCCCCGGACCTGCGCCACATGCTCGTCGTGGCTCACCACCTCGCCCTCGGCCTGCAGCCAGTCGCCGATCCGGCCGGGCCCGAGGAAGTCGAGCGTCAGCCGCAGGGTGACGGCCCGCCGCTCGAGCGTATGGAACACCGCGGTTCCCATCGCCGAATCGAGAAAGGCCGCCAGCATGCCGCCATGCACGATGCCGAGCGAATTGGCGTGGCGCTTCTCGGGCATGAAGCCGCGGATCAGGCGGCCTCCCTCGAGCTTCTCGAACCACGGGCCGTTCGCCTCGGCGAAGCCAGTTATGTCGATTTCCTTGAAGCCTGGCGGAATGGGCACGCCGCCATCTTAAGGGACGAGACGCCTCAGGCGATACCCGTCAGCAGCACCAGGCCGTAGCCGACATAGTAGCTGGCGAGCACGGTGATCAGCCGGTTCGACCAGACCCGGAACTGCCTGTCGCTCAGCCGCTCGAGCAGCAGCTTGCCGAGCGACGTGCCGACCATCGACGAGGCGACGGCGACGGCGAGGAACCACGGCTCGACCTGGCCCGCCTGTTCGATCAGCGCGCCGAAATAGAGCAGCTTGAAGCCGTGGCTGAACAGCTGGCAGCACGCCTTGGTGGCGATGATCTGCTTGCGCTCCAGACTCGAGCGCAGAAACATCGTGTCGAGCAGCGGACCGGTCACGCCGGTGACCAGCATCAGCATCATCGAGACAACGCCGGTGCCGAACACCTGGGACGGCCCGAAGGTCCGCGGCATCACCCGGTCGGGGATCGCCCGCACGATAAAGGGCGAGAGGCCCAGCATCACCAGCGCGAGCGCCTTGTCTGGAACCCAGAGCGTGATCGACCACAGCGCCACCGACACCAGATTGCCGGCGATGCTGTAGCCCATGATCCTCCACTCGATGTGCCGCCACCACAGCACGGCCCGCCAGCCGTTGGAGGCCATCTGGGTCACCGCGTGCAGCACCATCGCGGTGGGCAGCGGGAAGATCACCAGCAGGACGCCGATCAGGATCAGCCCGCCCGCCATGCCGAACACGCCGGACAGCAGGGCCGTGCCGATCATCAGCGCGGAGAGGGAGAAGGCGAGCAGTGCGGTCATTTCCCGACCGTAGAAGCCGCTCTTCCAGTGTTCAAATATATGATAAGTTACGCTCCCATATCGGATATATATCCATGGAACTGCGCCACCTCCGCTACTTCGTCACCGTGGCCCATGAGGGCCACATCACCCGCGCCGCCGAGAAGCTGCACATCCAGCAGCCGCCGCTCAGCCAGCAGATCCGCGCGCTCGAGCGCGAGGTCGATGCCGCGCTGTTCGTGCGTCATCCGCGCGGCGTCAGCCTGACCGACGCCGGCCGTTCCTTCCTGGCCGACGCCGAGGCAATCCTGGCCCAGGCCGAGCACGCCAAGATCCGCGCCCGCCGCACCGCACGCGGCGAGGTCGGCCGCATCGCGGTCGGCTTCACCACGTCGGCGCCGTTCCATCCGCTGGTCGCGCGCGCGATCCGCGAGTTCCGGACCAAGCGGCCGGACGTCTCGTTCGTGCTGGAGGAGAGCAGTTCGGGCGACCTGGTGAGCGGCCTGCGCGATGGACGGCTGGACGTCGCCTTCATCCGCTCCGGCCTGGTCGATCCCGAGGGCGTGACAGTGCACGCCCTGCTGGCCGAGGACACCGCCGCCGCCTTCCCCGCCCGCCATCCCCTCACCAGACGCGCCCGTCTTACGCTGAAGGACCTCGCCGACGAGACCTTCATCCTTTATCGCCGGCCCGACGGCCGCGGACTCTACGACGTGATCATCGCCGCCTGCAGCGAAGCGGGCTTCAGCCCCCATGTCGGCCAGGAAGCGCCGCGCATCGTCTCGACGCTCAACCTCGTCGCGGCCGGCCTCGGTATCACCATCGTGCCGGCCTCGCTCAGCCGACTGCCGCTGGAGGGCGTTACCTACAAGCCGCTGAAGGGCAAGCCGGCACTGAAGGTGCCGCTCAACCTCGCCTGCCGGCGCGACGAACGCTCGGCCGCGACGCTCGGCTTCATCGATCTCGTGCGTCGCCTGCCGTCATGATCAAGACCATAGGCCATTCGAATCACCCGATCGAGAGGTTCGTCGATCTGCTCGTACACGGCGGCGTCGCGCTGCTGGTCGATGTGCGCTCGAAGCCCTACTCGCGCCGCTTCCCGCAGTTCAGCCGCGAACGGCTGCAGAAGAGTCTGGCCGCCGCCGGCATCGACTATGTCTGGCAGGGCGAGGCGCTCGGCGGCATGGCGAAGGACGTCAAGAGCTATGCCGAAGCGGCCGCCCGTCCGGAGTTCAAGCAGGCGCTCGACCGCGTGATCGAAACCTCGGCCGACACCACGCTCTGTCTGATGTGTGCCGAGAAAGAGCCGATGGACTGCCACCGTACGGTCCTGGTGTCGCGGCGTCTCGCCGAGCGTGGCGCCACCGTCGAGCATCTTCTGGCCGACGGCACCGTGCGCCCGCACGCTCATATAGAAGAGTTGCTGCTGGCCAAATCGGGCGCCGACCTGTTCGACGACCGCGCCACGCTGCTGGCGCAGGCCTACGATGCGCGCGAACGCGCCATGCGCGGCAAAGTGGACTAGGGCTGGGGGCACCCTTGCGCACCCGGCCTCAGCGCCGGAAACTCGCCGCATGGACACCATCACCACCGGCAACGAGCTTGCCGAGCGCATCTCCGCCGCCGCCCTGAAGATCGAGGACAAGGTCATCGCCTGGCGGCGCGACATCCACCAGAACCCCGAGCTCTCCTATCACGAGGTGCGCACTGCGGCGCTGGTCGCCGAGCACCTGAAGAAGCTCGGCTGCTTCGAGGTGCAGACCGGCGTGGGCGACACCGGCGTGGTCGGCATCATCAAGGGCGGCAAACCCGGCGGCTGCGTGGCGCTGCGCGCCGACATGGACGCGCTGCCGGTCGAGGAACGGGTCGACCTGCCGTTCGCCTCGAAGGTCAAGGCGCCGTGGATGGGCGGGATGACCGGCGTCATGCACGCCTGCGGCCACGACGCCCATGTCGCGATCCTGATGGGCGTGGCCGAACTGCTGGCCGAATTCCGCGCCGACCTGCCGGGCACCGTGAAGCTCCTGTTCCAGCCCAACGAGGAGGGCCACGAGGGCCGCATCAGCGGCGCCCAAGCGATGATCAACGACGGTGCGCTCGCCAACCCCGCACCGAGCGCGGTGTTCGGCCTGCATGTCACCTCGCACCAGACGTCCGGCCAGATCGCGCTGCGTCCCGGCGGCCTGATGGCGAGCGCCGACCGACTGAAGATCGACGTCAAGGGACGACAGACGCACGCCTCGATGCCGTGGCGCGGCGTCGATCCCGTCGTAATCTCGGCGCAGATCATTCTGGCCCTGCAGACCATCATCACGCGGCAGATCGATTCGACGGTGACGCCGGCGGTGCTGTCGATCTCGACCATCCATGGCGGTGTGCGCAACAACATCATTCCAGACGACGTCGTGATGGAAGGCACCTTGCGCTCCCACGACGAGGGCGTGCGCGCCCAGGTCAAGCAGCGCATCGAGAAGACCGCCAAAACCATCGCCGAGCTGAACGGCGCGACGGCGACCTTCGAGAGCGGCGAAGGCGTGCCGGTGACCTACAACGATCCCGAACTCACCCGATGGGGCACGCAGAGTCTCGGCCGCGGCGTCGGCGGCGAGCGGGTGCGGGAAATCCAGCCGGTGATGGGCGCCGAGGATTTCTCGATCCTCGCCCAGGCCGTGCCGGGCATGTTCTTCTTCCTCGGCATCACGCCGCCGGACGAGGACGCCCATACCGCGCCCGCCAATCACTCGCCGCTGTTCCACATCCACGAGCCCGCCCTGAAGTACGGCGTGCGCGCGCTCACCTTCCTCGCCTTCGACTATCTGCGGCGAAAATAGGAACCTGAATCCCTACCGGCAGGCGACCGGCCACGCGCTGGGCGCATCGGCCGGCCGCGGCATTCCCGCGCCGTCGGCGGTGGCGACCCGCACCACCTTCTTGTCGGCCGGCAGCGCGGCGGCATCGCCCGGGCTGCGCAGACCGGGTACGTAAACGGTGAGCGGATCGACGATGATCGAATCGCGCAGCAGGCGGAAATCGCCACTGCCGCTCGCGGCGCGCTGGACGCCGTCGGCCGTCAGCAGGCGCACCGTCAGGTGCAGGTGCGGATAGCCTGCCGCGCCGTAGTGACCGCCGGCGGTGCCCGTCTTGCCCGAACGCGCCAGTTCCTGGCCTGGCCGCACGGGGGTCCCGGTCTTGAGCGGCGAGGGCTCGCGCAGATGCTGGTACTTGGCGAGGAAGGGGAAGCCGAGCCCCGACTCCTCCGGCAGATGCAGGGTCCACAGGAAGATTCCCTCGAGCAGCCCGCCCTCGCCGGCCAAGAACACGCGGCCGCGCGCGATCGCACGCACCGGCGTGCCCTCCTCGAGCGACAGGTCGATGCCGCCATGCGCACCCTCGGCGCCGCCAGTCCGCCGCGAGCTGCCGTCGTAGCGGGTCAGCGCGCCATAGGGCGAGGCGATCGGCGGGCATTGCGTACCGGCATCGAACGTGACCGAAAGTCCGGGCACCGGCAGCGAGTCGCCGAAGCTGCCGCGCCGTCCGCCACCCGACTGCGCGGCAGCCTCCACAGCCGACAGCGAGCAGACAGCCAGCAGAGAAACCAGGCACCGGATGGAGGTGAAGTTTGCCGCAATTGGGCGTCCGGTGTCGTCTTCAGTGATCTTCACGAGATGTGCAATGTGATGCTAGGGTTTGCATTGTAACAGGAGCACCGCGGAAGCGCCGGTTGATCGCTCGAAGGGTCGGCCATCTGACGAGTTCGCGAGCAACGACTGCTGGCAGACGGCAAGAAAGGTGAGGCTGACGATGAAAAGGCGTGTCCTGACGCAGATGCTCTTGATGGGCTTGGCGGCACCGCGGGCCCTGGCCGCAGACCCGCTGCCCACCATGAAGGAGACGCCAAGCCTCTTGGACCGGGTGAAGTCGGGTGCGCTGCCGCCGGTCGAGAAGCGCATTCCCCAGTCGCCCCTGGTCGTCGAGCGATTCGCGGGCGGCGACGGCCCGGGCAAGCCCGGCGGCCAACTCAACATCCTGATCACGGGCTCGCGCGATACCCGCCTGATGACGGTCTACAGTTACACAAGGCTGATCGTCTATTCCGACAAGTTCGAACTGCATCCCGACATCCTCGAGAGTTTCGAGGCCAAGGAGGGTCGCGAGTTCACCATGAAGCTGCGCGCCGGCCACAAATGGTCGGATGGCCATCCTTTCACTACCGAGGACTTTCGCTTCTTCTGGGAGGATATCGCCAACAACAGCGATCTGTCGCCGTCCGGACCGTCCGTCGAGCTCCTCGTCGACGGCAAGCCTCCCAAGGTCGAGATCCTCGACGAGCTGACAATCCGCTACAGCTGGGACAAGCCCAACCCCTATTTCATCGAAAGCCAGGCGCGCGCCGCGCCGCTCTTTCTCTTCAGGCCGGCGCACTACCTCAAGACGATCCACGGCAAGTACACGCCCGAGGAGCAAATCCTCAAGCGCTACAAGGGCAGCCGCTGGTCCAACATCTTCAAGCGTCAGGACGTGATGTACCTCAACAGCAACGTCGACATGCCGACGCTCAACCCCTGGGTTCTCACCACGGTGCCGCCGGCCCAGCGCTTCGTCTTCGTGCGCAATCCCTACTATCACCGCATCGACAAGACGGGGCAGCAGTTGCCCTACATCGACAACATGATCATGACCGAGGCGGCGGCCAATCTGATTCCCGCCAAGGCGGGCCTCGGCGAGGCCGACCTGCAGCCGCGCTATATCAACATGCGCGACTATACGTTCATGCAGAAGAGCGCCAAGACATCGGGCGTCAAGGTTTATCTCTGGGAGTCGGGCTCCGGCTCGCAGCTTGCACTCTACCCCAACCTGAATGCCGTCGATCCGGAATGGCGCAAGCTGAACCGCGACGTCCGGTTTCGCCGGGCGCTGTCGCTGGCGGTCGACCGTGAGGAACTCAACCAGGTCGTCTACCTGGGCCTGGCCAAGCCCTCCAACAACACGATCATGGAGCGCTCGCAGCTGTTCAAGCCCGAGTATGCGACCAAGTGGGCGAACTATGACCCCAAGCTCGCGAACAAGCTGCTCGACGAGATCGGCCTGAATAAGCGCGGCGCCAACGGCATCCGCCTGCTGCCCGATGGCCGACCGGCAAACATCATCGTCGAGCTTGCCAGCGAGGAGACCGAGGACACGGATGCCCTGCAACTGATCGGTGATGGCTGGAAGAAGATCGGCATCAAGATGCTGACCAAACCGCAGACCCGCGAGAACTTCCGCCTGCGGGCCTTCTCGGGCGAAGCGATCATGACGGCGTTCGCCGGAGTCGTGACGGTCGTGCCGACAGCGAACACCAGTCCCAGGGAGTTCGTGCCGGCCATGCAGGGCGGACTGCAATGGTCCAGCTGGGGCTTGTTCGTCGAATCCAAGGGCAGGCAAGGCGAGAAATGCGACCTGCCGTCGGCCTGCCGACTGATGGACTACCTGCACGAATGGGAGACCGCGGTCGACCCCGCGGTGCGCCGCAAGGCCTGGGACGAGATTCTCGCCGCCAACGCCGACGAAGTGTTCAGCATCGGGACCGTGAACGGGATCCGCCAGCCGATCGTCGTCGGACCGAAGATCCGCAATGTCCCGAAGGAGGGGTATTACGCCTGGGATCCGGGCGGATATATCGGGCTGTACCAGCCCGACACGTTCTGGATCGGCCAGTAAGGCCAGGTCAGCCGGTCAGATCGGCCGATCAGATCAGCCAGTCGGGCCGGCCTTTGGCTGCTTCTTCGTAAGCTTGCCCTCGAACAGGCAGTAGCCGTCGAGCATGATCGTCGCGTCGCCCTCCTTGACGGAGCCGACGACATCCATCTTGTTGCCGCCGCCGACGATCGCTGTCGTCTTGAATTTCATGTCTGCGCTCAGCGTCGCCTTGAAATTCCGCTCCGGGCGGCCCTCCTGCTGGAAGCGACCCTGCACGTCCGTACCGTCGACCGTGACGTCGATGGTCATCTTGTAGGTCGGGCATTTGCCGCTTCCGGGCACGTTCAGGCCATATCCCGTCCAGGTGAAGACAGCCGGCTCGGCCAGCGCCAGCCCGGCAGGAAGGAGGGCAACCAAGGTGGCAGCAGCTACTCTTTTCAGCATCGACATTCCCTCGGTGAAGGACGCAACAGTGTCCGCGACTGCTGCAGTGTGCCATCTATCGCTCGACAGGCAAGGCGAACTCTAGCCGCATTTTTGTCGAAACGAAGGCACCAGCGTCCGGAGCGGTGGCTGGGGCGCCAGGATTCGAACCTGGGAATGGAGGAATCAAAATCCTCTGCCTTACCGCTTGGCTACGCCCCAACACGCCGGCCCTTGTCCAAGGCGGGCGGAACATAGTGGGTCACGCAGCACGGCGCCAGAGCACGTTAGGCAGCCTGCTGGGCGGCTTTCCTGAGAGCCTCACCGTGCACGAAATTGCCGTCGGCATAGACCAGCGGCACCGCCGCCGCATCGAGCGCGATGTCGACGATCTCGCCGATATAGATCGTGTGGGTGCCGGCGGAGAGCTTGGTCACCAGCTTGCAGTCGAACGACACCGGGCAGCCCTTCAGCACCGGCGCCCCGGTCTTGAGCGTCGACCACTCGCCCATGTCGCGGAAGCGCTCGTCGCCCTCGACCCCGTCCATGCCGGCGAATCGCTCGGCGATCTTGCGATGCTGCGGGCTGAGGATGTTGACGCAGAACAGGCCGGCCTCGCCGATCGGATCGTGCGCCGACGCCGTCTTGTTGACGCAGACCAGGATCTGCGGCGGTTCGGCCGAAACCGAGCAGACCGCGGTGGCGGTCAGTCCACCCCGCAGGCCGCCATGGTGGGTGGTGATCAGGGTCACACTGGCCGCCAGATGGCGCATGCCCTTTTTGAAGGCAGCCGCGTCGATGCTCATTTCATGATCCTAGGGCAGCCCGGCTGCCAGCCGCCACCATAAATGCCGCCTAACCACGCGCCCGGGCAGCGAAATCGGCTGATGCGCCCCTCTCTTCGCACCGCCCACGCAAGCAGTCGGCTGAAACAAAACCTTCATCAGACTGACGCTCTTTGCGGTTGCGAGAGGCCACCTGCCCGCTACGGTCGGCGCCAGCATGGCCCCGCTGGCTCCCGAAACCGCTCCCGAACTGGCCTTGCGGCGGATCGTGGCGGGATGCCGCGACGACCTTCTGAAATATCGCAAGATTGTGCTGGCGAGCCGCCGCGCCGTCGGCATCCACCAGGCGCGCGTGGCGCTGCGCCGGATGCGCGCCGCCTTCAGCCTGTTCCGTGCCGCCGCCTCGAGCGAGCTGAGCGCGCGCGAGATGCAGGCGCTGGCCGGCGAAGCCAAGTGGCTGGCGCAGGAGTGCGCGCCATCGCGCGACCTCTACGTGTTCCTGAACGAAACCGTGCACGACGTGCCGGCCGAGGTCGCGCGCGTGGCCAACCGCCTGGCACGCCAGCACCTCGAGCGCGCCCGTGCCGCCCTGTCGGGCGAGCGCTTCGCAATCTTCGACGCCACGCTGGCGAGTTTCATCGAGCACGAACCGGCGGGCCTGAGCGGCCGGGTCGACGAATTCGGCCGCGCCGTACTGCAGACACGCCACGCGAAGGTGCTGAAGCGCGGCCGCCGTCTTGCGTCGCTCGACGGCCCGCGCCTGCACCAGCTGCGGATCGCCATCAAGAAGTTGCGCTATGCCGCCGAATTCCTCAGCCCGGCCTTTGCCCGCCCCCCTTTTGATTCCCGGGCAACCAGGCCCTATATCGAGGCGACGGCGCGCCTGCAGGGTGCGCTCGGCATCTTGAACGACCATGCCGTGGCCGACCTGATCCTGGCCGAGCTCACGGCGGCCAGCCGGCTCAGCGAGGAGATCGACGCGGCCCTGGCAAAGCTCGGCAAGCAGGCGGCCTCCGGACACAAGCGCCGGCGCCAGAAGTTGCAGCGGGCATGGAAGCGGTTCGAGAAGGTCGGGCGATTTTGGCAGTCGTGACGATCCAGCCGCCGGAGTAGAAAACACGTCATGAGCAATACCCAGACTGCCGCCGAGGAGCGCATTCCCGTCACCGTGCTGACGGGCTTCCTGGGCAGCGGCAAGACCACCCTGCTGAACAAGCTGCTGCGCCGGCCCGAGCTCTCCGACACCGCCGTGATCATCAACGAGTTCGGCGAGATCGGCCTCGATCATCTGCTGGTCGAGAAGTCGAACGAGGACGGCATGGTCACCCTGAATTCGGGCTGCCTGTGCTGCACCGTGCGCGGCGATCTGGTGCGCACCATGAGCGAACTGTTCCTCAAGCGCTCCAAGGGCGAGGTGACGCCGTTCAAGCGCATGGTGGTCGAGACCACCGGCCTCGCCGATCCCGCGCCGATCCTGCACACGCTGATGACCGACCCGCTGCTCGCCTCGCGCTATCGCCTCGACGGCGTGGTGACGACGGTCGA
>JBGAIW010000109.1:0-13556 GCA_044225265.1 Reyranella sp.
CCTGCTCGCCACCTTCACCATTTCGCCGGCGCTGTCGGCTCTGCTGCTGCCGGAGAAGGTGTCGGAAACCGAGACGATCCTGGTGCGGGCGCTGCGCCGCGTCTATGACCGGGTCGTGGCCTTCGTCATGGTGCACCGTGGCATCACCCTGGCCGCAGGCGGAGGCTGCGTGGCGCTCGCCGTGCTGGCGGCCAGTGCGGTCGGGTTGGAATTCCTGCCCAAGCTCGAGGAAGGCAACATCTGGATGCGGGCGGCGCTGCCGCCCTCGGTGTCGCTCGACGAAGCCAATCAGGCGGTCAATCGTATCCGGAACGTCATAAAGACCTTTCCCGAAGTCGAGACGGTGGTGTCCCAGAACGGCCGGCCCGACGACGGCACCGACCCCGACGGTTTTTCCAACGGCGAGTTCTTCGTGGCCCTGAAGCCGATGGACCAGTGGCGCAAGGGACTCGACAAGGAGGGGCTGGTGGCCGACATGGCCCAGACCCTGCGCCGCACTTTTCCGGGCGTGAATTTCGCCTTCTCGCAGTACATCCAGGACAACGTCCAGGAGGCGGCGTCGGGCATCGACGCCGAGAACGCGATCAAGATCGCCGGCGCCGATCTCGCCGGTCTGCACAAGGTGGCGCTGGAAATCCGCAGGATCCTCGAGAAGGTCGACGGCGTGACCGACGTCACCGTGCCGCCGCTGCTCGGCCAGCCGACGGTGCGCATCGACATCGACCGCCAGCGTGCCGCCCGCTACGGCCTCTCGCCGGGCGACATCAACGCCACCATCCAGGCCGCGGTCGGTGGCCAGGCCGCCGGCGATCTCTACGAAACCGGCAGCGACCGGCACTTCCCGATGATGGTGCGTCTGGCGCCGAAGTACCGCGAGAACATGGAAGCGCTGCGCCGTCTCGCGATCGGCGCGCCGGGGCCGGGCGGCAGCGTGGTCCAGGTGCCCTTGAGCGAGGTCGCCAGCATTGGCCTGGCGTCGGGCGCCTTCTACATCTACCGCGAGCAGCAGGAGCGCTTCATACCGGTGAAGTTCTCGGTGCGCGGCCGCGACCTCGGCGGCGCCGTGCTCGAGGCGCAGCAGCGGGTGGCCAAGGAGCTGAACCTGCCGAGCGGCTACCGGCTGCAATGGGCGGGCGATTTCGAGAATTTCCAGAAGGCGATCGACCGGCTGGCCGTCGCGGTGCCGATCGCGATCGCGCTGATTCTGCTGCTGCTTTACGTGAGCTTCGGCAACCTCAAGGACACGCTGCTGGCCGGCAGCGCCATGCCGATGGCGCTGATCGGCGGCATCATCGCGCTCAAGCTCGCCGACCTGTCGTTCAGCATCTCGGCCGCCATCGGGTTCGTGGCGCTGTTCGGCATCGCGGCGATGAACGGCATCATGGTGGTGGGCTGCTACAACCGCCAACTGGCGATCGGACTGCAGGGACAGGAAGCGTTGCGCCGGACCTGCGAACTGCAGATGCGGCCGGTCCTCATGACCTGCGTGGCGGCCTGCGTCGGCCTGCTGCCGGCTGCCTTCTCGACCGCGATCGGAAGCCAGGTCCAGCGTCCGCTCGCCATCGTCGTGGTCGGTGGCATGCTGCTGGCGCCGATCCTGTTCCTCACCGTGCTGCCGGCGCTGATCGGCGTCTTCTCACGCCGGCCTGCCTTGGCTACATCTGAGGCGTGAGCGCTTCTTCCTCGGCCCCCGGCTCTGCCGGCGACGAATTCCTCGATCTCGGCGATCGCCGTCTGCGGGTGCGCCGTCTCGCGCCGGCCAGGACCGACGGGCTGGACCGCACGACGCTTGTCTTTCTGCACGAGGGTCTGGGCTGCATCGAAATGTGGCGCGACTTCCCGCAGCTTCTTTGCAATGCGCTGTCGTGCAACGGCCTGGTCTACGACCGGACCGGCTACGGCCGCTCCAGCCCGTGGCCCCGCGCGCCCGGCCTTCGCTACATGGAGCTCGAGGCGGACGAAGTGCTGCCGCGGCTGCTGACGGCGGCCCGCATCGACGATTGCGTGCTGGTCGGCCACAGCGACGGCGGCACCATCGCCCTGAACTACGCCGCCGCCGATCCCGAGCCGCTGCGCGCCGTGGTCACGCTTGCCGCCCACGCGATCAACGAGCCGGTCTGCGTGGAGGCGATCACCAGGGCGCGCGAGGTCTATGCCACCACGGATCTGCGCCAGAAGCTCGCGCGCTATCACGACGACGTCGACGCCACGTTTCATCTGTGGGCCGACGCCTGGGTGGCGCCGGGATTCGAGCCGATGGATGCCAACCGCCGCCTGCCGACCGTGATGGTGCCGGTGCAGGCGATCCAGGGCGAGGACGACGAATACGGCAGCGAGCTGCAGCTCGGCATCATCGCCGGCAAGGTCGGCGGGTATTGCGAGACGCGGCTGCTGCCCGATTGCGGCCACAGCCCGCATCTGCAGCAGCCCAACCAGGTGTTGGCCGAGATCGCCCGCTTCGTGGCACCCCTCGCCCTCGTCGATTGAGGATGGCGCCGGCACAGCAGATCGCAAAGCTCTGCAGGCGAGAGCTACTATATATTGGTCATATCGCGGGCTGCCGCGCATTTTCGCGGCATGTCCGGCCGAACTTCCCTACAGCCGCTTGAGCTGGGTCGACGCCGCCCAGTTGAGTTCCGACGTCGTCGGGCAGCGCGCCTGGGCGAGCTGCAGCTGCTCGCGCGCCCGCTGCTTGTTGCCGGAGCGCAAGGCGTCCATGCCGGCGAAGAACGAGGCCGGACACCTGCCGTTGACACGCTTGGCGTTGGGATCGGACTCGGCGGCGACCTCGAGCTCGCCCGGCGTCATCTTGCCGAGCAGGAACTTGGCGATCGGGCCCGGCCATTCGTAGAGGTTCTCGTTGCCGATCGAGCGGTTGAGGATGGCGCGCGCGTCCTGCTTGCCCGGCACGTTCGCCGCATAGCGCCACAGCTCGCCCGGCAAACGCGACTTGAGCGTGGTGCGGCCCTCCAGCGACGCTTCGAAGTCGCCCGCCGACTGCTGGAAGTTGCCGAGGTTGAAATTGGCGTGGCCACGATAGAACTGGACCAGCCGCTTGTCGGCGGGGCCGTTGCCGGTGATCGACTGGTCGAGCACGCCGAGCGCCCGCGCGTAGTCGGCGATCTGCATGTAGACCTGGGCCTGGCCCACGACCAGCCACGCATCGTTCGGCTTCTTGCTCAGGCCGTAGTCGAGCACCTTCAGCGCCGCCGCCCGGTCGCCGCCGCCGGCCAGGTCGGACTGGGTGGTCGAGAGCACGATCTGCCAGGCGTTGGGCAGTACCTTGCCCATCTCGACCACGTCCTTCTCGCTGTCCTTGTCGCGCCCCAGGCGCGTCAGCTGGAAGGCCCGGATGCTGAGATAGAGCGAGCGGTCGAAGGCCGGCAGCTGCGAGGCCGACAGAATCTTGTTCAGCGTGTCGAGCGAGGAATTGCGCGCCGCGGCCGACCCGCCGGGCAGGGCGCCGCTACTCTTGAAATCCTGGGCCGAATTGTCCCAAGTGGCGCCGCCCTGGAGCTGCGCGGACGCCCCGCCGGACACCGTGCAGAGCACCGCCAGAACCCCCAACGCGTGCCCAATTTTGCGTTGCATGGGCACACTCTGGCACAGCCCGGAGCGGCCCGCATCCGCCGATTGCCTGTGCCCGTCCGGCCCCCTATTTTGCACCCGATTTTGCCGCCGCCCTGCCTCAAGGAGTACCGCCATGGCCGCCGCCCATCCCAATAGTTTCAAGGCCCGCAAGTCGCTCAAGGTCGGCGCCAGGAGCTACACGTATTACAGCTTGGCGGCGGTCGAGAAGGAGGTCGGCGACCTGTCGCGCCTGCCGGTCTCGCTGCGCATCCTGATGGAGAACCTGGTCCGTCACGAGGACGGCACTACGGTGAAGAAGGCCGACATCGCCGCCTTTGCGGACTGGGTGAAGAACGGCGGCAAGTCGACCAAGGAAATCAACTTCCGTTGCGCCCGCGTGCTGATGCAGGACTTCACCGGCGTGCCGGCGGTGGTCGACCTCGCCGCCATGCGCGACGCCATGCAGAAACTCGGCGGCGATGCCAAGAAGATCAACCCGCTGGTGCCGGTCGACCTGGTGATCGATCACTCGGTGATCGTCGATAATTTCGGCAACAGCTCCGCCTTCAAGGCCAACGTCGCGCTCGAGTACGAGCGCAACCTCGAGCGCTACCAGTTCCTGCGCTGGGGCCAGATGGCGTTCGACAATTTCCGCGTCGTGCCGCCGGGCACCGGCATCTGCCACCAGGTCAACCTCGAGTTCCTGTCGCAGGTCGTCTTCCAGCAGAAGATCGGCAAGGAGACGGTGCTCTATCCCGACACGCTGGTCGGCACCGACAGCCACACCACCATGGTCAACGGCCTCTCGGTGCTGGGCTGGGGCGTCGGCGGCATCGAGGCCGAGGCCGCGATGCTCGGCCAGCCGCAGCCGATGGTCATTCCCGAGGTGATCGGCTTCAAGCTGACCGGCAAGCTGAAGGAAGGCGCGACCGCGACCGACCTGGTGCTCACCGTGACGCAGATGCTGCGCAAGAAGGGCGTGGTCAACAAGTTCGTCGAGTTCTATGGCGAGGGACTCGCCGACCTGCCGCTCGCCAACCGCGCCACCATCGCCAACATGGCGCCGGAGTACGGCGCGACCTGCGGCTTCTTCCCGGTCGACGAGACCACCATCGGATTCCTCAAGACGACCAACCGCGCCGCCAGCGCAAAGATCGTCGAGGCCTACGCCAAGAGGCAGGGCCTGTGGCGCTCCAAGAAGGGGCCGGAGCCGGTCTTCACCGACACGCTGTCGCTCGATCTCGGCGACGTCGAGCCGAGCATCGCCGGTCCAAAGCGCCCGCAGGACCGCGTGCCGCTCAGCCAGGCGAGCCAGCAGTTCATCGCCAACATGGAGAAGGAGTTCGAGCGCAAGGACGACGGCAAGCGCATCAAGTGCGCAGGCACCGACTACGACCTCGGTCACGGTGACGTCGTGCTGGCCGCCATCACCTCCTGCACCAACACCTCCAACCCGTATGTGATGCTGGGTGCCGGCCTCGTCGCGCGCAACGCGGTGAAGATGGGCCTCAAGGTCAAGCCGTGGGTGAAGACCTCGCTGGCGCCGGGCTCGCAGGTCGTAACCGAGTATCTCGAGGCCTCGGGCCTGCAGAAGGATCTCAACAAGATCGGCTACAACTTGGTGGGCTACGGTTGCACCTCGTGCATCGGCAATTCCGGTCCGCTGCCCGATCCGGTCACCAAGGCGATCACCGACGGCGATCTGGTCGTGAGCTCGGTGCTGTCGGGCAACCGCAACTTCGAGGGCCGCGTCAATCCGCTGACCCGCGCCAACTATCTCGCGTCGCCGATGCTGGTGGTCGTCTACGCGCTCGCCGGCTCGATGAAGATCGATATCACCAAGGACCCGATCGGCAAGGGCAAGGGCGGCAAGGATGTCTATCTCAAGGACATCTGGCCCTCGAACAAGGAAGTCGCGAAGTTCGTCGACAAGTACGTCACGGCGAAGGCGTTCAAGAAGCGCTATGCCGACGTCTTCAAGGGCGACAAGTTCTGGCGCTCGATCAAGACCAAGCCGACGCTGACCTATGCCTGGGACGACAAGTCGACCTACGTGCGCAACCCGCCGTACTTCGAGGGCATGGGCAAGGTGCCGGGCAGCCTGTCGAACATCGCGGGTGCCCGTCCGCTCGGCCAGTTCGGCGATTCGATCACGACCGACCACATCTCTCCGGCCGGTTCGATCAAGAAGGACAGCCCGGCCGGCGCCTACCTGATGGAGCACGGCGTCCAGGCCAAGGACTTCAACCAGTACGGCACGCGGCGCGGCAATCACGAGGTGATGATGCGCGGCACCTTCGCCAACATCCGTCTCAAGAACGAGATGGTGCCCGGCGTCGAGGGTGGCTTCACGCACCACTACCAGACCGACCAGCCCGAGCCGATCTACGACGTGGCGATGCGCTACAAGAAGGAGCATACGCCCCAGGTCCTGATCGCCGGCAAGGAATACGGCACTGGCTCGTCGCGCGACTGGGCGGCCAAGGGCGTCAACCTGCTCGGCGTGAAGGCCGTGGTGTGCGAGACCTTCGAGCGCATCCATCGCTCGAACCTGGTCGGCATGGGCGTCCTGCCGCTGCAGTTCAAGCCCGGCATGACGCGCAAGACGCTGAACCTCACCGGCCACGAGACTTTCGACATCTCGGGCATCGAGAGCGGCCTGCGTCCGGGCATGGACATCCCGATGACCATCCACCGCCGCGACGGCACCGCCGAGAAGGTGATGCTGACCTGCCGGATCGATACCGCCGAGGAGATCGAGTACTTCAAGAACGGCGGCGTGCTGCACTACGTGCTGCGCAACCTCGCGGCATAGGACCGAACGCGACCATGGCGACGGGACCCGGACCGACAGGACTGGTCGGTCACTTCGTCGCCATGGCCCGCAACAATGCGTGGGCCAATCACCGTCTGCTGACGGCCTGCGAAGCGTTGACGCCGGAGGAGTTCGCCGCGCCGCGCACGAGCTTCTTTCCGTCGCTCCGGCTGACCTTCAACCACATCTACGACGTCGATCTCTACTATCTCGCCGCCCTCGAGGGTGGCGATGCGATCGGCCGCATCAAGGCGCCGGCCTCCGATTTTTCCGATGCCCGCTCGATGCGGCAGGCGCAGACCGCGACCGACAAGCGCCTGATACGCTTCTGCGAGCGGCAGACCGATGCGTCGTTGCAGCAGGACTGGCATCTGCCGCGGCTCAACCGCAAGCCGCCGCCCTCCAAGGTGGGCGCGATCCTCGAGCATGTCTTCCAGCACGACATCCATCATCGCGGCCAGGCGCACGCCATGCTGTCGGGTACGCGGATCAAGCCGCCGCAGCTCGACGAGTTCTTCCTCGCTGGCGAAGAAGAGCTCCGCCGCGACGAGCTGATCGAACTGGGGCTGCCACCCTCCTGATGAAGCCGCGCGCTTCCTTCGCCGGCGCCGCGATCGAGGTGAGCGATCTCAAGCGCTCCGTTGCCTTCCATCGGCTGTGGCTGCCGACGCTGGGCTTCCATCGCGTCTGGACCAGCCCCGACCGCGTGCTGTGGGCGCGCGGCTACGATCACTTCGTGATGCGCCAGGCGGCCGGCGGCGTGACGCACGGCCCCGGCGCGCTGTGGCTCGCCGTGTCGGCCGAAAGCCGCGCCCAGGTCGACCAGATCCATGCCGATCTGCGCGAGGCCGGCGCGGAGATCCTGCAGGCGCCCAAGGAACTCGACTATTTCGCGCCGGGCTACTACTCGGTCGGCTTCCGCGATCCCGACGGCGTGCCGATCGAGGTTGCGCATCGCTGGAACGAGCTGCCGGACCTCACCGACGCCGACAAGGTCGAGGTTCCGGGCCATGGCGTCACGCTGGGCGGCTATTTCTTCAAGCCGCTGACCGGCCAGCCGCCGCATCCGGCGCTGATCCTGCTGCACGGCTTCGCCGGCCACGCGCACAATCTGATCGGCCTGGCGCGCCGAGCCTCGGCCAACGGCTACGCGACTCTGGCCTTGTCGCTGCGCGGTTGGCTTGGCTCCGAGGGCGAGACCGACTCAGGCCTCCGCCAGCCGCTCGACGTGCTCGCTGCCATCGACTGGATGGCCAAGCGGCCACTGGTCGACCGCCGCCGCATTGCGCTGGTCGGCGCCTCGATGGGCGGCCAGGTGGCGCTGCTCGCCGCTGCACACAAGCCCAACATCGCCGCCGTCGCCGCCTACTTCCCGCCGACCGATCTGATGCGCTGGTACAAGGCGGTGCCGGAGATGCGCGACTATCTCGACGATCTGTGCGGTCCGGAGGGCTTGCCGGTGCGTTCGCCGATCCTGCGGGTGGCGCAGATCGACGTGCCGGTGCTGCTGATTCACGGCGACAAGGACGAAAACGTGCCGGTCGACCAGACCACCGCCATGGCGGAGGCGCTGAGGGCCCACGGCAAGGAAGTCGAGACGGTCATTCTTCCAGGCGCAACGCATTACTTTTCCGAGCAGGAATACGCCGCCGCGTTGCGTAAACTCTTCGACTTTCTGCGTCGTCACCTCAGCCGGAGCTAATCTTTCAATGCGCGTCTCGGAAGCCATCAACTCGCGCCGCTCGATGCGGGTGTTCAAGCCCGATCCCGTGTCGAAGGCCGACATCGAATGGATCATCACCAACGCCAACCGTTCGGCCTCGAACGGCAACCTGCAGCCGTGGAAGCTCTACGTGACCACCGGCGCGGCGCGCAAACGCCTGTCGGCGGCCATCCTCAAGGCGATGGACGAAGGCGATAACGGCCCCGGCGCCGAGTACAACGTCTACCCCAAGGAATTCTCCCCGGTGTACGACGCCCGCCGCAAGCTGGTCGGCAAGCAGCTCTACACCCTGCTCGGCGTGCCGCGCGGCGACGCCGCCGGCATGCTGAAGCAGTTCCGCAAGAACTACGACTTCTTCGATGCCCCGGTCGGGATGATCCTCTGCGTCGATCGCGGCATGGGCAACGGCCAGTGGATCGACTGCGGCATCTTCCTCGACCAGTTGATGCTGCTCGCCCGCGAGAAGGGCCTGCACACCTGCCCGCAGGCCGCCTTCAGCCGCTACCAGCACGTGGTGCGCCGCGAGCTGAAGATTCCCGACGAACAGGTCGTGATCTGCGGCCTGGCGCTGGGCCACGCCGATCCCGAGGAAGTGCCGAACAACCTGATCACCGAACGCGCGCCGATACAGGACTTCACGACCTGGTTCAGCGAATGAAGGGATCGCGGACCGATCTCGTCGTCGCGGCCGCCTTCTGCGGCACGATCGGTCTCTACGATGCCCTCTATGTGATCCTGATGCTGTCGGGCGGTCCGGTGATCGGGCCCGATCTGAAGGTCCTGTTCCCCGATTTCCTCGTCTATTGGGCGGCCGCCCGCGCCTGGCTCGAGGGCAGGCTGGCGATCGTCTACGACATCGACGCCTTCACGGCCTACCAGAACGTGCTGTTCGCGGACCGCTTCCCCAACGTGGTCAATTTCCGGCCGTTCTTCTATCCGCCGATCTGGCTGCTGATGCTGGTGCCGTTCGGTCTGCTCGGTGTCGCCAAGGCATACGGTGCCTTCATCTCCGGTACGATGGCGCTCGCCACGGCGGTCGAGGTGAGGCGCGATCCTTGGGGCTGGCTCGTGGTGCTGGTGTCGCCCGCCGCGGTCTGGGTCGTGCTGGCGGGCCAAAACACCTTCCTCAGCGTCGCGTTGTTCTATGGCGGCCTGAAGCTGCTGGCGCGCTCGCCGGTGCCGGCCGGCGTTCTCTTGGGCCTCCTGAGCTACAAGCCGCAGATCTGGGTGCTGGTGCCGCTCGCCCTGTTGGCGGCGCGGCAATGGCGAGCGCTCGCCTCGATGGCGGCAACCGTGCTGATACTGATGCTGGTATCGGCCGCGTTGTTCGGGCCGGCGTTCTGGCTCGCATTCCTCGATGCCGCTCGCGAGGCTGCGGGGCCGCGGGTGGTCGAGGAGATGTTCGAGCGCATCTTCATGCACATGACGACCCTGCTGGCTGCAGCCCGCATCGTCGGCCTGCCGCCGGCGGTGAGCGGCCTCGTCCAGACCGCGGGCGCGCTGCTCGCGATAGCGGCCGTGTGGTTATCCTTTAGTCGAAAGGGACAGAGTGACGCACGGATTGCCGTGCTGGCGACGGCAACGTTCCTGGTCTCGCCCTACACCCTGAACTACGACCTGTTGCTGCTGATGCCTGCCGCCGTGGCGATGTTTCGCCTCGGAATCGCCGATGGTTTCAGGCCGATGGAGCGGCTCGTGCTGATCATGTTGTGGCTCATTCCGACACTCGGCATGATCCTCAATCGTCTCGATCTGCCGCTGATGCCGCTCGTCATCCTGGCCTTCGGCTGGTTTGCGTGGCAGCGCTTGGGCGCGCTAAAACCCGCCTAATTTAGCCATTAAGGCACTGCGGGAGAGGAACGCCATGAGCGACGAACTGATCGCCGTCACCCCGGACTGGGCCAAGCGCGCCTATGTCGACGACGCCAAGTACAAGTCGATGTACGAAGCCTCGGTCAAGGATCCGGTGAAGTTCTGGGGCGAGCACGGCAAGCGCGTCGATTGGATCAAGCCCTACAGCCCCGGCGCCGTGCGCGACGTCGATTACAACGGCCAGGTTCGCATCCGCTGGTTCCATGACGGCGTGCTGAACGTCTCGGCCAACTGCATCGATCGTCACCTCGCCAAGCGCGGCGACCAGACCGCGATCATCTGGGAGGGCGACGACCCGGCGAAGAGCAAGAAGATCTCCTATCGCGAGCTGCACGCCGAAGTCTGCCGCATGGCCAACGCGCTGAAGGAGCTCGGCGTCAAGAAAGGCGATCGCGTCACGATCTACCTGCCGATGATCCCCGAGGCGGCCTACGCGATGCTGGCCTGCACGCGCATCGGCGCGATCCACTCGGTGGTGTTCGGCGGCTTCTCGCCGGACAGCCTCGCCAACCGCATCCAGGATTGCGACAGCAACGTCGTCATCACCGCCGACGAGGGCCTGCGTGGCGGCAAGCCCATTCCGCTCAAGGGCAACACCGACGAGGCGCTGAAGAAGTGCCCGATGGTGAAGAAGGTGCTGGTGGTCAAGCACACTGGTGGCAAGACAGGATGGGATGCCGGCCGGGACGTCTGGTGGCACGAGATCGCCGCCAAGGTGAAGCCGGACTGCGCTCCCGAACCGATGGGCGCGGAGGATCCGCTGTTCATCCTCTACACGTCCGGATCGACCGGCAAACCCAAGGGCGTGCTGCATACGACGGGCGGCTACATCGTCTTCGCCTCGATGACTCACCAGTACGTCTTCGACTATCACGACGGCGACATCTACTGGTGCACTGCCGACGTCGGCTGGGTGACCGGCCACAGCTATATCCTCTACGGACCGCTGGCCAACGGCGCCACCACCCTGATGTTCGAGGGCGTGCCGAACTATCCGGACTCCAGCCGCTTCTGGCAGGTGATCGACAAGCACCAGGTCAACATCTTCTACACCGCGCCGACGGCGATCCGTGCGCTGATGCGCGAGGGCGAGGCTCCGGTGAAGAAGGCGACGCGCAAGAGCCTGCGTTTGCTCGGGTCGGTCGGTGAGCCGATCAACCCCGAGGCGTGGCTCTGGTACTACAAGGTGGTGGGCGACAGCCGCTGCCCGATCGTCGACACCTGGTGGCAGACCGAGACCGGCGGCATCCTCATCACGCCGCTGCCCGGCGCGACCAAGTTGAAGCCCGGTTCGGCGACCAAGCCGTTCTTCGGCGTAACGCCTGTCATGGTCGATGCCGAGGGCAAGGAGCTGCAAGGCGCCTGCACCGGCAATCTCTGCCTGATCAACTCGTGGCCCGGCCAGATGCGGACGGTCTACGGCGATCACCAGCGCTTCATCGATACCTATTTCAGGACCTATCCGGGCAAGTACTTCACGGGTGACGGCGCGCGGCGCGACGAGGACGGTTACTACTGGATCACCGGCCGCGTCGACGACGTGATCAACGTTTCGGGCCATCGCATCGGCACCGCCGAAGTCGAGAGCGCGCTGGTGGCGCACAAGCTGGTCGCCGAGGCCGCCGTCGTCGGCTTCCCGCACGACATCAAGGGCCAGGGCATCTACGCCTATGTCACCCTGAATGCCGGGCTCAATCCCAGCGAGGACCTGCGCAAGGAGCTGGTGGCGTGGGTGCGCAAGGAGATCGGCCCGATCGCCACGCCCGACGCCATCCAGTGGGCGCCCGGCCTGCCCAAGACGCGCTCGGGCAAGATCATGCGCCGCATCCTGCGCAAGATCGCCGAGAACGATTTCAGCAACCTCGGCGACACCTCGACCCTGGCCGATCCGGCCGTGGTCGACGATCTGGTGAAGAACCGGGCGAAGTAAGGAGTCCAATGGCCAATCCCCAGGCGAATCCCGGGATCCTCCAGTTCGCCGCCGAATTGGCAGCGGGCCGCACGACCTCGCGCCAGCTCACCGAAGAAGCGCTGGCGCGTATCGAGGATCCGAAGGGCGAGGGCAAGCGCGCCTTCGTGAAGGTCTGGAAGGCGCAGGCCCTGGCCGCGGCCGAGGCCAGCGACCTCCAGCGCAAGGCAGGGCTGGTGGCGGGCCCGCTCGCCGGCATTCCGGTGTCGATCAAGAACCTGTGCGATGTCGCGGGTGAGACCACGCTTGCGGGTTCGAAGGCGCTCGACGACGCAGCACCCGCCCAGGCCGACGCGCCCGTGGTGGCGCGTTTGCGCGCGGCCGGCGCGGTGATCGTCGGCAGCACCAACATGAGCGAATTCGCCTTCTCCGGCGTCGGTGCCAACCCGCACTACGGCACGCCGGGCAACCCGGCCGATCGCAAGCGCGTGCCGGGCGGATCCTCCTCGGGTGCCGCCGTCTCGGTCGGCGACCGCATGGCCGTCGCCGCTCTCGGCACCGACACTGGCGGTTCGGTGCGCATCCCGGCCGCCGTGTGCGGCATCGTCGGCTTCAAGCCGACGGCGCGGCGCGTGCCGATCGACGGCGTGGTGCCGCTTTCCACGTCACTCGATTCGATCGGTCCGTTGGCCAACTCGGTCGAATGCTGCGCCATCGTCGATGCGGTGTTTGCGGGAGAATGCGCGAATGGGCCGATCGCGGTGCCCGAGGCCGTGCCGCTGGCCGGCCTGCGCTTCGGCGTTCCCAAGCAGTTCGTCATGGACGAACTCGATCCGGTCGTCGCCAAGGCCTTTGAGCGCGCCTGCAGGATGCTGGCGGCCAAGGGTGTGAGGGTCGAGCAGGTCGATCTGCCCCAGCTGAACGAACTGCCGGCGATCAACGCCAAGGGCGGATTCGCTGCATCCGAGGCCTTTGCCTGGCATCAGAAGCTGATTGTCCGTCGCGGCAACGTGTACGACCCGCTGGTCCATCCCCGCATCATGCGCGGCAAGGAGATGAGCGCGGCCGACTACATCGATCTCCTGGCGGCGCGCGCCGGCCTGCAGAAGCGGGTCTCGGCGGTGACGCAGAACTACGACGCCATCGTCATGCCGACCTGCGCCATTGCCGCGCCGACCATCGAGGAAGTGAGCACTGCCGACGGCTTCACCAGGAAGAACATGCTGCTGCTGCGCAACACGACGGTCGGCAATTTCCTCGACCGCTGCGCCATCAGTCTCCCGTGTCACGCAGCCGGCGAACTGCCGGTCGGCTTCATGCTGATGGGCGAGGCGATGGCCGACAAGCGCGTGCTGGCCATGGCCCGGTCGGTAGCCCCGGCCGTGAAAGGTTGATCGCCGCGATCAGTTCAACGGGAACGGGAAGTACTTGTCGTTGATCTTCCTGTAGGTGCCGTCGGTCATCATCTCGCCGAAGGCCTTGTTCAGGGCCTCGCGCAGCTTGATGTCCTCGCGGCGCAGGCCGGCCGACACGCCGATGCCCAGGGTCTGCGTATCCTTGACGTCCTGGCCGACGACCTCACAGCACTTGCCTTCCGGCTTCTGGCTCCACAGCCAGAGCTGCACCTTGTCGCCGAACACCGCGTCGACCTCTTCGGCAACCAGGCC
>JBGAIW010000110.1:0-13139 GCA_044225265.1 Reyranella sp.
GCCGATCCCCGCACGCCGCTGCTTTGGGTGCTGCGCGACACGCTCGGCATGACGGGCACCAAGTATGGCTGCGGCATCGCCCAGTGCGGCGCCTGCACCGTGCTGATCGACGGTGTCGCCACGCGCTCCTGCCAGGTGCCGCTGAACTCGGTCGGCAACCGCAAGGTCACGACCATCGAGGGCCTCGCCGCCAACGGCAAGCTGAACAAGATCCAGGCCGCGTGGCTCTCCAGCGACGTGCCCCAGTGCGGCTACTGCCAGAGCGGCATGATCATGGCCGCCACCGCGCTGCTCGCCGCCAAGCCCAATCCGACAGACGCCGACATCGACGCGGCCATGACCAACATCTGCCGCTGCGGCACCTATCAGCAGGTGCGCGAAGCCATCCACGCCGCGGCCAAGGCCTGAGGGGGAGGGAACCATGACCATTCAGACTTCTCTCGGGCGCCGCAACTTCCTGGTGAGCGGCACTGCCGTCGCGGGCGGCATGTCGCTCGGCTTCTCGTTTCCCTTCGCCTCGGCCAATGCCGCCACGGTGCAGGAGCTCAATGCCTGGGTGGTGATCCAGCCTGACGACAAGGTGGTGATCCGCATCGCCCGCTCCGAGATGGGGCAGGGCACCCTGACCGGCCTCGCCCAGCTCGTCGCCGAGGAGCTCGAGTGCGACTGGAGCAAGGTCACGACCGAATACCCGACGCCGGGCGAGAACCTGAAGCGCAACCGCGTGTGGCGCAACTACTCGACCGGCGGCAGCCGCGGCATCCGCGAGAGCAACGAATATGTCCGCCAGGGCGGCGCGATGGCGCGCGAGATGCTGATCGCGGCGGCGGCAGCCGAGTGGAAGGTGCCTGCGGCGGAGTGCAAGGCGGCCAACAGCAAGGTCACGCACAGCTCGGGCAAGTCGGCGACCTACGGCCATCTCGCGGCGGCGGCGGCCAAGCTCGATCCGCCCAAGGAAGTGAAGCTCAAGGATCCGAAGGACTGGAAGATCGCGGGCAAGCCGCTGAAGCGGCTCGACACGATGGACAAGCTGACCGGCGCCACGATCTACGGCATCGACTACCGCATGCCCGGCATGCTGACGGCAGCGATCAAGCAGTGCCCGGTGATCGGCGGCAAGCTCAAGAGCTTCGACGCCGCCAAGGTCGAGAAGATGCCGGGCGTGAAGAAGGTGGTGGCGATCGACAACAATGCCGTCGTCGTGGTTGCCGACACGTACTGGAGCGCGCGCAACGCCGTCGCCGCCGTGCCGGTCGAATGGGACACCGGCAAGCTGGGCGACGTGCAGCAGTCGGACATCACGGCCATGCTGAAGGAGGGCCTGACCGCGACCGAAGCCTATGTCGGCAACAAGGTCGGCGACGCCAAGGCCGCGATCGACAGTGCGGCCAAGAAGGTGGAGGCGACCTACAGCTTCCCCTACCAGCACCACGTCACCATGGAACCGATGAACGCCACTGCGCTGTTCACGCCCGACAAGTGCGAAGTGTGGTGCGGCACCCAGAACGGCGAGGCCGCGCTCGCGGCCGCAGCCGAGGCGGCCGAACTGCCGGTCGCCAAGTGCGACGTGCACAAGCTGATGCTGGGCGGCGGCTTCGGCCGGCGCGGTCGTGCCGACTACGTGCGCCAGGCGGTCCTCGTCGCCAAGCAGATGCCCGGCACGCCGGTCAAGCTGGTGTGGTCGCGCGAAGAGGACATGACGCACTGCCAGTATCACCCGACCACGATGTGCAAGCTCACCGGCGGCCTCGACAAGGACGGCAACCTGGTCGGCTTGCACATGCGCATCTCGGGACAGTCGATCCTGGCGTCGCTGCTGCCGCAGAACCTGGTGAATGGCATGGATCCCGCGACCTTCCAGGGTGTCATGGCCCAGGGCGTCGAGGCAGCCTACGGCTACACCGTGCCGAACCTGCTGATCGATCACGCCATGCGCAACCCGCACATCACGGCGGGCTTCTGGCGCGGCGTGAACGTCAACCAGAACGCCGTCTACATGGAATGCTTCATGGACGAGCTGGCCGAGGCCGCCGGTCAGGACCCGCTCGCCTTCCGCATGAAGATGCTGAAGCCCAAATGGGCGGCGGTACTGAAGGCGGCGTGCGACAAGGCGGGCTACGGCAAGCCGCTGCCGGCCGGCCACTTCCACGGCATCTCGCAGGTCATGGGCTACGGCAGCTACGTCGCCGGCGTGGCCGAGGTCTCGGTCACGCCGGAAGGCGTGCTGAAGGTGCACAAGATCACTGCGGCGACCGATCCCGGCTACGTCGTCAATCCGGCCCAGGTCGAGCGGCAGATCGCGGGCTCGTTCGTCTACGGCCTGTCGGCGGCGTTCTACGGCGAGATCACCGTCAAGGACGGCGCCGTCGAGCAGACCAACTTCGACAGCTACAACGTCATGCGCATGGACGAGATGCCCAGGGTCGAATGCGCCCTCGTGCCGTCGGGCGGCTTCTGGGGCGGCGTCGGCGAGCCCACCATCGCGGTGGCCGCGCCCGCGGTGCTGAACGGTATCTACAAGGCGACGGGCAAGCGGGTCCGCGAGCTGCCGCTGATGCATCAAGAGCTCAAGAAGGGCGCCTGATGCGCATTCGGCCGCTGGCGGCGCTGGCCTGCGTTCTGATGCAGGTCGGCGTCGCCCGCGCCGCCGACGCTCCAGCCGGCGCAACGTCGTGCACCGGCTGCCATGCGGCGTCGAAGTCCGTCGACACCGCCGTGCCGGGCATCGCCGGCCGCAAACCGGCCGACCTCGCCGCGGCGATGCGCGACTTCAAGGCGGGCACGCGTTCGGCCACCGTGATGGGCCGCATCGCCAAGGGTTTCAGCGACGCCGAGATCGAGGCGATCGCCGTCTGGTTCGGCGCGCAGCCGCAATAGGACGAAGGCATGTCGACACGCCGTACTTTCCTCAAGGCCTCGGCGGCGACGCTGCTGGCGCCCTCTCTCGCCTCCGCGCAGGGGGCCGGCCGCGTGGTCGTGATCGGCGGCGGCTTCGCGGGCGCCAGTTGCGCGCGGGCGATCAGGAAGCTCGATCCGAAGATCGCCGTCACCCTGGTCGAGCCCAATCCGGTCTTCACCGCCTGTCCGTTCAGCAATGGCGTGATCGCGGGCCTGCGCAATTTGCTCCAGCAACAATTCGGCTACGACGGCGTCAGGCGCGACGGCGTGGTCGTGGCCCAGACCGCGGCGACGGCCGTCGACGGTGCGGCCCGGTCGGTGACGCTGGCCGACGGCAACAAGCTCGCTTACGACCGGCTGGTGATGGCGCCGGGCATCGACATCAACTGGACCGCCTTGCCGGGTTACACCGAGGCGGCGGCCGAGATCATGCCGCACGCCTGGAAGGCGGGGGCGCAGACGCAATTGCTGCGGCGCCAGCTCGAGGCGATGGACGACGGCGGCGTCGTCGTGATGTCGGCGCCGGACAATCCCTTCCGCTGCCCGCCCGGTCCCTACGAGCGCGCCAGCCTGATCGCCCATTACCTCAAGGCGAGGAAACCCAAGTCGAAGCTGATCATCCTCGACTCCAAGGACACGTTCTCCAAGCAGCGGCTGTTCCAGAACGCGTGGGCCCAGCTCTATCCCGGCCTGATCGAATGGGTGTCGTTCGCGCAGGGCGGCAAGGTGACGTCGGTCGATCCGGCGTCGATGACCCTGGTCACCGACTTCGCCAGGCACAAGGCGGCGGTCGCCAACGTGATCCCGCCGCAGACCGCCGGCACGATCGCCGTGCAAGCCGGCGTGGCGAGCCGCACCGGCTGGTGCCCGGTCGAGCCGGTGGCCTTCGAATCGACCCAGGTGCCCGGCATTCACGTGCTCGGCGACGCCGGCATCATGGGGGCCATGCCGAAGTCGGCCTTCTCGGCCAACGCCCAGGCCAAGGTCTGCGCCGCCGCGATCGTGGCCCGGCTGGCCAGCCGCGATCCGGCCGAGCCGAAACTGGTCAACACCTGCTACAGCCTGATCTCGCCCGAGTACGGCATCACCGTCGCCGGCGTCTATCGCCCGGACAAGGGCGTGCTGGCCGAAGTGCCGGGCTCGGGCGGAGTCAGTCCCCTCGATGCCGATGCCGCTTTCCGCGCCCGGGAGGCGCTTTATGCCGAAGGCTGGTTCCGGACCATCACCGGCGAAGTGTTCGGCTGACCCGGTGATGCGCAGGACCCTCAGCGCCCTGTCGCTGTCGCTGGCGCTGTCGCTGCTCGCGGCCCTGCCGGCCGCCGCCCAGTCTGCGCCCGACGGGCCGGTGCGTAGCGGGCCGGCGCGCAGCGGGCCGGCACCCTACAGGATCGAGGGCGACGCCATACCGCAATCCCTGACCGGAGCGGCGGGCGATCCGGCGCGCGGCCGGGCGATCGTCGCCAACCGGTCGGTCGGCCTGTGCCTGCTTTGTCACAGCGGGCCGGTGCCCGAGGAGCGCTTTCAGGGCACGATGGCGCCCAGCCTCGCCGGGGCGGGCGCACGCTGGACTGTCGGACAATTGCGCCTGCGCCTGGCCGATCCGGCGCATCTCAATGCCGACACGATCATGCCGGCCTATTATCGTACCGAGGGCCTCAACAGGGTCGGCCGCAACTTCGCCGGCAAGACGATCCTGAACGCGGGCCAGGTGGAGGATGTCGTGGCGTATCTCGCGACCCTGAAGGAGCGGCCGTGACCGGCCGGCGGGAGTTCCTCGCCGGTGCGGTGGTGCTGACGCTGGCGCCGCTCGGTCCGGCGCACGCCACGCTGGAGGCGATGGCGGCGGCGATCCGGGAAGTCGTGAAGGGCGCGCCGATCCGCGACGGCAAGGTGACGCTCGACCTGCCGCCGCTGGTCGAGAACGGCAACACCGTGCCGATGACCGTGACGGTCGAGAGCCCGATGACCGAGGCCGATCACGTGCTCGCCATCCACGTCTTCAACGAGAAGAACCCGCAGCCGCACGTGCTCGACGCGCGACTCGGCCCGCAGAACGGCAAGGCGTTCCTCGCCACCCGCATCAAGCTTGCCGACGCCCAGAAGGTGGTGGCGATCGCCGAGATGAGCGACGGCACCTACTGGCGCGCCAGTGCCGACGTGATCGTCACGCTGGCGGCCTGCATCGAGGACCTGACCTGATGAGCAACGTCCTCATCAACGCGCCCAAGACCGCTCGCAAGGGCGAGCTGGTCGAGATCAAGGCGCTGATCCTGCATCCGATGGAGACCGGCTTCCGTTCCGGCACCAACGGCCGCATCATCCCGCGCAACATCATCGAACGCTTCACCGCGACCTGGAACGGCCGGCAGATCCTCGACATGAACCTGTCGCCCGCGATTGCCGCCAATCCCTTCGTCGCGTTCTTCGCGGTGGCGCAGGAGAGCGGGCGCGTGGTCATGCGCTGGACCGGCGACAACGGTTTCCTGCTCGAGGAATCGGTCGCGATCGCGGTGGAATGAGACGCTGGGCGCCGGCACTGGCCTGCGTGTTCGCGGCCTCGCTTGCCGTGGCCCAGGGCGTTCCCGACCCGCGCCGCTCGGGCTACCGCGACATGGGGCCGGCGCTGCAGAAGATGCAGGACGACGACACCGCCAACCCCGGCATGCTGTTCGTGCAGAGGGGCGCCGGCCTGTGGCGCACGCCGGCCGGCGCGTCGGGCAAGGCCTGCGCCGACTGCCATGGCGAGGGCAGCATGAAGGGCGTGGCGGCACGCTATCCCGCGATCCCGCCCGGCCGATCTGCACCTGTCGACCTCGAGGGGCGCATCGAGCTCTGCCGCAGCGAGAACCAGCAGGCCGGCAAACTCGCGCCGGAAAGCGACGAGTTGCTGGCGCTCACCGCCTACGTCGCCGGCCAGTCGCGTGGCCTGCCGGTGGCGCCGCCCGATGACCCGCGTCTGGCGCGCTACAGGGCCGAGGGCGAGGCGCTGTACCGGCTGCGGCAGGGCCAGCTCAATCTGTCGTGCGCGATCTGCCACGACGACAATGCCGGCAAGAAGCTCGCCGGCATCACGGTGCCGCAGGCCCATCCCACCGGCTATCCGATCTACCGGCTGGAATGGCAGACGCTGGGTTCGCTCAAGCGGCGGTTGCGCAACTGCCTGGTCGGCATGCGTGCCGAGCCGTTGGCCTGGGATGCGCCGGACCTAGTTGCGCTGGAACTGCACCTGATGGAGCGTGCCCGTGGCATGACGATGGAAGGCGTCGCCGTTCGTCCGTAGAGCGCGGCGCGATGCGTTGACGCCACGCCGTGCGGCGGCCTATGACAACTGCGCAGCCGGGGAAAATTAGTTGCAGTCTCTGAGAGACATTCTCGCCAGAGTTACAAGGCTCCGCCGGCGGTCGTTGCTGCGTGCCGTGTCCGCGGCGGCGATGCTCGCCGCGCCGACCGTGCCGGTGGCGCCGCGCATCGCTGCGGCCCAGACCACGCGGCTCAGTCTCGGCACTGCGCTCGAAGGCGGCGCGGTGCACAGCTATGGCATCGCCTTCATCGACGGCCTGCGCACGGTCGATCCGCTGATGGAGATCAAGGCAGTCAACACGCGCGGAATCCAGGACAACGTGGCCCTGCTCGAGCAGGGCAAGCTCGACATCGCCCTGGTCTTCGGCGAGGTCGCGCACGAACTGTTCTCTGGCATCGGCCGGCCGCCGACCAAGCTCAAGGTCATCAGCGTCATGTATTCGACGCCCGGCATGTTCGTGGTTCGCGCCGACAGCCGCTACCGCACCATTGCCGATCTCAAGGGGCGCCGCGTGGTGTGGAACATCAAGAATGGCGGCCTCGCCTTGCAGGGCCGCTACATGGTCGACGGGCTCGGCCTCGATCCGGAGAAGGACTTCGAGGCGGTCTATATCGAGAAGCTGCGCGAAGGTCCCGAGATGGTGATCGACGGCACGGCGGCGGCCCTGTGGGGCGGCGGCTATCGCTGGCCGGGCTTCATCACCGTGGCCGGCAATACGCGCGGCGCGCGCTTCATCGCGCCGAGCGAGCAGGAGATCGTCCGCATCCGCGACAAGCACCCGTTCCTCGCGCGGCTGGTCGTGCCGGCCGGCCTCTATCCCGGCCAGCACGATGCGATCCCGACCGTCGGCACCTGGAGCTACGTGCTGGCGCGCGCCGATCTCGAGGAATCGTCGGGCTTCCGATTGGCGGCGTCGCTGCACAAGGTCGAGCGCGCCAACCTGCTCAACAAGACGCTGATCGAATCGACGGTCAAGAACACCCTGTCGGCGGTCAGCAGCCCCGACATGCTGCAGCCGGGCGTGCTCGCCTACTACAAGAAGGCCGGGCTCGTTCGTTAGCCCGGGCGGGAACGGTTTTCTCCGCGCCGCGCGGAGAGAGATTTTTCTGCCGGTTCCCGGCTGAAAATCGATGCGCCCTTTCGATGTCTCGGAGCGGCGCGCGTGGCTAGTCTCCGGCCATGCGTTCCCTCGCCCAGGACATTGTCGCCCGTACCGCCCGGTTGTTCGCCGTGCCGCAGCCGGAATTGTGGACGGTCTCCGTCGCCGGCCGCCCGGTCGGCCTGCTTGCCTGCGAGGCCGGCGGCGCGCGGTTGAGCTGGTTCGAGACCGCCGACCCTCGGCTGCGCAGCTATGCCGGCCCGCTGCCCGGCGGTTCGGCGGCACGCAGGCCGGGCGGGGGCGAGCTCGAGGCGCTCGCGGCGGCACTCAGCCTGCGGCTCGGCCGGCAAGTGGAGCTGGATTCGCTCCCGGTCTAGACTGTTTTCCCATGGCTCTTTCGAATCAGGACATGGACGCCATCGACCGCAAGATCGTGGCGCTCCTGCAGGACGACGCGAGTCTCTCGCTGGCGCAGATCGCCCATCGCGTCGGGCTGTCGCAAAGCCCGTGCTGGAAGCGCATCCAGCGGCTGGAGAAGGCCGGCATCATCCAGAAGCGGGTGGCGCTGATCAATCCGGAGGCGATCGGCATGGGCCTGACGGTCTTCGTCTCGGTCGAGACCGGAGACCATTCGACCGCCTGGCTGTCGAAGTTCGCCCAGACCGTGACCGCCATGCCCGAGGTCATGGAGTTCCACCGCATGGCCGGCGACATCGACTACATGCTGCGGGTCGCGGTGCCCAATATGCAGGCCTATGACGCCTTCTATAAGCGGCTGATCGACACCATGCCGCTCAAGAACGTGACCTCGCGCTTCGCCATGGAGCGCATCAAGTCGACCACCGCCTATCCGCTGCCGGCCGACCCTCGAAATTCCCGGGACGGAAAGAAGAAATAGCTTCCTCCCCATTCAAATGGGGAGGTGGCCGCGAAGCGGACGGAGGGGTCAAAGGCCAAACCGGTCGCCTCCATTGCCCATGACCCCTTCGCCTGCGCATTCGCGCAGGCACTTCCCCATAGGAATGGGGAAGCGACGGCAGCGGCGCTCTGCTACCCTTGCGGCATCACAAAGGTCCTCGAAGGAGCGTTGCCATGAGCGTCCACACGCTGAAGACCGCGAAAGTCGCCAGCCTCAAGTCCAACGTGTCGCCCGAGGAGTGGCAGGCCCGCGTCGACCTCGCCGCCTGCTACCGGCTGATGGACGTCTACGAGATGACCGACCTGATCGCCAACCACATCTCGATGCGCGTGCCCGGCGAGCCCGATCACTTCCTGATCAACGCCTACGGCATGCTCTACGAGGAGATCACCGCCTCGAGCCTGATCAAGATCGACCATGAAGGCAACATCATCGCCAAGCCCGAGTTCGGTGCGGGCCTCGACTACGGCGTCAACCGCGCCGGCTTCGTGATCCATAGCGCCATCCACATGGCCAAGCCGGACGTGAACTGCGTCATCCACACCCACACCTGGGCCGGCATGGCGGTCTCGACCATGAAGTGCGGCCTGCTGCCCAACACGCAGACATCGATGCGCTTCGCCGAGATCAGCTACCACGACTACGAGGGCGTGGTGATCGACACCGCCCTGCGCGAGCGGCTGGTCGACGATCTCGGCAGCAACAACGCCATGATCCTGCGCAACCACGGCCTGCTGACCGCGGCCAAGACCATTCCCGAGGCGTTCAACGCCATGCATCGCCTCGAACTGTCGTGCAAGACGCAGATCGCGGCGATGTCGTGCCACACCCCGCTGATCGAGGTGCCGGCGGACGTCGTCGAGGCGACCTACATGAACTACCAGCCGCACGTCCGCCGCCCGTTCGGCGTGCTCGACTGGCCGGCGCTGCTGCGCAAGCTCGACCGCATCGACCCGAGCTATCGCGACTGAGCGTCCTGGCCGGGGCGACCGGCGCAGTCGCGCCCCCGCCACGGCTCCGTCAGAGGACTTCGTGGAAGCCGATCGCGACGCGGTCGGGCGTGCGCGCGGCACGACCGACGAACAGCGCGCGCTCGATCCATTTCAGCGACGGCTCGGCAGTCTCGAACCTGGGCGCCGTGCGGAAATAGTAGCTGCCGATCGGCACGCGCTCGCCCTTCGACATGCGCGCCACGATCTCCGGCGGGGCAACCCGCAGGCCCTCGTTCTGCACGTAGATCAGCGCCCCCGACTTCGCCCTGATCGTGTAGCGCGCCACGACCTCGATCGTGCCGTCGGGCCGCACGATCTGCCAGTCGGCGCCGCCGGGCAGGATCTCGCCTTCCAGGCGCGGTCCGTGCACTTCGCCGCCCAATATGTCGATGATCCTCCGGTGCCCGCGCGCGGTGCTCCCGAGGTCCTGGATCGGCCCGACCCTGGCCTTGATTGCGAAGGCGAACCTGAGGCCGGGGGCGGTGGAGATGAAGGTGTCGATGTCTTCGCTCAAGAGGTTTCTCCCTGTGTTCCGGAGCGCTCGCCGCGCAGGACGACCTTGACCAGCAGCGCCGTCGACCATCCGAACATCAGCATGCCTGCCGCCGATTCGAGCGCACCGACCATGCGATGGGTTGGCGACAGGTGCAGCTCGTTGGCGCCGACGGTCGTGAAGCTCGCGAGCGAGAAGTAGAGGGCGCCGGAGAAGGTCTGAAACTCGCCCCAGTCGAAATGATAGAGCAGTGCCCACAGGGCGACCTGCAGCAGGTGCCCTGTCATCAGGACCAGCACCGCGATCACGCTGTGCGAGATCATGACGAACTTCGGCCAGTTCGAGGCGCGCGGCAGCGGCAGCACCTCCACGAGGTGCATCAGAACCAGCTGGGCCATGGCCTGGACGATTCCCGTGGCGCCGATCATCAGGACACCCCGCAGCAGCCGTGCCATGGGCTCGTCCATGGTCAGGCGGCCTTCTGCTTGCCGAGCAGGTGATCCGAGATGATCCGTTGCTGGATCTCCGAGGTGCCCTCGAAGATCTTGGTCAGCCGCGCATCGCGCCAGTAGCGTTCCACGGCATGAAGCGTCGTGTAGCCCGCGCCGCCGAAAACCTGCAGCGCCTCCGAGGTGACGCGCTCGGCCATCTCGGAGGCATGGAATTTCACCATCGCCGCCTCCTTGTCGCAGCGTCGCTTGCTGTCGATCTCGTCGCACACGTAGTACATCAACTGCCGCGACGCCTCGATCTCGGTCGCCATGCGCGCGAGCCGGAAGCGCGTATTCTGGAACTCGCCGATCGCCTGGCCGAACTGCCGGCGCTCCTGCGCATAGGCCGTCGCATCTTCCAGCGCGCCGCGCGCCAGGCCGATCGCGCGGGCGGCGGTATGGGCGCGCGCACGCTCCAGTCCCGCCGAGATGTAGTAGAACGCGCGCCCTTCCTCGCCGATCAGCGCATTGCCGGGCAGGTGGCAATTGTCGAAGGCGAGCTCCCAGGTCTTCCAGCCGAAGTAGCCGATCTTCGGGATCGGCGCGCCCTTCACGCCGGGCGGCAACGTTCCGCGTGGCTTCTCGATCAGGAACGAGGACAGGCCGACATGCTTGCGCTTGGGATCCGGCGCATCGGACGTGCGAGCCACCAGCATGATGTAGTCGGCGCCGTCGGCGAAGGTGCACCAGTATTTGTTGCCGTTGATCACCCACGAATCGCCGTCCTTGCGTGCCCGGCAGGAGATGTTGCCGAGGTCCGATCCGACATCGGGCTCCGACATGGCGGCGGCGCCGAGGAACTCGCCCCGGGCGGCGCGCGGCAGGAAAACGGCGCGCTGGGCGTCGGTCATGCCGCGGCCGGCGCTCAGCCCGTTGCCGCGGGCGATGATCGAGGCGACGCTCATCCACGCCCGCGCCAGCTCCTCGGTGATCAGGCAATATTCGAAGACGCCCAGCCCCAGCCCGCCATACTGCTCGGGGATGACGATGCCGAAATATCCCATGTCGGCGATTTTCTGGATCAGCTCGCGCGGGATGTCGCCCTTCTCCGGATCGAGCCGGTTGGCCACGGGCAACACCTCCTTCATGGCGAAGGCCCGCGCCGTCTCCTGGATCATCCGGCGCTCGTCGGTCATGTAGCCCATGGCGTTTCCCTTGCTGTTGCCCCAGCATGCTATCCCAGAATGCAGTGCGAATTGCCAAACGCGACGATCCGCTACGAAGTCCATGGTGAAGGCCAACCGGTGCTGCTGCTGCACGGCTGGACGATGGACCGCAGACTGGAGATCGCCGACTACGAGCCGATCTTCGCATCTCGAAACGGCTACCGGCGCATCTATCCGGACCTGCCCGGCATGGGCCACTCCGAGGCCAAACCCGGGCTGAAGAACCAGGACGACGTGCTGGAGGCGCTGCTCGGCTTCATCGACCGGGTTATCGGGCGCGAGCGCTTCATCCTGGCCGGCACCTCGCTCGGCGGATACCTCGCGCGCGCCATCGCCGTGAAGCGCCGCGACCGCATCGCCGGACTGTTGCTGCGCGTGCCGGCGGTGATCCCCGACACCGCCAAACGCAGCCTGCCGCCGTTCCGGCCGGTGGTGCGCGACGACGCGCTGATGGCCGGCCTCTCCGCCGACGAACGGACCGCACTCGGCGACGTGCTGGTGCAGACGCCGGGATATCTCGAATCGCTGCGGCCCAAGATCCACGAGCTGGTGGCGCCGGCGATCGCCGCCACCCAGCCGATCGCCCACGAGATCCGCGCCGATCCCGCGCGCTACGGCGTCTCGTTCGACCTCGCCGAGGCCGAGAAGGGCTTTGCCGCGCCGACCCTGATCATTGCCGGCCGCCAGGACACCACCGTCGGCTACCGCGACGCGATGGGCCTGATGGAGAGCTATCCGCGCGCCACACTTGCCGTGCTCGACAGTGCCGATCACAAATGGCCGGTGGTGCGGCTGACCCTGCTCGAGGCGCTGGTCGAGAACTGGCTGGCGCGAATTGTGCTCTCTGAAAATGGATTGGCCAAAAAAGCGTCAGGCGCGACGGTGTCGCCTGAAAAGGACCGATAGGAGATCCCGATGTTCACGTTCTTTCGTTCCGCTGCGTCGGTCCTTCTGCTCGGCCTGCTGCCGACGGCGGTCTCCGCTCAGGACTGGCCGTCGCGGCCGGTCACGATCTACATGGGCTTTCCCGCGGGCTCGGGCGTCGACGTCGTGGGCCGCCTGCTCCAGCCGTCGCTCGAGAAGACGCTGGGGCAGCGCATCGTGATCGACTACAAAAGCGGCGCGGGCGGCAACGTCGCCTCCGAGACGGTCGCGAATGCCAAGCCCGACGGATACACCTTCCTGCTTGGCACCGCTGCGACCCACGGCGTGAACGCCGCGCTCTACAAGAAGCTGCCGTTCGACGTCGAGGCCGACTTCACGCCGATCTCGCCGATCGTCGACGTGCCGAACGTGCTGGCGGTGAATCCCCAGTCGATCGATGCCGTCTCGGTCCAGGACTTCATCGCCAAGGTCAAGGCGGCGCCCGGCAAGTACAGCTACTCGTCGACCGGCAACGGCACCGGAACCCATCTCGCCTTCGCCGCCTTCAACAAGCAGGCCGGGCTCGACATGCTGCACGTGCCCTACAAGGGCGGTCCCGATGCCACGAATTCGCTGCTCAAGGGCGAGACCTGCTGCAGCTTTCCGCTCCTGCAGGCGATGCTGGCGCACGCCAAGGCCGGCCGGGTTCGCCTCCTCGGCGTGACCACCGCCCGCCGGGTCGCGGTCATGCCCGACCTTCCGACAATCGCCGAACAGGGCCTGCCGGGCTACGAGAGCTTCATCTGGTTCGGCATCCTGGGGCCGAAGGCCCTCGATCCGGCGGTGGCGCGCCGGATGAATGCGGCGCTGAAGGTCGCGATCGAGGATCCGGAAATCAGGGCCAAGCTGATCGAGC
>JBGAIW010000111.1:0-13867 GCA_044225265.1 Reyranella sp.
GGGTCGCGGTCATGATCGTGCCGGAATAGCCGGGATGACCCTTCACCAGCTTGCCGGCATATTTCGGATCGAGCAGATCCATGAAGCCCCTGGGGGCATCGGCCGGGGCGATCAGCTTGCTGTTGTAGGCGATGGTGCTGAGATGGGTGCGCTGGTTGCAGAACAGGCCGTCGGCATCGATCATCGCGGCGGGCACGTCGCGCGCCATGTCCTGCGAGACGAACGGCGCCAGCCAGCCCTCGCGCTTCCAGACGATGAAGTGCGCGGCGTCCGAGCTGTTGGCGACGTCGACCCGGTGGATCTTGCTCGCCATCTCCTGGCCGATGCGGTTGAACACCCGTTCGGCGCCGCTGCGCTCGACCGCGACCTTGATCGCCGGATACTTCGCTTCGAACGCCTTGGCCATTGGCTCGGCGACGCTGAGATCCATCGCCGTATAATAAGTGACCTTGCCCTCCTTCGACGCGGCGTCGACCAGGGCCTGGGTGATCGGCTCCGGCGGCGGTGCGGCCGAGACGACCCGCGCGCCCGACGACAGCAGGGGTGGCAGCAACGCGCCGGCAAGGAGAAGTGATCGCCGAGTAGGGCCGTCGTCTCGACCGGAGCCACGCACCCGATCGGGTTCGGGTGGACACGCCAGGCATCCCTTCGTCGTCCCGAGCGAAGCCGCCCGAAGGGCGGTGCAGTCGAGGGACCTCGCTTCACCGTCAGAGACGACTGGTGTCGAGACAAGGTCCCTCCGCTGCGCGCCTTCGGCGCTCCGGTCGGGACGACGGAAAAGCGTCATATGCGGTCGCCTTGCAGATCGAGGATCGGTCGGCGCAGCCGAGGAACGACAGGTGCTCTCATGATCACACCTTGAAGATCTTGACGTACTGCGCCTTGATCTCGTCGGCCTTGTCGGCGACGACCGTCGCCTCCTCGCGCAATGTCTTGATGTCGGCGGACTTCTTCATGTCGGCGCGGTCCTTCACCTGCGGATGCGCCGAGCGCAGCGCGCCGACATCGACGTTGAGCTGCTGGGCCTCGGCGGTCATCGACCAGGCATAGAACAGCCGCGCTGCATTCGGGTTGGGTGCCCGAGCCATGATGCCCGACGGACCGGTGACCAGCGGCGTGCCCTCGCTGGGATAGACCACCTCGACCGGCTCGCCCTTCTTCTTCAGCTCGACGACGACGTATTCGCCGCCGTCGGCCATGATCGCGCGCTCGCCCTGGGCGATCTTCTTGGGCGGTTCGGTCGCCGACTGGACCTGCATGATCTTCTGCTTGGCGAGCTTCTCGAACCACGCCCAGCCAAGATCGCGGCTGAGCTGCTGCGTCGCCGTCATGATGGTGCCGCTGTAGCCCGGATGCGCCTTGACGATCTTGGACGTCCACTTCGAATCGAGCAGGTCGGCATAGGACTTCGGTGCGTCCTCGGGTTTCACGAGTTTGGTGTTGTAGGCGACGGGGCAGAGCATGTAGCGCCACGACGCGAACATGCCGTCGGGGTCCTTGTGGGTGGCCGGAAAATACTGCGCCACGTCCTCCGGCAGGTAGGCCGCCAGCATGTTCTGCCGCTTCCACAGGATCAGGTGCGCGGCATCCGAGCTGTTCACGACGTCGCAATTGTAGATCTTGCTCGCATATTCCTGTCCGATGCGCTGGAAGTTGCGCTCCGCTCCGGAGCGCTCGACCTTCAGGCTGACGCCCGGATACTTCGCCTCGAACACCTTGGCGACCCGTTCCGCCAGCGGCAGGTCGACCGAGGTGTACCAGGTCACCTTGCCTTCCTTCTTCGCCGCCTCGACCAGGTCCGGCGTGATCTTCTGTGCCTCGGGCGCGGCACTCACGACCCTGGCGAAGGAGCCGGCGGCCAGGGCGGTGGACGCGGCCAAGGCCCGGCCCAGAATGCGGCCCAGAGCCCGGCGACGGGTGATCCTGCTCGTCATGCTTCCTCTCCTCGTACGAGTGCCCGGCAGCGCTCCACCGGCAGGCGGAGCCAGACCTGCTGTCCGGGCGGGATGTTCTGGTCGGGCGGCGCGGTGACCCTGAGCTCGGTCTTGTCGTTCAGGACGACGGTGTAGTCGCGTGCCGCGCCCAGGAAGACCTGGCGCGCGATCGTGGCGGCGATGACGTTGCCGCCGTCCGATGAGGAGGCGGCCGGCTGGACACCCGGTTGGGCGGCGAGCAGCCCGATCTCGTGCTGGCGCACCGACATCGATACCGGTTCGCCGGCCGTCAGCGCGCGGCCCACCGTGCGCAGGACACCGCCCGGAGTTTCGATGCGTTCGGCATCGAGCGCCCTGCCCTTCAGGATGTTGCTGCCGCCGATGAAGCGCGCCACGAACACCGATTGCGGCCGGTCGTAGATTTCCTGCGGCGAGCCGAGCTGCTCGATGCGGCCGTGATTCATCACCGCGATCAGGTCGGCGGTCGTCATCGCCTCGGACTGGTCGTGCGTGACGTAGACCGTGGTGTAGCGGTAGCGGTCGTGCAGGCGGCGGATCTCGAAGCGCATCTCCTCGCGCAGATTGGCGTCGAGGTTGCTGAGCGGTTCGTCGAGCAGCAGCGTTTCCGGCTCGACCACCAGGGCGCGCGCGAGCGACACCCGTTGCTGCTGGCCACCGGACAGTTCGGAGGGATAGCGGTCGGCCAGGGGTTCGGCGCGCGTCGAGCAGGATTGCCTTCAGGTTGGCGTCGATCATCGCCGCCGTCTGAGAACCGGATCGCTGGTCCATAGGCGTTCTGCTCCACCGTCGTGGCGGCCACAGGGCATAGCTCACGGAAGATATCGGCATGTTGCGGCCTTCCGGCGGCACCGTGCAGGGCCGCCGACGACAATGCCGCACCGCCAGGCGGGTTGCCCGCCGCCGAGAAATCGATGAAGCCACGTCAGCCATAGTCGTGGTCTTGCCGCGGCCGAGGGCCCCAGCAGGCACGCAACTGGCGTGCTCGATCGTCGAGACGCGTTGTCGACCGCGACAACTCCGCCGAATCGCCTGGCAGGCCCTTCCAGTTCACACCACGCCGGGCCACTCTTTATCCTGAACTTGCGTCACTTCAACTGTCGTCCCAGTTGGGCGCGATCTCTCCGGTTAATCGATCGAGCAGCCGTGGAACCGGCGGGTTCCACGCAAGGGGGTGCTGCTCTGTTCGCACCTTATTCAAATAGCGGTCTGCGCGCTATATTGCCGGCCTCATTGGAAGGGTTTCCGCATGCAGGAGCAGAAGATCTACGGCCGTCGCGAAGGCGCGGTCGGTCACCTCGTTTTCAACAATCCGGCCAAGCTCAACGCCGTGTCGCTCGACATGTGGGACGGCTTCGTCGGCATCCTGAGGGACTACGAGAAGGATCCCGAGATCCGCTGCGTCGTGGTGAGCGGCGCCGGCGGCAAGGCCTTCGTCTCGGGCGCCGACATCTCCAAGTTCGAGAGCGAGCGCGCCAACGCCGAGGCGCAGGTGCGCTACGACGCGATCTCCAAGGAAGGCTACGAGAGCCTGTACAACTTTCCCAAGCCGACCATCGCCAAGATCACGGGCTACTGCATCGGCGGCGGCATGAACCTCGCGGCGTGCTGCGACATGCGCTTCTGCAACGAGGGCGCGCGCTTCGGCGTGCCGGCGGCCAAGCTCGGCCTGGGCTACGGCTTCCTGCGCATCGAAAGACTCTCGCGCATCGTGGGTCTGCCGCGCGCCATGGAGTTCCTGTTCACCGCCCGCCAGTACTCCTCGAAGGAGGCCTATGAGATGGGTCTGGTGAACGGCATCGCCGCCGATGGCGAGCTCGACGCGCTGGTCGCCAGGACGACGGAGGCGATCGGCCAGAACGCGCCGCTCACCATCGCGCTCGCCAAGGCCGCGGCGCGCGAGATCGCCAAGCCGGAGAGCCAGCAGGACCACAAGAAGCTCGAGAAGATGGCCGAGGCCTGCTTCAACAGCGAAGACTTCAAGGAAGGCCGCCGCGCGTTCATGGAGAAGCGCAAGCCGATCTTCCGTGGAAAATAGGTAGAGTCATCGCCCTGAGCGAAGCGCAGCGAAGTCGAAGGGCCTCGCCTGCCGCGCACAAGGTCCCTCCGCTCCGCCTCGCTGCAGGGCGGAGATTACTCCGCCCGAGTCGGAACGACAAAAACCGAGGAAACACCATGGCCAAGCTTCCGCTTTCGCACATCAACGTTCTCGACCTCACGGCGCATCGCGCCGGACCGACGGCGGTGCGCCAGCTCGCCGACTGGGGCGCCAACGTCATCAAGATCGAGCAGCCGCCGGCGGATGGCGGCAAGGCCGACTCGATGGGCGGCGCGCGCCACGGCTTCGATTTCCAGAACCTGCATCGCAACAAGCAGGCGATCACGCTCAACCTCAAGAGCAAGGAAGGTCACAAGATCTTCATGAAGCTCGCGAAGAAGGCCGACGTGATCGTCGAGAACTATCGCTCCGACGTGAAGTACCGCCTCAAGGTCGACTACAAGTCGGTCAAGAAGGTGAATCCGAAGATCATCTACGGTTCGATCGCGGGCTTCGGCCAGGACGGCCCCGATGCCGCCCGCCCCGGTGTCGACCAGATCGCGCAGGGCATGGGCGGGTTGATGTCGATCACCGGCGAGCCCGGCCAGGGTCCGATGCGGGTCGGCATTCCGATCGCCGACCTCACGTCGGGCCTGCTGCTCGCCCAGGCGATCATGCTGGCGCTCTATCACCGCGAGCGCACCGGCAAGGGCCAGTGGGTCCACACCTCGCTGATCGAGGCGCAGATCTTCATGCTCGACTTCCAGGCCTCGCGCTGGCTGATCAAGGGCGAGGTGCCCAAGCAGGCGGGCAACGACCATCCGACCTCGATACCGACCGGCGTGTTCCCGACCAGCGACGGCTACATCAACATCGCTGCCGCCGGCGACAAGATGTGGAAGCGCGCCGCAGAGGCGCTGGGCGCCAAGGCGCTGATCGACCATCCCGAGCACGCCTCGCCGACCCTGCGCTCGCAGCACCGCAAGGCCCTGAACCAGCGCATCGGCGAAGTGACGAAGACAAAGACGTCGGCGCACTGGATTGCCGCCCTCAACAAGGCGGGCGTGCCGTGCGGGCCGATCAACACGATCGACAAGACGTTCGCCGAGCCGCAGGTCAAGCACCTCGGCATCGCCCGGCCGATCAAGCATCCCAAGCTCGGCGAGATCCGGGTGGTCGGGCAGCCGATCAACCTGTCTGCCGCGCCGCAGCCCAAGAAGCTGAAGCCGACGCCCGAGCTGGGCGAACACACCGACCGGGTACTGAAGGGTCTGGGCTACGATTCCAGGACCATCAAGGCCCTGCGCAACAGCGGGATCGTCTGATGGCCAGCACCAAGCGTACCGCCCTCGTCACCGGCGCGGGCAAGAATATCGGCCGGGCCTGCGTGTTGGGCCTGGCCGCGGACGGATTCGACGTCGCGATCAACGGCTCGAGCGACAAGGCCGCCTGCGAACGCGTCGCCCAGGAGGCCGAGAAGCTCGGCGCCAAGGCAATGGTGATCATGGGCGACGTCGGCAAGGCCGAGGAATGCAAGCGCATCGCGGGTGAGGTCATCAGGGCGTTCGGCGCCGTCGACGCATTGCTGAACAACGCCGCCCTGCGCCCCTCCAAGCCGTTCCTGGAAACCTCCGACGAGGACTGGCGGCGCGTGCTCGCAGTCGACATGGAGGCGGCGATCTGGCTGTCGCGCGCCTGCCTGCCGGGCATGGTCAGCAAGGGCTGGGGCCGCATCGTCAACTTCGCCGGCCTGAACGCCATCCACGGCCATGCCGGCCGCGTGCCGGTCTCGGTCGCCAAGCACGGCGTGTGGGGCCTCACCAAGTCGCTGGCGATGGAGTTCGGACCCAAGGGCATCACGACCAACATCATCTCGCCCGGTCCGATCGAACCCGACGCGCCCGAGAACAACGCGTCGGTTCATGCCCGCAAGGAGGCGCTGGCCAAGGTGCCGCTCGGCCGCATGGGCAAGCCGGCCGAAGTCGCGGCCGCCGTGCGCCTGCTGGTGTCCGATGCCGGCGCCTACATCAACGGCCAGATGATCGGCGTGAACGGCGGCGGCGCGACCTAGGCCGTATCGGCGACAGAAGCGGAAGGATTCCTGGTCGCAGGCACCGTACGAGAGCCGGTGCGATCCTGTCCGCGCCGACAAGGCGATCGAATGACGAGGAGACTCAACGAACACGGCGTTGAGCGTATTCCGTTCGTTCGATCGGGCGCGTGAGGTACAGTGGCCCGCAACGCAAGAATGGAGAATTCCGGCGATGGCGAAGTCCAAGGCGGGATCGAAGAAGATTTCCGCGAACAGGCACGACGAGAAGTCGGCCGAATATCGGCGCGGGATGGACGAGATCCGTCGCCAGCTCGGCCCGATGGCCGACGCCTACATCCGCAAGATCAAGTCGCTGTCGCCGGAGTTCGCCTGGGTGAACGTCACTTTTCCGTTCGGCGAGCTCTACACGCGCGACGTCATCGATCTGAAGACGCGGGAACTCTGCACGGTGGCGGCATTGACGGTGCAGGGCTTCGCGCTGCCGGAACTCAGGCTGCACGTGAAGGCCGCGCTGCGCTGTGGCGCCTCGCGCGCCGAAGTCACCGAGATCATCACGCAGATGATCGCCTATTGCGGCTTTCCCGCCGCCACCAACGCGCTGATGACCATGAAAGAGGCATTCGACGAGGTTGATGCCGAGGCCGGCAAACCCAAAGCCAGGGCGAAACGCCGATGAGCAGCGATCTCAACGGCGCACGCCTCCTCGTGAAGCATCTCGAGGCGCAGGGCGTCGAGTACGTCTTCGGCATTCCCGGCGCCAAGGTCGATCCGGTGTTCGATGCGCTCGTCGATTCCCGGATCAAGACCGTCGTCTGCCGCCATGAGCAGAACGCCACCTTCATCGCCGGCGGACTGGGTCGTCTCACCGGCAAGGCCGGCGTCGTCCTCGTGACGTCGGGACCGGGTTGTTCGAATCTGGCGACGGGACTGGCCACGGCCAACACGGAAGGCGATCCCATGGTGGCCCTCGGCGGCGCGGTGCCTGTGTCGGAGCGGCTGAAGCGGACGCACCAGAGCATGGACACGGTCGCGATGCTGCGGCCGGTCACCAAGTATGCTGCCGAGATCGATGCGGTGAGCGCCGTGTCGGAAGTCTTGACCGGTGCCTTCCGCGCCGCCGAGTCGGGCCGGCCGGGAGCGGCATTCGTCAGCCTGCCCAAGGACATCATGAAAGCGCCGGCATCGGGTCCAATCCTGGCGCCGGCGGCGCCGGCGTTGCTGGGTGCCGCAGATGCCGGCGCGATTGCCGCAGTCGCCCGCCTGATCGATGCGGCCGAGCGGCCTGTGCTGTTGCTCGGCATGCTGGCCAGTCGCCCCGCTGCGACGGCGGCCGTCCGGGCGCTGCTTGCCAGGGCACGCCTTGCCGTCACCGGAACCTACCAGTCGGCAGGCGTGCTGCCGCGCGAGCGGCTCGATTGCTTCGCCGGCCGTGTCGGTCTGTTCCACAACCAGCCCGCCGACCTCCTGCTCGACGCCGCCGATCTGGTGGTCACGGTCGGTTTCGACCCTGTCGAATACGATCCGGCGCTGTGGAACCGCGGCCGCACGCGCAAGCTCGTCCACATCGACTGCGTGCCTGTCGACATCGACACCCACTACCGCCCCGACATCGAGCTGGTGGGCGACATCGCCGCCACGCTCCAGGCGCTTGCCGGGCTGGTCAGGGACCGGCCGCGTCTGGCCCAGGCCGAGCTGCTGACGGCCATCGGGCGCGAGCGCGAGGGCCTGGCGGCGGCGGCAGCCCGACATCGCGGCGCGCCCGTCCATCCGCTGCAACTCGTGCACGCCTTGCAGGGCCTGCTCGACGAGGGGGCGACACTGTGCTCGGACATGGGTTCCTTCCATATCTGGATGGCGCGCCACCTGATCAGCCATCGGCCACGTCAGATCATGATCAGCAACGGCCAGCAAACTCTGGGCGTCGCCTTACCGTGGGCCATCGCGGCTTGCCTCGCCGATCCGGGCGGCAAGGTCGTCTCGGTATCGGGCGATGGCGGCTTCCTGTTCTCGGCGGTCGAGCTCGAGACGGCGGTGCGGCTGAAATGCAACTTCGTCCATGTCGTGTGGATCGACGGCAGCTACAACATGGTGGGCATCCAGCAGGTGGCGGCCTATGGCCGCGATTCCGGCGTGCACTTCGGTCCCGTGGACGTGGTCAAGTTCGCCGAGTCCATGGGCGCGTGCGGTCTGCGGATCGACACGCCCGACCAGCTGGCGCCGGTCCTGCGCCAGGCAATGGCGACGAAGGGGCCCGTAGTCGTCGGCGTGCCGGTCGACTACCGCGATAACCCCGGGCTGATGGCGGCGCTGCACGAGGACGTGCTGCACTGATGCTCGAGCGCCGCCGAATGCCGAGCAGTGACGATCCAGCCGAGGTCCCGGCCCTTGGACCACGGCCACCTGAAAATCACTGAACTGGCAGGGGGATGCGGGCCCATGCGCCCGCGCCACCTAGCGCTCGATCGCCTCGGCGATCGGCAGCTCCAGTACGCTCGCCTGCTCGCCGCCGCTTGCGAGCGTGAGCGTGGGCGGCCGGCCGTGCGGTGTCTGCACGAAGTGATCGGCGTCGGCACCAGCGATCGACAGGCGCAGCCGGCTGCCCCTGGCGAACATCCATGCGACCGGCAGCAGGGCGAAGCGCAGCAGCTGCGGCTCCCCGGGTGGCATGGGCTTGACGGCGGCGCGTGAGAAGCTGCGCCAGGGCCAGGTGGTTCGGTAGTTGCGCGGTGCCGGGGCCTCGGCGCGATGGATGGCGCGCAACACTCCCTCGGTGACGTAGCGTACCGCCCCTCCATTTGGCCCGTCGGCCTCGACCTCCGAGAGATAGGCGAACACCGCCGCGTCGGGCTCGCTCGATGACAGCCAGAGCGACACGACGGCATGTCCCGCCATTTCCATCGGTGCGTCCAGCGGCGCGGTGGTGAAGGATAGCAGCCTGGCGTCGCGATCCTTCCAGTCGGCGTAGTAGTTCGTGGCATCGATGCCGGCGATTCGCTCGTAGCGCGTCTGGGTGCCGCTGCCGGCGGTGAAGTCGGCAACATAGGAGTCCGATGACGGTTCGTTCGGACGCGCCGTGACCAGCCCGCGAGCCGGCGCAGTGAAGAACTGCCTCGTCTGCACCGGCGGCGGCCAGTCCTCGGCGGCGCACCATTCCTCGGCATGGACGGCGAAATAGTGAACCGGCTTTTCCTCGGAGAGGCCGGTGTCGCGGCCGGCGAGATGCTGGTCGAAGAAGCGCAGCACCTCGCCCAGCACCGGAAACTCGGGCTCCTGCCGGGTGCGCCAGGGCGAGGCATTCACCCGCGCGCCGTGATCCCACGGACCGAGCAGCACGCGCCGCTCGGCATTGGGCAGGGTGAGAAAGCGCGACAGTGTGCCATTGGCGTAGCCCGCGCCGTCCATCCAGCCGGACACCGCATAGACCGCGACGTCCTGCGGGATCTCGTCGAGATAGTTGTAGGGGCTGAACGAGGCGCTGGTGAAGGACGGGTCGTAGGGCAGCGCATCGTCGCGGCATTTGAACTCGGTGATGAAGTCGGGCATGCGGAAATTAGCGAGATGGCCCTTCACCGCCTCGCGCGCCAGCGAGCCGTCCGTGTCCTCGTCGACCGGTTGCGGGCCGAGCAGCGCCGGATTGGCAAAGTAGGAGAATTGTTTGCGCAGCTCGCGCTTGTCGTGATCGAGCGCCAGCATCAGCTCGTCGTAGACCTGCGCCAGCCGCTTGATCAGCATGCCGCCCGGATAATAGTTGTCGGACCAGGTGTCCCAGACCGCGAACAGGGGCGCGATCGCCTTCACGGCCTTGTGGCCGGTGCTGGCGAGGAAATCGCAGGCCGCGCCGAGATAGGAAATGCCGGTGGCGCCGATCCGCCCGTCGCTCCAAGACTGCGCCACGATCCAGTCGGCGATCGTCCTGTAGTCGGCGCGCTCGCGCGGGCTGCGGAAGGAATCGCGTGTGCCGAACGACGCGCCGGTTCCGCGCGCATCGACCACCACCAGAGCGTAGCCGCGCGGCACGAACATGTCGCGGTAGCGCCAGGTATTGGGCGACGGCTCCACGCCGGTTGCACCGGCCGCCAGCGCGAAGCGCCGGATATAAGGAGTGAGGATCAGCACCGTCGGCCAGCGCTTCGTCCGATCTCCATTGGGTAGAATTACATCCACCGCCAAACCGCAGCCATCTTCCATCGATACGTACTGCGAGATCGGCGCCCCGATGGCGTGATCGGCCGGGCGGCCTGCGAGATAGCGATTGGGTGGGACTTTCCAAGCTCCCCCAAGTTCGTCGCGATCTGGCATGAGCTGGCCTTCCTCCGGTTGCCGCGTTATGGGTCGTCCCTGTAAAGTGCACAATCAATGCAAAAGCACAGTGGAGGAACATCGAATATGAGTAAGCTTATCCTTCCGCGGCGCCGCGCGCTCGCGGCTGTTGGCGGTGCGATCGCCGCGCCGATGGTGGCGTCGGGTGTGGCACGGGCACAGGCCGACTGGCCGAATCGCCCGGTCAAATACATCGTGGTCTTCCCGGCCGGCGGCCCGACCGACACGCTGTCGCGCATCGTCTGCCGCGAGCTCGAGAAGATGACCAACCAGCAGTTCATCATCGAGAACAGGGCGGGTTCAGGCGGCGTCGTCGGTGCCGACGCCATCGCCAAGTCGGCACCCGACGGCTACACGCTCGGCCTCTACACGATCGCCGCGCATGCGATCGCGCCGACGCTCTACGCCAAGCTGCCGTTCGATGCCGAGAAGGACTTCACCGGAGTCGCGATCCTGTGGGAAGTCCCAAACATGCTGATGACCCGGAAGGACTTCCCCGCCAACACCGTACCGGAGCTGATCGCGCTCGCGAAAGCCAACCCGGGCAAGTACACCTTCGCGTCCTCGGGCGCGGGCACCAGCCCGCAGATCACCGGCGAACTGTTCAAGGCGATGGCCGGCGTCAACCTGCTGCACGTTCCCTACAAGGGCAGTGCTCCAGCCCACCAGGACATTCTCGCCGGCCAGGTCGACATGATGTTCGACAACATCCCCGGACCGCTCGGCCTGATGCGCGGTGACAAGGTCAAGGGCTTCGCCGTGACCTCGCTGAAGCGCCACCCCAACGTTCCCGAAATTCCGGCAATGTCGGAGTTCCTTCCGGGCTTCGACATCACCTCCTGGGGCGGCACGTGCGGTCCGGCCAACATGCCGCCGGCCGTCGTCGACAAGCTGTCCGGCATGCTGAAACAGGCCCTGGAGAGCAAGGAACTGATTGCGGCCTACGACAAGCAGGGCGCGACTCGCAACTGGTTGAGTCCAGCGGACACTGCCGCCTATCGCGCCAACAACGAGAAGCGGTTGGCGCCCGTCATCAAGGCCTCGGGCGCCAAGGTCGAGTAGCGCGCCGGCCTGACTTCAGCGGATTCCGCCCCCAACAGGCGGAATCCGCAGCCCCAATCGGGATCCCTCTCTGCGAAACTTTTTGCAAAGCAAAATAAGTTTCACAGGGAGGCGTAGTCATGCCGAGGGTCCTCATGCCCCGGCGGCGGGCGATTGCCGTCATGTAGCGCAGTTGCTTCGTTCGTTGCGTCGGGCGCTGCAGCGCGTGTGGGTGAATATCCCGCGACAAGCCGGTCCGCTACATCAATCTGTTCCCGGCCGGCGGCGCGACCGACGTGCTGTCGCGCGTCGTCTGCCAGCAGCTGAGCGAACTCACCGGCCAGCAGTTCGTGGTCGAGAACAAGGGCGGTTCCGGCGGCAATGTCGGCGCCGACGTGATCGCAAAATCGCCGAACGACGGCTACACGGTCGGGCTGATGAGCATCGCGAGCCACGCGATCTCGCCAACGCTCTACGAAAGACTGCCATTCGACGCGGAGAAAGATTTCACCGCGATCAGCATGCTGTGGCAGGTGCCCAACATCCTGGTGGTCAAGCCGGAGCTTCCGATCAAGACGATCCCGGAGCTGGTGGAGTACGCGAAGAAAAATCCCAACAAGCTGACCTTCGCGTCGGGCGGCGCCGGCACCAGCCCGCATCTCTGCGGCGAGATGCTGAAGCAGCGCGCCGGCATCGCCATGGTGCACGTCCCCTATCGCGGCGGCGCGCCGGCGCTGCAGGACCTGCTCGCGGGCCAGGTCGACTCGATGTGGGACAACATCCCGGGCCCCCTTGCACACGTGAAGACCGGCCGGCTGCGGCCGCTCGCCGTGACCTCGCTCGAGCCGAGCCCGGTGGCGCCCGAGGTGCCGCCGATGTCGACCTACTATCCGGGCTTCCAGATGACCTCATGGGGCGGCCTCTGCGGACCGGCCGGGCTGCCGCCGGCGATGGTCGAGAAGGCCTCGGCACTCGCCAAGCAGGCGCTCCAGAGCGAGGCCCTGAAGAAGGTCTTTCTCGGCCAGGGCGCCACGGCGTTCTGGCTGAGCCCGGCCGACGCGGCGAACTTCCGCCGCGCCGAGGAAAAGAGCCTCGCCCCGATCATCCGCGCCTCGGGCGCGAAGGTCGGCTAGAGGCGCAAAAGAAAAGGGCCTCCGCCGCCGAAGCGGTGGAGGCCCCTCTTCTTCTCGGTCGTCACATACCGAGCGTCGTGACGAACTTGGTGTTGAGGTAGGCCTCGAGCGCCTCGATGCCGCCTTCCGAGCCGTAGCCCGAATCCTTCATGCCGCCGAACGGCACTTCCGGCAGAGCGAGGCCGTGGTGGTTGATCGACACCATGCCGCTCTCGAAGGCATCGCCGAGCCGCGCCATGTTCTTGCTGTTCCTGGTGTAGGCGTAGGCCGCAAGGCCCCACGGCAGACGGTTGGCTTCCTGCATGACACCGTCGAAATCCTTGAACGGCGTGATCGGCGCCAGCGGGCCGAACGGCTCGTCGTTCATGATCTTGGCCGAGAGCGGCACGTCGGTCATGACGGTCGGCTCGTAGAAGTAGCCCTTGTTGCCCTTGCGCTGGCCGCCGGTCTGGATCTTGGCGCCCTTCGAGATGGCGTCGCTGACGAAGCCGTCGATCGCGTGCAGGCGGCGCTCGGCGACGAGCGGGCCCATGCGCGTGTCCTTGTCGAGGCCGTTGCCGACCTTCAAGTTCTTGGCGTAGGCGGTGAACTTCTCGACGAACTCCGGATAGACCTTCTCGTGCACGAGGAAGCGCGTCGGCGCGACGCAGACCTGTCCGGCGTTGCGGAACTTGTTGGCGCCCAGGATGCTCACGGCCTGGTCGACGTCGGCGTCCTCGAAGACGATCGCCGGCGAATGGCCGCCCAGTTCCATGGTGACGCGCTTCATGTGCGCGCCGGCCAGCGCCGCGAGCTGCTTGCCGACCGGGGTCGAGCCGGTGAACGTCACCTTCTTGATGATCGGATGCGGGATCAGGTATTCGCTGATCTCCGACGGCACGCCGTAGACGAGCTGGATCACGCCCGCCGGCACGCCGGCGTCGACGAACGCCTTGACGAGCTGGGCACAGGACGCGGGCGTGTCCTCGGGTCCCTTGATGATGATCGAGCAGCCCGTGGCGAGCGCGGCCGAGGCCTTGCGCACCACCTGGTTGATCGGGAAGTTCCACGGCGTGAAGGCGGCGACCGGTCCGACCGGCTCCTTCATCACCAGCTGATAGATGTTGTCGCCGCGGGCCGGCACGATGCGGCCGTAGGTGCGGCGGCCTTCCTCGGCCATCCACTCGATGATGTCGGCGGCGAGCAGCGTTTCGCCCTTGGCCTCGATCACCGGCTTGCCCTGCTCCATGGTCATGATGGGGGCGATCTCGTCGGCGCGCTGGCGGATCAGCTCGGCGGCCTTGCGCATGATCTTGTAGCGGTCGAACGGCGAGACCTTCTTCCACTGCCT
>JBGAIW010000112.1:0-12956 GCA_044225265.1 Reyranella sp.
TACCTCGCCGAGCTGATCAGGAAGGGCCTCAGGCCGCGCGACATCGTCGGGCGCGATTCGCTGCGCAACGCCGTGATCGTCGCCATGGCCGTCGGCGGCTCGACCAACGTCGTGCTGCACGCCCCGGAGATCGCGCGCGCCGCGGGCTTCGGCGACTTCTGGAAGGAAGTCATGACGCCGGAGGAATTCAACTACCTCTCGCAGCATCTCGTGCCGGTGCTCACCGACGCGCGGCCCTACGGCAAATATTCGATGGTCGACATCGCCGACGTGGGCGGCGTGCAGGTGATCGTCAAGGAACTGCTCGACGCCGGCCTGCTGAACGGCGACGTCATGACCTGCACCGGCGAGACCCTGGCGGCGCAGGTCCAGCGGCTGGGCGGCAAGCGCGCCGACGGCAAGGTCGTGCATGCCGTCGACAAGCCCTACAAGCCGACCGGCGGCCTGCGGGTGCTCGGCGGCAATCTCTCGCCGGACTTCTCGGCCATCCTCAAGCTGGCGGGCGTCGAGGGTGGCCTGGAGAACAACACCTTCCGCGGCAAGGCGCGCGTGTTCGAAGGCGAGCAGGCGCTGCTCGATGCGCTCGACAGCAACCCGGGGCAGTTCCAGAACCACGACATGGTGATCGTGCGCTACGAGGGCCCGAGCGGCGCCCCGGGCATGCCCGAGATGCTCGACCCGACCTCGCGCATCACCACGCTGTGCCGCGAGCGCGGCATCACCGTCGGCCTGATGACCGACGCACGCTTCTCCGGCGGCTCGGTCGGCCTGGTGATCGGCCATGTCGGACCGGAGGCGGCGCTCGGCGGCCCGATCGCGCTGATCGAGGACGGCGACGAGATCGTGGCCGATCTCAACAGCAACGAGCTGAACTGCACGCCGCTGCTCGACAAGGCGACGGCCGACAAGCGCCGCGCCGCCTGGGACAAGGTGGTCGCGGCCAACGGCGGCACCCACCCCAACTGCGGCAAGGCCGACACGCGCCTGCTGCGCCGCGCGCGGCTTTCGGCCGTGCCGGCGACGCGCGGCGGCGGCCTGCATCCCAACCGCGAGATCTGGGTGCGCGAGCCGCGCACGGCGGAGCGTTCCGGCTTCACGCCGAAGAACAGGCATCGCCCGCAGGCGAACAAGACGTTCTAGGTCGTTTCGCCTAGATCAGCTTGTGGGTCTGCGCAAACAGGCGCGTGATCCCGAGCAGCCCGTCGATATAGGGCGTCGCCACGCCGGTGCGCTTGCCGAGCTCGTGCACAGACGTCACCAGCGCGTCGAGCTCGATCGGCTTGCCGCGCTCGGCGTCGACCAGCATCGAGGTCTTGAAGGCGCCGAGCTTGCGCGTGAGATCGTGCCGCGCTTCCGGATCCTGATCGATGACGCAGCCGATCTTCGCGCCGATCGCCGCCGCCTCGACCATCGCGGCCGAGCAGAAATTGCGCACCAGGTCGTCGTCGAGCATGCGGTCGCCGGTGGCGCCGGTGATCGCCGACACCGGGTTCATCGTCATGTTGCCCCAGAGCTTGTACCAGATGTCGTGACGGATGCTGGGCGACGACGTCGTCTCGAACTTCGCCTCGCTCAGGAGATCGTGCACGCGCTTCAGCCGCGGCGAACTGGAGCCGTCCGGTTCGCCGATGATCAGGCCGTTGCCGCCGCGATGCAGCACCAGGCCGGGCTCGGTGGTCGCGGCGCTGAGATGCACGACACAGCCGATCACGTGTTTCAGCGGAATCGCCCTGTCGATCGCACCGCCCGGATCGACGCTCTGCAACGGCGCCTCGCCGAGCCCCGCGATGCCGTGGGAGAACCACCACGGCACGCCGTTCATCGCGGGCAGCACCATCGTCTCCGGCTTCAGCAGCGGACCGATCGCGGCGGCGACGTCCGGCATCGCCGGCGCCTTGACCGCGATGACGACCAGGTCCTGCGGACCGAGATCGCCCGCCCTGGCCGACGCCTTTGCCGGGCCGGTCAGCGACGCATCGCCCTGCTTCAGCCGCCAGCCGTGGGCGTTCAGCGCCTTCAGCGTGTCGCCGCGCGCGAGCGCGCTCACCTCCGCCCCGGTGTTGGCCGCGAGCCGCGCGCCGATCATGCCGCCGACCGCGCCGGCCCCGATGATGCAAACCTTCATGCGCCAACCTTCATGCCGACAACTTTGCCATCCGGCTCAACCGGTGAGCAATTCGGCGACCCGCGGGAAATGCTCGCGGCCCCAGTAGAGATCGCCTTCGGGAAAGAGAATGCTCGGCACGCCGAACACGCCCCTGGCCTCGGCGTCGTCCTGCACCGCCTTGAGGGCCTGCCGGCCCTCGCCTGCGGCGTAGCCCGGCCAGCCTGCGACGTCGGCACCGGCCCGCTTCAGCACCTCGCCCAGCACGGCAACATTCTCGATATCGAGGTCGCGCTTCCAGAAACGCTCGAAAACCTCGTCGTTGTAGGCGCGGAAGACGCCGGCATCCTTGGCGTAGAGCAGCCCGATCCCGGCCAGCGACGAATCCCAGATCTTCTGCGTGCCGCGAATGGTCAGCCCGACCCGGTTGGCCTCGCGGCGCACGTCCATATAGCTGTACTTCACCCGCCGCCACTGGTGGGCGTTGCGGTTCTGCTCCAGCACCTTGCCGTCGCCGTCGACCTTGGCGCTGCCGAGATACGCCGGGATGTCCAGCACGTAGGGCAGCCAGTCGATCTCGACGCCGGTGTCGCGCGCCAGCGCGTAGGCGGGCTCCTTGGCCAGATAGGCGTAGGGGCTCTTGTAGTCGATGTAGAGGCGGACGGTCCTGGCGCTCATTGCAATTCCACGTCGTCGATATACGCGCGAATCCGGCCTGTTGCCATTGCAAGCCTGCGGGGGCAGCGTGCCGTCCTGATTTCAGGGGAGTTTCCAATGGCCGTCGTCGAAACCGAACGCCACGGACAGGTTCTGGTGGTGCGCATGAACCGGCCGGAACGGCTGAACGCGCTCAACACCGAGATGCGCGCCATGCTGGCCGACGTCTGGACCGACTTCCGGCATTCGAAGGAGCTCGAGGTCGCGATCTTCACCGGCACCGGCCGCGGCTTCTGCGCCGGCGAGGACATGAAGGAGACCCTGCAGACCGGCACGCCCGGCGGCACCAGGCTCGCCAAGGAAGATCCCTTCCGTGCGGGCAAGCTCGAGAAGCCGGTGATCGCCGCGGTCAACGGCTTCGCCATGGGTGGCGGCTTCATGCTGGTCGAGGCGACCGACCTGCGCGTCGCCGTGCCTGAGGCGGTGTTCGAGGTCTCCGAGGCCAAGCGCTGGCTGCTCGGCGGCTACAATCACGGCCATGTCGCCAACCTGCCCTACCCGATCGCCATGGAGATGGCGCTGGGCTTCCGCTTCACCGCGCAGCGCTTCTACGAGATCGGCTTCATCAACCGCCTGGTCCCGGCCGACAGACTGATGGCCGAGGCGATGTCGATGGCCGAGCACCTGCTCACCCTGCCGCCGGCCAGCCGGGTCAACACCGTACACATGATGCGCCAGATGCGGCCCGCGCCGACGGCGCAGCAGGAGAAGCTCGCTGACGCCCTGCACGACCATGGCGCCAGGAGCGATTTGATGGAATCGCGCGCCGCCTTCGCCGAGAAGCGCAAGCCCAACTTCAAGGGATGGAACGACCCCGAGGACCGCTACAAGCTCCCGACGCTCGACTCGGTGAAGTAGTCCCTACCCGTCGTCCCGACCGAAGCCTCGCGTAGCGAGGCGCAGTGGAGGGACCTTCTCTCGAGCGACCGGCATCAGGGTTGCTGAAGCGAGGTCCCTCGACTGCGCCGCCCTCCGGGCGGCTCCGCTCGGGACGACGGGCTTCGGCGCGCGTGAGGGCTCAAATCGTCTTGACGGGATTGCGCAGCCGGCCGATGCCGCCGATCTCGATTTCGACGACGTCGCCGTTCTTCAGGTACTTCGGCGGATTGAATCCGATGCCGACGCCGACCGGCGTGCCGGTGGCGATGATGTCGCCGGCCCGCAAGGTCACGCCGCCCGAGATCGTCTCGATGATGGTCGGCACGTCGAAGATCAGGTCGCGCGTGTTGGCGTTCTGGCGCAGTTCGCCGTTCACCCAGGTCTTCAGCGTGGTATCGCCGAGGTCGATCTCGTCGGCCGTCACGGCCCACGGGCCCATCGGGCAGAACGTGTCGAACGATTTGCCGACCAGCCACTGCTTCAGCCGGCCCTGGACGTCGCGCGCGGTGACGTCGTTGACGATGGTGTAGCCCCAGACGTGCTTCAGCGCGTCCGCCTTGGCGATCCTGCGGCCGGGCGTGCCGATGATGACGGCCAGCTCGCCCTCGTAGTCGATCGCCGTCGACACCGACGGGTCGAACTCGACCGCATCGTCCGGCCCGACCACGCAGTCCGGCACCTTGGAAAACACGATCGGCGCGTCCGGGATCGCGCCCGAGGCGGCGCTCGAATCGAAGCCCGACTTGGCGAACTCCTGCGCGTGCTCGTGATAGTTCTTGCCGACGCAGAAGATGTTGCGCCGCGGCCGGCCGATCGGCGCCACGAAGCGCGCCGGCCCCCAGACCGACGTGGCGCCCTTCACCAGCTCGTCGAGCGACGCCTGCCGTTCGACGATCTCCAGCAGCGTGCCGGCGGTTTCGGGCAGCAGCCGCACGGCGCGCCCCTCCTCGACCACGGCCACGCGCGTCCCGTTCCCGATCTCGACCGTCGCAAGCTTCACGTCTCTCTCCCCGCTCGAAGTCGCGGCATCTTATGCGGCGGCAATCGCGGGAGCGCGCGAAAAATCGTCCCTCATTTCGGCCCCATTTCGGGGTTGAAGCGGCACGCCGATCGACCCACGTGCCCAGCAGACGATTGCACAGGAAGGAGGTTCCATGTCCGACTCGCTCCAGAAGCAACTCGCCGAACTCAAGGACCTGCTCGAGGAAATCGCCTCGAGCCAGAAGGAAGTCGCGACGAAGAAGGTCGCCGACACCGTTCACATGATGGGCGACGAGGTGCGCGCCCGCCCCGTTCTCGCGCTGTCTCTGGCGGCGCTGGTCGGCTTCGCTGTGGCAATCCTGGGGCAACGCCGATGAGCGAAACGCGTCCGGCAGGCCCGGCGCTGATGCCCCTGCTCGTGCGCTCGCTCCTGCTGATCGGAGCGACGGTCGCGGGCAGCGCCACCCGGCGGGTCGACGCGACGCTCGCGGGCTACCTCGCGGTGGCGCTGCTGGCGGCGGTCAGCCTCGGCTTCTTCACGCTCTCGGGCTATCGCGCCGTCGCCCAATCGCTCGGCGACGTCTATGCCGGACTGCTGGTCGGCGTCGCCTATCTGCTGCTGGCGATGCTCACCCTGATCGTGCTGCAGCTTCGCCGGCGCTGACCCTCGGCGGTCAGATCACGCCGCGCTTCCTGAAGTCGGCGATCTCGGCGTCGCTGTAGCCCAGCTCGCCCAGCGCCGCCTGGTTGTGCTCGCCCAGTTCCGGCGCGATGCCGGGCTGGGCCGGGGTCTCGGAGAAGCGCCACGGGGTGCCGTGCACCTTGAGCTTGCCGTGCCTGGGGTGGTCGACATGGGTGACGTGGCCGTTTGCGATCACGTCGGGATCGTTCGACGCCTCGAGCATGGTGTTGATCGGCGCCGAGACGATGTCGGCGCCGCGCAACCGCGCCACCCAGTCGTCGCGCGTGCCGGTCGCGAACAGCCCGTCGAGCAGAGCCAGCAGTTCCTCGCGCCTGGCGTCGTTGTCGATGATGACGCCGAGATCCTCGAAGCCCGCCGCCTTGACGCGCTCGTGGAAGCCCAGCGAACTCATGGCGTCCTTCCAGTCCTCGGGCCCGGTGAGCTGAAAGACCAGCGGCTTGCCGTCGCGGTCGTTGAACGAGGCACTGATGCCCGGCCGCTCGCGCGTGCCGGTGACGCGGGCCTGGCCGGTGACCGGATTCTGGTTGCGCCACATCGTCGTGGTGAAGGTCCAGCCCAGCAGCCGCACCAGCGAGCCGAGCAGCGACAGTTCGATCTTCTGGCCCTGGCCGGTGGCGCGGGCATGGGTCAGCGCCGCGAGCGCGCCACCGAACGCCAGCATCGCCGTCGATTCGTCGGCCACCGAGGCAATGCCCGTCTTCATGCGCTGGCCCGGCGTCGCATAGGCCTCGGCGATACCGCCCAGCGCCTGCGCCATCGAATCGGTGCCCGGCAGATGGCCGTTGGGGCCCTTGGTGCCGTAGCCCGAGATCGAGACGTACACGAGCTTCGGGTTGATCTTCCTGAGTTCTTCCCAGCCGAACCCGTTCTTCTCGGCGGCGCCGGGCCTGAAATTCTGGCCGAAGATGTCGGCCTTCGCGACCAGCCTGTGCAGGATCGCCTTGCCCTCCGGCGTCTTGAGGTTGAGCGTGACGCTCTTCACGCCGCGATTGTTGGTCTCGAAGAAAGTGCTGCCCTTGCCCGGCAGCACCGTCATGCGCCGCGAAGGATCTCCGCCATTGGGCGCCTCGATCTTGATCACGTCGGCGCCGAGATCGGCCATCAGCATGTAGGGGACCGTTCCGGCCTGGGCCGTGGAACAGGAAACGACTTTTACGCCGCGCAGCGGCCCGAACGGCCCGGAATCTCGAGAGTGCGTCATGCCGGAATTTATGCCTCGCCCGGGAGGGGCATGGCGAGCGCGGTTTTAGCGCTGCGCCGCCTCTGCGGAACCGGAGCCCCCGAACAGCTGCTGGGCGACGGCGCCCAGGCTGCGGCTGCGCTCGGTGTCGATCTTCACCGCAGCGGTCATGCCGGCGCGCAGCGGCGGCTCGCCGACATGCGGCAGCAGGCGCAGCTTGACCGGCAGGCGCTGCACCACCTTGACCCAGTTGCCCGAGGCGTTTTGCGGCGGCAGCAGCGCGAACTCCGCGCCGGTGGCGGGGCTGACGCTCTCGACGATCGCCTCCCAGGTCGAGTCGGGATAGCCGTCGAGCACGACGGTGGCCTTCTGGCCGACCCGCACGTTGGTCAGTTCGGTTTCCTTGAAATTGGCCTCGACCCAGGGGCGGCTCAGCACCACCAGGGCAAACAACGGCGTCGCCGCCTTGACCTGTTCGCCCTGCTGCAGGCGCATGTTGACCACCACGCCATCGATCGGCGCGCGGATCGTGGTGCGCGCCAGATCGAGCGCGGCGCGCTCGCGGGCCGCCGCCTTCTCGCGCACCGTGGGATGCTCGTCGGCCGGCAGCTTGGGATCGCCGTTCAGCGCCGTCAGCACCCGGCGAAGCTTTTCCTTCGCCGAGGTCACCTTGTCGAGGGCGGCGCGGGCATCGTTCTGAACCTCTTCGAGCTTGCTCGCCGAGGCGACGCCCTTGGCGGCCAATTCCTGCTGGCGCTGCGCCTGGCGCTGGAAGTAGGTCGCACGCGCCTCGGCGTCGGCCAGTTCGGCGACCGCCTCGCGCCAAGTGGCGCGCAGCGTCTCGACGAAGGTGCGGGCGGCATCGAGCTCCGCCTCGATGCTGTCGAGGGCCAGCTTGAACGGCCGCGATTCGATGGTCATCAGCGGCTCGCCGGCCTGCACCGTCTGATGGTCCTTCACCAGCACACGGCGGACCTGGCCCGCGATCTCGGGTGCGATCTGCACGATATGCGCCTTGACGTAGGCGTTCTCGGTCGAGACGTAGCGGCCGCCCGACAGCCACCAAAGTCCGCCCGCGACCGCCGCGACCAGCGGCACGCCGACCAGCAACAGCAGGCGCTGCAGTCCGAAGCGGCCGTTCCTCATGCCGCCCTCAGCTTGCGGCCGCGCGTCGGCGCCGCGGCGTCGAGGCCGGCCATGTGCTGCAGCCGTTCCTTGACCAGCGCGGCCATGCGGGTGAACTGCGTGCGCTCGGCCGTCGACAGCGAGCCCAGGGCGTCGTCGACCGTGGCTTCGGCGCGCTTCCACATCTTGGCGTGCACCTTGCGCGACTCGGCCGTGAGATAGAGACGCCAGATGCGGCGGTCGACGCCGTCGTGCCGGCGCTCGACCCAGCCGCCCTTCTCCATGCGGTCGATCATGCGACCGGTGCTGGCGCGGTCCAGCTCGAGCATCTCGGCCAGCTCGCTCTGGCTGGCGCCGGGACGGCGATAGAGCCGGGTCAGCACCAGCCACTGCGCGCGGGTCAGCCCCATCTCGCGCACCCGGCGGTCGAACACCGTGCGGATCAGGCGGGCCACGTCCGAGAGCACGTAGCCGATGTAATCGTCGTCGTCGGGACCCATGGTCGGACCGGTCGGCCCTCTGCTGGCAAAGATTGTTGTCTAGGCTACAATAGACCGGTCCATGGCCTCAAGTCCGGCAACCACCCCCGATTCCGCGGCTTTTCCCGAGCCTGCCGAACCCACGGTCGCCCGCCGGGTGCTGATCCTGGTGATGGTGGTGATGGGCTCGACCCTCTACGCCACCACCCTGCTGATCGCCTCGACGCTGCTGCCCCAGATGCAGGGCACGATGTCGGCGACCCAGGACGAGATCGCCTGGGCCATGACCTTCAACATCCTGGCCACCGCGGTGGCGACGCCGATGACCGGCTGGCTCGCCTCGCGCTTCGGCCGGCGCGAGACCATGACCTGGTCGGTGCTGCTGTTCACCGCCACGACCTTCCTGTGCGGCCAGGCGGACTCCCTCGAAACGCTGATCTTGTGGCGCGTGCTGCAGGGGGCCTTGGGCGCGCCGATGGTGCCGCTGTCGCAGACCATCCTGCTCGACACGTTTCCCAAGCGGCAGCAGGGCATCGTGACCTCGATCTTCGGCATGGCGGTGGTGATCGGGCCGGTCATCGGGCCGACCGTGGGCGGGATGCTGGCCGAGCTCTACAGCTGGCGCTGGGCGTTCTACATGGTGGTCCCGGTCGGCCTCCTGTCCTTCGCCGGCCTGCGCCTCACCCTGGTGCGCGACCGGCCGACGGGCCGCGCCAGTCTCGACTGGACCGGCTTTCTCTCGTTGTCGGTGACCATCGCCTGCGTGCAGCTGGTGCTGTCGCGCGGCCAGCGGCTGGACTGGTTCGAATCGCTGGAGATCGTGGCCGAGACCTTCATCGCCGGCATCGCCTTCTGGATTTTCCTGGCGCACAGCCTGACGGCGCGGAATCCGTTCCTGAACCTGCGCCTGCTGCTCGACCGCAACTACGCGCTCGGCCTCGCCCTGGTGCTGGCCTACGGCATGCTGAACTTCACGCCGATGGTGCTGCTGCCGCCGCTGCTGCAGCAGCACGCCGGCTTCCCCGACGCGCTGATCGGCGAGGTGATCGCCGCGCGCGGCGTCGGCGCCACGATCGGCTTCTTTCTCGCCATCTTCATCGGCCGGCTCGATCCCAGGATCGGCATCGGCGGCGGCTTCCTGCTGCAGGCGGTTTGCGGCTGGTGGCTGATGCAGCTCGACCTCAACGTCGACATGGCCACCCTGATGCTCAACAGCCTGTTCCAGGGCATCGCCATCGGCGTGATCTGGGTGCCGTTGACGCTCGCCACCTTCCAGAACATTCCCGGCAGCAGCCTCGCCGAGGCCACCGCGGTCTACCACCTGCTGCGCAACATCGGCTCGAGCTTCTTCATCTCGATCTGCGTCACCGAGATCGTGCGCTCGACCAGCGCCAACTACAGTCGCATGTCCGAAATGCTCAATCCCTTCAACCGGATGCTCGATCTGCCCTGGGTGATGGGCGCCTGGGATGCCGAGTCGGTGACCGGCCTCGCCAAGCTGTCGAAGGAGATCGCGCGCCAGTCGGCGATGCTGGGCTACATCAACGCCTTCGGCCTCTATACGCTCGCCTCGGCGCTGGCGATCCCCCTGGTCCTGTTCGTCCGCCGCCGCGCCACGCGCTAGTGCGGAATGGGATCAGGTGGAGCCGCCTGCGGTTCCACCTGATCCCATTCGCGCGCTCAGTCGATGCCTGTCTCGGCATTCCTCCAGCGCATCAGCCGCGCAGCCTGGTCTTTCCCGTCAGCGAACACAGCACGAAGGCGACCGCATCGCTGCCGCGCACCTGATCGCCGTGTCTGTCGTAATTGAAGTAGTCGATCGAGGTGCCCCCGGCATCGATCGGCCGGACATCGGCGGGGAGAATCTCGCGCATCTTCTCCGACGGTGCCGTCACGATCCGGCTCCGACGCGGCCATTCGAGGATGGTGACCCCCTGCACGGCACCGGTGCGGTCGACCTGCGGCCCGCCGGAAATGCCGGCGATGCTGCCCTGATCGAAGGTGCGCGTCATCTCCGCCCACACCCAGCCGCGCTCGACCGGCGTGCCCGGCTTGCCGGGGCGGATCCGCGCTTCGCCGAGGAAGCGGGTATGGATCGAGCCCGGAAGCCCTTGCGGATAGCCGAAGTGATAGCCGTCCTGGTTGAGAACCGGCACGCGATCGGTCACTCCGATGGTCGGCGGCTGGATCTCGGTTCCGGTCCGCACCACCGCGAGGTCGGCCGTCGGATGGAACGCGACCGACGTCACCGGCAGCCATTTGCCGCGCGCCCGAACGTAGGACCTGGTGCAGGCCTCGAAGACGTGGCCGGCGCTGATCCAGAGATGCGGCCCCACCGCGAAGGCCGTGCCGATCACGTCGTCGGTCCAGTGGCTCGGCTCGATCTCGAGTTCGGCCATCGCTGCGCCTGACGGCTTGCCGACCGGCGGCTCCGCCGGCGGCAGTACCATCCAGGCATGCGCGGTATCCGGTGGCAAAGGCCGGCGCGGCGCCTCGACGCCCTCCTCCGAGTAATAGGCGGCAAGGAACGAAAAGATCACGCCCACGATCAGCCAGATCGCAAGCCGGACCGCGATCCTGTCCACGATCAGCCCGCGATCGCGGCCGCGTTGACGGCACCGACCGCCAGGTGCGTGGCGCCCAGCGCGATCGCCGACGCCATCTCGCCGTTCTCGATGCGCTTCACCAGGTCACGAAACACCAGCCGGGCCACGAAGAAGGTGCCGAGCTGGATGATCAGCGCGATGGTTCCCCAGACGACGATGTCCGGGATACTGACGCTGCGCGCCAGGCACATGGCGAGCGGCAGGGCGAGCGACAGGATCGCGGCGGCAAAGGCCACGCCGGCCGCCTGGTTGTTGGCGCGGATCAGCTTGCCTTCGTTGTGCGGCGTCAAGGCCTGGTAGACGATCACACCGATCACCAGGATCGCCAGGGTCAACAGAAAGTGCGTCGCGAAGATCGGCAGGGCCTTGAGGGCGCTGGTCAGGATGGTCTGGAACATGTCTTCCCGCGGTCGTCGAACCCCGGAGCCACGATAGAGCGGCTTCCGATCAAATGGAATCGTAAGCGGTTCCATTTGATCGGAAACGCACTGCGTCCTCCACAACATTGCCTGACGCATTCCGTTCAGCTGACTCCAGCTGAACGGAGTGCGCTCTGGCGTCGGCCTTGGGACTTGAGCAATGCGGGCAACCTGCCATGCTCAGTCCCACTGCAAGGGAGAGACACGCATGGCCGGCAAACTCAGGACCACCAACGGGCGCGGCAGGCTGTACGACAGCGTGCTCGACACGATCGGCGACACGCCGGTGATCAGGATCAACCATCTCGCGCCCAAGGGTGTGCGGCTCTACGTCAAGGCCGAGGCCTTCAACCCGGCCTCGTCGGTCAAGGACCGGCTTGCGGTCAACATCATCGAGGCGGCCGAGCGCAACGGTACGCTGAAGCCCGGCCAGACCGTGGTCGAGGCAACCAGCGGCAACACCGGCATCGGCCTCGCCATGGTCTGCGCCCAGAAAGGCTATCCCCTGGTCGTCACCATGGCCGACAGCTTTTCGATCGAGCGGCGCAAGCTGATGCGCATGCTGGGAGCCAAGGTCATCCTGACGCCGCGCGCCCAGAAGGGCTTCGGCATGTACCAGAAGGCCGTCGAGCTCTCGAAGAAGCACGGCTGGTTCCTGGCGCACCAGTTCGAGACGCCGGCCAACGCCGAGATCCACGAGGCGACGACCGCGCGTGAGATCATCGCCGACTTCAAGGGCGATCGCCTCGACTGGTTCGTCACCGGCTACGGGACCGGCGGCACCCTGACCGGCGTGGCGCGCGTGCTGCGCAAGGAGCGGCCCGAGACCAAGATCGTGCTGTGCGAGCCGGCCAACGCCCAGCTTCTGGGCAGCGGCAAGGCCCAGGAGCGGGCCGCCGACGGATCGCCCGCGGTCGGCCACACGGCCTTCGAGCCGCATCCCATCCAGGGCTGGACGCCGGACTTCATTCCGCTGGTGCTGCAGGAGTCGGTCGACAAGAAGTACTTCGACCAGCGCGTGCCGATCCCCGGCCCCGAGGGCATCAAGTGGGCCAAGGCGCTGGCGCAGAAGGAGGGCATCTTCTGCGGCATCTCGGCGGGCGCGACCTTCGCCGTCGCCATGCAGATCGCCGAGAAGGCGCCGCAGGGCTCGGTCATCCTCGCGATGCTGCCCGACACCGGCGAACGCTACCTGACGACACCGATGTTCGACGGCATCGCCGAGGACATGAACGACGAAGAGAAAGAGATCTCGAAGTCGACGCCGAACTACCAGATGCCGCCGGCATAGGCGGCTCGCGGCCGCGTCATCGCTTGCGCGGATTGAGCATGTCCTGGCGGTCGAACAGGAACAACCGCCGGCATTGCTGCGGCGCGTGTTTGGTGCTGCGCACCAGCCCCGCCTCGGCAGCCAGGGTCAGGTCGTAGCGGTCGGGGTCCTTCAACGAGAAGCTGACGTGGCACTGCACGTCGAAGGATCCGGCGCTGTAGCCGCTGACCTCGAAAACGGGTCCCACGATTTCAGGAAGCGGCAATCCCGCCGCCACCAGGTCGGCATAGGCCTGATCGAGGCCCCGGTCGGTGCGCGACGCGAGCGCTGTGGCGATCTGGGCTGCGATCGGCCCCTTGATCCCGTACAGGCCGAGGCGTGCCTGAACGTGCTTCAGCAGATCGCGCTTGGTATCGCTTTCAGACATCGGGCGCGGTTTCAGGGCCTCGCTGCCATCCGCCCAGTTCATCGCATGATTGCAGATGTTGACGGC
>JBGAIW010000113.1:0-12762 GCA_044225265.1 Reyranella sp.
TTGTGCCAAGACGCGCAGCCAGTCGCGATGCTCGGAGATGCCGTCCAAGGCGAGCATCGCTGGCACCACCACGACAAGCGCTACGATTAGAACTGCCCAGGCAAGGCTCCAGAGCAGAAGGCGCAAATGCTCGTTTCTGGGATCCCGTCGGAGCGGGGCGAATGCTTCCGGCGGCCAGCCCGTGATCAAGCGGGCGAGCCATCTCACCGTGGAGTAGCCGACGATTCCTGCAGCAATTCCAAGCAGTATCGGAAACATGACCGCGCCCCGATGCTCGCACGTAAGTAGCAAGAGTCACACATGGGTCTCGCGCTGTCCACTTGCAGGCAACGCAAGGCATCAGCTTCAGCCTGACTGCTATCCGGCTTTGCAGGCTAGGCGTCAAACACCAGGCACGTGGTCGTACCGTGTGCCAGCAACTTGCCCTGGTCGTCCGTGATGCGCCCCTCCGCCGTCCCGACGCGACGGCCGCTGTTCAGCACGATACCTCCCGCCTTGATCAATCCTGTCTGAGGCGTGATTGGCCGAATCAGGCTGATCTTGAATTCGAGGGTCGTCTGGGCGAGCCCTTTGCCCAGGGTCGTCCAGATCGCCAGCCCCATGCAGCTGTCGAGCAGCGTCGCCGACAGGCCGCCATGGACCGTTCCCGCCGGATTGAGATGATCGTCGTTCGGCGTGCAGGCGATCACCACCCGCCCCTTTGCCACCTCGATCACGTCGTAGCCCAGCGTCCGTGCGATGGTGTTGAGAGGCAGCGCGCCCGTCGCCAGTCCCTGCACGAATTCGAGCCCGGACATCTCGCGCCGCCGCTCGGCGGAAACCGTTCCGTAGATTTTAGCCGACATGAACTCTCCTGGGTTGAACGACGAGCCGTTCAACCCTGAGGAACATTCCGCCGGCGCGCTGGCGGAATTCGGACCCGAATGGCGATGGCGTCTACTGCCGCCAGTCGGTGCCCTTGCTCTCGATCTGGCGCAGCGCCGCCTTCCAGTAAACTTCGCCGTAGGCCGGCGACGCGCGATGGGCCTTGGCGCGCTTGCCGTAGCCCTCGATGACCTCGGGATCGATCGGACCCGGCTCCTCGCCAAGGCTGCGCGCGATGATCTCGACCTCGCAGGCGCGCTCCAGCATGTACATGCGGCGCAGAGCGCCGGGGACGGTCGCGCCGACCGTCAGCAGGCCGTGGTTGCGCAGCACGACCGAGTTGCCCTGCTGGCAGGTGACGCCGAGCGCATCGCATTCCTCCTGCGAGGTCGGCATGCCGTACTCGTGATAGACGAGGTCGTCGTAGACCGAGAGCGCGTCCTGGGTGATCGGCCGTAGTCCCTGCTTCAGAACCGACACGCCGGTGCCGGCACGGGTGTGCGTGTGCATCACGCAGTTGGCGTCGGGCCGCGCCTTGTAGACGCCGCTGTGAATGGTGAAGCCGGCAGCGTTGAACTTGCCATCCTTGGCGTAGACGTTGCCGTCGATGTCCATCTTCACCAGGCTGGACGCGGTGATCTCCTCGAAATTGTCGCCGTAGTTGTTGATCAGGAAGCATTTGGGCTCGCCCGGAACGCGCACCGTCATGTGGGTGTCGATCGTGTCGGTCCAGCCGTACATGTCGGAGATGCGATAGAGCGCGGCGAGATCGCAGCGCGCCTGCCACTCCGCATCGGTCATGTTGACACGGTCCTTGGCCACAACAGCGTCCATCGCTTGCTCCTCTGACTATCCGACCTTCATGCCCCTCATGTAGGTCGACGGCACCACGTCCTTGACCGACTGCGAGCGCTTGGCAAGCCAATAGGCCTGCGGCGGCGGCACGGAGCCGAACTGGCGATCGACGCCCAGCTTTTGCGCGGCGTCCATCGGCCAGTTGGGATTGTAGAGCAACTCCCGTGCAAGCGCGATCAAGTCAGCCCTTCCGTCCTGGAGAATCTGCTCCGCTTGATCCGCATGGACGATCAACCCGACTGCCATGGTCATGATGTCGGCATCGCGCTTCAGCCGCTCGGCATAGGGCACCTGATAGCCGTAGGTGACCGGACCGGCACTCACCACCGGCGAGCCGCGCATGCCGCCCGAACTGCAATCGATCACGTCGACGCCCTTGGGCTTCAGGATCTTGGCCAGCGCGACGCTCTGGTCCGGCCCCCAGCCGGCATCGTCCTCGACCGAGAAGCGCACGAACAGCGGCTTGGAGGCCGGCCAGTGCGCACGAACGCTCTCGACCACCTCGATGGCAAAGCGCATGCGATTGAGTTCGCTGCCGCCATACTCGTCGTTGCGCACGTTGGAGAACGGCGAAAGGAACTGATGGATCAGGTAGCCGTGCGCCATGTGCAGGTCGAGCACCTCGAAGCCCGCCTCGTGGGCGCGCCGTGCGCCCTGGCCCCAGCGTTCGATCACTTCGGGAATCTCGGCCCGCGTCAGCGCCCGCGGCGTCGGATCGGTCTCGGGCGAGTTGATTGCGCTCGAGGAGACCAGCTCCCAGCCCTCCCAATCCCAGATCTCGGGGCTGTTCTTGAGCGGAGCGCCGCCCTCCCATGGCCGGAAGCGGCGCGCCTTGCGCCCGGAATGCCCGAGCTGGATGCCCGGCACGGAATTGTATTGGCGGATGAAGTCGACGCAGCGCTTGAGGCCGGGAATGTGCGCATCTTCCCAGATGCCGAGGTCGCCGACCGTGCCGCAGCCACGCCGCTCGACCTTGGTCGATTCCATGATCACCAGTCCGGCGCCGCCGGCGGCGTAGCGGCCGGCATTCATCAGGTGCCAGTCGGTGGCGAAGCCCTTCACCGCCGAATATTGGTGCATAGGCGCTACAACAACCCGGTTCTTGAGCGTGACGTCGCGGATTGAAATCGGCTCGAACAGTTTCGGTCCCGGCATTGTATAGTCCCCGCCCTATGGCACCTGTAGACACGGCTGTGATCCACGACCGATACGACGACGCGTATCTGCGCAAGATCCTGCGCGAGACCAAGACTATCGCCATGGTCGGCGCGTCGGCCAACTGGAATCGCCCGAGCTTTTTCGCGATGAAGTATCTGCTCGACCGCGGCTACAAGGTGATTCCGGTGAACCCTGCCGCCGCCGGCCAGGAAATCCTCGGCCAGAAGGTCTACGGCTCGCTGGCCGACCTGCCGGCCAAGGCCGACATGGTCGACATCTTCCGCAATTCGGAGGCCGCCGGCCCGATCACCGACGACGCCATCAAACACGGCGCCAAAATCGTCTGGATGCAGCTCGGCGTGCGCAACGACGAAGCCGCCAGGCGCGCCGAGGACGCCGGCCTGAAGGTGGTGATGAACCGCTGTCCCAAGATCGAGCACTCACGCCTTGCCGGCACGATCGAGTGGCACGGCATTGCGAGCGGCGTCATCAGCAGCAGGAAGCGGGCGCTCTGAATGGGCGGGCGGCCGTCGCTCCGTCGCCACTTCCTGTGCGGCAGCGCCGGCCTCGCTACCTCGGCCGCGACGGCGGCCGCGCACGCACAATCGCCGGCCGCCGACTTCGCCGTCTTCGTCGAGTATTCGCCGCAAAACAAGAAGATGCTGCCGGGCTGGAACCGGCGCGTCTTCACCGACACCGATGCGCGCAAGGGCGACAGCATCCGGTGCGATGCCGCGACCGGCGTGGTGACCCTGGCGCCGGGCTTCTACCACCTCTCGGGCCTGTCGATGGTCGGCTACGATAGCAGCAAGGAGCCGCCGGAGATGACGGCGACCCGCTCGCCCGCCGCCGCGGGATACTGCCGGCTGCGCCGCGTGATCGGCGAGCCCGGTCCGGAGCAGCTCGATCTGCGCGCCATCGACAACGCCGATCCGAGCGTCGTCTGCATCGGCAGCATGAGTTCGGCCAACCTGGTGCCGAGCCTGTTCGAGACCTTCCTCGAGGCCTCGCAGGCGACCCGGATCATCCTCGAACACCAGACCGGCTCGAACCCGCAGGACATTCTCCTCAGGGTGTTCGTCGGCAATTCCAGGTGGCATGCCTTTGCCCGCCTGGCCGTCCGGAAGCTGCAGTAATCGTCATTGTGATCATTCGTCTCGTTTCAATCCGAGTCAGGAGGCCATCATGAGCAAGACCGTCGCCGAAGTGATCGTCGAGACCCTGCAGGCCGCCGGCGTGAAGCGCTGCTGGGGCGTCCCGGGCGATACGCTCAACTACTTCACCGACGCGATCCGGCGCAGCAAGATCGAGTGGGTGCACGTCCGTCACGAAGAGGTAGGCGGCTTCGCCGCCGGCGCCGATGCGCTGCTGACCGGCGAACTCTCGGCCTGCGCCGGATCGTGCGGCCCGGGCAGCCTGCATTTCGTCAATGGCCTGTTCGAATCGCACCGCAATCGCGCTCCGGTCGTGCTGATCGCGAGCCAGGTCACGTCGGACGAGCGGGACTTCGACTTCCCGCAGGAAGTCGACTTCGAGCCGATCTACAAGCAATGCAGCGTCTACTGCGCCGAGATCCGTTCGCCGGGCCAGGCGCGACGCAAGGCGGCAATGGCTGCCCAGGCCGCACTCGCCAAGCGTGGCGTCGCGGTCCTGATCCTGCCGGTCGACATATCGATGGCCCCTGCCCCCGATCAGCCCGACTTCGCCGTGCACCGCGCTTCGCCCGTGGTCCGTCCCAGTGACAGCGAACTCGACGGCATCGCCTATATCCTGAACGAGAGCCGCCGCTTCGCGATCTATGGCGGCTCGGGCTGCCAGGGCGCGCATGACGAGATCGTGGCGCTCGCCGACAAGATGAAGGCGCCGGTGGCACACACCTCGCGTGCCAAGGATTTCCTCGAATACGACAATCCGTTCGATGTCGGAATGACCGGCCTGCTCGGCACCGCCGGCGGCTATCACACGCTGAAGAACTGCGACACGCTGCTGCTGTTGGGATGCGATTTCGCCTGGCGCCAATTCTATCCCGACAACGCGCGCATCGTTCAGATCGACATCGATCCGACGCATCTCGGCCGACGTCACCCCGTCGAGTTGGGCGCCGTCGGCAACATCAAGGACACCGTGGCCGCGCTCCTGCCACGCCTGAAGCCACGGACCGATCGCGGCTTCCTCGACGAATGCCTGGCCCACCACGACAAGGCCGTGGCCGCCCTCGACAAGCGCGCGGCACCGCAGCATTTCGGCAAGATCCACCCGCAATACGTGGCGACCCTGATCGACAAGCACGCAGCAGACGACGCGATCTTCACCGCCGACGGCGGCTCGCCCATGGTCTGGCTGCTGCGCCACATCAAGGCCAACGGCAAGCGCCGCACGCTGACCAGCCTGACCCACGGCACCATGGCCAATGCCATGCCGCAGTCGCTCGGCGCCAAGCGCGCCTTTCCCGACCGTCAGGTGATCTCGATGAGCGGCGACGGCGGCCTCAGCATGCTGCTGGGCGACCTGCTGACCGCGATCCAGGAAAAGATTCCGATCAAGGTCGTGGTGTTCAACAACGGCTCGTTGGGTTTCGTCGAGATGGAGATGAAGGTCGAGGGCCTGCTCAACGCCTACACCAACCTCGAGAACCCCGACTTCTCGAAGGTCGCCCAGGCCATCGGCTTCCATGCCCGTCGCGTCGAGCGGGCCGAGGATCTCGAGGGCGCGATCCAGGAATGGCTCGCCCAGCCCGGGCCGGCACTGCTCGATGTCGTGGCCAGCAAGCTCGAACTGGTGATGCCGCCGCATGTCGAAGTCGGACAGGTCTTCGGCACCGCTCTCTATTCGGCCAAGGCCCTGCTCGGCGGCCGCGCCGGCGATGTCTGGGACCTCGCCGTCGACAATCTCTAGAAACCGGGAACGAGCGGGGAAGAAGCGCCATGAAATTCGGCGTGTTCGATCACATGGACCGTGCCGGCGCCGATCTGGGCCGGCAATTCGAGGATCGGCTGAAGCTGATCGAACTTTACGAGAGGCACGGCTTCCACGCCTATCACCTGGCCGAGCATCACGCGACGCCGCTCGGCATGGCGCCCTCCCCCAGCGTCTTCCTCGCCGCGGTCGCGCAGCGCACGAAGCGACTGCGCTTCGGGCCGCTGGTCTACACCCTGAACCTGTATCACCCGCTGCGCCTGATCGACGAGATCTGCATGCTCGACCAGATGAGCGGCGGACGACTTGAACTCGGTGTCGGTCGCGGCATCTCGCCGTACGAGGTCGGCTACTACGGTGTCGACCCGGCGACCGGGCCCGAACGCTTCGCCGAGACGCTCGATGTCGTGCTGAAAGGCCTGAGCGAAAAGCGGCTGAGGCATTCCGGCAAGTATTTCTCCTTCGACGACGTGCCGATGGAGATGCAGCCGGTCCAGCGACCGCACCCGCCGTTGTGGTACGGCGCCAACTCGCTGGAAAGCGCGGATCGCCTCGCCAAACAGGCCTGCAACACCGTGGTCGGCATGAAGGCCGAGGGCGTGGGCCAGTTCGCCGCCCGCTATCGCGCCGCCTGGGCAGCGTTGGGCCGCGATCCCGCGGCGATGCCGCTGATCGGCCTCAGCCGCCATGTCGTCGTCGGCGATACCGACAAGGAGGCGCAGAGCGCGGCCAAGCGCGCCTTCGCGCTGTGGTACGACGCGCTCATCCATCTCTGGCGCGCCCATGGCGTCGGCCTGCCGCGGCAGATGATCCCCGCCGACTTCGAACCCGCGCTGGACGGCGGCTACATCGTCGCCGGCTCGGCCTCGACCGTGCGCGATCGCCTGAAGCGCGATAATGCCGTGGCCGGCATCAATTACTGCCTCTGCCGCATGGCGTTCGGCGACCTGTCGTTCGAGGAGTCCAGCCGATCGGTCGAGTTGTTCGCGCGCGAAGTCATGCCGGCGCTCTGACGGACAGTCACAGCGATCAGCTATGCGCATTCGCAGGCGACTTGCCTGAGAGTTGTGTGTAAGATGGGGCAACAACCCCCTCTTTTGTAACAAGAATATGAAATTCGCCGTCTTCGACCATCTGGACCGTTCGGGCCCGGATTTGGTGCGCCAGTACGAGGAGCGGCTGCGCCTGGTCGAAATCTACGAATGGGCGGATTTCCACGCCTATCACGTCGCCGAACATCACGGCACGCCGCTCGGCATGGCACCGTCGCCTGGCCTGTTCCTCGCCTCGGTCGCCCAGCGCACAACGACGCTGCGCTTCGGCCCTCTGGTCTATCCGCTCGGCCTTTACCATCCACTGCGGCTGATCGAAGAGATCTGCATGCTCGATACCCTGAGCGACGGCCGCCTCGAACTCGGGGTCGGCCGCGGCGCCTCGCCCTACGAGGCGGGCTTCTTCGGCGTGGACCCGCGCACCAGTGTCGAGCGCTTCGAGGAGATCCTGGAAATCCTGATCAAGGGTCTCGGATCGAAGCAGCTCGACTTTCAGGGGAAGTTCTACAAGTTCGACAAGGTCCCGCTGGCGCTCCAGCCGGTGCAGCGCCCGCATCCGCCGCTCTGGGTGGCGACCCGCTCGCTCGATGGCGCCCCCCACCTCGCCAGACAGGGCAGCAACGTGGCGCTCAGCCTGCCGACGCGCGACGCCGGCGATTTCGTCGCCCGCTTCAAGGCGGCGTGGCTGGCGCTCGGCCGCGATCTCGAGGACCTGCCTTTTCTCGGCAACACCCGCAACGTCGTCGTGGCCGAGAGCGATCGCGAGGCCAACAGCTCGGCGCGGCGCGCCTTCAAGGTCTGGTACGATTCGCTGGTTCATCTCTGGCGCGCACACGGCATGGAACTGCCTTCGCAGATCTTCCCGTCCGACTATGACGAAGCCGTCGGGCTCGGCTATGTCGTGGCGGGCGCGCCCGCCACGGTGCGCGATCGCATGCGCCACGACGACGAGATCTCCGGCATCAACTACTCGATCTGCCGCTTCGCCTATGGCGATCTCGCCTACGAGGAATCGGCGCGCTCGGTACGCCTGTTCGCGCGCGAGGTCATGCCGGCGCTGGAAGGCGACGCCAAGCGTGCGCGCCGGCGGGCCGCGACGGGCAGCCTGGTCGGCGGCCTGCGCTGGGTCGGCGCGGAGAGCCTGACCGACGTGGGCTTCCTGTTCCGCTGAGGTCGTCCGTCTTCCAATCCTGATATCTTCGGGCCCTCCAAGGAGGGTTCATGACCATCGAGAAATGGGCGCTGCTCGACAGCGACCTGGTGTTCGGCCACCGCTGGTACCAGCTCCGGCGCGACACGGTGCGGCTGCCCGACGGCACGGTGGTCGACGACTACTTCGTCTCGGTGCGCCCCGAGGTCGCCATAGTGTTCCCGCTGACGCCGGACGGCGACGTGATTTTCGTGCGCCAGTACAAGCACGGCGCCCAGGCGATCACGATCGAACTGCCGGGTGGCACCTTCCGCCATGAGCTGCCCGAAGACGCCGCGCGGCGCGAACTCCTAGAGGAGACGGGATACAGCCCAGGCGAGCTGATCCCGCTGGGATGGATCTGGGAGGATCCGACGCGCAACACCAGCCGCGTCCACATGTTCCTGGCTCTCGGCTGCAGGTCCACCGGCCGGCAGGAACTGCAGGATCTCGAGGGCTCGGCAGGTATCGACGTGGTGCCGATCCCCCTGGCCGACGTGCTGCCGCGCGTGCGGCGCGGCGATATCTGCGCCATGTCGGCGTCGTCGACCGTCCTGTGTGCGCTCGACGAACTCGCGCAGCGAAAGGCGAAGGCCTGAGCCCGGACACGACAAAGCCGGCGATGGTCCACCGCCGGCTCCGTCGAGAGGACGGGTTTACGCCGCCCGGGGAGAGATAGCGACGAACCGCGTCGAACCCTCTCGATACACTTTCATCAGGACAGGCTTCTTGCTGTCCTTGGCTTCACGCATCTTGGCCGCCGCGTCCTTGGGCGAGTCGACCGCGGCGCGGCCGACCTGCTGCAGGACGTCGCCCGGCTGCAGGCCCTGGTCGGCGGCCGGGCTGCCGGCCTCGACCGAGGCGATCAGCGCACCCTTGACGTCGTCCTTCAGGCCGAGCTCCTGGCGAGCCTCCGGTGTGAGCGGCGCCAGCGCGACGCCGTAGGAGGTCTGCTCCTTCACCTCGGCCTTCTTGTCGGCCTTGGCCTCCTTCGCCTCCTTGGCCGGCTGGGAGTCGCCCAGCTTGGCCTGGACGGTCATGTCCTTGCCGTCGCGCCACAGGCCGATCTTGACCGTGGTGCCCGGCTGGGCCGACGCGATGGTGCGCGTCAGGTCCTTCATCGCCGCGACGTCCTTGCCGTCGACGCTCTTGATCACGTCGCCCGACACGATGCCGGCCTTCTGCGCAGCGCTGTTCGGTTCGACCTGGGCGACCAGGGCGCCCGAGGCCGAGCCGAGCGACAGGCTGTCGGCGATCTCGGCCGTGACCGGCTGGATCTGCACGCCGAGCAGCCCGCGCTCGACCCGCCCGTGATCCTTGAGCTGGCTCACCACCGGCTGCGCCAGGGTCGACGGGATGGCGAAGCCGAGGCCGACGCTGCCGCCGGTCGGCGAGAAGATCGCGGTGTTGATGCCGATGACCTTGCCGTTCATGTCGAACAGCGGGCCGCCGGAGTTGCCGCGATTGATCGCCGCGTCGGTCTGGATGTAGTCGTCGAACGGACCGGACTGAATGTCGCGGCCGCGCGCCGACACGATGCCGGTCGTCACGGTGCCGCCCAGGCCGAACGGATTGCCGACCGCCATCACCGACTGGCCGACCCGCACCTTGGCGGCATCGCCGAACTCGACGTAGGGCAGCGGCTTGTCGCTCTCGACCTTGAGCACCGCCAGGTCGGTCTTCTCGTCAGCGCCGAGCAGCTTCGCCGGGAACTTGCGGCCGTCCGACAGGGTCACGGTGATCTTGTCGGCCTTACCGGCGACGTGATTGTTGGTCACGATGATGCCGGACGCATCGACGATGAAGCCGGTGCCGACCGCCTGCGCCTTCTGCTGCGGCTGGGGCTGCTTCTTGGGCGTACCCTTGCCGCCGAAGCGCTCGGAGAACTGGCGCATGAACTCTTCCATGTCCGACGGCGACTTGCCCGACATGCGGATTTCGTCGTCGCCGGCATCGGCCTTCATGGTCACCGCGACGTTGACGACGGCGGGAGTGACCTTGGCAGCGAGGTCGGCGAAGTCATGAGTCGCCTCTCCGGCCAGCGCGGGCGGCGCCGTCACGAGGGGCATGATGAGAGCCGGCGCCGAAAGCGCCGTAGTGAGCGCCAGAGCGGCGATGATCCGGGACTTGGTCTTCTTCGTCATTAGCTGAGCCTCCTGTTTGCTCGCACGACGAATATGGGCCCCCGCCAATGGCACCCCCGTGGCCGCCAGATTGAAAGTTTGTATAGTTGGACGAGCGGTCCACAGGCCGAAGAAGCCTTGTAAATCAGGAGGTTCCCCTGCCTTTCAGGGAATGAGACAAAGGCTCCCGTGAAGATCCTACTGGTCGAAGACGACAAGCAGACGGCCGACTACGTGGCCAAGGGCCTGCGCGAGCACGGCCACACGGTCGACCGCGCCGACAACGGACGCGACGGGCTGTTTCTCGCCGGCAGCGAGCCGTACGACGTGATGGTCGTCGATCGCCACATGCCGCAGATGGATGGGCTCTCGCTGGTCAAGGCGGCGCGGGCGGCGGGCGTCAAGACTCCGGTGCTATTCCTCACCACCATGGGCGGCGTCGACGACCGCGTCGAAGGGCTGGAGGCCGGCGGCGACGACTACCTCACCAAGCCGTTCGCCTTCGCCGAACTGCTGGCCCGCGTCTCCGCCCTGGCGCGCCGGCCGCCGATCGTGGCCTCGACGAGGCTTGCCGTCGGCGACCTCGAGCTCGACCTGCTCGGGCGCAGCGTGACCCGCGCCGGCAAGCGGCTCGATCTGCTGGCGCAGGAGTTCAAGATCCTCGAATTCATGCTGCGCCATGCCGGCGAAGTCGTGACCCGCACCATGCTGCTGGAGAAGGTCTGGGACTTCCATTTCGATCCCAAGACCAACATCGTCGAGACCCACATCAGCCGCCTGCGCGCCAAGATCGACAAGGGATTCGACAAGCCGCTGCTGCACACGGTCCGGGGAGCGGGCTATGTCCTCCGCGCCGACTAGCCGCTTCTCGCGCATCCTGCGCAGCGCGAGCTTCCGCATGACGCTCGCCTATGTCGGGTTGTTCGTGGTTTCGGCGGGCGTGCTGTTCGCCACGGTGTACTTCACGGCGACCGCGGCAATGCAGAGCGACATGCAGGCCGTGCTGCGCAGCGAGGCCTATCAGCTGGGCGAGATCCACCGGCGCGCCGGCCTGCTCGGGGTCGCGCAGGAGATCACCAAGCGCATCAACTTCCGAACCCGCGGGCCGATCTACTACCTGCTGCAGGGACCGTCGCAGCAGGTCATGGTCGGCAACCTGCCCGGCATGCCACCGGTCAACGGCGCGATCGACTTCGCGCGCGAGGACAATGCCCAGCCGACCAGCGAGCGCGCGCGCCTGATGGGCTTCGGGCTCACCCTGCCCGACGGCTCGTTCATCCTGGTGGCGCAGGACACCAGCCGCCTGCTCGACATGCAGCGCGCGATCGAAAGCGCCTTCGCGTGGGCGGGCGGCCTCACCCTGCTGCTCGCCATCGCCGGCGGCGTGCTGCTGAGCGGCAACTTCCTGCGTCGCATCGACACGATCGGCCGAACCAGCCGCGCCATCATGGAAGGCGACCTCTCCGCGCGCATCCCGGTGCGCGGCACCAACGACGAGATCGACCAGCTGGTGGCGAGCCTCAACGCCATGCTCGACCGCATCCAGCAGCTGCTCGACGGCGTCCGCCAGGTGTCGAGCGACATCGCCCACGACCTGCGCACGCCGCTCAGCCGGCTGCGCCAGCGGCTGGAGGATGCCCGCGAGCACGCCGCAACGACCGCCGACTACGCCGCCGCCACCGAGGCCGCGATCTCCGAAGCCGACGAGATGCTGGAGATCTTCTCCGCCCTGCTGCGCATCGCGCAGATCGAAGCGGGCGCCCAGAAGAGCGCGTTCGCCGCCGTCGACCTGTCGGAACTGGCGCGCAGCGTCGGCGAGGCCTACCTGCCGGCAGCCGAGGATTCGCAGCACAGGCTGGTGCTGGAAATCCAGGACGGCGTCGCCTTCAACGGCGACCGGCAACTGCTGGCGCAGATGCTCTCGAACCTGGTCGAGAACGCCCTGCATCACACGCCGGCCGGAACCACGGTGACCCTGGCCGTGCGCAAGCCGGCCGGCAAACTGGAGATCGAGGTCGCGGACACCGGCCCCGGCATTCCGCAAGCCGAGCGCGACAAGGTGTTCGAGCGCTTCTATCGTCTCGATCGCAGCCGCGGCACGGCCGGCAGCGGCCTGGGGCTGGCGCTGGTCAAGGCCATCGCGGGCCTGCACGGCCTCGCGATCCGCCTGGAAGAGCGCAAGCCCGGTCTCGCGGTGGTCATGGGGCCGTCAACCTGAGGGGAAACCGAGATTCATGTTCGCATATGTCGGCTCCTACACCACGCCCGAGCGCAAGGGTCATGGCAACGGGATCAACGTCTATCGTGTCGATCCTCGGAGCGGCGCATTCCGCCACGTGCAGCATCTCGGCGGGCTGGAGAACCCGTCCTTCCTGGCCATCAACAAGGTGGGCACGCATCTCTATTCCGTGCACGGCGACCGCAGCGAGGCGACGGCCTACACGATCGACGCCAGGACCGGGCATCTCAGCATGCTCAACCGGCAATCGACCGGCGGCTACAACGTCATCCACCTGGATTTCGACGCCACCGGCCGCTTTCTGGTGGTGGCCAACTACGGGACCGACACGATCGCGGCCCTGCCGATCGCCGAAGACGGCTCGCT
>JBGAIW010000114.1:0-12774 GCA_044225265.1 Reyranella sp.
CGGGCAGGACGCTGCTGCCGATGATGCTGGCCAATGCCCAGGCCGTGGCGGCCGACCAGCCGCTGATGAAATACGAACTGGGCGGCGTGCCGGCGACGGCGATTGCCCGGCCCTATCCGCTACACTGCTGGCTGTGGCTGAAGCAGATGTTCGCGGGTCTGCCGGCCGAGGACCGAGCCGCCCTCGAGGGCGTGCTAGAGGAAGCGGGCTTCTCGAACGCACTCGCTTTCGCGCCCGGCGAGGCCGACAAGGTTCCTGCCTTCGCGATGGCGTAAGGTCAGTCGCCGACGGCGCGGCGGATCGCGGCCGGATCGAGCCGGCCGCGCAGGCCGATCGCCACCAGCCGGCCCGCCCGCGCCGTTGCGGGCGCGTCGTCGACCGACGCACGCGCACCGACGACATGCAAAGCCAGCCGGCGCTCGCCCGCGTCGACGATCGCCTTGGCGCGCAGGATGCCCAGTCCGGGTGCGGTGAGCCGCTCCGCCAGCGCAGCGACATCGACCGACGGCGGCAAGGCGAGGTCGAGCGAGTCGTAGAGGTCTGCGGCGTCGGGCACGGATGAAGCATCCTTCGACGGCGCGCCGCCCTCGCGCAGCCCCAGGATCAGCGCCGGCTCGACGGTTGCGCGTTCGGTGGCGACGAGCCGCGCGCGCGGCGCCGCGCCGGCCAGCCAGGACTGTGTGTCGGCGCACGCCTGCGGTCCCGCGAGGTCGCAGCGATTGAGGATCACCAGATCGGCTGCCGCGAGCTGGCGGTGGATCGTGTCGCCGAGATAGGGATCGTCGGCTTTCGTGCGCACCGTCTCGGCATCGGCCAGCACCACGATGCCATCGACCCGCAGCGACGGCAGCAGGCCGACCGAGGAAGCGACCGCGCCGGGCAGCGCCACGCCGCTTGCTTCCAGCAACACCTGTTCGACCCCGGGCAGGCGGGTACGCAGGCTGCCGAGCGTCTCCATCAGGTCGGAGCCGTAGCTGCAGCAGACGCAGCCGCCGGAAATCTCCAGCGTGTCGCCGTCGGCGGCCACGATCAGGTCGCGGTCGATCGGCAGCGAACCGAAGTCGTTGACCAGCACGCAGAGCTTCAGCCCTCCGGCGCGGCGCAACAGATGGTTCACGAGGGTGGTCTTGCCGGTGCCGAGATAGCCGCCGATCACCGTGACCGGCAGTCCGCCGCGCCAGGTGAGCGGCGCGGCGTTCACGCCGGGCCCTTGCAGCGGCGCGGCGCTCACGCCGCGGTGGCCGGAAACAGCCGGCCGTCCTGGACCGTGCCCCAGATGCCGACGTCCTTGAGCTTGGCCGGATCGACCGTCAGCGGGTCATCCTCGAGCACGCAAAAATCGGCGCGCTTGCCGCACTCGATCGAGCCCACCTCGCCGTCGAGCTTGAGCGTCCAGGCGGCACCCAGGGTGATGGTGCGCAGCGCGTCGGCGACCGAGATGCGCTCGGACGTGCCCAGCACGCGGCCTCGCGGTCACGCGGTTGTCCGCGCACCAGGCCGTGAAGATCGGCCCGAGCGGCGTCACCGGCGCGTCGGAATGGATGGCGAGCGGCACGCCGTTGGCCAGCGCGGTGGCGCAGGCGTTCATGCGCATGGCCCGCTCCGGACCGACCGTGGTCTCGTAGTGCTGGTCGCCCCAGTAGAAATGGTGGTTGGGGAACAGGTTGGCGCACATGCCGAGCCGGTTCATGCGCCGGAACTGCGCGGCGTCGGCAAGCTGGCAGTGCTGCAGGGTGAAGCGGTGATCGCGCGCGGGCTGGCCGAGCAGCGCGTCCTCGAGGCAGTTCAGCGCCATGTCGGTCGCCTGGTCGCCGTTGGTGTGGCTGTGCACCAGCACCTTCTCCTTGAGCGCAATGGCGTAGAGCTCGCGGATCGCCTCGGGCGGCGTGTACCACAGGCCGTTGGGCGCGCCGTTGTAGTAGCCCGGCCAGCGCAGGCGTGCGGAGAAGCCCTGGATCGATCCGTCGACGAACAGTTTTATCGCGCCGAGCCGCAAGCGGTCGGTCGATTGCCTGGCGAGTTCCAGCGCGTGGTCGACCGCCTGGCGCGGCGTGATGCCCTGGAAGCGCCGGAACGACATCACCCGCACCGGATAGCGCGCCTCGCCGGTGACCCGCCGCATCATCGCCACCGCGTCGTCGGGCAGCAGGTTGGCGAGGTCGGTCGCCGTGGTCACCCCGCGGCGCACGCAGAGCCGCGCGAAGCGACGCAGGCCGGGCTCGTCGTTGGCGAGAACCTCGCGGTCGAAGCCGATGAACTTGCCGACCAGGGTCATCGCCTCCGGGCCCTTCAGTTCGCCGGTCGGCAGGCCGTCGAGTCCAAGCGGAATGCCGTCGTGGTTGATGCCGGGCCGCAGCAGGCCGGCCAGCTCGAGGGCCTGGCTGTTGACGTTGAAGATGTGGCCGCTAGCATGCATCATGCCGACGGCGCGCGCCTGCGACACGCGGTCGAGATCGGCGCGCACCACGCGGCGGTCGCCGTAGTAGATCGGATCGAGGCCCCAGCCAGACAGCGGTTCGTCCTTCGACGGCAGGCCACGTTCGGCCTGCTGGAGGCGCGAGACTATGTCCTCGATCGAGCTCGCGCCCGGCCAGACCTTGCCGTCGGGATCCATGCGGTCGAAGCGGCCGAGGTAGAGATAGCGCCAGAACGTACCTTCACTGGCGTGACTGTGGCCCTCGACCAGGCCGGGCATCAGCACCTTGTCGGCGAACGTCTCGTCGAGCGCATGGGCGCCCCACCCGGTCAGCTCCTCAAGCGGTCCGACGCCCAGGATGCGGCCGTCGCGCACGGCGACATGCGTCGCCTCCGGCCGGGCGGGATTCATCGTGAGGATGCGGCGGGCGCGATAGACGACGGTCGAACTCGAACTCATGCCTTGCTCTCAATCCTTCGGGCGCACTCGCACCGCTGCCGTGACGCCTGCAGCGCGCCACGCCCCTCCAGGAGCGCTGAAACCGCTTCAACCGGCGAAGGCGATGCCTACGGCATCGACACGTCGACCGACTGTCCGTCCTTGACCTGAATGCGCTTGAACATCGCGCTGCCGCGCGAGTCGGGGGCGCTGTCGCCGGCCCAAACGACGCTGCTGAGAACGTACCAGGTGCCGTTGGCGACGTTGTCGAAGCTGAACTTGCCGCTGGCGTCGCAGGTCGTCGTCCTGGAGGCGATCAGGTAGCGCGGATCCGACAGGTCGGGGCCGTACTTGTTGAAGACCAGGCCGTTCGACGCACCCGAGACGTCGCTGCCGTAGAGCTCCAGGAAGCGTTGCCGCGCGTAACCCGAATCCGGCACCAGGCGCACCGTCATTCCGGCGCAGCCGCGCGTTTCGCCGGTCAGCGTCGTGAACATCGCCTGGCCGGTCACCGTGTTGGGGCCCGGCTGCGTCGACCACGCGGTACTGGTCGGCTGATAGACCTCGCGCGGCAGCCACCGGTTGTCGTTCCACGAGCAGGCGTTGAGCGCCAGGGCGGCGGCAAGAACACTAAACTGGACTTTCACAGATCCCCCCGTCAGTCCGGCAGACGGCGGGAGATTACCGGATATTCACAGGTCCATCGACTCCCAAGGTCACGATGTGTTCCGGGGAATTGGGCCGGGGAATTTGACCCGGGAAATTTGCATCGAGTGTCTCTGGCAGAGCCTAGGTTCGCTGCGGCAGTGTACAGTCGCGCCACGGGAGGACCGCCCCGAACAGCCAGGTGGCGGCAACAACCATGATCATCGACTGCCACGCCCATGTCTTCGCGCACTGGATCGGCGCCTGCGGGCACCCGACGCGCGACATCCACAACCGCTACCTGCAGCGCATGATCACGCGGACGGCGGCCTCGACCTTCCGGGCCCGCGACGGCGCGCCGGCCGACACGACGGCGCTTTACCGGGCCGACGATCCGGGCTGGAGCGGCCTAACCGACGTCGATTTCAGGGTCGGCCGCTTCGGCCAGCTCGAATTCACGCACGAGGGTCAGGACCACGTTATCCAGTACATGCCGGTCGGCATGCAGGAGATGGTGGCGCCGCCCGAACTCATGCTGGCCCAGATGACCTATGCCGGCGTCGATCGCTGCCTGCTGCAGGCCGGCGGTGCCTACGGCGCGATGACGGAAATGAACGCCTTCGCCCAGCAGCAGTATCCCGGCCGCATGACCGGCCTGATGCATGTCGACGAGGCGATGGCCGGCAGCGACGCCGAGCTCGCCAAGGTCGACCACGCCTTCGACGTGCTGCAGCTTCGAGGGCTTTATTTCAATGTCGACTCGATGAGCCGCCACGGCTTTCCGTGGCCGCTCGACGCGCCGCAGATGGCGCCGTTCTGGGACAAGCTCGCACGGCGCGGCATCGTGCTCTGTCTCGAGCTGAGTTCGGGGCCGACCTACGACGTCGCCGGCTACATGGGGCACATCTCGGCATTGCGAAACATCGTGGCGCGGCACCGCGACCTGCGCCTGCACCTGGCGATGAGCCCGCCGGTCGGCTTCTTCGCCCGGAACGGCCGCTACGAGTTCCCCGAGGCCCTGAAGGCGCTCTACCGCCACGACCGCCTGGCGCTCGAGGTGATGTTCCCGATCAGCTACGGCGGCGTCTGGGACTATCCCTATCCCGAGGCACAGGCGCTGATCGAAAGCCTGCGCGACCAGCTGGGCGCCGATCGGTTGATGTGGGGCTCCGACATGCCGAACGTCGAGCGCTTCTGCACCTACCGGCAGTCGCTCGACTACCTGCGGAAGTACTGTCCCTTCCTCACCGCGCGCGAGAAAGACCTGATCCTCGGCGGCACCTGCGCGGCGTTCCACGGAATCCGAACGTCATCGGGCTGAGAACCAACCGACGTCGCTCATGGGAGTAGAACGATGAAGAACATTTCCCGCCGAGGCTTCGCGCAGTCGATGTCGATCGGTGTCGGCACTCTCGCCGCAGGAACCGTTGCGGGTGGCGCGCCGTCCCCGGCTCAACCCGCCGGATACGATCCCAATGCCATGGCCGCGCAAATCTCGAGCAAACTGTTTGCCGACGACGGCTTGGCGCGTCCGGCGCCCGAGACTCCGACGGTGTCCGATCTCGCCAAAGGCCTCGACCGTACGCTCGTGCTCGGCGGCGGCGGCGAGTATTACGTCGCCTGGTACTGCGGCTTTCTTCACGGCCTGTATGAGCTGGAGGTCGACCTGAACGTCGCGGAGCTGGTGGTCGGCACCTCGGCGGGCGCCTATGCGGGATCGACGCTGACCACGGGACACTTCAAGCGCCTGCGGACCGAGTTCGACTTCTTCGGCCATTTCCCGACCCTGTTCGCGAAGCTGGCGCCGCTCAGCAGCCCGAACATAAGCCAGAGGCGCGCGCAGGAGATCAATTTCAACGTCAAGGACGGCAGCCCTGCCTCGATCATGGCCATCGGCCGGGCGGCCCTGGCCGCGGACAACCGCGTGAACGGCAACGGCGTGGATCGGCTCGCCTGGCTGCTGACGGACGACAGCAGGGCCGGCTGGCCGGTGGCCAAGATGCATACGACGGCGAACGATTGCTACACCGGCGAGCGGCTGATCGTCGGTCAGGCGGCGGCACGCAAGAACGGCATCCCGCTGGCGCACGCCGTCGCCGCCAGTTCGTCGCTGCCCGGCGTGATCGGCCCGACCCAGCTGGGACAGCGCTACTGCATGGACGGCGGCATTGCGCGGACCTGGGCGCACACCGACGTCGTCGCCGGATCCAGGAGGGCGCTGGTGATCACCCTGACCAACGGCTACGAGGGCTCGCTGCTGAGCGGCATCCCGCACAACGTCCACGACGAGATGAAGGCCCTCGAGGCGACCGGCACCAAGGGCATGCTCATCATCGCCGGAACGCCCCCTGGCGTAAATCTGCTCGACCCGAAGCAGATCGAGCCGGCGCTGAGGGCGGGCTACGCGCGATCCAGGATCGAGGCGCCGAAGATCCGGACCTTCTGGGCCTAGCGCGACAAGCCGACCGACGGCACGCGCGCCACCGTCGACAACCGGATGGGCGAGACATTCGAGAACCGCGCGGTCACCTGACGCGACGGCCGCGTCTCCTGCAGGTCGACGCGCTGGGAGGGGGGGCGATCTATCGCCTGGTGAGCGCCGCCTGCTTGCCCGCCTCGGTCAACATCAGGCTGTGAACCGGCTTTCCGCCGGTCTTCAGCCAGCCCTTCTGAGTGGCATGAGACATGGCGCCCTCGAGCATTTCCGCATCCTGCACCTTCAGGTGCTTGGAAACGGAGGCCAGCGACACCCACACCGAGTGCTTGCCTTCCGCAATTTCGTGGACCGACTTGCTCATGCGGAGAGCCAGGGGCTCGTAGGAGCGCGACGGGCGGGAACGGGAGAAAAGTGCCATGAATAAGATTAGCAGAACCGGTGCAAAAAATGCGGAGCATTTGAGCTCCCTTCCGAGACCTGCCGAAGCCGGCCGAGGAAGCCGATGCCGCGCGAGGCCGCCCCATGTCGTCGCGGCGTCCGTCAATGATGCTTGTTCGCCGGAGACGATCGGATCACGCTTCGTCGATTGGAGGCGTGCATGACCGAACTCAAGACGACGCTCAAGGAAGCCATCGCGAAGGCGAGCAGCGAAGAGAGGCTCATCGCCGACCAACTGGCGCACGCCGTCCTCGAAAGGCATCACGGCAGCGCGGATCCGTCGTCCACATGGGCCCATCAAGTGGCCCTGCAGGAAACGGCACTGCTCGCGAAGCAGCGCACCGTCGACGCCCTCAAACTGGCCTTGTCGCGCCTACCGGAAGCCGCACAGACCTACTAGCTGAACCGAGACTGCCGCCGCCGGCTCGTGTTGCCTTCGGTGGGGTGGCAAGCAGTGAGAAGAAATGGTGCCCAGGGGCGGGATCGAACCACCGACACTGCGATTTTCAATCGCATGCTCTACCAACTGAGCTACCTGGGCGGCGCCGTTTCCGAGCGGGGGCGCTTATAGGATGGGCGGACCGGGCTGTCTAGCCACCCTCTCCGCGGCCGTTCGGGTCCTCCTCGCCCGGCCCCTCGTCGGTCTCCACGCGATAGCCTTCCTTGAGCCAGCGGCCGAGGTCGATGTCGGCGCAGCGCTTGGAGCAGAACGGGCGGTATTTCAGCTCACCCGGCTTGCCGCAGACGGGGCACTTGGCGGCGATGCGCACGGCGCGCAGCGGCGGGGCGGGACGGTCGGTGGGTCTGTTCATGATCGCAAACGTCGCGCCGCCAGAATCCGCCGGCAAATGCCGATCGTCAATCGGCCCCCTTCAATCAGCCAGTGGGCCGCCCTGCTCCAGCGCCTCGAGCTGGACGGCCAGCGGAGCGCCGCGGCGGGCGCGAGTCAGTTCGAACAGGCCGAGCCGCGTGAAGCCGTAGAGCTGGGTCGGCACGGGATCGTCGCGCAACGCCTCGGCGAGCGCCGCCTGGACCTTGTCGCGGTCGTAGGCGCTGCGCATCGAGACGAAGTCGATCACCACCGCGCCCGCGAGGTTGCGCAGCCTGAGCTGCTGGGCGATCGAGGGCGCCGCCTCGAGATTGACCTCGACCGGGCGGCGCGGCGCACGGCCCTGGCGGCCGCCGGCGCTGCCGCTGTCGACGTCGATCGCGGTCAGGGTCTCGCCCGGTTCGAACAGGATCTCGACGCCGCTTTCCAGCGCGATGCGGTCGGCCAGCGCGGCATCCATCTGGCCCGATACGTCGTCGATGTCGAACACCGGCATCGGCCCGTTGTGCCAGCGCACGCGGATCTTCTCGCGGCACCGGTCCATCTCGTCCTGCAGGCTGCGCGCCATGATCCGGTCGTCGAGGATCACCTCCTCGAGGGCCGCGCCGTGGTCGCGCAACGCCCGGGCGATCGGATCGCGCTCGCCCGGCATGCGCGCGGTGATGTCGGCGGGCGGCGGCGCATCGAGCGCGTGCCGGCGCACCCGCTCCCAGCGCTCCATGATCTGCACCGCGTCCGCCTCGAGAATCTCGCGGCTGGCGCCCGCCGCTGCCGTGCGCAGAACGACGCCGCCCTCCAGCAGATCGGCGACGTGGCCCGCCAGCCGGTCCCGCTCGGACTCGCCCTCGATCCGGCGCGAGAACGACGTGCCGCTGCCCATCGGGTGGTAGACCAGGTAGCGGCCGGACAGCGCGATGTTCATGGTGAGCCGCGGTCCCTTGTCGCTGTCCTCGTTGCCGGTGCGGATCTGCACCAGGATCGGCGCGCCGAGCGGCGGCCACTCGTCGATGCCGGCGCGGTCGGCGGCACGCAGGAAGCCCGACTTGCCGATGCCGATATCGACGAACGCCGCATCGAGCTCGGGCATCACCCGCTCGACCCGGCCGAGATAGATGCCGTCGGCCAGCGAGGGCCGGTCGCGGCGCGCGATCTGCAACTCGACGAGGCGGCCTTGCGCGACAAGCGCCATCAGGAAGGCCTGCGGCATGACATGGCAGATCAGACGGTCGACCGGTTGGCGATCGAGGGGCGGGCGTTGGGGGGCGCTCATCGCAGCATGGCCTTCAACATCTGTGCCGTCTCGTGCAGGGGCAGGCCGACCACGTTGCTGTAGGAGCCCGACACGAAGGCGACGTATTTCGCGGCCAGTCCCTGGATGGCGTAGCCGCCCGCCTTGCCGCGCCATTCGCCGCTCTTCACGTACTCCTCGATCTCGGCCGGCTCGAGCCGCTTGAAGCGCACCGCCGTCTCGACCAGCCGCGTCTGCACCTGCGCGGTGCCGCGTCCGCGAGCCGAGCGCCACTCCACCCAGCACGCGATGACGGCGGCCTGGACATCAGACCGAGAGGCGCGCGCCGCTGCTCGCCCCGGCCTTGGGCAGATGCGGTGGCCCACCGCGACGACGCTGTCGGCGGCGAGCACGAACTTGCCGGGGTGGCGGGCCGCGATCGCCTCGAACTTGGCTCGCGCCATGCGGAGCGCGTAGTCGCGGGGCGGCTCGGCCGGAAGCGGCGTCTCGTCCAGGTCGGCGGGATCGACCAGGCCGGTTCCGAGCCCGACCTGCCGCAGCAGGTCCAGGCGGCGCGGCGAGGCGGATGCCAGGACGAGCGTGGCAGCCAAGCCTACTTGAAGCGGAAGGTGATGCGGCCCTTGGTCAGGTCGTAGGGCGTCATCTCGACGGTGACGCGGTCGCCTGCCAGCACGCGGATGCGGTTCTTGCGCATCTTGCCCGAGGTGTGGGCGAGGATCGTGTGGTCGTTGTCGAGCTTCACGCGGAACATGGCGTTCGGCAGCAGCTCGTCGACGACGCCGTTGAACTCGATCAGATCTTCCTTGGCCATCAGGCCTCCGGTTGGGAGTGCGAGAGGGATTGAGCGGCCGGAAAATGGGCCTCGGCCGGGCGATAGTCAACCTTTTGGTCTCCTACAGCGCGAGGGGCCGGCGAGCGTGCCGAACCGGGCCTTCAGCCGCGCCAGCACGAGGTCGCGCGTGCGGCGATAGGCGTCGAGCCGCGCCTCGCGCGAGCCCTCGACGGCGGTGGGATCGGGCACCGGCCAGTACTCGACCTCCGCGGCCGTGCCGCGCGTGAACTCGAGCGCGCTGCGATGGGCCTCGGGCGACAGGGTCACGATCAGGTCGAACGAGGCGGGATCGATGTCCTCGAAGGTCTGGCATGATGGCGGTGGCCGTCGACGCCGATCTCGTCGAGCACCGCCACCGCGAAGCCGTCGACCTCGGTCGCGCGCACGCCCACCGAGTCGATGTAGCTCGAATGGCCGTAGAGCCGCTTGGCCATCGCCTCGGCCATCGGCGAGCGCACGGAATTCTGGCTGCACGCAAAGAGCACGCTGGGAGGAAGCGACACGCTCATGCCTTGATGTGCAGCGCGCAGATCAGGGTGAACAGGCGGCGCGCCGTGTCGTGGTCGACCTCGATCTTGCCTTCCAGCCGCTCGCGCAGCAGCTCGGAGCCCTCGTTGTGCAGGCCGCGCCGGCCCATGTCGAGCGCCTCGATCTGCGCGTTGGAGAGCTTCTTGATGGCGGCGTAGTAGCTCTCGCAGATCATGGCGTAGTCCGCCATGATCTTCCGGAACGGCGTCAGCGACAGGATGATGTCGCGCAGCTTCCGGTCGTGCTGGTCGTGCACGCCGAACACCAGCCGCTGCTCGAACACGCCGAGATGCAGCCGGTACGGCCCGCCCTCCGCCCCTGCCCCGGCTCCGGCCAGCGCGAAGTCGTTGTCCTCCAGCAGATCGAACAGCGCCACCGCGCGCTCATGCTCGACCTCGGGCGAGCGCCGCGCGACCGACTTCTCGTCCAGCACGATGTCCAGGATGCGTCGCGCCTTCGACACGGCGGGCCTCAGGCGCGGCGGTTGAGCCGGATCGAGACCGAGCGGCCGTGCGCATCCAGCCCCTCGGTCTCGGCGAGTTGCAGGGCCGGCCCGAGGGCCGCCAGCGCTCTCGCGGCCGATACGATCGGATGCGCGCTTCAGGAAGTCCGCGACCGAAAGCCCGCCCGAGAAGCGCGCGGCGCGCGAGGTCGGCAGCACGTGGTTGGTGCCGGCGACATAGTCGCCGATGGCTTCCGGCGTGTGACGGCCGACGAAGATCGCGCCGGCGTGCGAGATCTTCCCGGCCAGCGCCTGCGCCGCCTCCGGCTCCATCGCGAGCTCGACATGCTCGGCGGCGATCCGGTCGACGATCGGCACGGCGTCGGCGAGGTCCTTCACCAGGATGATCGCGCCGTTGTCGCGCCACGACGCGCCGGCGATCGCCGCGCGCGGCAGCACCTTCAGCGCATCGTCGACGGCGCGGGCCACGGCATCGGCGAATGCCTTGTCGTCGGCGATCAGCACCGACTGCGACGACGCGTCGTGCTCGGCCTGCGACAGCAGGTCGGCCGCGATCCAGGCGGGATCGTTCTGCCGGTCGGCGACGACCAGGATTTCCGACGGCCCCGCGATCAGATCGATGCCGACCTGGCCGAACACGCGGCGCTTGGCGGCCGCCACGAAGGCGTTGCCGGGGCCGGTGATCTTGTCGACCGGCGCCAGCGACTGCGTGCCGTAGGCCAGTGCCGCGACGGCCTGCGCGCCGCCGATGCGCCAGACCTCGTCGGCGCCGGAGATCTGCGCCGCCAGCATGACCAGCGGATTGACCACGCCGTCGGGCGTCGGCACGACCATGACGATGCGCTTCACGCCCGCCACCTTGGCCGGCACGATGTTCATCAGCACCGACGACGGATAGGCCGCCGTCCCGCCCGGCACGTAGACGCCGACCGAGTCGATGGGCCGGTAGCGCGCGCCGAGCCGCGTGCCGGTGGCGTCGGTGAAGTCGACATCCCTGGGCAGCAGCGCGCGGTGGAACGCCTCGATGCGCTTGGCCGCGAACGACAGAGCCTCGCGCTGCGCGGCCGGCACGCTGGCCGCCGACGCCGCGATCTCTTCCGCCGTCAGGCGCAGGCCCGCGGCGTCGCTGCCGAAGCGGTCGAACTTCTTCGTGTATTCGAGCAGCGCCGCGTCGCCGCGTTTGCGCACGTCGGCCACGATGTCGCCCGCGATGCGGTCGACATTCTCGTCGGTGTCGCGGTTGCGTCCGAGGAAGGCGGCGAAGTCCTTCTCGAAGCCCGGCGCCGACGCGTCGAGCCGCAGCGGTCCGTCCTTAGGCGGCAACGCCGATCTCGCGGAAACGCTCGACCCAGCCGCCGACCCGCGTCGCCTGCGTCTTGAGCGCGGCGCGGTTGACGATGAAGCGCGAGGTGATGTCGGCGATGTGCTCGATCTCGACCAGCCCGTTCTCCTTGAGCGTGCGGCCCGAGTCGACGAGGTCGACGATGCGGTGGCTGAGGCCGAGCGACGGCGCCAGCTCCATCGCGCCCGAAAGCTTGACGCACTCGGCCTGCACGCCGCGCGCGGCGAAGTGGCGGCGCGTCACCTCGGGATACTTGGTGGCGATGCGGACATGGCTCCAGCGCCGCGGATCGTCGCTGCCGGCCATCTCGACCGGCTCGGCGACCGCCAGCCGGCACTTGCCGATGCCGAGGTCGATCGGCGCGTAGATCTCGGCGTAGTCGAACTCCATCAACACGTCATAGCCCGCGACGCCGAGATGCGCGGCGCCGAACGCCACGAAGGTCGCCACGTCGAACGAGCGCACGCGGATGATGTCGAGGTCGGGATGGTTGGTGGTGAAGCGCAGCAACCGGGAGTCCGGATCGCTGAACGCCGGTTCGGGCTCGATGCCCGCGCGCGCCAGCAACGGCGCCGCTTCCTTGAGGATGCGGCCCTTGGGCAGGGCCAAAATCAGCTTTTCGTTCTCTTGCCTCGACACGACGACCATCGCTCCACAACGCAAATGCCCGCCCCGGGTTACGGATGGGCGGGCTTCCACGGGGACGGCCAAGGCTCCCCGACATCCCCCAAATGGCACGCAAGACGGCCGATTTCCAGCCGTATGGACCGGTTGGCGGCAAAATGCAGGGTCACCGAACCGTCCTTTTCCAGCCCCATCGACAAGAGGTCGAGCACCCGGTCGGGCTGGTCGAGCGGGATCTTGTGGTGGTGGACCGCCTTCACCTCGTTGAAAACAAGGGCCGAATGGGTCCGCCAGTAGCGCGTCTCGACGCCGGGATCGGCCTCCCACTTGAAGCGGTTCAGCAGCAGCACGAAGCGCTTCTCGTCGGCGAACCAGGCGCAGTCGCGCACCGCCACCAGCGAGTCCTGGACGGCCGCCGACACGACGCCGAGATCGTCGGCGTCGAGCGCCGAAAGTTGCAACTTGTCTTCCATTCACCGGACCTTGGCCGAGGGGTAGTTACCGCGCGGTAACCTTTCCCCTTTTTCCCGTTT
>JBGAIW010000115.1:0-12693 GCA_044225265.1 Reyranella sp.
GCCCGACAGGTGGCGCCATGCCTGGGTCATGCAGATCACGCCCCAGCGCACCGTGCCGAACACCTCCCACCAGTGCGCACGCGCCGGATCGACTGCGGCGCCGCCCGCGCGTTCGTAGGCGCGCCACAGCTCCTCGCGGCTGCCGAAGCCCGCGGCCGGTTTGTCGATCGCGCCGAAGCGCCAGCTCTTCACGCACAGCCAGCCGAGGTCCTCGACCGGATCGCCGAGATGCGCGCCTTCCCAGTCGAGGATCGCCGTCACGCCGGTCTCGTCGACGAGATAGTTGCCGGTGCGATAGTCGCCGTGCACCAGCACCGGCGCGGCGGTCGAGGGAGGCTTGCGACGGTCGAGCCACGACAGGGCGAGCTCGAAGACCGGCTGCGGCTGGTCGAGCATGTCGAGCGTCGCGCGCAGGTTGGCGATCTGGCCGGCGGCATCGCGCCGCTCGAGCGCCGGCAAGGTGGCGATGTCGACCGCATGGATCCGCGCCATGATCTCACCGAGCTGGCCCGTGATCCGCGGACGCGCGGCGGCATAGGGCGCATCGCGCAACAGCTTGCGGGCGATGGCGATGCCGCCGACGCGGCGCATCACGAAGCCCTCGCCCAGCCCGTCGGCCGCGGCCAGTTCGAACAAAGGTTCGGGCGCCCGCACGCCGGCCTGGTAGGCGGCACGCAGGACGTGGAACTCGGTGGCGCGGTCGAGCGCGGTGGTGCTCGCTTTGTCGTGCCCGGCCGCCGCCGGCGGGTCGCGCCGCAGGATCAGCGCGTGGCGACGGTCGCCGACCAGGGCGTCGAAGCTCCAGGTCTGGCGCGACGCGCCGCCCGATTCGCGGTGAAGGGCCTCGATGCGGGCGGCCGCGCCGAAATGGCGGCGGCACGCGGCAGCAAGGGCGGCGGCGACGGTCTCGCTCATCGCCGCGACTGTGGCATAGGGTCCGGAGCGTGATAAGAGGGTGCGACCAGACAGGGAGCGCGAGCGGTGTCGGATTTCTCGGCGATGAACGGCCTTTTCCTCGAAGACCTCACGGTCGGGCAGACCGCCATGTTCGGCAAGACGGTGACCGAGGCCGACATCATGGCGTTCGCCGGCGTGTCGGGCGACACCAACCCGATCCACCTGCACGAGGGCTTCGCCAAGGGCACGCGCTTCGGCCAGCGCATCGCCCACGGCATGCTGAGCGGCAGCTTCATCTCGACCGTGATCGGCACCAAGCTGCCGGGCCCGGGCGCGATCTACGTCTCGCAGACCATGAACTTCATGGCGCCGGTGCTGATCGGCGACACCATCACCGCCGTGGCGACGGTGAGCGCGATCGATGCGCAGAAGCGCCGCGTCACGATCAAGACCCAGTGCCTGAACGGCGACAAGGTCGTGATCGACGGAGAGGCCGTCGTCCTCGTGCCGCGCCGGGCCGCCGCGAAGTGATTCCCGTCTTCGACGACTGGGGTGCCACATCGGCCGAGTGGAAGGGCGGGGCGATCGCGCTCGGCAATTTCGATGGTGTGCATCGCGGCCATCAGGCGCTGATCGCCCGGACGGCGGAGCAGGCGACGGCACTCGGAAGGCCGCTGGTCGCGCTCACCTTCGAGCCCCATCCGCGGCGCTTCTTCGTCACCGACACCGGCCCGTTCCGGCTCACTCTGCCGCCGGCCAAGGTGCGGCTGCTGGAGCGGTACGGCGTGCAGGCCGTGCTGGCCCAGCGCTTCGACGCGGCCTTCGCCGCCGTGACGGCGGACGACTTCATCGACGACGTGCTGATCGCGGGTCTCGGCGCGCGCCATGTCGTCTGCGGCTATGACTTCACCTTCGGCGCGCGGCGCAGCGGCAATGTCGAGATGCTGCGCGCGGCCGGCGCCCGGCGCGGCTTCGGCGTCACGGTGCTCGATCCGGTGATGCGCGAGGGCGAGATCTATTCCTCGACCCGCATCCGCGAGGCGCTGCGCGCCGGCTGGCCGAGCGAGGCCGCCGAGCTGCTGGGGCATGCGTGGGAGATCGAGGGCGTCGTCGAGAAGGGCGACCAGCGTGGCCGGACCATCGGCTTTCCCACCGCCAACGTGGCGCTCGGCGAGCATCTGCGTCCGCGCTTTGGCGTCTATGCCGTACGGACGCTGATCGCGGGCGACGCCGAGGAGAAATGGCGCCCCGGTGTGGCCAATCTCGGCCGACGGCCGACGGTCGGCAAGCTGCAGGAGAATTTCGAGGTCCATCTGTTCGATTTCGCGGCCGACCTCTACGGCAAGGTCCTGCGCGTTCAGATCGTCGATTTCATCCGGCCGGAGATGAAATTCGCCGGGCTCGATCAGCTGAAGGCGCAGATCGGCGCCGACGGCGAGGCAGCGCGCAAGATTCTCGGGTGAGCACGCTCGTCGTCCTGGCGACGGCCGGGCTCGCCCTGGCGACGGCATTCGCCGGCCATCGCGACTGGCGTTTCGCGCTGCTGGGCAATTTCCGCGCCCATCTGGCGGCGGCTTCGCTGCTCGTCGCGATCGTCGCGGCGTTCGCCGATTTCGCCCGGCCATTCGACGGCCTGATGATCGCCCTGCCGCTGCTCTGCGCGGCGGCGAACCTCTACGTGGTACTGCGGGCAACTCGACCGGCACGCCCGAAGGTCGTGGGCGGGGGCCAGACGGTCCGCCTGGTCTTCGCCAATCTGCTCGAAACCAACCTCGCGACCGATCGCGTGATCGACTGGCTGGCGCGCGATCGGCCCGACATATTCATCTGCGCCGAGGCACATCGCCACTGGCGGCGCGCGCTCACCGTGCTCGAGCAGGACTATCCCCATGTCGCCGGCAGCGCACAGGGCGACGTCATGATCTTCTCGCGCAAGCCCTTCGAGACCGAGCCGGTCGACCTGTTCGTAGACATCGGACACGCCGTCGCCGTTCGCGTCAACGGGCTGACGATCGTTGGCCTTCACACCGCCTCGCCCGAGGATCTGCGGCGCAGCACGGCGCTCGAAGACCTGCTCGATCTTACCGGTTCCTTCCTGAGCGGGACCACGGGGCCGGTCGTCGTCACCGGGGACTTCAATGCCACGCCCTGGACGCCGCCGGTGCGCCGCCTGATGGCCGAAACCGGTCTGCGTTGCGCGCCGGGCGCCCTGGCCGGTACCTATCCCGCCGCGCTTCTGGGCCGCATGGTTCCGCCGTGGCTGGCGATCCCGATCGATATCGTGCTCGCCGGCGGCGGTGCGCATGCGGTCGGCCGCCGCCGCGGCCCCGCGATCGGCTCGGACCACTGGCCGGTGGTCATCGAACTGGTTCTCGCCGATCGGGGCGACTTCAAGCCGACGGCTTGATACGCAGGCCCGCGAGAAGCCGGGCGCCGGTTTCGTTGATCAGCCGCCTGAAGACCGCGCTCTCGGGACCACCGGTGATGCATTCAGCATAGGCAAGCCAGATTTTTGCGCCGCGCCGCCGCGCGGCCTGCGCGGCCTCTTCGGCCGTTGCCTCGGCACGGTCGGGCAAACCCGCCTGCATCTGCACCCAGGCAAGGTCGGCCAGCATGCGGGCTTCGTTTTCCAGGCCGGCATTGCGCTGGCGGGCGAACCGCAAAGTGTCGCTGAGCAGTGTCGTGGCATCCGAATGCCGTCCGTTCATCGCCAGCGCGAGTGCGTTGAAGGCACGGCCGTAAACGAGGAGGTAGGGGTTGCCGCTCTTGTCGGCGATCGCCTGCGCGGTGGCGCCGTGCTTCTCCGCGAGCGCCGCGTCGCCACGTCCCCAGGCGATGTCGACCATCGTGCCGTGGCCGAGCACGCGATGCAGCGTATCGACGACGGCTTCGTCGCCCGAGATCAGCTCTTCGGCAAGCGCGCGCGCCTCGTCGAAGCGGCCCATCATGGCCAGCACCTTGCTGCGCAGGCCCTTGATCCAGATCGCCACGGTGAACCCCAGGGTCTGCTGATCGACCTCCTCGACCTTGTCGGCATGTGCGAGGGCAAAATCATTGTCGGCCATCGCGCCTGGCAGATCGCCGGCCAGCCAACGCGCATGGCAGCGGATGGCCGACAGTACCGCCAGCAGGCCGACATGCTTCTGCGGGTCGAGGTGCTTCATGGCGTCGGTGACGGTCGCCACATAGTCGACCGCCGACCCCGAACTGGCGAGCGACCGGCCATAGGCGGCGGTGACCAGCGTGACGGCCCGCATGTCGCCCAGCGAGGTCGCAATGCCGAGCGCCTCGGCATAGAACGGCTCGGCCTCGTCGGCGGTCAGTCCGACACGCCAGGAAAAGTTGACGATCTGCCCACTCGCCATCAGCAGCGGATAGCGGGCGGGTCCCTCCAGTGGCAGGCCAAGCAGCAGGCGGCGCACGCGCTTCCACGCTTCCAGCGCCTCGCCGGGATCGCGCGTGCCGTGCCACATCGCCGACTTCATGTTGTAGGAGGCGGCCTGCGGGGCATTGCCGGCCTCCTCGAAATGGTAGGCGACGAAGCTCGCCTGGGCGCCGCCGGGGTCCGGCAATGTCTTCTCGAGATCGGCCGCGACCGAGGCATGCAGCGCACGCCTGCGCTCCGAGACCAGCGAGCGGTAGACGACCTCCTGCACCATCGGGTGCTTGAAGGCGAAGCCTGCGCCGGAACCGCCCGAAGTCTCGTAGACCAGGCCCGCGAGCGACAGGCGATGAAGCGCCGCGCCGACCACGTTGGAGGCGATGCCCGCCACGTGCTCGAGTACCGCGACCCCGAATTCGCGCCCGACCACGGCGGCGGTCTGTAGCAAGGTGCGTTCGAGCTCGGGCCGGCTGTCGACGCGTGCGCTGACGATCGCCTGCACATTGTCCGGAATGAGCTTCATGTCGGGTTCGGCCACCAGGCGATAGTTGCCGGGACTACCCGTGAGATTGCCGCTCTCCTCGAACTTGCGAACCAGTTCCTCGATGAAGAACGGATTACCGCGGGCCCGGTCGGCGATCAGCGGCAACAGCGAAGCCATCGAGGCATCGTCGCCCAGCAGGTGGCGGGCGAGTTCGTCGGCGGCGCTCTGGCGCAACGCAGGAAGAGAGATCTGTTCGTAGTTCTCGATGCGCATCCAGGGCGCGGCGTAGCCCGGCCGGAAATTCACCAGCAGAAGCAAGCGTGTGCCGGCCAGCGAATCGGCCACCACCTCGAGGAGCGACTCGCTGCCGGAATCGAGAAAGTGCAGGTCCTCGATCAGCAGCACGGCGGCGTTGTTGCGGCTCGCGATGCGCACCAGCCGCCGGAAGAAGCCGTTCAGCCGGTCGCGACGCACGCCGGGATCGATCCGTTCGCGCGGCTGGCCCGGATCGGCGACCCCCAGAAAGTCGAAGATCAGCGGCAGCTCGGCCGCCAATCCGGCGTCGAGAGCCTCGCAGGCGGCGGCGATCTTCCCGCGCGCCTCGTCGGACGAGTCGTCGGCCGCAATCTCGAAGAACGCCCTGACGACGTCGATCACCGGCTCGAACGGCGTGGCGCGGCTGTGCGCCAGGGCGCGGGCTTCGAGCACGCGGATTCCGCGCGTGCGGCAGCGCTCGGCGAACTCGAAGCACAGCCGGCTCTTTCCGACGCCTGCCTCGGCCACGAGGCCGATAGCGCAGCCGTCGCCGGCCGCAGCGCGCTCCAGCCCGAGCTCGAGAAGCGCCATCTCGCGGTCGCGGCCGAGGAAGCCAGACCGCGCGCTCTCGTTGCTGAAGCGCTGGCTCATCACGCCGCGCCGCAGCCCGGTCAGCAGGAAAACTTCCATCGGCGCCGACAGGCCGCGAATGATCTGCGTGCCGATCGACTCGACGGAAATGAACTGCCGCGCCGCACGCAAGGTCGCAGGCGACAGCGCGATACCGCCCGCCGGCGCGAGACTTTCCAGCCGGCTGGCGACATGCACTGTGACGCCGGTGGCGTCGAAGTCGGTCGAGAAGGACGTCGAAACGGTGCGCGCCAGCACTTCGCCGCTGTTGATGCCGACCCGCACGGGCAAGGTCGGACCGGGCAGGGCGCGCACGGCCGCCTGAAGGGCAAGCCCCGCGCAGCAGGCGCGCACGGCGTGGTCCTCCTGCGGATTTGGCGCGCCGAACACGGCCATGATGCCATCGCCTTGGATCTTGACGATCGAACCTTCGAAACGACGCACGGCCTCTTGCATGGCGTCGATCGCTGGCGCCAGCCGCTTGGCGGCTGCTTCTGGATCGAGGCTCTCGATTAGTTCGGTTGATCCGGCAACGTCTGCGAAGAGTATGGTGATGTGCTTAAGTTCGGCTGCGACCGATGACGGAACCGGCTTGTGGACCGTCGAGTTCGAGAGGGCGGCACCGCACTGGCTGCAGAATCGAGCGGTCTGCGCATTCGCGAAATTGCACGAAGCGCAGATGAGCGACAGCGCGCTACCGCAAGAGGCACAGTATCTTGCGTCCGCGCTATTTACTGTTCTGCAGTTCGCGCATTGCATCGCACCGACGAGTTTCCCTTCTTGGATGACTCGAATCCACTCAGTTTTGGGTGTTGCTCTAGTTGCAGTTGACCCGCTCTAAGCCCGGAATATGGATGACGAAAAGGTCTCGATTTGGCACAATTCCGATGGGGGTTGAATGCTTGAGTCAAAGCCACAACCGGCTGATCTGTACGGTCAGCGTGATGCAGCCCGTGAGAAGCTTGTTGCTGGCGTGCTCGAGCGGTTCTCGGCCACATTCCCCGATATCTTGTTTCATCTCATCTGGCGATCCGACAGTTTGAACGCACAGGCATCCATGTTGGACGATTGCCGCTACGTCGTCGTTATGGGCGGGCTCGCCCGGAACCGTAGGCTCGGTGAAAATGGTCTGGCCGTGGCGATTGCACACGAGGTGGGCCATCACTTGGGCGGACGGCCACTCGATCCTGACTATCCGTGGCTCTCATGTGAAGCGCAAGCTGACTATTGGGCGACGCGCGTTGGCATGAAGTGCGTGTATGGCAATGAAGAGGGCGCTGCACGATCGCTGTGTGGCGCCCGTGAACTAATGGACCTTTATCGCAGCTTCTATGTGCGGCCGCGCGGCCGCGCGGCTCGTGTGGCCGTGAGACGGGTGCTGTCGCCGCGGAAGCGGTGGTTGACACTGCAAGCTGGCGCGCTGGACAAACGACGGCCTCACGCAGGTTGAAATAAATCAAACCCAAACAGGGGAGGGTATGGCAATGGGAATGTTGTTCATGTCTGCGGACACGCAAGAAATTCTCGACAAGCTGAACAGGAATTTCAAAGGAGCAAAACTCAAGAAGATGCGCAAGAAGGAGCGCAAGAATAAGTTTGGGCTAGATCCGAAGGACGGTCGAACGCTCGCGCGCTGCGCCAAGACCTTCAAGCTGCATCCGAAGAAGGAGAATTACCTCCGTCCGGCCCTGCGCTGGTTCTGGTTGCTTCGCTATTGGGGTACCGTCACTCAGATCGACCCTGACACTGGCGCTCAAATCCAGATGGCCGACGTTATCAAGAAGTGGATTTACGAAGGTCTGCAAGACGAGACCTACGATACAATCAAGTTTTGGACAGAAGAATTCAACGGACCGCCTATGGCGCGAGTGGTGCGCAACGGGGCGGTAATGACGATTACCGCTTATACATCGGAGGTTGAGCGGGGGGTTGAAGATCGCGCAGGCTACAATATTCCCCCAGGCCCCGATCCTAACGAAAATCCGTCAGATCCTGAAGATCCGGTCGATGATGACAATGCAAGGCGTAAGGGAAGGCGGACGGCGAGCAAGAAAAAGGCTGCGAAGAAGAAAAAGCACTAGCTGGATGGCTTTGGGGGGTGTCGTCGCCTAGCGACGACGCCTTTCAAAGGCCTAGGGATGGAAGCCATTCTAGCGACTTTGGCCGGTTGACCCTCTATTGGGGGGTCCCTAGATTGCGGCCCCCATGTCGATAAGGGCCATTCGGGAACGAATTAGCCGCCCGGTCCGCTAACCAAGCGGCCGGGTTTCTGTCGTTTCCGCAGGCGCCGGCGTTCGGCCGGCCCGCCTTTGTTCCCGAATGCTTGCGAGTTCAGCCGTGACAACCGACTACAAATCCAGCGTCTTCCTGCCCAAGACCGACTTTCCCATGCGCGGGGGCCTGCCCAAGAAGGAGCCCGAGCTCCTGAAGCGCTGGGCCGACATGAAGCTGTTCGAGCGCCTGCGCGCCGAGAGCAAGGGTCGTCCGAAGTTCGTGCTGCATGACGGCCCGCCCTACGCCAACGGCAACCTCCATATCGGCCACGCGCTCAACAAGATCCTGAAGGACCTCGTCAGCCGCACCCAGCAGATGCTGGGCAAGGACAGCCACTACGTGCCGGGCTGGGACTGCCACGGCCTGCCGATCGAGTGGAAGATCGAGGAAGAGTACCGCGCCAAGAAGCAGGACAAGGACCAGGTGCCGATCGCGGAGTTCCGCCGCCAGTGCCGCGCCTTCGCCGATCACTGGATCACCGTGCAGCGCGAGGAGTTCAAGCGGCTGGGCGTCGACGGCGACTGGGACAACTACTACTCGACGATGAAGTACGAGTCCGAAGCGGTGATCGCGGGCGAGCTCGGACGGTTCCTGATGAACGGCGGCCTCTACAAGGGCTCCAAGGCGGTACTCTGGTCGGTCGTCGAGAAGACCGCGCTCGCCGAAGCCGAGATCGAGTATCACGACCACACGTCGGACACGGTGCATGTCCGCTTCCCGGTGCTGAAGAGCAGGAACGGCAAGCTCGACGGCGCAGCGGTCGTGATCTGGACGACGACTCCCTGGACAATGCCGGGCAACCGCGCGCTCGCCTACGGCAAGGACATTGCCTACGCGCTGGTCGAGGTCACCGCGGTTGGCGAGGGCAGTCTCGCTGTCGTCGGCGAGAAGATGGTGCTGGCCAAGGAACTGGTCGGCGCCGTCGGCGAAGCGGCCAAGTTCACGGCGAAGGTCTTGGCCGACGTGGCGGCGGAGGATCTCGAAGGCTTGATCGCGGCGCACCCGCTGCGCGGCAAGGGTTACGAGTTCGATGTCCGTCTGCTCCAGGGCGATTTCGTGACGGCCGATGCCGGTACGGGCTTCGTGCACATCGCGCCGGGCCATGGCGCCGACGACTACGAGCTCGGCATCGCCAACGGCGTCGAGGTCCCGGATACGGTCGCCGAGGACGGTACTTATTATCCGCACGTGCCGCTGTTCGCGGGCCTCGCGGTCTACACGTCGGTCGGCAAGAAGGGCCCGGCCAACAAGGTCGTGACCCAGGCGCTCATCGAGGCCGGCAAGCTCCTGGCCTCGGGCCGCATCACCCACTCCTATCCGCATTCGTGGCGGTCGAAGGCGCCGGTGATCTTCCGCAATGCGCCGCAGTGGTTCATCGCCATGGACAAGACGATCCCCGAGATCGGCGGCACCTTGCGCGAGAAGGCGCTGGCGGCGATCGATGCGACGCGCTTCGTGCCGCAGGCCGGTTACAACCGCCTGCGCTCGATGATCGAGCAGCGTCCGGACTGGTGCGTGTCGCGCCAGCGCGCCTGGGGCGTGCCGATCGCGGTGTTCGTCGACAAGAGCACCGGCGAGCCGCTGCGCGATCCTGAGGTGATGGGGCGGGTGGTCGAGGCCTTCAAGGCCGAGGGTGCCGATGCCTGGTTCGAGAGCCCGCCCGAGCGTTTCCTCGGCAACAAGTACAAGGCCCAGGACTTCGAGCAGGTCAGGGACATCCTGGATGTCTGGTTCGATTCGGGCTCGACGCATGTCTTCACACTCGAGGGCAATGCCGACCTGAAGTGGCCGGCCGATCTCTATCTCGAGGGCTCGGACCAGCATCGTGGCTGGTTCCATTCTTCGCTGCTGGAGAGCTGCGGCACGCGCGGCCGTGCGCCCTATGACGGCGTGCTGACACACGGCTTCACGCTCGACGAGCAGGGCCGCAAGATGTCCAAGTCGCTAGGCAACATCACCGCGCCGCAAGTGGTGTGCGACCAGTACGGCGCCGATATCCTGCGCCTCTGGGTGGTCGGCACCGACTACACCGAAGACCAGCGCATCGGGCCGGAGATCCTGAAGCATCAGGCCGAGGCCTATCGCCGTCTGCGCAACACCTTGCGCTACCTGCTGGGCAGCCTCGACGGCTACTCGGCGGCGGAGAAGGTCGAGCCGAAGGACATGCCCGAGCTCGAGCGCTGGGTGCTGCATCGCCTCGGCGAACTCGACGCGATGTTCCGGCCGGCGGTGGACGACTACGACTTCCACAAGATCGCGACCGAACTGCACAATTTCTGCGCGGTCGATCTCAGCGCCTTCTATTTCGATATCCGCAAAGACTCGATCTACTGCGATGCCCCGTCGTCGCCGCGTCGGCGTGCCGCGCGCACGGTGATGGCCGAGCTGTTCTCTTTCCTGACCGCGTGGCTCGCGCCGATCACCTGCTTCACCGCTGAAGAAGCCTGGCTGGCGCGGCCCCGGGACGTGCCGGACGGCGACAAGGACAGCGTGCACCTGCGCGTCTATCCGGCGATCCCGGCGGCATGGAACGATGCGGCACTCGGCGAGAAGTGGAAGACCGTTCGTGCGCTGCGGCGCGTGGTCACCGGGGCGCTGGAACTGGAGCGCGCCGAAAAGCGCATCGGATCGAGCCTGCAGGCAGCGCCGCACGTTCACGCCGCTCCGGAGTACATCGCCGCGATGAAGGGGCTCGATCTCACCGAGATCTGCATCACGTCGGGCGGCGACCTGGTCTCGGGCGAGGCGCCGGCGGGCGCCTTCACGCTGCCCGATGTAGCAGGCGTGGGTGTCGTGCCCGGTCTCGCCGCCGGCAACAAGTGCGCGCGTTGCTGGCAGGTGCTGGAAGAAGTCGGCAAGTCGGCCAGCCATCCGCTGATCTGCGCTCGCTGCGAAGAGGCGGTGACGTGAGGGCGCGGTCGTGAGGCCGATCGATCGCCAGGCGATGAGTCTGGTCGTCCTGACCCTCGTTGTCGATCAGGTCTCCAAGCAGCTGCTGCTGAACTACCTGTTCAAGGTCGGCCAGATCGTATCGGTGGTCGATGGCTACTTCCGCCTGGTCGTGGTGTGGAATCGCGGCGTCAGCTTCGGCCTGCTGGGCGGCGATCGGGCCCTGCCGCCGTGGGCGCTGTCGATGGTTGCGGTGGCGGTGTGCATCGGCCTGTTCATCTGGCTGCGGCGAACCGACCGCCTGTTGAACGGCTGGGGTATCGGCCTTGTCATAGGGGGCGCCATCGGCAATGTTATCGACCGCGCCCGCTGGGGAGCGGTGTTCGATTTTGCCGATTTTCACGTGGGCGAATGGCACTGGCCGGCCTTCAACATCGCCGATTCGGCGATTGTCGTGGGGGTCGGTCTGATGCTGCTGGATTCGCTGATCGGCGAGAGGAAGCGGGCGCCCTGATACGGCCATGATGAATCGACACAAGTGCGGGCGAGACAAGCTCGGTGGACAGAAACTACGGACGATGCGACGGACCTGTTTCAACTCTGTGGCCCTGATTGCGCTCGCCGGCGTCGCGCTGGGCGGGTGCAGCGCCTTCGAGAACCTCGGCGGCGGCAAGAAGGTGTCGCCCGACGAATTCAAGATCGTCTCGCACTCGCCGCTCACCATGCCGCCCAATGCCGAGCTGCGGCCGCCGCGGCCCGGCGAGCCCCGCCCGCAGGAGACCTCGACCGCCGACCAGGCGCGCGAGGCGCTGTCGCCGGCACTGGCCAGCCGCAACGTTGCGCCCGATGCCAAGGTGCCGCGCACGGGCGACGCGTCCGAGCGCGCGCTGGTCGCGAAGGCGAGCGCCGGTGGCGTCAATCCCAACATCCGCGCGCAGGTCAATCGCGACACCCGCATCCTCGACGACAGCAACAAGACCTTCATCGACAGCCTGATCTTCTGGCAGGACGCCCCGCCGCCCGGCGTCATCGTCGATCCGGCGAAGGAACAGCAGCGCCTGCGTGACGCCCAGGCCGCCGGCACGTCCTCGACGGCGCCGACGCCGACGATCGTTCGCCGCAAGCGCGGCCTCCTCGAAGGCATCTTCTGACGTCCGCCGCGGGGCCCCGCCGCCGGGTCCTTCTCGGCGGCCTCCTCGCGGGCGCGGGCATCGTCGCGTCCGGCCGATCGCGCGCCGCGTTGCTGACCGTTGCACGCCGGCCGTCGGAAAGCTTCACCCTCGCCAACGGACTCCAGATCGTGGTGCTGCCCTCGCACCGCGCGCCGATCGTCACCCAGGTCGTGCTCTACAAGGTCGGCGGGGCCGACGAGACGTTCGGCCAGACCGGCGTCGCGCATTTCCTCGAGCACATGATGTTCAAGGGCACCGCCACGGTGGGCCCGAACGAGTTCTCGCGCATCGTCTCGCGCAGCGGCGGCCGCGACAACGCCTACACCGACTTCGACGTCACGGCCTATCACCAGACCGTCGCCGCCGACCGGCTCGAGATGGTGATGCGCATGGAAGCCGACCGCATGGTCAACCTGCGGCTGGCCGAGAGCGATCTTCGCACCGAGCGCCAGGTCGTGCTCGAGGAGCGCCGCATGCGCACCGACAACGTGCCGGCGATGCTGCTCGACGAGGCGTCGCGCGAGCAGCTGTTCGGCCGTCACCGGCCCTACGGCATGCCGGTCGTGGGCTATGTCGACGACGTGAAGCGCCTGACCGTCGGCGACCTCGGCGCCTTCTATCGCCGGCGCTATGCACCCAACAACGCGGTCCTGATCGTGGCAGGCGACACGACGCCCGAGACGGTGCGCAAGCTCGCCGAACGCCATTAC
>JBGAIW010000116.1:0-12734 GCA_044225265.1 Reyranella sp.
CTGGTGCCGCGCCTTCGATATTCGCCAATCCGGTGATCAGGGCGTTCTAGGCAAGCACCGCTGGCTTACTGCCCGAGCGTCACCAGCAGGTCCTTGGCCAGCGCCTCGGTCAGGCGCTCGTTGGGGTGGTTGTCGTAGGGGATGACCCAGTCCTTCCATCCGGCCATCGACGGTCCCAGGATCCGGCGCACCGAGATCATCGGCATGCCGAGCGCCTTTATGTCCTTGAAGTAGGGCACGTAGAAGCCGTCGTCCTGGCCCTCGCCGATCTCCTCCGGCCAGTCGTAGATCAAGACCAGCGGCGCATCGTAGCGCGCGCGCACCTTGTCGCGCAGGTCCGCGAGCAGGGCGAGATAGAGCGGCACTTGCGCATGCTCGAGGTCGCCGCGGACGGCGCGTGCCACGGAGGCGAGATAGGTGCGGCCGAGATATTCCAGACCGTTACCCGGATGGGTCCAGCGATATTCGTTGAACGAGCCGGTGAAGCGCGGTCTGCCGCCGGCGTCGAGTTCGTAGCGCGGAGAAGAACCGAGCCAGCCGCCGTCGCCGGTCAGCCGCGGCAGGTGGATTCGCGTGATCCAGGTCACGACCGCGGCAACCTTGCCGACAACGTAGCGGTCGTAGAGCCCACTCTCGACCGCGCGTACCAGATGCGCCGGCGAATAGCCCAGTACACCGAGATTGACGACGTTGGCCGGTGTGGCGAGCCCGGCGGCGAAACGGGACGGCAGCGTCTGGTCGTCCGACAGCCCCTCGCCGAAGATGTAGGAATCGCCGATGAACAGGATGGTCTTGGGTGCACTCGCCGTCGAGCCCGGCGTGCGCCGCGCGCCTGAGGGCTCGATCGTGTAGTTGCGGCGGTAGACGGTGTCGTCGCCAAAAGTCGCCGTCGCCGAAACCGTGATGCCCGGCCGCGTCCGGTAGCCCACGACATCGTCGCCGACGGTCCAGTTCGAGGGCTCGTGAACCTTGGCGACCGAGCGGTTGACCGGCGGCTCCGCCAGCACACCGATGAAAGCTTCGGCGGCGGAGAAGCTCAGCAGCACCGAGGCCAGCACCAGGAAGCCGGTGCGAACCCGCGGCGTACGGAACACGGCTACGCCGGCCAGCGCCAGCAATCCGCCGAGCAGGATCACGCCGGCCGGCGGCAGAACAACGGCGCCCAGTCCGAACAGGATCACGGCGCTCACCACGACGCCGGTTGCCACGAGAGGCGTACGGCCGGGCGCAGGGCGTGGCGAGGGGCTCGGGGACGTCACGGGCTTCCAAGAGCACGCGGACCGTTCGGCCGTCCAGTGCAATCGCTCGCGCTGGCGGCTTGACGGCCGTGACCGGGCAGGGCGCAATCCCACCAACGGGAGGGTAGTTTCATCATGAAGATCGGCGCCGTCATGTTTTTCACGACCGACTCCATGCGACCGGCGCCGCTGGCGTTGGAACTGGAGAAGCGGGGCTTCGAATCGCTGTGGGTACCGGAGCACACCCACATCCCGTCCAGCCGCAAGACCGCCTACCCGGCGGGCGGCGGCCTGATCCGGCCCTACTACGAGATCATGGACCCGTTCCTGGCGTTGAACGCTGCGGCCACGGTGACCACGAAACTGAAGGTCGGCACCGGCATCGCGCTCGTCATCCAGCGCGACCCGATCATCACCGCCAAGGAAGTGGCGACCATAGACCAGCTCAGCCAGGGTCGCTTCATCTTCGGTGTCGGTAACGGCTGGAACCAGGACGAGATCGAGAACCACGGCACGGCGTTCAAGACCCGTCACAAGCTGGCGCGCGAGCGCATCGAGGCGATGAAGGCGATCTGGACGATGGAGGAGCCGGAGTACCACGGCGAGTTCGTGCGGTTCGACAAGATGAAGATGTGGCCCAAGCCGTACCAGAAGCCGCACCCGCCGATCATCGTCGGCGGCCGCCTGGAGTATGCCGCCAAGCGCGCGTTCCGCTATGGCGACGGCTGGATCCCACGCGACGACTGGCTGGAGACCGACGGCATCGAATCGATCCATACCTTTCGCAAGATGGCGGCCGACGCCGGCCGCGATCCCGCCAGCCTGCCGATCAGCGTATTCCGTCATCCCGAGAATCTCGACCGACTCAAGCTGTGCCAGGACCTCGGGATCGATCGCGTGGTGTTCACACTGCCGGCCGAGAAGGAGGACAAGCTTCTGCCGATCATGGACCGCTGGGCAGACCTCAAGCACAAGCTCGGTGCCTGAGGCGGCGGGGAGCACGGCTTCCCGGCGAGGCAGCCGTGGGCGCTTGATTCAGGTCAACGCTTCATCCGTAGAATCCCTCGGGAATCCCTCGACAATCCCGAGAAAATCTTGAGACAGATCAATTTGCCGTTAGAACGCAGGAACTAGGGTATCATCCAATCAACGAGGCCCGACATGTTCGTATCCGACGCGATGTCCCACGAAATTATCACCATCATGCCGACCGCTACGGTTCTCGAAGCGGCAGCGTTGCTGGTCAACACGCGGGCCACCGCCGTACCGGTGGTCGATGACCAGGGCGCGCTGATCGGCATCGTCAGTGAAGCCGACGCAATCAAGCACATCGTTCTTGGCAACAATGCCCACAAGGACGGAGAACCCCGCCACCGGGTCGCGGACATCATGACGGCAAAGGTGGATGCGGTCGAGGAGACGACTCCACTGAAGGCGGCCATCGAGCTGATGATCGGCCAAAGGCTCAAGTTCATTCCGGTGTGCCGGGCCGGCAAGGTTGTTGGATCGCTCAGCCGCACCGATGTCATGAAGGTCATCGCCTCCCAGACCGGTGACGCCCCGCTCGCCATCCCACGTGCCGTCGACCTGCAGGTCCGCGACTCTGTCGTGGCGGCGCTCCAGGGACACCGCTGGTCGCTCGCGCAACGCTTCGATGTGGTTGTCAAGGACGGAACGGTTCATCTCTGGGGCGTCGTCCCGAGCGACAAGGTGCACCAGTCCTACTGCGAGGCGGCGCGTCGGGTGAGCCAGCCCCGCGCCGTCGTCTCCCACATGCACGTGATGCGCCACGGCGTACGCATGGTGCATCTCGAATAGCGATGTGGAACCCTCTCGACAGCGACCAGCCGACGCCGTCGGGAATAGCCCGGTTCGAGAGAAATTGGTTCCCGCTCCCCTCGTGAGCCGTTCGCGAGGACCTCGCCCGAAGCTGCAAACGGCGGGCATCCGGGGCCGTTTCGCGGGCGTCTCACGAGATTTTTTGCCCTTTTTGCCCACCGCGAACCGAGCTGCGGGGCGAATGGGAAAACGCGTACCTCGGCCAGTGGCACCGGCATCCGATGCGTCCCGCGCGTGTGGGAAGGGGTGGGAACGTGCCTATCAGGCCTTCAGGCCGAGCCTCTCGCCGCGATAGGCGCCGCTCATCACGCGCTCCCACCAGCCGCGATTGTCGAGGAACCAGCGCACGGTCTGGCGCAGCCCGCCCTCGAAATCGTGCCGCGGCGTCCAGCCAAGCTCGTTCTTGATCTTCGTGGCGTCGATCGCGTAGCGCGCATCGTGGCCCGGCCGGTCGGTGACGAATTCGATCAGGTTTTCGTGTGGCCGGTGCGCGCTGTCCGGCTGCAGCTCGTCGAGCAGGCGACAGATCGCGCGCACCACGTCGATGTTGCGTCGCTCGCTGTCGCCGCCGACATTGTAGGTTTCACCCGGCTTGCCCCGGCGCAGCACCATCGCCAGCGCTTCGGCGTGGTCCTCGACATGCAGCCAGTCACGCACGTTCTCGCCCCTGCCGTAGACTGGCAGGCGCTCGCCGCGAAGCGCACGGATGATCACCAGCGGGATCAGCTTCTCGGGGAAGTGATAGGGGCCGTAGTTGTTCGAGCAGTTGGTAGCGAGCGTCGGCAGGCCGTAGGTGTGGTGCCAGGCCCGCACCAGGTGGTCCGAGCCCGCTTTGCTCGCCGAGTAAGGTGAGTTCGGTGCGTAGGGCGTGGTCTCGACGAACTTGCCGCCGCCCTGGTCGGCCGGCCTCAGCGAACCGAATACCTCGTCGGTCGAGATGTGCTGGAAGCGGAAGGCCTTGCGGCCGGTCTCGTCGAGCGCGCGCCAATAGGCGGTCGCGGCCTCCAGCATCGTGAAGGTGCCGACGAAGTTGGTCTGAATGAAGGGGGCGGCGCCATCGATCGAGCGGTCGACGTGGCTTTCGGCCGCGAGGTGCAGGATCGCGTCGGGCCGGGTCTCGGCCAGGATGGCGTCGATCGCCGGCCGGTCGCAGATGTCGGTCCTGTAGTGGCGGTGCCGGTTGCTCTCACGGGCTTCCGCCAGCGAGTCGAGGTTGCCGGCATAGGTCAGCTTGTCGACGTTGGCGACCTGCCAGTCGGTCGTGGCGATCAGGTGGCGTACGACTGCCGAGCCGATGAAGCCGCAGCCGCCGGTGATGAGGAGTTTCATTTCGCTGAAACTAACTCCTCTCCCCCGATAGGGGGAGAGGCGGGGAGAGGGGATTACGCACGTCGATTCCCCGTCACCTTGCCTCTCCCCTTGGCGGGGTAGAGGAAAAAGAGCGGATCAATGATGCAGGATCTGCCCGAGGAACAGCTTGGTACGCTCGTTCTGCGGATTGGCGAAGAACGGCTCGGGCTTGTTCTGCTCGACGATCTCGCCGCGGTCCATGAAGATCACCCGGTCGGCGACGGCGCGGGCGAAGCCCATCTCGTGAGTGACGCAGATCATGGTCATGCCCTCGCGCGCCAGCTCGATCATGACGTCGAGCACCTCCTTGACCATCTCGGGGTCGAGCGCCGAGGTCGGCTCGTCGAACAGCATGATCTTGGGTCGCATGCACAAGGCGCGGGCGATCGCGACGCGCTGCTGCTGACCGCCCGAGAGCTGGCCGGGATACTTGTTGGCCTGCTCGGGGATGCGCACCCGCTTGAGCAGGCTCATCGCGACCTCCTCGGCCTCCTTCTTCGGCATCTTCTTCACCCAGATCGGCGCCAGGGTGAGATTGTCGAGGATGGTGAGGTGCGGGAACAGGTTGAACGACTGGAACACCATGCCGACCTCGCGGCGGATGGCCTCGATGTTCTTGACGTCATTGGAGAGCGTGACGCCGTCGACGATGATGTCGCCCTGCTGGTGCTCCTCCAGCCGGTTGATGCAGCGGATCAGGGTCGACTTGCCGGAGCCGGACGGACCGCAGACGACGATCTTCTCGCCGAGCTTCACGTCGAGGTTGATGTCGCTCAGCACGTGGAACTGGCCGTACCACTTGTTGACGCCACGGAGGGTGATGACCGACTCGGCGCTGCCGAGATCTCGAGCGGGTGCGGTGGAGGCCATTTATCGACGCGTCCCCTTGTTGAGTTCGATCTCGAGGTACTTCGAGTAGCGCGACATCGAGAAGCAGAAGATGAAGTAGATGAAGGCGGCGAACAGATAGACCTCGCCCGGGAAGCCGGCCCAATTCGGATCGACCAGCGCCTGGTTGGCGGTGTTGAGGAAATCGAAGATGCCGATGATCAGCACCAGCGAGGTGTCCTTGAAGAAGCCGATGAATGTGTTGATCAGCGGCGGGATCACCACGCGCAGGGCCTGGGGCAGGATGATCAGCGTGGTCTTCTGCACGTAGTTGAGCCCCATCGCGTCGGCGGCCTCGAACTGGCCCTTGGGCAGCGACTGCAGGCCGCCGCGGATGATCTCGGCGATGTAGGCGCCGGCGAACAGGATGACGGCGACTTGGGCGCGCAGGAACTTGTCGAAGCTCACGCCCTGCGGCAGGAACAGCGGCAGCATCACCGACGCCATGATCAGCAGGCTGATCAGGGGCACGCCGCGGATCAGCTCGATGAAGCCGACGCACAGGCCCTTGATCAGCGGCAGGTTGGAGCGCCGTCCCAGCGCCAGCAGGATGCCGTAGGGGAAGGCGAACAGCAGGCCGTAGGTGGCGAGGATGATCGTCACCGGGATGCCGCCCCACAGGCCGGTCTCGACATAGGGGAGCGGCGCGATGGCAAGGCTCCAGGCCGGCAGCACGCCTGTGAGGCGCAGCACGATGCCGATCGCGCCGATCGCCGCGAGGGCCCGCCAGCCGTTGATCTCGGCCGGCTGGGCGACGCCTGAGCGCAGCAGCATGCCGAGGCCGCCGACCGCCAGCGCCGCGAACAGGATCAGGGCGAGCGGGATGTGGATCTGGCCGAACATCAGCAGGAAGGACGCGAAGCTGCCGATGCCCCAGATCCACAGCAGGCGGCTGTTCCACATGCGCCGGTCGGCGCTCAGGATCAGCATCGTCAGCATGACAATCACCGCGAACAACGGTCGCCAGTGCTGCTCGTAGGGGAACGACCCGAAGAAGATATAGCGGTATTTCTCGCCGATCAGCGCCCAGCAGGCGCCGTGGCCGCGGCAATCCTGGCCGGTCGGCGCGCTCCATACGGCGCGGAACACCGCCCAGTCGAGGAACCAGGTGAGCAGCCAGGCGAGAAGGGCGAGCAGCACCACCGTCGTGATGCCGTTGCCCCAGCTCGAGAATAGGTTGCGCCGGATCCAGCCCAGCGCCCCGGTCTGATCGATCGGCGGGGCGAGCTGCTTGCGCTCGGGAGCGGCGGACGCGGGGATGTCGGTCATGGCCTACCGCTCCCTCAGTGCGATCTGCTTGTTGTACCAGTTCATGAACAGCGAGATCGACAGGCTGACCGTCAGGTACGCCGCCATGATGATCAGCACGTTCTCGATCGCCTGGCCGGTCTGGTTGATGGTGACGTTGACCGAGGCGACGAGGTCGGGGAAGCCGATCGCGATCGCCAGCGAGGAGTTCTTGGTGATGTTGAGGTATTGGCTGGTCATCGGCGGCACGATCACGCGCAGCGCCTGCGGCAGCAGCACCAGCCGCATCACCTGGCCGCGCGACAGGCCGAGCGCCGAAGCGGCCTCGCTCTGGCCCTTGTGCAGCGCCAGGATTCCCGAGCGCACGATCTCGGCGACGAAGGCCGAAGTGTAGAGCACCAGGCCGAGCAGCAGGGCGGTGAACTCGGGCTGGATCACCGTGCCACCCTGGAAGTTGAAGCCCTTGAGCTCGGGCCAGCTCATGTGGTGCGGCGCGCCGCCCAGCAGCCAGATCAGGGCCGGCACGCCCAGCGCCACGCCGAAGCCCGCCAGGATCGACGGGAAGGGCTGGCCGGTCGCCTCCTGGCGCTTGCGGGCCCAGCGGTGCAGGGCCCAGGCGCCGGCAATGCCGACCAGCAGGCCGAGCCCCATCCATTGGTGGATCGGATCGGCCATCGGCACCGGGAAGTAGAGGCCGCGGTTGGAGAGGAAGAACGAGTCGAGGAGGTTGATCGCCTGGCGCGGGCCGGGAAAGGCCTCGCTGATCAGCTTGTAGATCAGGAACAGCCAGAGCAGCAGCGGCACGTTGCGGAAGCACTCGACGTACCATTCGCAGATGCGCGACAGCAGCCAGTTCGGCGACAGCCGGCCGACGCCGATCAGCGTCCCGAGAATAGTCGCCATGAAGATGCCGAGCACGGCGACCTTCAGCGTGTTGAGCAGGCCGACCAGGATGGCGCGGGCGTAGGTGCTGGCCGGCGAGTACTCGATCATCGTGTCGCCGATCTCGAAGCCGGCCTCGCGCTCGAGATAGTGGAAGCCCGACGCGATCTTCTGGCGGGCGAGATTGTCGATGGTGTTGGAGACGAGATACCAGGCGAGCAGACCGACCAGGCCCACGACCACGATCTGGAAGACCCAGCCGCGAATGACGGGGTCGTTCCACGGTGCCACTTTCGGGCGCGGCGAGGAGCCGATCGATTGGACCGCCATGCCTGTATTTCCCTGCTTGTTCTTGTGCTTGTCGCTTTTTGCGCGAGTGTAGGGGGGATTCCGGCGCTTGCAACCGCGGCTGCCTCGGCAGGCGTGGCGGCAAGCGCCGGAGGTTTCCCTTACCGGATCGGTTCGGCGTACTGCAGGCCGCCCTGGGTCCACAGCTTGTTCAGGCCGCGGTCGATCTTGAGCGGGCTGCCCGAGCCGACATTGCGCTCGAAGCTCTCGCCGTAGTTACCGACCTGCTTGACGATGTTGTAGACCCACTTCTCGTCGACACCGAGCGCCTTGCCCATGCCCGGCGTGACGCCGAGGATGCGCTTGATGGTGGGGTTCTCGCTCTTCAGCATCTCGTCGACGTTCTTGGAGTTGATGCCGTTCTCCTCGGCCTCGAGCATGGCGTACTGCGTCCAGCGCACGATGTCGGCGAACTGCTGGTCGCCATGGCGCACGGCCGGCGCCAGCGGCTCCTTGGAGATGATCTCCGGCAGGATGATGAAGTCGTCGGCCGTGGCCGGCGGCGGTACGTTGGCGGCGCGGGTCGCGTAGAGACCCGACGCGTCCGTCGTGTAGACGTCGCAGCGGCCGGAGAAGAACGCCGCGCGAATTTCCTCGACTTTCTCGATGACCACCGGCTTGAAGGTCATCTTGTTGCCGCGGAAATAGTCGGCGAGGTTGAGTTCCGTCGTCGTGCCCGGGGCGACGCAGACGGTGGCGCCGTTCAGTTCCTTGGCGCTCTTCACGCCGAGCTTCTTGTTCACCATGAAGCCCTGGCCGTCATAGTAGGTGATGGCCGTGAAATCGAGACCGAGCGCGGTGTCGCGGGTCAGCGTCGCCGTCGTGTTGTTCGACAGCAGGTCGACTTCGCCGGACTGCAGCGCGGTGAAGCGCTGCTGCGCCGTCAGCGGCACGTACTTGACCTTTTCGGCGTCGCCGAAGATCGCCGAGGCGATGGCCCGGCAGACATCGACATTGAGGCCGGTCCATTTGCCCTGGCTGTCGGCCAGCATGAAGCCCGCCGTGCCGGTGCCGACGCCGCAGATCAGGCTGCCGCGCGCCTTGATGGCATCGAGATCCTTGCCGGCGAAAGCGGTTCCCGAGATGGACAGCGCCGCCACGCAGGCGACCGTCCCCAACATTGCATTTTTCATCAAAAACCTCCCGTACATATTTCCCTAGCCGAGTGTCCCCTCCCGGCCGCTTGCAAGCAACAGGCCAAATAGGGCGCTCGGCTATGCCGCGCGCCCGGTAGCGTGTGGCGCTGCAGGGGACGGAGCCCCCGAAGCGCGGGTGCCTCGCCGGGCAGAATGGAAAAGGCCGTCCGAGCCGGCAGCAGGCCCCGGAAAGGTCCCGGCGAATCGGCCCTCAGCGAATGGGCGGCGCGTATTGCAGGCCGCCCTGGGTCCACAGCTTGTTCAGGCCGCGGTCGATCTTGAGGGGCTGCCCATGCCGACATTTCGGTCGAAGCTCTCGCCGTAGTTACCGACCTGCTTGACGATGTTGTAGACCCACTTCTCGTCGACGCCGAGCGCCTTGCCCATGCCCGGCGTGACGCCGAGGATGCGCTTGATCGTCGGGTTCTCGCTCTTCAGCATCTCGTCGGCGTTCGCCGAGGTGATGCCGTACTCCTCGGCCTCGATCATGGCGTAGAGCGCCCAGCGCACGATGTCGGCGAACTGGTGGTCGCCATGGCGCACCACGGGACCCAGCGGCTCCTTGGAGATGATCTCCGGCAGGATCACGAAATCGTCGAAGGTGCGCGGCGGCGGCACGTTGGCGGCGCGTGTCGCGGCCAGGCTCGAGGCGTCGGTGGTATAGACGTCGCAGCGGCCGGAGAAGAAGGCGGCGCGAATCTCGTCGACCTTCTCGATGACCACCGGCTTGAAGGTCATCTTCTGCGCGCGGAAATAGTCGGCGAGATTGAGCTCGGTCGTGGTGCCCGGCGCGACGCACACGGTGGCGCCGTTCAGTTCCTTGGCGCTCTTCACGCCGAGCGACTTGGGTACCAGGAAGCTCTGGCCGTCGTAATAGTAGACGCCGGTGAAATCGAGACCGAGGGCGGTGTCGCGGATCAGCGTCCAGGTTGCGTTGCCCATCACCATGTCGACTTCGCCCGACTGCACGGCGGTGAAGCGCTGCTGGCTGGTCAGCGGCACGTACTTGACCTTCTCGGCGTCGCCGAAGATCGCCGCCGCGACGGCGCGGCAGACATCGACCGAGAGGCCCTTCCACTTGCCCTGGCTGTCGGCGAGCATGAAGCCCGCGGTGCCAATGCCGACGCCGCAATTGAGCGAACCGCGTGCCTTGATGGCGTCGAGCTGCGCGCCGGCGGTGGCGGTGCCCGTCATGCCGGCGGCCGCCAGCGCGAACGCGGCAATGGCGGTCATGAAGCGATTGTTGTTCCCCATTCTGGCCCCCTGAGACGTCTTCCTTCCAAGCGGGCGCGACCGTCTCACACCGCGTGCGATCCTGCAATCGCGCCGCTTGCGGTGCGTCCAAAGGCAAACCGCCGCCCGGCGGGGCGGCGGCACGTGTCGATCTTCGGAGGCCGGCGCTTACCGGATCGCCGATCAGCGGATAGGAGGCGCGTACTGCAGGCCCCCCTGGGTCCACAGCTTGTTCAGGCCGCGCGCGATCCTGAGCTTGGAGCCCGAGCCGACATGGCTCTCGAAGCTCTCGCCGTAGTTACCGACCTGCTTGACGATGTTGTAGACCCACTTCTCGTCGACGCCGAGCGCCTTGCCCATGCCCGGCGTGACGCCGAGGATGCGCTTGATCGTCGGGTTCTCGCTCTTCAGCATCTCGTCGACGTTCTTCGAGGTGATGCCGTACTCCTCGGCCTCGAGCATCGCGTACTGGCTCCAGCGCACGATGTCGCCGAACTGCTGGTCGCCGTGGCGGAACGCCGGCGCCAGCGGCTCCTTGGAGATGATCTCCGGCAGGATGACGTAGTCTTCCGGGTTGGGTGCGTTGGCGGCGCGCGTGGCGTAGAGGCCCGAGGAATCGGTGGTGTAGGTGTCGCAGCGGCCCGAGAAGAACGCGGCGCGCACTTCCTCGACCTTCTCGATGACCACTGGCTTGAAGGTCATCTTGTTGGCGCGGAAGTAGTCGGCGAGGTTGAGCTCGGTGGTGCTGCCCGGAGTGACGCAGACCGTGGCGCCGTTCAACTCCCTGGCGCTCTTCACGCCGAGCTTCTTGTTCACCATGAAGCCTTGGCCGTCGTAGTAGGTGATGGCGCCGAAGTCGAAGCCCAGCGCGGTGTCGCGGGTCAGGGTCTCGGTCGTATTGTTGCTCAGCATATCGACCTCGCCCGATTGCAGCGCGGTGAAGCGCTGCTGGGCGGTGACCGGCACGAACTTGACCTTCTCGGAGTCGCCGAAGATCGCCGCCGACACGGCGCGGCAGACATCGACGTCGAGACCGACCCACTTGCCCTGGCTGTCCTGCATCATGAAGCCCGCGATACCGCCGGCGGTGACGCCGCAGATCACGGCGCCGCGCGCCTTGATGGCGTCGAGATCCTTGCCGGCATGGGCGGCGCCGGTGGCGCAGAGCAGGGTGGCCGCGGCGAGTGTGGCGGTCAGGGCAGGCTTGAACATGCGATGGTTCCTCTGATGATTGACGTCGCGTCAGGCTGCCATGCGTCGGCGCCCGGCTCGCGACGGTTGGCTAGGCTGATGGTTGGTAGGCGAAGAAAAAGGGCGCCGCAACCGGCGCCCTCGNACGACCCACTTGTCCTGGCTGTCCTGCATCATGAAGCCCGCGATACCGCCGGCGGTGACGCCGCAGATCACGGCGCCGCGCGCCGTGATGGCGTCGAGATCCTTGCCGGCATGGGCGGCGCCGGTGGCGCAGAGCAGGGTAGCCGCGGCGAGTGTGGCGGTCAGGGCAGGCTTGAGCATGCGATCATCCCTCTGTTTGCCGCCGTGCCGGCCGGCCATGCGCTGGCGCCCGGCGTGCGACGGTTGGTCAGGCTGATGGTTGGTAGGCGAAGAAAAAGGGCGCCGCAACCGGCGCCCTCGTCCGGGCTTTCACCCGTCCTAGAGGCGATTCTCGGTGCCGCGCTGGTCGAACGGGTTGCGCGTCCAGTTGTCGCCGCCCTGCAGGTTGTGGAAGCCGCCCTGGCCGTTGTCGGCGCGCTTGGGCGTGGCGGCGGCGCGGATTTCGGCCTGCCAGGAGCGGAACGACACCAGCGTGTCGGCGCCGAGCTGGCCGTTGCCCGCCTCGGAGAGGTAGGGCTGCGGGTCGACGAACTGGCCGTTCACGATCGCCGAGAAATGCAGGTGCGGACCGGTCGAGCGACCGGTCGAGCCGACATAGCCGATCAGGTCGCCCTTCTTGACGTGGCTGCCCGGGGCGACGCCGACGGCGAAGCGCGACATGTGCGCGTACAGCGTCTCGAAGTTGTCGGCGTGGCTGATCTTCACTGTGCGGCCGTAATTGAAGTACCAGTTCATGTGGTTGATCACGCCGTCGGCGGCGGCATAGATCGGCTCGCCGGTCTTGCCCTCGAAATCGATGCCGTTGTGGAAGGCGCTGCTGGTGCTGCGGCCATAGTAGGTGCGGCGGCCGAACGGCGAGGAGATGCGCGACCCGGGCTTGGGCTCGGCCAGCGCCGTACCGCCCAGCCGCTTGCCCTGCTCGTCGAACCAGCCTTCCGGCTGATCCGGCGGGGCGAACCACCAGTAGGACTGCCTGCTCTTGGCGTCACCCAGGGAAACGTAGAGCGGACGGACCTGGCCGTCGGCAGTGCGGCCCTGGATCAGCTCGACCTTGGCGCCGCTGGTCGGCGAGAAGCCGGAGAACGCGGCGGCCACTTCCTTGAGGGCGGGCAGGCTGGCGCCGCCGGGAACCTGCTTGAAGGCGGCGTCGGTGGTGTTGGCCTTGACCAGCTTCACCGTGCCACTCACCAGCGCGCGGGCGCCGTTGCCGACTGGCCCACCAACCGACGGCACGCTC
>JBGAIW010000117.1:0-12584 GCA_044225265.1 Reyranella sp.
CAGGCCTGGTCGAACAGGCCGCGCATGGCCTCGAACTCGGCGGCGCGCCCATCGAGCAGGTCGAGCATGGCGCCGAACGCCTCGCTCTTCTCCTCGAACAGCGCCTCGATCGCGGCATAGGGCGGCTGCGCGCCGGGGGGCGCGAGCAGCGGCGCATAGCGGTGCGGGATGAACCAGCCGCCGGGCGTGAGGCCCAGCACCGTCGGCAGGCCAAGCATCAGGCGCCGCCAACGGCCGCGCAAAGACAGGGAACGACTCATGATCAGGGAACGAGCGTCAGGCCTTCATGGGCCACGATCGCGCGCGGCAGCCCGCCGGGCACCGAGCCCGGGCGCAGCACCGCCGCCTTGCGCGCGACGTCGTCCATGAAGGCGTCGTCGTGGCTGGGATCGTGGTGGAAGATCGCGAGCGTGCCGACTCCGGCGGCGTCGGCGACCCGCACGCCTTCCTGCCAGGTCGAATGGCCCCAGCCGCGATAGCGCTCGTATTCCTCGTCGGTATAGCTCGAATCGTAGATCATCACGTCGGCGCCGCGGCACAGCTCGACGATCGTCTTGTCGCGTTCGCCGTCGCGGTGCTCGGTGTCGGTGATGTAGCAGATCGACTTGCCGCCATGCTCGATGCGGTAGCCGGTCGCGCCGTTGGGATGGTTGAGCGGCGCGGTGCGCAAGGTGATGGGACCGCAGTCGAGCGTGTCGCCGCACCTGAATTCCTTGAAGCCGACGCTGGCACGGAAGATGTCGAGCGTCACCGGATAGATCGGCGCTTGCATCAGGTTGTTCACGACCGACTTCAGCGTGTGCGGCGCCTCGAGGTGGCCGGCCCACAGCCGCACCGAATTGCGCGCGTCGAACAGCGGGGCGAAGAACGTCAGGCCCGACAGGTGGTCGAGATGCGTGTGCGTGAAATAGATGTCGAGGTCGAGCGGCGCCTGCCGGACCAGGTCGAGGCCCAGGGTGCGGATGCCGCTGCCGGCGTCGAAGATCAGCCGGCGGCCGCCCGCGGTCACTTCGAGACACGACGTATTGCCGCCGTAGCGAACATATTCCGGGCCCGCGCAGGAGATGGAGCCTCGCACGCCCCAGAAGCGGACTTTCAAACCGTCGGCCAAAGCTGTTTCCCAAAGTGCCCGCGGCACAGAGTCCACAGGCCGGGCCGCGCGTCAACCGAGGGGACGGAGGGGGTGATTCCGGCTCTGTTCTCCCGAAGTGGCCGCCGAGCAATCCGGCCGGGCCTTTCCGGCGTATTGCTGCAGAGTGCGGGAGGATTCGACCCCCCGCCTGGCGCGTTGCCTGAACCCTCGTTCGGAGTAATACTTTCGCCATGAACATCGCCAACCAGACTGCGGGTCCCGCGATCGCCGAGCTGCCGATGCGCACGGCCAAGTTCTCCATCGGTCAGGTGGTGAAACACCGCCTGTATCCCTTCCGGGGCGTGATCTTCGACGTCGATCCGGTGTTCGCGAACACCGAGGAATGGCTGGCGTCGATCCCCGAGGAAGTGCGCCCGCGCCGCGACCAGCCGTTCTACCACCTGCTCGCCGAGAACGCGCAGACGACCTACGTCGCCTACGTCTCCGAGCAGAACCTGCTGCCCGACGAGACCGGCAAGCCGGTCGGCCATCCGCAGGTGCCGCACTTCTTCAAGGAACTGAAGCGCGGCCAGTACGTCAGCCGCGATCGCGCGCTCAACTAGTTCATCATCTCGAAGCCTCCCCATTCAAATGGGGAGGTGGCCCGCAGGGCCCGGAGGGGTCATGACCCCATCGCCCGCGTAAGACGCGGGCACTTCCCCATATGAATGGGGAAGAGAACTAGACCTTCAGCTCTTTCCCGGTCAGCCGGCGATAGGCCTCGAGGTAGCGCTTGCTGGTCGCGTCGACGACCTCGGGCGGCAGCTTCGGGGCGGGCGCGTCGCCGTTCCAGCGGCCGGCGTGGCGCTCGACGTCGAGCCAGTCGCGCAGCGGCTGCTTATCGAAGCTGGGCTGTGGCCGGCCCGGCTTGTAGCCGTCGAGCGGCCAGAAGCGCGAACTGTCGGGCGTCATGACCTCGTCGATCAGCAGGATCTCGCCGTCTTTGGTGCGGCCAAACTCGAACTTGGTGTCGGCGATGATGATGCCCTGTTTCAGCGCCACGTCGCGGCCGCGGCCGTAGACGATCCGGGTCAGCCGCTCGAGTTCGGCGGTGACCTCGGCGCCCAGCACCTCGCGCATGCGGCCCACGGTGATGTTCTCGTCGTGGCCGCTCTCGGCCTTGGTCGCGGGCGAGAAGATCGGGTTGTCGAGGCGGATGCTCTCGCTCAGCCCGTCCGGCATCTTCTCGCCGGCCAGGGTCTGGCTTGCCTTGTATTCGCGCCAGGCCGAGCCCGAGAGATAGCCGCGGATCACGCACTCGATCGGGAACACCGTGCCGCGCCGGCACAGCATGGCGCGGCCGGCGATCTCCTCGCGATGGCCCTCGAGCGCCGGCACGGCGGCGACGATGGCGTCGGCGTCGGCGGCGATCATGTGATGCTTCACCGCACCTTCGAGCTGGCGGAACCACCAGGCCGAGACCTGGGTCAGCACCGCGCCCTTCATCGGGATCGGCTCGGCCATCACCACGTCGTAGGCGCTGACGCGGTCGGTGGCGACCAGCAGCAGCCTGTCGGCATCGACCTCGTACACGTCGCGCACCTTGCCGCGGGCGATCCGCTCGAGCGGCAGATCGCTCGTCGTCATCAGGACCATGTCGTTACCTCTCGATTCGCCTTCCTCCCTACGCGCAGCGCGGGGAGGTGCCCTCGTCCTACGAGGGCGGAGGGGTCATGGGCCGTCCACGCGACTCATGACCCCTCCGTCGCGGATTACCGCGCCACCTCCCCGCGCTTCGCGCAGGGAGGAGCTCTCTCTACTTCTCGTTCCGCATCTCGTGGAACACTTCCTTCGCCGTCAGCAGCGCCTCGCGCACCGCCGGCACGCCGATATAGCCGCAGAGATGCATCAGCGCCTCGGCCAGTTCGTCCTCGGTCCAGCCCATGTTGCGCGCCATGCGGAGATGGATCGCGAGCTCGGGCCAGCGCGCCTGCGAGGTGTCGGAGATCACGCAGATCAGGGCCCGGGTCTTGTGGTCGATGCCGGGTCGGTCCCACAGCATGCCGAACACCGCCTCGCGGGTGTACTGGCCGAACTTCTGCATGATCGGATCGTCGTACACCGTCTTGTTCATGTTCTCGGCATACTTGGCGCCCATCAGCTTGCTGCGGATGGCGGTGCCCTTCTTGTAAAGCTCGCTCTCGGCCATGGTTTCCTCCTCTTCGAGGAGGGGAGCCTACCGCTACACCAGCCGATAGCCCACCCCGGGCTCGGTCAGGACGTGCCGCGGTGTGGAAGGATCGGCCTCGATCTTCTGCCGCAGCTGGCGGACATAGACGCGCAGGTACTGCGGATCGACCGACTCGTCGCGCCAGACCTCGCGCAGCAGGTGCTTGTGAGTCAGCACCTTGCCGGCGTGGATCACCAGTTGCTCGAGGATGTCGTACTCCTTGGGCGAGAGTTTTATGTCCTCCGCGCCGCGCCTCACCAGGCGGCGCACCAGGTCGACCGAAAGATCGTCGCTGGCGAAGGTCCGCTCCGCGCCCTGCTGCTGCAGGCGGTGGCGCAGGGCGGCGCGGATGCGCGCCATCAGCTCCTCGGCGCCGAACGGCTTGGTGACGTAGTCGTCCGCTCCGGTATCGAGCGCGGTGACCTTGGCGACTTCGTCGCCCCGGCTCGACAGCACGACGACCGGCACCGGACTGAGCTTGCGGATCTGGGACAGCAGCTGCAGGCCGTCGACGTCGGGCAGGCCGAGATCGAGCAGCACCAGATCGGGCCGGTGATGGCGCAGGCCCGACAGCGCCTCGGCGCCGCTCGCGGCCTCGATGGTGCGATAGTCGTGCGCGCCCAGGGTCGTCCGCAGCAGGCGGCGGATGGGAGGCTCGTCCTCGACGATCAGGATGGTGGCGGCGTCGCCGGTCATTGCAGCCTCTTCATGCGGGCATCGGGTAGCTGAGGGTGAAAACGGCACCGCTGCGGTCGGTGCGATTGCGCACACCGATCGTGCCGCCCTGGGCCTCGACGAAGCCCTTGGCGATCGCCAGGCCGAGCCCCGTGCCGGCGCGGCGGCGGTCGCCGTCGTCGGCGCGATAGAACTTCTCGAACAGGTGGCCGAGGGCATCGACCGGCACGCCGGGCCCCTCGTCACGCACGTCGATTTCGATGCGATCTCCGGCGCGCCGGGCGGATATCTCGATGCGGCCGCCCGACGCCGAATACTTGGCGGCATTGTCGAGCAGGTTGAACAGGACCTGCTCGGCCAGCACGAAATCGAGCGAGAGCGCCGGCAGGCCGGGCTCGATCGACGTGATCACGTCGCGGTCGGCGAGCAGCGACCGGGCCCTCCGCAGGCTGGTCGAGACCAGGTCGCCGACCTCGACCGGCTCGAGCTTGGGCCGGACCGCGCCGGCATCGAGCCGCGTCATGTCGAGCAGGTTGCCGACGAAGCGATCGAGCCGCTCCGCCTCGCCCAGCGCCGTGCCGATCAGTTCGGCGCGCGTCGGCTCGTCGTAGCGCGCGGCGTGGCTGCGCAGGCTCGACAGCGCGCCGATGATCGAGGCCAGCGGCGTGCGCAGGTCGTGGCTGACCGAGGTCAGCATCGAGGACCGCAGCCGCTCGCGCTCGACGCCGAGCCGTGCCTGATCGATGTCGAGGGCGAGCGCCACGCGTTCGATCGCGATCGCCGACTGGTTGCCGACCGCGTCCAGCAACTGGCGCTCGCCGGAGCCCAGTTCCCGCGCGTCCTGCGTACCGGGACGGCCGGCGTGGACGCCGACGATGGCGATCGGCCCGCGACCGGTGCGCACCGGCACGAACAGCCACCGCCCGCCCGGCAGGGTGTCCGTGCCCTTGCCGGTCGGCCGGTCGGAATCCCACGCCCAGCGCGCCGCCGCGAGATCGGCGTCGCCGAATTCGCTGTCGGGAGGAAAGGCGGATTTCAGCTCGAGCCGTCCGCCGCCCTGCGGGCCGTGATCGGGCATCAGGACGGCGACCTCGGCATCGAGCAGACGGGCGAGGTGGGTGACGACGATCCAGAGCAGGTCGTCGAGTTCGATCACTCCGGCGATCTTGCGGCTGAAGGCATAGAGATCGGCGGTGGTGCGCGCCTCGCGGCGCGCCGCTTCGGCCTGGGCACGGCTGCGCGTGCCGAGCGCGCTGGCGGCGACGGCGACGAACATGAAGAAGAACAGCGCCACCACGTTCGACGGGTCGGCGATGGTGAGCTGGTAGAGCGGCGGCAGGAAGAAGAAGTTGTAGCTGAGCACCGACAGCGCCGCGACCCAGAGCGACGGCACCAGCCCGTGCCGGGCGGCGGCCACCAGCACCGGGACGACGAAGACCAGCGAGATGTTCGACAGCAGCACGAAGCGGTCGATCAGCACGCCGATGGCGGTGGCCGCGGCGGTGACCAGCAGACCCTCGAAATACGGCCCGATCGAACGCGGCGCGCCGAACAGCCAGTCGACCACCTGCGGGCCAGGCTGGCTTTCGCCCGACGGAGCGACCTCGACGACCAGGCCGGAGCCGCTGCGCACCAGCGCATCGACCACCGAACCGTGGCGCAGCTCGAACCAGCGCGAGCGGCGCGACTTGCCGACGACCACGCGCGTTGCGTTGCGCGAGCGGGCGAAGGCCAGGATCTCCTCGACCACGGAGCGGCCGGGCACGCGAACGACTTCCGCGCCGAGCTGTTCGGCGAGCCGGGTCGCCTCGGCGAGGCGGGCCTGCTCGGCGTCGTCGAGCAGCGCGTGGCGCTCGGTCTCGACATAGAGCGCGATCAGCTCTGCATCGAGACCGGCCGCGGTGCGCCTGGCGGCGCGCACGGTGTTGGCGGCGTCCGGGCCGGGATCGAGGCAGACGATCACCCGTTCGCCGGCGCCCCACGGGCCGGTGATGGCATGCTCGCGCATGTAGGAGAGCATCTGCTCGTCGACCCGCTCGGCGGTGCGGCGCAGCGCCAGCTCGCGCAGCGCCGTGAGATTGCCGGGCGAGAAGTAGTGCCTCAGCGCGCGCTGCGCCTGCTCGCGGACATAGACCTTGCCCTCGCCCAGCCGGGCGATCAGGTCGGCCGGCGTGACGTCGACCAGCTCGACCTCGTCGGCAGAATCGACCACCGAGTCGGGCACCGTCTCGCGCACCCGGATGCGGGTGATGCGCGCCACCACGTCGTTCAGGCTCTCGACGTGCTGCACGTTCATGGTCGAATAGACGTCGATGCCGGCGGCCAGCAGTTCCTCGACGTCCTGGTAGCGCTTGGTGTGGCGGCTGCCGGGCGCGTTGGTGTGGGCGAGCTCGTCGACCAGCACCAGCCTGGGCGCGCGCTTCAGGATGGCGTCGAGGTCCATCTCGTGCAGCACCCTGCCCTTGTACTCGATGTCGCGGCGGGGAAGGACTTCGAGGTCCGCGAGCTGCGCCTCGGTCTCGGCGCGGCCGTGCGTCTCGACCACGCCGATCACGACGTCGACGCCTTCCTTCCGGCGCTGTCGCGCGGACTGCAGCATCTCGTAGGTCTTTCCGACACCCGGCGCGGCGCCGAAGAAGATCTTGAACTTGCCGCGCGCCTCCCGCTGCGCGGCCTTCAGCAGCGCATCGGGCGAAGGGCGTGATTCATCGGGCTGCGCGACCATCGCCCATCGAGGATGTCACCCGGCCTTGAGAGCGTCGAGCGCCATGTTCAAGCGCAGCACGTTGACCCGCGGCTCGCCGATCAGGCCGAGCAGGCGTCCCTCGGTGTTGAGCTTCACCAGCTCGCGCAGCTTGTCTGCGACGATGCCGCGCTCCTTCGCCACGCGCGGCACCTGGAACAGCGCCGCCTCGGGCGAGATGTGCGGATCGAGCCCGCTCGCAGACGTCGTCACGAGGTCGATCGGAATCGGCACACCGGGATTTTCCTCCTTCAGCGCCTTGATGTCTTCCTGCACGCGCTCGGCCAGCGCCCTGGAGGTCGGGCCGGCATTGCTGCCGGACGAATTCGCCGCGTTGTAGGGCGCGGGCACGGTCTTGGCCGGGTCCTTCGGATCGACGTCGCTGGTCGCCGACGGCCGGCCGTGGAAGTAGCCGGCCCCGGCGAAATTCTGGCCGATCAGCTCGGAGCCCAGAACCTTGCCGTCCTTCTCGATCAGGCTGCCGCCGGCCTGGTGCGGGAAGACCGCCCCGGCGATGGCGGTCATGGCCAGCGGATAGACGAGCCCGGTGACGAAGGTCATGAGCGCGATCATGACGATGGCGGGGCGGATTTCCTTCAACATGGTGCGGTCCTCAGGCGAATGCGGTCAGACGAGACCGATGGCCACGATCACCACGTCGATCAGCTTGATGCCGATGAAGGGGATGATCACGCCACCCAGTCCATAGATCAGAAGGTTGCGCAGCAGCACGGCGGAGGCGCCGGCCGGCCGGTACTGCACGCCGCACAGGGCCAGCGGGATCAGTGCGACGATCACCAGGGCGTTGAAGACGATGGCCGACAGGATGGCGCTCTGCGGGCTGTGCAGTCCCATCACGTTGAGTGCCTGCAGCTGCGGATAGAGGGCGAGGAACATCGCCGGAATGATCGCGAAGTATTTCGCCACGTCGTTGGCGATCGAGAAGGTGGTGAGCGCGCCGCGGGTCATCAGCAGCTGCTTGCCGATCTCGACGATCTCGATAAGCTTGGCGGGATCGCTGTCGAGGTCGACCATGTTGCCGGCCTCGCGGGCGGCCATGGTGCCGGTGTTCATCGCCACGCCGACATCGGCCTGGGCCAACGCCGGCGCATCGTTGGTGCCGTCGCCGCACATCGCGACCAGCTTGCCCTGGGCCTGCTCGTCGCGGATCAGCTTGAGCTTGGTCTCGGGCGTCGCCTGGGCGAGGAAATCGTCGACCCCGGATTCGGCGGCGATGGCGGCGGCGGTCAGGGGATTGTCGCCCGTGATCATCACGGTGCGGATGCCCATCCTGCGCAGGGTCGCGAAGCGGTCGCGGATGCCGCCCTTGACGATGTCCTTGAGGTGGATGACGCCGAGCAGCCTGCCGTCCTTGGAGACGGCGAGCGGCGTGCCGCCCGCCTTCGCGATCCTTTCCGCCAGCGCGACGATCTCGCGCTCGGCGGTCTGCGACACGTCGCCGGCCCGTGCCTTGACGTCGGCGATGACCGCATCGACGGCGCCCTTGCGGATCGAGGCGCCGTCGACGTCGATGCCGCTGATGCGGGTGTGCGCCGAGAACGGGATGAACCGGGCATGCAGCGGCGCCATCTCGCGGCCGCGGATGCCGTACTTGTCCTTGGCGAGCACGACGATCGAGCGGCCCTCCGGCGTTTCGTCGCTGAGCGAGGCGAGCTGGGCGGCGTCGGCGAGATCGCGCTCGGCGACGCCATGCACCGGCAGCAGTTCGGTGGCCTGGCGGTTGCCGAGCGTGATCGTGCCGGTCTTGTCGAGCAGCAGCGTGTCGACGTCGCCCGCCGCCTCGACCGCACGGCCCGACATGGCGAGCACGTTGAAGCGCACGAGGCGATCCATGCCGGCGATGCCGATGGCCGACAGCAGCGCGCCGATCGTGGTCGGGATCAGGGTGACGAACAGCGCCACCAGCACCAGCACCGACATGGTGCCGCCGGCATAGGCGGCGAAGCTCGGGATGGTGACGACCGCGAAGACGAAGATGATCGTCATGCCGGCGAGCAGGATGTTGAGCGCGATCTCGTTGGGCGTCTTCTGCCGCTCCGCGCCCTCGACCAGCGCGATCATGCGATCGAGGAAGGTCGAACCCGGCTCGGCCGTGACACGCACCTTGATCCAGTCGGAAATCACCTGCGTGCCGCCGGTGACCGCCGAGCGGTCTCCGCCGCTTTCGCGGATCACCGGGGCGGATTCGCCGGTGATGGCCGCCTCGTTGACCGAGGCGACGCCTTCGATCACCTCGCCGTCCGACGGGATGAGGTCGCCGGTCTGTACCAGGACGATGTCGCCCTTCTTGAGCCGCGTCGCCGGAATCTCGGTCCATTTCGTGTCGCCCGCGGCGGCCAGCTTTCTGGCGACGGTCTCGGTGCGCGCCTTGCGCAAAGTCGCGGCCTGGGCCTTGCCGCGGCCCTCGGCGACGGCCTCCGCGAAGTTGGCGAACAGCACGGTGAACCACAGCCAGAGATTGATCTGGAACGAAAAGCCCAGTCCCGTGCCGCCGCCGCCCATCACCAGGTCGCGCACGAACAGGACCGTGGTGAGGCTCGCCACGATCTCGACGGTGAACATCACCGGATTGCGCACCATCAGGCGCGGATCGAGCTTCCTGAAGGCGCCGATAACGGCGGGGCCCAGGATCTTCGGATCGGTCATGGTGGCGACCGGCATCCGCTTCCGCATGTGGGCGGTGAGTTCCATGGTCATATCAACCTCTCAACTCAGAACAATGTCCCGACGCGCATCGAGAAGTGCTCGACCAGGGGGCCGAGCGCGAGGGCCGGGAAGAAAGTGAGGCCGCCGACGATCAGGATGACGCCGACGACCAGGCCGACGAACACCGGACCGTGCGTGGGGAAGGTGCCGGCCGAGGCGGGCACGATCTTCTTGGCCGCCAGCGAGCCGGCGATCGCCACCATCGGCACGATCATCAGGAAACGGCCGACGAACATCGCGAGACCGAGGGTCGTGTTGTAGAAGAGCGTGTTGGCGGTGAGGCCGGCGAACGCGCTGCCGTTGTTTCCGGTACCCGAGGTGTAGGCGTAGAGGATCTCGCTGAAGCCGTGCGGGCCCTGGTTGGCCGGCCCCGCAAGGCCGGCATCGACCACGGTGGCGATCGCGCTGAAGCCCAGGATCGACAGCGGCAGGATCAGAATGGCGAGCATCGCCATCTTCACTTCCCGGGCCTCGATCTTCTTGCCGAGATACTCCGGCGTCCGGCCGACCATCAGGCCCGCCACGAACACCGAGACGATGGCGAACAGCAGCATGCCGTAGAGACCCGAGCCGACGCCGCCGACGATGATCTCGCCGAGCTGGATGTTGAACATCGGCACCAGGCCGCCGAGCGGCGTGAAGCTGTCGTGCATGGCGTTGACCGCGCCGCACGAGGCGGCCGTGGTGATCACGGCGAACAGCGCCGAGAGGGCGGTGCCGAAGCGGACTTCCTTGCCCTCCATGTTGGGGCCGGCGGCGCCGAGCTGGGCCAGGATGGGGTTGCCCGCGGCCTCGGCCCAGTAGGCGACGACCACGCCGCCGAGGAAGAGCACGCCCATGACCGCCAGCACCGCCCAGCCCTGGCGCTGGTCGCCGACCATGCGGCCGAAGACGTTGGTCAGCGCGGCGCCGATCGAGAAGATCAGCACCATCTGCACCAGGTTGGTGAGCGCGTTGGGGTTCTCGAACGGATGCGAGGAGTTGGCGTTGAAGAAGCCGCCGCCGTTGGTGCCCAGCATCTTGATGACTTCCTGGGACGCGACGGGACCCTGCGCGATCGTCTGCTTGGCGCCCTCGAGGGTCGTCGCCTCGGTGTAGGCCGAGAGGTTCTGCGGCATGCCCTGCCAGACGAAGAACAGGCCGACGACGACGGACAGGGGCAGCAGGATGTAGAGCGTGCAGCGGGTGAGATCGACCCAGAAATTGCCGATGCCCTGCGCCGACCGCCGCGCGAAGCCGCGAATCAAGGCGATGGCGAGCGCGATGCCGGTCGCGGCCGAGACGAAATTGTGCACCGTGAGCCCGGCCATCTGGACGAGGTAGCTCATGGTCGTCTCGGGCACGTAGGACTGCCAGTTGGTGTTGGTGACGAAGCTCACCGAGGTGTTGAAGGCGAGGCTCTCCTCGACCGCCGACTGGCCGGCGGGATTGAACGGCAACAGGGCCTGGAAACGCATCAGCGCGTACAGGCTCAGGAAGCCGGCCAGGCTGAACAGCAGCATCGACACGGCGTAGGTCACCCAATGCTGGTCGCTGCGCTCGTCGACGCCGCCCAGGCGGTAGAAGAAGCGCTCGACCGGGCCGAGCGCGGCCGACAGCACGGTGCGCTCGCCGGCGAAGACGCGGGTCATGTAGCCGCCCAGCGGCTTGACCAGAAGGACGACGACCACGCAGTAGAGCGCGATCTGGAGCCAGCCATTGAAGGTCATCGTGGTGTTCCCCTAGAAGCGCTCGGGACGCAGCAGCGCGTAGGTGAGGTAGACGAGCAGGCCGAGGGAGACGGCGCCGCCCAGGATGTATTCGATCAGCATGGCTTGGCCCTCACAGATGCCGGCAGGCGTGGCAGTAGGCGATGGCGAGGCCGAACAGGCCGCAGCCCGCGGCGATCAGGATGACATCGAGCATTGGCGACACTCTCTGTTGCTGGCGGAAGGTTCTCGCGCGAACGCGGACAGGGTTTCGGATGGGAGCGACCGGCGGTTCAGTCCATTCCCAGCGACTGCAGCGTGAATACGATCGCGACGGCCAGCGCGAGGTGCGCGGCGATCAGCAGGCCGATCTCGCCGAGCACCTCGGAGGGCACCGGGACGGGCGGCCGATCGAGCCTCGCCCGGTCGAGTCCGAAGGCATCGGGTTCGAACGCTCCGGACCCAGCCGTCCGTTGCCGGTGTGGGAAGTTGGACTTCATGACGGCGGAGATTTGCGCTCCGGGCCATAGGATTTCGAGATCGAGCCGCGACCGCGCCAATAGGAATCGCATAGGAAGTACGGTCAGGCCGGCGGCCTGAGCTGCTTGACCATGTAGGTCGTGCCCACGAAGAGCTCGACGAAAGTCGCCGTGCCGGAACTGTCGTTGCGGACGAAGGCTTCTGCCTCGTCCAATTGGGCGAAGGCATGATCCATCGTGGAATGCGGGCGGGTCACATGCCACTGGGTGCCCACCAGGTGGATCTGGTAGGGCGGCGGACGCACAAGGCGGCCTCGGCCATCGCCATGCAGGGTCATTTGAAGAACCTCCCGGCTTGCTGTTTCGACGAATCGAACTCCGAGCTCAGGCTGCAAGACGCCGGCATAGGAAATCGAGGCGGACGGCAGCCCGGCGAAATAGGAATCTCCTAGGCTGGCCTCTACGGAATTCCTATGCGTGCGCCTGCTAGGCTGAATGGACTTCCTAAGGTCGGATCGCGTCTTCTCCGGCTTCCTGGAAAGGGGAGCTATCGAATGTTCGAGAGAATTGCAGCGGCGAGTGTTTGCGCGCTGCTGGCGAGCGCAGCCACCATGGCGAGTGCGGAGGAGAAGGAGACGTGGAAGGGTCCGTTCGGCGGCACCTTCTCGGCCGGCATGACCATCGCGTCCGACTATTCCTACCGCGGCATCTCGCAAACCCAGCGCAGCTTCGCCTTCCAGCCGACCTTCACCTACGAGACCCCGTCCTTCACCGGCGAGCAGACCCCGGTCAGCGCCTATGGTGGATTCTGGGCCTCCAACGTCAACTTCGGACCCACCACCGGCACCGCCGCCGAGATCGACGTGCTTGCCGGCTTCCGCGCCAAGGCGCTGCAGAACAAGCTCACCTTCGACCTCGGCTACATCCGCTATTCCTACCTCGGCTCCAACCCGGACCTGTTCTACGACTT
>JBGAIW010000118.1:0-12262 GCA_044225265.1 Reyranella sp.
GCATGTCCCGGCCGACATCCTGCTGCCGCGCACCCACCGGACGGGCTATGCGCACGCGCTGGCGGCGTCGGGCGCGCGGCTGGTCGATATCGGCCATAACGACCGCGGCACCGGGGCGGGCGTGCGCGGGCTGGAAGCCTGGGAGATCGAGGCGGCCCTGTCGCCCTCGGTCGTGGCGATGGGGTTCTCGGTCAACGCCCAGACGATCGCCGACCTGCCGGTTGCAGCGGCGGTCTGCCGCGCGCACGGCGTGCCGCTGATCGTCGATGCCGCGGCGCAGCTGCCGCCGAAGGAAAATCTGCGGCGGTTCTTCGCCATGGGCGCCGACCTGGTGGCCTTCTCCGGCGGCAAGGCGCTGGGCGGGCCGCAGGCCTCGGGAATCCTGGCGGGCCGGCGTCACCTGATCGCCTCGGCGCTGCTGCAGCAGCTCGACATGGACGTGGCGCCCGACACCTGGACGCCGCCGAAACTGATCGACCGTACCAACCTGCGCGGCGTGCCCCATCACGGCATCGGCCGCGGCTTCAAGGCGGGCAAGGAGGAGATCGTGGGCCTGCTGACCGCGCTCGACCGTTTCGTGAAGGCCGACGACGCGGCGGCCAATGCAAGGCTCGAGGCGCGCCTGAAGGCGATCGCGGCGTCGCTCGACAGCCGCGCCGTCACTCTCGTATCGGCCGAGAAGACCGGTCGCGTGCCGGTGCTGGAGATCGCAGTCCCGGATGCGCTGGCACTCAGTGCCCGTCTGCAGGCCGGCGATCCGCCGGTGCATCTGTCGGAGCGCCACGCCGCACGCGGCATCCTCACGCTCGATCCGCAGGTGCTGTTGCCCGAGCACGATGTGCCGCTCGCCGCGGCCCTCAAGGCCGCGCTCTAGGGGGCGGCGTTTCGGGGATTGCCCAACAAAAAAGGCCGCCCCGAACGTTGGCAGCCTTCTAACAAGCCCAGATTAAGCGAAAAGAAACAGACTGGCAAGGTTCGACGGATCGCAATAGATGAGAGCCCCTTCGCGCTTCCATCGGGGCTGAACATGATTGCTTGCGGACTGGATTTCGGCACGTCGAACTCGGCGATCGGCGTCGTGCGCGACGGCGCTCCCGCGCTCGCGCCCGTCGAGGGCGACGACACGTTGATCCCGAGCGCGGTGTTCTTCGACTACGAGACCAGGGGCCGCGTGGCCTTCGGCAACGAGGCGATTGCCGCCTATGTCGGCCAGACCGAGGGCCGGCTGATGCGGGCGCTGAAGTCGATCCTGGGATCGCCCCTGATCGACGAGGAGACCGTGCTCGGCGGCCGCAAGGTGCCGCTGCGCCGGGTCGTCGAGATCTTCGTGCGCCATCTCAAGCAAAGGGCCGAGGCCTTCGCCGGTCGGGAGATCACGAGCGTCGTGCATGGCCGGCCGGTGCGCTTCGTCGACGACGACGAACAGGCCGACGCCCGGGCGCAGCAGGTGCTCGAGACGATCGCCCGGCAGGCGGGTTTTCGCGACGTTGCCTTCGTCTACGAGCCGATCGCGGCGGCCCACGAATACGAGCGCACGGTCGGGAAAGAGGAGCTGGTGCTGATCGCCGACATCGGCGGTGGCACCAGCGACTTCTCCATCGTGCGGGTTGGACCGCAGCATCGCGCAAAGGCCGACCGCAGCGGCGACGTGCTGGCGACGTCGGGCGTGCGGGTCGGCGGCACCGACTTCGATGCCGCGCTCAACCTTGCCGCGGTGATGCCGCTGCTCGGCCTCGGCACGCGGCTCGTCGAGAAGAACCTGCCGATGCCGAACGCGCTCTATCACGAGCTCGCCACCTGGGCGACGATCAACTTCGCGTACACCTACAAGAACGAGCGCGAGTTGGTCGAGCTGGTCTCGCTGGCGGCCGAGCCCGGGAAGGTCGAGCGGCTGCTGAACCTGGTGCGCCGCCGGCTCGGACATCGCGTGGCGTTCGCGGTCGAGGACGCCAAGATCGCGCTCAGCGCCGAGACGGTCACGCGCGTGCCGCTCGGCTTTCTCGAGGCGGGTCTTGCCGCGCCGGCCTCGCGGGCCACGTTCGACCGCGCCGTCGCGGGCCGCATCGAGCGGTTGTCGGGGTCGGCGCGCGACTGCATCCGGGCGGCGGGCCTCAAGTCCGAAGCGATCGACACGGTCTTCCTGACGGGCGGCTCGAGTCGCGTGCCCGCCGTTCGGGCCGCGATGGAACGGGTGGACCCCTCGGCGCGCCAGGCGGGCGGGTCGGACCTTCTGTCGGTGGCGCTGGGTCTGACGCAGATGGCCGCCAAGATGGCGTGAGACCTAGTCGGCCGTCGCGCCCTCGTCGCGATAGGCCCAGCAGGTATCGGGCGGCAGGGTGAGGGGGATCTCGCCGTCGCCGGTGTGGCGTGCGGCGGTGCCCAGTTCGAGGGCCTCGAGCCGCTGGCCGCCGACCTCGAGGTCGTACACGGTCTGCATGCCCTGATAGCGCCGCTCCAGCACGCGTCCGGAGAAGACGTTGCTCGGCCCGCGCTCGCCCAGCCGCACGTTCTCGGCGCGCAGCGCGACGCGGGCCCTGTCGCCGACCCCGAGCGTCTGCGGCGTCCAGGCCTCGATGCGGCCGGCGGCGCCGAGATCGATGGTCGCCCTGTCGCCGGAGCGGGACAGCACCTTGCCCAGCAGCACGTTGGAGGCGCCCGTGAAGTTGGCGACGAAGGAATCGGCGGGGCGGTTGTAGATTTCGTCCGGCGGCGCCATCTGCAGCAGCTTGCCGTCCTTCATCACGCCGATGCGGTCGCCGAGCACGACGGCCTCGGCCTGGTCGTGGGTGACGTAGAGGCCGGTCATGCCGGTCTGCTTGAGGATGCGGCGCAGTTCGTCGCGCAGGCGGATGCGCAGCTTGGCGTCGAGGTTGCTGAGCGGCTCGTCGAGCAGGATCAGCTGCGGGCGATAGACCAGGCTGCGCGCCAGGGCGACGCGCTGCATCTGGCCGCCCGAGAGCTGCACCACCGGGCGCTCGGCATACTCGCCGAGCCCGACCAGTTCGAGCGTCTGGTCGACCTTGGCCTTGATGTCGCCGCCGCGCGCCTGGCGGCGGTGCTTCAGCGGATAGGCCACGTTCTGGCGCACCGTCATGTGCGGCCACACGGCATAGGACTGGAACACCATGCCGATGTCGCGCTCGCGCGGACTGATCAGCAGGCCGCGCTCGGGCTCGGAGACGACCCGGCCGCCGATCGAGATGCGCCCGCCGGTCGGATGTTCGAGGCCGGCGACGCAGCGCAGCGTCGTGGTCTTGCCGCAGCCGGAGGGGCCGAGCAGCACGACGATCTCGCCGGCGGGGACGTCGAAGCTCACGCCGTCGACCGCCGGCCGTCCGGACGCGAACTGCTTCACGAGATGTTCGATGAGAAGGGCGCTGGTCACGTCATTGCCTCTAAGACCGCGCCGTCCCCGGTGCGGAGCCCGGGGACGACGCCGTTTCGGTTGGACCTACTGGCGATAGCCGTAGGTCTTGTTCCATTCCTCCAGCCACTTGTCGCGCAGCGACTCGAACTGGTCGAACTTCGGCACCCACACCTTGACTACCTTCGGATCCCAGCCCTTCGGGAAGGCCGGCGGCTCCTTGAGCGAGGTGATGTTGCCGAGCTTGGTGATGGCGAAGGCCTGGCCTTCCTTGCTGAGGCGCCAGTTCATGAAGAGCTTGGCCGCGTTGGGGCTCTTCGAGGTCTTGGTGATGCCGTCGGCGTAGGGAATGATCGGCACGCCCTCGGGCGCGAAGATCGCCTCGGCCGGCGCGCCTTCGACGATCTTGGTGTAGATGATGTTGTAGAGCAGCGGCGCGATGGCGATTTCGCCGCGCACCAGCGAATCGGATGTCGGCGCGCCCGACGGGAAGAGCGCGATGCCGAGCTCGGCCTGCTTCTTCCAGTAATCCTCGCCCAGCACCTGACGCTCGAACATGATGCGGGTCCAGGTCGTGCCGCCCGACGGGCCGACCACCTGGCCGATCTGCTTGCCCTTGTATTCGGGCTTGGTGAGATCCATCCAGGTCTTGGGCGGGTTCTTGACCAGCTGCGTGTTGTAGGCGATCGCCCAGCCCAGGGTGACGCCCGGCCAGAATTTCGGCGAGACCAGCGCGTCCGGCCGGTAGTCGGCTGCGTTCGGCGGCGTGTAGTCCTGGAACAGGTCCTCGATCTCCTTCATCAGGCCGCGGTCGGAATGATCGACCACGTCGGCGGCGAGCTTGCCGGCGGCGGCCTCGGTCTTGATGCGGGTGATCAGCTGGCCGCCCGGGGCACGGACGATCGCGACCTTGATCTTCGGAAAGGTCTTGTTGAATTCCTTGACGATCTCCTGCTCCACCTCGGTGAAGTTGGCGGTGTAGTAGGTGAGCGAGCCTTCCTTTTCGGCGGCGGCGATCAGATCCTTCGATCCGAACTTCTCCTGTTGCGCCAGCACCGGGGAGCTCGCCAGCGTCAGCACCGCGGGGGCGCCGATCATTACAGTCCTGCGTTTCAACATGCGTTCCTCCTTACTTTACGTCGTTAGCCGGAGCGTGCGCTGCTTTGCGCCGCGCCGCGCGAGAGCCAGTTGGTCGTGCCCAGCAGGACGGCCAGGATGACCGTCTGGACCAGGCTGAAGGCGGCGGTCTTGCCGGTGTTGCCGCCCTCGTAATAGTCGAGCAGCAGCACCGCCATGACCGTGGTGTCGCTGGTGTAGAGAAACAGCGACGAGCCGAGCTCGCGAATGCCGAGCACGAACAGCAGCGTCATCGAGGCGATCACGCCGGGCCGGGCGAGCGGCAGCACGATGGTCGCGATCGTGCTGAGCAGACCGCGGCCGCAGATCCAGGCGGCTTCCTCGAGCTCCTTGTGGATCTGCAGGAACGAGGTCGACATCGCCTTGACGGTGTCGGGCATGAAGCGCGCGACGAAGGCCAGCGCCAGGATCCAGAGCGTGCCGTAGAGGCCGCCGGGCAGGCCGATCCAGGCCCAGAGATAGGCGACGCCGACGACCAGGCCGGGAATGGCGACCGGGATGGTCGACAGCAGGTCGATCGCCTTGCGGCCGGGCACGGTGGTGCGGTTGATCGTGTAGCCGATCGCGAAGGCGAGCGCGCCACCGGTCACCGCAGTGATCACGCCGACCTTCAGCGTGTTCCAGATCGACAGCATGGTCAGCGGATTGTCGAACACCGCGTTGAAATGCCACCAGCCATACTGGTTCATGTCGAACAGCGCCTGGAAATCCTTGAAGAAGAGGAACTTGCGGAAGGCGGCGATGGTGAGAGCCAGGGTCGGCAGGATCACCACGACGAAGAGATAGGTGAGCGCCAGGCCGAAGGTGAACCAGCGCCAGCTTCCGAGATTGAGGGCGCGCGGGCGGAAGGCCTTGCCGGCAACGGTGGCGTAGCTCTTGCCCGACAGCACCTTCTGCTGGGCCCAGACGAAGATCGCGGTGACGATCATCAGCAGGATCGCGACCGCCGCCGCGGTGTTGTAGAGCGGCGGACTCCAGGCGGTCAGCTTGAAGATGTAGGTCGTGAGCACGTTGATGTTGGCGGGCGCCCCCAGCACCGCCGGGATGCCGTAGATGCCGAGCATCACCACGAACGACAGCAGCATGCCGGCCAGGATCGCGGGTGCAATCAGCGGGAAGGTCACGGTGAACAGCGTGGTGAAGGCGGAAGCGCCCGACACTTCCGAGGCTTCCTCGAGACTGGGGTCCATGTTGCGCAGCGCCGAGGCGGTGAACATGTAGACGTACGGCGCATAGTAGATGCCGAACACCAGGATGAGGCCCGACATCGAATAGAAGTCGAAGCGGAAGTCGATGTTCATCCACTTCAGGAAGATGTTGAGCATGCCGGTCTTGGGCGAGCCCAGGATGCTCCAGGCGACGCCGGCGACCAGCGGCGGCACGAACAGCGGGATCATCGACGCGCCGGCGATGAAGCCGCGCAGCGGCGTGTTGGTGCGCACCACGATCCAGGAGAAGAAGAGCCCGATCACCACGGCGAGAATGGTGCCGCCGCCGCAGGCCGCGAGGGCGTTGTAGAAGGCGAGGTGGACGTTCTCGTTCACCAGCACGGCGCCGAAATGCTGGAGGGACGGTTTGAACTTGCCGAAGCCGTCGACGATCGGGTTCGAATCGCTGAGCGCGCCGAACACCAGCATCAGCAGCGGATAGATGACGAGGAAGGCGAGCAGCAGCAGCAGCGCCGTCACCCAGAGCGGCGCGGCCCAGCGGCGCGGCACGGCGGCCCCGTCGCTCGATGCCGGCAAGGCGGCAGCACTTGTCGCCGTCAACGCTTACTCCTCCCACACCCCGCCGCTGTGTCGCGGCTTCATTCCCTCTGCACCGTAGCCCATGGCGAATTCGGGCGCTACGCTTTGGTGATGAAGCTCAAGCATCACGAGCGCTACAGCTACGTGCCCCTGCGCGGCCGCCCGAACTACAGGTGGCCGGGGGAAAAAGGGCTGGCGGTCTATTTCGCCCTGAACCTGGAGCATTTTTCCTTCGGCGAGGGACTGGGCGCGGAACTGGCGCCCGGCGGGCCGCAGCCGGACGTGCTGAACTTCGCCTGGCGCGACTATGGCAACCGGGTGGGCGCCTGGTACCTGCACGATGCGTTCGATGCGCTGAAGCTGCCGATGGCGGCGCTGGTCAACAGCCACATGTACGCCTATGCGCCGGAGTTGATCGCCGCCCACCGGACTCGCGGCGACGAAATCGTCGGCCACGGCCGAACCAACGCCGAGCGGCAGAGCGCGCTCGACGAGGCGGGCGAGCGGGCCCTGATCGCGGAGGCGACCAGGGTGCTGGCAGATGCCGAGGGCAAGGCACCGCAGGGCTGGCTGGGACCCTGGATCGCCCAGAGTGCGGTGACGCCCGACCTGCTGGCCGAGGCGGGATATTCCTATCTGCTCGACTGGTGCATGGACGACCAGCCGATCTGGTTTTCCTGTCGTGGCGGGCGACGGATTCTCGCGGTGCCCTATCCGCAGGAGCTGAACGACATCCCGGCGATCGCGGCGCGCCGCGAAAACGCCTCGGACTTCGCCGACATGATCGTCGACCAGTTCGAGGAGATGCTGGAACTGTCGCAGACGCGGCCGCTGGTGATGGGCGTGGCGCTGCACGCCTACATCGTCGGCCAGCCGCACCGGCTGCGGCACCTCAAGCGGGCACTGAAGCACATCGCCGGCAAGCGCGACGCGATCTGGATGACCACGCCGGGCGCCATCGCGCGGCATTGCGCGGGGTTGCCGGCGGGAGTCATTCCCTAATTTCATGTTCCTCTCCCCCGCCAGGGGGAGAGGCGAGGAGAGGGGGCCTCGAAGATCGTCTGCAACCCCCTCTCCCAACCTCTCCCCCTAGCGGGGGAGAGGAGAAAGAAAGAGAGAGATTCCTGGAATGCGTCTGTTCACCGCCACGCTCGCGACCGAGACCAATACCTTTTCGCCGCTGCCGACCAGCATCGACAACTACAGGGAGTCGGTGTTCTTCCGGCCGGGCGAGCATCCGGCCGATGCGCCGCGCATGTGCACGGCGCCGCTGTTCGTCGGACGCGCGCGGGCCAAGGCCGAGAATTTCGAACTGATCGAGGGCAGTTGCTTCGCGGCCAGCCCAGCCGGCACGACCAACCGCGCCGACTATGAATTCATGCGCGACGAGATCCTGGGCCAGCTCAAGGCGGCGATGCCGGTCGACGGGCTGCTGCTCGGCCTGCACGGCGCGATGGTGGCGCACGGCTACGACGACGTCGAAGGCGACATCATCGAGCGGTGCCGCGCGATCGTCGGTCCGAAATGCGTGATCGGGGTCGAACTCGACCCGCACTGTCATCTGACGATGAAGCGCATCGGCAAGGCCGACATCATCGTGCTCTACAAGGAGTTCCCGCACACCGACGTGGTCGAGCGGGCCGAGGACGTGCTCGACCTGGTGCTGAAGACGCTGCGTGGGCAGATCAAGCCGGTGATGTCGGTCTACGACTGCCGGCAGATCCAGAGCTATCCGACGACGCTTCAGCCGATGCGCGGACTGGTCGACCGCATCATGGCGATGGAGGGCAAGGACGGAATCCTCTCGGTCTCGATCGCGCACTGTTTTCCCTACGGCGACGTGCCGGAGATCGGCACGCGGGTGCTGGTGATCGCCGACGGCGACAAGAAGAAGGCCGATGCGCTGGCGAGCAAACTCGGCGAGGAACTGGTGTCGCTGCGCGGCAAGACGCGGCCGAACTACGTCGACGTGAAGACCGGCATAAGCGACGGCGTGGCGTTCAACGATTTGCCGGTGGTGATCGCCGATCCGGCCGACAATGCCGGCGGCGGCGCGCCGTCGGACAACACCGACATCCTGAAGCACATGATCGAGAGCAGGGTCGAGCAGGCCTGCATCGGGCCGATCTGGGATCCGATCGCGGTGCGGCTGTGCTTCGATGCCGGCCTCGGCGCGCGGATCAACCTGCGCTTCGGCGGCAAGATCGCGGTCACGTCCGGCCAGCCTGTCGACGCCGACGTCGAGGTGGTCGGGCTGAAGCGCGACGCCTGGCAGAGTTTCGGGCCGACGCAGGTGCCGGTCGGCGACTGCGCCGCAATCAAGGTGGGCGGCATCGAGGTGGTGCTGATCGCCAAGCGCACGCAGGCGACCGGGCTCGAACTGTTCACCAACCTCGGCATCGATCCGACAAGGCGCAAGATCGTGGTGGTGAAGTCGACCAACCATTTCATGGCGGCCTACGGGCCGATCGCCAAGAAAGTCATCTATGTCGATTCGAGCGGGCCGCTGAGGCGCGATCCGGCGAAGATCGCCTATGCCAAGATCGAACGGCCGATCTGGCCGCTCGATCCGGACGCCAAGCCGCGCGGGCTTATTTTCTGAGAATCCTCCCCACGCTTCGCGTAGGGAGGAATCATAAGTGACGGTACGCATCCGGTCGCATAGGGTGTGTGTGGGTGTTTTTGGTTGGGGGAAGCATGATGCTTCGGCTTTTGACGGCTGTTCTGGCGCTCACGCTGCCGCTTGGCGCCATGGCGCAGGACAAGGTGCTGCGCGCGGTGATGCACGCCGACGTGCGGGTGATCGATCCGGTCTGGACGACCCAGACCATCGCCAACATCCATGGCGCGCTGGTCTACGACACGCTGTTCGGCAACGACGCCGACCAGAAGCCGCAGCCGCAGATGGTCGGCAAGTACGAGATCAGCCCCGACCGGCTGACCTACACCTTCACCCTGCGCGACGGGCTGAAGTTCCATGACGGCTCGCCGGTCACCACCAAGGACGTCATCGCCTCGCTGAAGCGCTGGGGCGCCAAGGACGGCGTCGGCCAGCGCCTGATGGGCTACGTCACCGAGATGAAGGCGGTCGACGACAAGACCTTCGTCATGACGCTGAAGGCGCCCTACGGCATGGTGCTGGAGTCGCTCGGCAAGAGCGGCAGCTCGATCGCGGCGATCATGCGCGAGAAGGAGGCGCTCACCGACCCGCAGACCCAGGTCAAGGAGGCGATCGGCTCGGGTCCGTTCATGTTCGCCAAAGACCAGTGGGTGCCCGGCAGCAAGGCGGTCTATCTCAAGAACAAGGACTACGTGGCGCGCAGCGAGGCGCCGTCGTCCTTCGCCGGCGCCAAGATCCCCGGCGTCGACCGCATCGAACTGGTGTGGATCTCCGACCCGCAGACGGCGATGTCGGCGCTGGTCAACGGCGAGATCGATTTCTGGGAGAATCCCAACACCGACTTCCTGCCGCTGCTCGCCAAGGCCAAGGGCGTCCAGCTGATGAAGACCGGCAAGCTCGACAGCACGCAGGGCATGATCCGGCTCAACCACCTGCATCCGCCGTTCGACAATCCGAAGGCGCGGCAGGCCATGTACTACCTGATCAACCAGGAAGACTTCCTGCGTGCGATCGTCGGCGACCCGAAATACTATCGGGTGTGCCACGGCCTGCTGACCTGCGGCGGCCCGTACGAGAACGACGGCGGCAAGCAGTGGTTCAAGGAGTACAATCCGAAGAAGGCGCTGCAGCTCCTCAAGGAGGCCGGCTACAAGGGCGAGCCGATCACCGTGCTGTCGGCGACCGACCACAACACCATCACGCCGGCGACGCAGGTGCTGATCCAGGCGATGCGCGAGGCCGGCATCAACGTCGACGCCCAGTCGATGGATTGGGGCAGCGTGGTGACGCGTCGCGCCAAGAAGGAGGCGCCGGCGCAGGGCGGCTGGAACATCTTCGTGACCACGACCGGCGGCGTCGGCTCGGCCAACCCCGTGCTGCACACCTGGATCGGTGCCGCCTGCGACAAGGGCCTGTTCGGCTGGCCGTGCGATCCCGAGGTCGAGAAGCTGCGCAACGCCTTCGGCATGGCGGCGAGCGAGGACGAGCGCATGAAGATCGCCAAGGAGCTGCAGCAACGCGCCATGGACGACGTGGTCTATATCCCGTTCGGCCAGTGGGACACGCCGCTGTCGTTCCGCGCCGACCGGATCCAGGGGATCGTGCCGAACACCGGACTCGCGGTGCTGTGGGGCATTACGAAGAAGTGAGGCATTGTCCGGGAGCGCGGCACTCCGATGCCGCTCGTGATCTGCGTATGACGAAGACAAGAGCGCCACGGGAGTGGCGCGCTCCCAGCACATGACCGCCTACATCGTCCGCCGGCTGTTCGCGACCCTGCCCGTCATGGCGGTGGTGGCGCTGTTCGTGTTCTTCCTGCTGCGCTTCGCACCGGGCGATCCGGCGGCGATCATCGCCGGCGAGGACGCGACCAACGAGGCGATCGAGGCGGTGCGCATGAAGCTCGGCCTCGACCGGCCGGTGGTCGAGCAGTTCGCGGTCTGGCTGTGGGCGCTGCTGCACGGCGATCTCGGCGTGTCGATCTTCTCCAACCTCGCGGTGACGCGGCTGATCGCCCAGCGCATGGAGCCGACCATCGCGCTCACCGTCTCGACCTTGTTCGTTGCGGTGGCGCTGGCCATTCCGATCGGCGTGGTCGCGGCGTGGAAGGCGCGCAAGCTGGTCGACCGGGTGGTGATGGGCTTCGCCGTGCTGGGCTTCGCCATGCCGGTGTTCGTGCTCGCCTACGTCCTGATCTATTTCTTCTCGGTGCAATGGCAGCTCCTGCCGGTGCAGGGCTACACGCCGCTGCGCGACGGCTTCTGGCCGTTCCTCGAGAGCCTGATCCTGCCCTCGGTGGCGCTCGGCATCACCTACATGGCGCTGATCGCCCGCATCACCCGCGCCTCGATGCTGGAGGTGCTGCAGCAGGACTACATCCGCACCGCCAACGCCAAGGGGCTGGCGACCGACCGGGTGCTGCTGCTGCACGCGCTCAAGAACGCCGCCGTGCCGATCGTCACGGTGATCGGCATCGGCATCGCGCTGCTGATCTCCGGCGTGGTGATCACCGAGACCGTGTTCAACATCCCGGGGCTGGGCCGGCTCACCGTCGACGCCGTGCTGAAGCGCGACTATCCGATCGTGCAGGGGCTGATCCTGGTGTTCGCCGCGGCCAAGGTGCTGGTCAACCTCGTGATCGACATCTCGTACGCCTTCCTCGACCCCAGGATCCGGTACTGACATGGCCGTCACGAGCCCGACCCTCGGCGACGATCCCGACTTCGCACCGCGCCGCTTCTCGCTGTGGACGGCGGTCCGGCGCAATCCGACCATCGCTTTCGGCGGCGTGCTGCTGTTCCTGCTCATCCTGGTGGCGGCGATCGGCCCGAGCTTCGTCGGCGATCCGTTCAAGATCTCGCCGGTCAACCGCCTGCGCCCGCCGTCGGAGCGCTGGTGGTTCGGCACCGACCAGTTCGGGCGCGATCTCTTCACGCGCACCGTCTGGGGCTCGCGGGTGTCGCTGATCGTCGGCCTCTCGGTGGCGGCGATCTCGAGCCTGCTCGGGCTGGCGCTGGGCCTCGCCTGCGGCTACTTCCGCCGGCTCGACGGCATCGTCATGCGGGTGATGGACGGGGTGATGGCGATCCCCTCGATCCTGCTCGCGATCGCGCTGATCACCCTGACGCGGCCGGGCCTCGGCATCGTGATCGTGGCGATCGTCATTCCCGAGGTGCCGCGCATCGTGCGCGTGGTGCGCGCCGTCGTGCTGGCGATCCGCGCCCAGCCCTACATCGAGAGCGCGATCGCGGGCGGCACGCGCCACGCCAGGCTGCTGCTGCGCCACGTGCTGCCCAACACGCTGGCGCCGCTGATCGTGCAGGCGACCTATGTCTGCGCCTCGGCGATGCTGATCGAGGCGGGCCTGAGCTTCCTCGGCGCCGGCGTGCCGCC
>JBGAIW010000119.1:0-12230 GCA_044225265.1 Reyranella sp.
GACGACCGAGCGCGACGACCTGATCGCCGCCATCGGCCGCCTGCGGCAGGGCATCCAGAGCCTGAACCGCGAGGGCCGCGAGCGCTTCCTCGCCGCGTTCGAGCAGGTCAGCGGCCACTTCCAGCAGCTCTTCACCAAGCTGTTCGGCGGCGGCAAGGCCGAGCTCAGGCTCACCGAATCGGAGGATCCGCTCGAGGCCGGCCTCGAGATCCACGCCTCGCCGCCGGGCAAGAAGCTGCAGGTGATGTCGCTGCTCTCGGGCGGCGAGCAGGCGCTCACCGCCCTGTCGCTGCTGTTCGCGGTGTTCATGACCAACCCCGCGCCGATCTGCGTGCTGGACGAGGTGGACGCTCCGCTGGACGACCTCAACGTCGAACGCTTCTGCGGCCTGGTGAACGAGATCGCCGGCCGCACCGACACGCGCTTCCTGATCATCACCCACCATCGCGTGACGATGGCGCGCATGGACCGCCTGTACGGCGTCACCATGGCCGAGCAGGGCGTCAGCCAGCTCGTGTCGGTCAACCTGCAGGAGGCTGATCGATTGGTCGCCTGACGGCGACGGCAGGCTGGTCGCCTGATCGCCTCTCGAGTTCAATAAACAAACAAGACTATCTTCCTCTCAACACCTCGTGAGCGCCGGTATGGCCAAACCGGCGCTCTTTCCTTTTGCGGGTCTCTTTTCATCGGGGCCCCGGCGGGCGTAGTGTCCGGCATGCCCGACACCATGCTTCCCTCCGGCACCGACACCGTCGAACTGACGCGCGCGCTGGTGCGTTGCGAGAGCGTGACGCCGCGCGAGGCCGGCGCCCTGCAGCTGCTCGAGAAGGTCCTGACGCCGCTCGGCTTCCGCTGCGAGCGCATGGATTTCACCGAGAAGGGCACCGACGACGTCGCCAACCTCTATGCCCGGGTCGGGCAGGACAGGAACGGCAACGGCCGGCATTTCTGCTTCGCCGGCCATTCCGACGTGGTGCCGGTCGGCGACCTGTCGTCGTGGACGATCGGCCCGTTCGCCGCCGAGCTGTCGGCCGGCTACCTGTTCGGCCGCGGCGCCGCCGACATGAAGGGCGCGATCGCGGCCTTCACCGAGGCGAGCGCGCGCTTCCTGGCGCGGCGCGGACCGGACTTCGGCGGCTCGATCAGCCTGCTGATCACCGGCGACGAGGAAGGGCCGGCCGTCAACGGCACGACCAAGATGCTGAAGCGCCTGGCCGACCGCGGCGAGACGATCGACGCCTGCGTGGTCGGCGAGCCGACCTCGTCGCGGAAGTTCGGCGACATGATGAAGATCGGCCGCCGCGGCAGCATGACGGTCGACCTGGTGATCCGCGGCGTGCAGGGACATGTCGGCTATCCCGACCGGCTCGACAACGCGATCCATCGCGCGACGGCGATCGTCGAGGCGCTGATCCGCGCGCCGATCGACCAGGGCAGCACCCATTTCCAGCCGACCTCGCTGCAGTTCACCACGATCGATGTCGGCAACAGCGCCACCAACATCGCCCCCGGAGTCGTGAAGGCGCGGTTCAACACCCGCTTCAACGATCTCTGGACCTCGCAGAAGCTGCTCGCCCACCTCAAGGAGCGCATCGAGCAGGCCAATGCCAGGCTCGGCGGCAACGGCACCGTCGAGTACGCCAAGGTCGAGGTCTCGGGCGAGTCGTTCTATACCCAGCCCGGCCCGCTGGTGGAGCTGGTGGCCGGCGCGATCCGCGACACCACGGGCGTCGAGCCCGAACTCTCGACCACCGGCGGCACGTCCGACGCGCGCTTCATCGCCAAATACTGTCCGGTGCTCGAGTTCGGCCTGGTCGGCGAGAGCATGCACAAGGTCGACGAGAAGAGCGCGGTCGCCGACCTCAAGGCGCTGGCGCGGGTCTACGAGGCCATGCTCGACCGTTTCTTCGTCGCCTGACGAGGCCGCCGGCGTGCCGAGTACCAACGAGATCGTTCGCGGCACGATGGGTGCGGTCAAGTTCCTGGCGCGCGACCCCGGCGCGCCGCTCTATTTCGAGAACACGATCGACGCCTGCCTGCGCTCGTTCCGGGTCATGCTGGTGGTGGCGCCGATCTACGGCCTCTACCTCGCCCTCTATTACACCAGCGTGTCGGCGCAGGCCGACGAGCTCGAGATCTTCTGCGTCGAGACGCTGCGCTACATCGTCGACTGGCTGCTCTATCCGGTGATCTTCTACGAGATCGCCCGCCGCCGCGGCTGGCTGGAGCGCTATCCGCGCTACATCGCGGCGCTCAACTGGACCAACCTGCCGGCGATGATCCTGGCGCTGGGCGGCCTGTCGCTGGCGCTGCTGGCGCCGGGCCAGGTCGCGACCCTGATCGATCTCGCGATGCGCGCGCTCTTCTTCTACTGGTTCATGATGGTGACGCGGCTGGTGCTGGGCGTCAGCTGGCTGTTCGCGGTGCTGCTGACGATCGTCAACTGGGTGCCGTCGCTCTTCCTGTCACTCATCGTCTCCCGCTTCCTCGGCGTCGTGCCGCTGCCGGGCTGAGCCGGCGGCCCCGCCGGCGGGGGAATCGTAGCGCACCTCCATCAGGCAGAGACCGCTCGGCGGCGCCGTCGGGCCGGCGCGGGTGCGGTCCTTCGCGGCCAGCGCCTCCTCGACGTCCTCGCGGTTCCACTGGCCGCGGCCCACGAGCTGCAGGGTGCCGACCAGGATGCGCACCTGGTTGTGCAGGAACGACCGCGCGCCGACATCGATCGCGATCTCCTCGTCTTCCCGGTTGACCGTCAGCAGGTCGAGCGTGCGGATCGACGACCTGGCCTGGCACGACACCGAGCGGAAGCTGTTGAAGTCGTGCTTTCCGATCAGGGCCGAGGCGGCGTTCGCCATCGCCGCCACGTCGAGCGGCACCGGCACGTGCCAGACGAAGCCGGCGTCGAGTCCCGGCCGGCTGCGCCGGTTGAGGATGCGGTACCGGTAGCGCCGCCAGGTCGCCGAGAAGCGGGCATGGAAATCCGGCGCCGCGATCTCGACTGTCGGCACCGCGATCGGATTGGGCTTGAGGTGATAGTTCAGCGCGCCGCGCACCTCCTCGGTGCGCTTGTCGGCGGCGAGATCGAAATGCGCGACCTGGCCGCGCGCATGGACGCCGGCGTCGGTCCGGCCGGCGCACTGGACGTGCACGCGCTCGCCCGAGAAGGCGAACACCGCGTCCTCCAGCGCGCCCTGGATCGAGGGACCGGTGTCCTGGCGCTGCCAGCCGACGAACGGGCCGCCGTCGTATTCGACCGTGATCCTGTAGCGCGGCACGGCGTCAGGGAGCCCGGCTCTGGGGCAGCGGCGTGACCGCGGGCGAGGGCAGCACGGTTCCCGCCGTCAGGGCGAAGCCGCGCAGGAAGGCGTCGGCGTTCGTCGCCGCCTTGCCGGCGCGCTGCAGGCGGACGAGCCGCAGTCCGCCGACGCCACAGGTCACCACCGGATAGCCGTCGCGGGCGATATTGACCGTGCCCGGCGCGCCGCCGGCCAGCGCCAGGGTGGCCGACAGCACTTTGATTCGCTCCAGTTTCCCGTCCACCGCGACGTCGAACCAGGTGCCGGGCCAGGGATGGAACGCCCGCACCTTGCGCTCGAGCTCGGCGGCCGGCCGCCGCCAGTCGAGCACGCCTTCTTCCTTGCCGAGCTTGTGGGCGTAGGTGACGCCGGCCTCCGGCTGCGGCACGGGGTCGATCGTGCGCCGCATCAACCCGTCGAGGGTCGAGACGATCAACCTGCCGCCCAGTTCGGCCAGCCGGTCGTGCACCGACTGGGCGGTGTCGCCGGCCGAGATCGGCGTGCGCTCGGCCAGCAGCATCGGGCCGGTGTCGAGGCCTTCGTCCATGCGCATGATGGTGACGCCGGTCTCGGCATCGCCGGCCAGGATGGCGCGATGGATCGGCGCCGCGCCGCGCCAGCGCGGCAGCAGCGAGCCGTGGATGTTGATGCAGCCCAGCACCGGCGCCTCGAGGAAGCTCTTGGGCAGGATGTGGCCGTAGGACACGACCACGGCGGCATCGAGGTCGAGCGCCCGGAAGGCCGCGGCGTCCTCTTCCGCCTTGAGGTTCCTCGGCGTGCGAACCGGCAGCCCCAGCGCATCGGCGGCCTGGTGCACCGGAGTCTTGCGCTCCTGCTGGCCGCGGCCGGCCGGGCGGGGCGCGCGCGTATAGACCGCGACGATGTCGTGGCCTTCGGTGGCCAGCGCCTGGAGGGCGGGCACGGCGAATTCCGAGGTGCCGAGGAAGGCGATCTTCATCGCCGCATCTTATAGGCAGGCGCGCGGGACTGAGCTAGGTATGCGCCGTCCATGGATTCAGACGTCCTCACGACCGGCAAGGGGCCGGTCGCCAATCTCGCGGCGCGCCGGGCTGCCGGCCAGATCCATTCCGATCCGGTGCAGGAAAAGGTGGTGCTGCGCCTGCAGGCCGTGCACGAGCAGCTCGCCGCCCTGGCCGCGCATCCGGCGAAACCCGGCTTCTGGTCGCGGCTCGGCCAGGGGCTGGGCGTGGGCGGCTCGCCGAAGCCGCCGGCCGGCCCGCACGGCCTCTACATCTGGGGACCGGTCGGCCGCGGCAAGTCGATGCTGATGGATCTCTTCTTCGCCGACGCGCCGGTGGCGAAGAAACGCCGCGTGCACTTCAACGAGTTCATGCTCGAGGTGCACGAGCGCCTGCACCGCCGCCGCGAGGAGCTGGCGGCCAGGGGGGCGCCGCCCGAGGACGACACGATCGTGCCGATCGCCAAAGCGGTCGCGGCCGAGGCCCGGCTGCTCTGCTTCGACGAATTCCAGGTCACCAACATCGCCGATGCGATGATCCTCGCGCGCTTCTTCGAGGTGCTGTTCGACGAGGGCGTGACGGTGATCTCGACCTCCAACCGCGCGCCCGACGATCTCTACAGGAACGGGCTGCAGCGCGACCGCTTCCTGCCCTTCATCGAGCTGGTCAAGCAGCGGCTGGAGGTGCTCGAGCTGGGCGGCGGCCAGGACTACCGCATGGAGCGCCTGCGCAATCTCGACGTCTACCTGACGCCGCTCGGCGCCTGGGCGGACAAGAAGCTCGACGAGGCGTTCCGCGCCATGACCGACGGTGCCGACGGCGAGCCGCGCGTGCTGCGCACCCAGGGCCGCGACGTCGAGGTGCCGCGCGCCGCGCCGGGCTGCGCCATGGCGCACTTCCTGGACTGGTGCGCCAAGCCGATGGGTGCCGCCGATTTCCTGTGCATCGCCGAGCATTTCCACACCGTGATCCTGGCCGAGATCCCGAAGATGGGGCCGGACAACCGCGACAAGGCCGCGCGTTTCGTGACCATGATCGACAGCTTTTACGAGAAGAAGGTGAAGTTCGTCTGCTCGGCCGCCACCTCTCCCGACAAGCTCTACATCGACGGCGACGGCGCCTTCGAGTTCCAGCGCACCGTGTCGCGCCTGATGGAGATGCAGAGCCCCGAGTACCTGGCACTGGATCACATCGCCTAGACTTGCATTCGAGAACTACCCTAGGCTGTCTGTCTGCCCGGGGGAGGGGAGTCATGTTCAGGTCTGTCGCGACGACGCTGCTCGTGCTGATGGCCGGCCTGTCCGCATTCGCCCAGAGCGCTCCCGTCGAATGGTCGAGCACGGCGAAGATTGCCAATGGGACCTGCAGCGACGGCGCCGTTGCGCGCATGGCCGAGAAGCCGGATGCGGTGAACGTGAAGATCCTGATCGGCGGCAAGGTCACCGCCGAATTCGACATGGCACTCGCCGCCGACGGCAGCGCCAAAGGAGACTACCGGGGCGTCATGGGACGGCAGAAGGCCGAGCTAGCTCCCGGCCGCGGCAAGCGACTGATGACGACCGCCCAGGTCGAAGGAAATTGCCAGTGGCGCTGGCTTCCCAACTAGCGCCGCGCCGACAGAAAAAAGGCCGCCCGAGGGCGGCCTTTTCTTGGATTGCGAGTCGCGACTAGTTCTTGAGGGTCGCGGCGAACAGCTTGGCCGCTTCGGCCTTCGAATCCTGGTCGGCCTTGGCGTCGTACTTGAGCGGCAGCTTGAACTTCTCGCCCAGGGCCGTCGCTTCCGGGTTGGTGAAGGCATGGACCGCGCCGGGATACTCGATGACCTGGTAGTTGGCCTTGGCCGCGTCGAGTTCCTTCTTCAGCGTGTCGTACTGCTCGCGCTTCACGAACGGATCGTCGGCCCCGTTCAGGATCAGGATCTTCGCCTTGATCGTCCCGGCGGCCGGCGCCGGCGTGTTGAGGCCGAGCGAGGCGTGGAAGCCGGCCACCGCCTTCAGGTCCGCGCCGGTGCGCGCCATGTTGATCACGACCGCGCCGCCGAAGCAGTAGCCGACGGCGCCGATGCGGTCGGGATTGACGCTGGCCTGCTTGGAGAGCTCGGCCTTGGCGGCATTGAAGCGCGACTCCATCGCCTTCGGGTCCTTCATCACGCCGCCGGAGAGCGCGCCCGCGTCCTTCGGGTTGTCGGCGGTCTTGGCGTCGCCGTACATGTCGGCGATGAACGCCGTGTAGCCCTGCGCGGCGTACTTCTTGGCCTCGTTCCGGATGTGCGGGGTGATGCCCCACCACTCGTGGACCATGATGATGCCGGGCCGCTTGGCGGTCGACGCGTCGTCGTACACGACGAAGCCCTTCATCGTCGTCGTGCCGTCGCTGTACGTGACAGGCACTTCCTTGATCTCTGCATTCGCGCCTGTGACGAAGGCGAAGGCGCAAAGTGCTCCGGCAATAATGGCTCGCATGCGTTTCTCCCAAAGAAAGGCGGCGGCGAGCTTTGCATGCCGGCGGTGTCCACGCTAGGCGATGGCACGGGATCGTGATCCAATCGCCGTCATGGAAACGACCGAAATCAGGACCCCGGGCGGCCTGGCCTTCACCGCCGATATCGACGGCCCGGCCGGCGGCGATCTCGTCCTGCTGCTGCATGGATTTCCCGAGTCGCGGCACAGCTGGCGCGAGGCGCTGCCCGAACTGGCGAAGGCAGGCTACCGCGCCGTGGCGCCCGACCAGCGCGGCTATTCGCCGGGCGCGCGCCCCGATCCGGCCGATCTCTCGAACTATGCCTTCGACAAGCTGGTTCAGGACGCGATCGATCTCGCCGATGCGGCCGGTGCGATCGGTGGCGCGGCCGGCAAGCGCTTTCATCTCGTCGGCCACGATTGGGGCGGGCAGGTCTCGTGGGGCGTGGCCGAAGCCCATCCCGGCCGGCTCGCCTCGCTCACCATCCTGTCGCGGCCGCATCCGCTGTCGTTCCGCCGCGCGCTGAAGGAGGACGCCGACCAGAAGCACCGCTCGCGCCATCACGGAAAGTTCCTGGAGCCCGACACCGCCGACAAGCTGCTGGCGGACAACGCCAGGGCGATGCGCGACGGCCTGTTCGGCCAGAGCCGGGAGTCGGCGGCGAGGCATCTTTCGATCCTGGGCGAGCGGCCGGCGATGGAAGCGGCGCTGGCGTGGTACCGCTCGAACAAGGGCCTGTCGGGCGATTTCGGCCCGACCAAGGTGCCGACGCTTTATATCTGGGGCGATGCCGATGCGACCGTCGGCGCGCATGCCGCCCGCGGCACTGCCGATTTCGTGAGCGCGTCGTATGCGATGGAGATCCTGCCCGGCGTCGGCCACTTCGTGATGGATCAGGCAGCGGCGCGCAGCACCGAACTGATGCTGGCGCACTTCAGGAAGCATCCGGTCTAGGTTTCCTCCCCATTCAAATGGGGAGGTGCCCGCGAAGGCGTTTCGCCGCCCTTGGCGGCGAAAGCGCCCTGAGCGGGCGGAGGGGTCATGAGCCCCAGTCTCGTTGTTGCTTATGACCCCTCCGTCGCGGGTTACCTCGCCACCTCCCCATCTGAATGGGGAGGAAGTCTTTGTCTTTGTCGTATGACAGCAGGGGAGATGCGGTGGAGACTCTCATGAGAAAGTTGCGAATCGTTGCGACGTTGTCGGCGCTGCTCGCGACCTCGCCGGCCTTCGCGCATGGCGATCACGACACCGGCTCGCCGCAGGGGGTACAGCAGGGGACGCGCTGGTGGCTCGACCTCGTGCCTCGCGCTGTGGCAGGCCAGCGCGTGGAGATCGACGAGCGGCTGGGCTTCCGCTTCATCAAGGCCGACGGCTTGCCCGATCATGCCACCGGTCAGTTCCCCAACCGCAGCAATCCCAACCGCATCTCCGCGCAGGCCTATTCCTTTCGCGTGCCGCTTCAGCCGATCAATGCGGCACAGCCGGCCTTCTATCGCCCCAACCATTTGTTCGGCGTGGCGCTGAACGGCGTCGTGTTTGATCCCAACACCGCCGAGTTCTGGAACAACGACCCGCGCTCGGGCTGGATGATCGAGGCGCTGTCGGGCGCGGTGCCGCTCGGCTTCGACCGCAACAACGCCCATGTGCAACCCGACGGCTCCTACCACTATCACGGCATCCCGGTCGGGCTGGTCGAGAAGCTGGGTGGCCGCGGCGGTGCGGTCCAGGTCGGCTGGGCGGCCGACGGCTTTCCGATCTATGTCGATCCAGCCGCGCGTCCGGGCTGGCGACTCAAGACGGCGCGCGATCCCGGCGGGCCGCCGGGCCGTCCCGACGGCACCTACGCCCGGGACTACGAATTCGCCGAAGGCCTCGGCACGCTCGACCGCTGCAACGGCCGCACCGGCGCCACGCCGGAATTTCCCAAGGGCACCTATTTCTACGTGCTGACCTCGAGCTTCCCCTACGTGCCGCGCTGCTTCGTCGGCATCGCCGATTCGAGTTTCGTGAAGCAGGGAGGTCCGCACACGGGTGGACCCGGGGGCGGGCCTCCGGGCGGTGGACGTCGCCCGCCGCCGCCCGGCGGAATGCCGGGAATGCCCCCACAGCGTTGAATTCCCGGCCTTCTTGCCGCTCCGCCGGAATCGCGCTACCACGCGCGCCGTTCACGAAACGGAGATTCTAGCCATGGCTCGCAAGAAGATCGCGCTGATCGGCGCCGGACAGATCGGCGGAACCCTCGCCCTGCTGGCGGGCCAGAAGGAACTGGGTGACATCGTTCTGTTCGACATCCCGCAGGCCGAAGGCACCGCCAAGGGCAAGGCGCTCGACATCGCCCAGCTCTCGCCGGTCACCGGTTTCGACGCCAAGTACTCGGGTTCCTCGAACTACAAGGACATCGCCGGCGCCGACGTCGTGATCGTCACCGCGGGCGTGCCGCGCAAGCCCGGCATGACGCGCGACGACCTGGTCGGCATCAACGCCAAGGTCATCAAGGCGGTCGGCCAGGGCATCAAGGAGAACGCTCCCAACGCGCTGGTGATCGTCATCACCAATCCGCTCGATGCGATGGTCGGCCTGATGCAGGAAGTCACCGGCTTCGCACCGAACAAGGTGATCGGCATGGCCGGCGTCCTCGACAGCGCGCGCTTCCGCCTGTTCCTGGCGCAGGAGTTCAACGTCTCGGTCGAGGACGTGACCGCCTTCGTGCTGGGCGGCCACGGCGACACGATGGTGCCGCTGATCCGTTATTCGACGGTCGCCGGCATCCCGCTGCCCGACCTCGTGAAGATGGGTTGGACCACCCAGGAGAAGCTCGACAAGATCGTCCAGCGCACCCGCGACGGCGGAGCGGAGATCGTGGGCCTCCTGGGCAACGGTTCGGCCTTCTACGCCCCGGCGGCCTCGGCCATCGCGATGGCGGAGTCCTACCTCAAGGACAAGAAGCGCGTGATCCCGTGCGCGGCCATGCTGAACGGGGAGTACGGCGTGAAGGGCCTCTATATCGGCGTGCCGGTCGTGGTCGGCGCCAAGGGCATCGAGAAGATCGTCGAGGTCTCGTTCAACGCCGAGGAAAAGGCGATGTTCGACAAGTCGGTCGCCGCGGTGAAGTCGCTGGTCGAGGCCACCAAGAAGATCGTCGCCGCGGGCTGAGGTCCGCTGCGCAACCCTCCCTCGCCGCGGTCCGCCGCGGCGGGAGGAGGGCGCCCTGGCCGCCCTCTCCGACCAATGGGGGGAGGGAAAACGGGCCGGTGACCCAAAAGCGTCACCAGTCCGGCGTTGCCAAGGGGTCCCGACGCACATAAAGTGCCGCAAATCCTAGTCGGTCTCAATTTGAAACTGACCTAGCGGCAGCGACGGGAAGCCATGAATATTCACGAGTACCAGGCCAAGGCGTTGCTGGCCAAATTCACCGTCCCTCTGCTCAAGGGGGGAGTGGCCTATATCAAGGACGAGGCGGTGGACGTCGCGCGCAAGCTCGGCAGTCCGGTCATCGTGGTGAAGGCACAGATTCATGCCGGCGGCCGCGGCGCCGGCCGCTTCAAGGACGATCCCAACGGCAAGGGCGGCGTCCGCGTCGTGAAATCGATCGAGGATGTCGGCAGCGCCGCGACGGCGATGCTGGGCCACGACCTCGTCACCAAGCAGACCGGCCCGGCCGGCAAGACCGTCAAGCGCCTCTATATCGAGCAGGGCTGCGACATCAAACGCGAGCTCTATCTGTCGCTGCTGGTCGACCGCGCGGCGGGCCGCATTTCGGTCATCGCCTCGACCGAAGGCGGCATGGATATCGAGGGCGTCGCGCACGACACGCCCGAGAAGATCGTGAAGCAGTCGGTCGATCCGGCGGCAGGCTACCAGGCCTATCAGGGCCGCAAGATCGCCTTCGCGCTCGGCCTCGCCGGCAAGCAGGTCGGCGTCTTCACCGCGCTGCTCGGCAATCTCTACCGCGCCTTCATCGACCTCGACTGCTCGCTGATCGAGATCAACCCACTGGTCGTCACCGGCGCGGGCGACATCGTGGCGCTCGATGCCAAGATGAACTTCGACGACAACGCGCTCTACCGGCACAAGGAGCTGGAGGACCTGCGCGACCTCGACGAGGAGGACCCGGCCGAGACCGAGGCCGCCAAGTACGCGCTGAACTACGTGAAGCTTGACGGCCAGATCGGCTGCATGGTGAACGGCGCGGGCCTCGCCATGGCCACCATGGACATCATCAAGCTCTACGGCTCCTCGCCCGCCAACTTCCTCGACGTCGGCGGCGGCGCCACCAAGGAGCGCGTGACGGCGGCGTTCAAGATCATCCTCAAGGATCCCAACGTCGAGGGCATCCTGGTGAACATCTTCGGCGGCATCATGCGCTGCGACGTGATCGCGGAGGGCGTGGTCGCCGCGGCGCGCGAAGTGAACCTGCACGTGCCGCTGGTCGTGCGCCTCGAAGGCACCAACGTCGACCTCGGCAAGAAGATCCTGAAGGACTCCGGCCTCAAGATCACCTCCGCGGAGAATCTCGCGGACGCCGCCGAGAAGATCGTCAAGGCGGTCAAGGAGCACAACTGATGGCCGTCCTCGTCGACAAGAACACCAAGGTGATCTGCCAGGGCATCACCGGCAGCCAGGGCACCTTCCATTCCGAGCAGGCGATCGCCTACGGCACCAAGATGGTGGGCGGCGTGACGCCGGGCAAAGGCGGCAGCACGCATCTCGACCTGCCGGTGTTCGACACCGTGGCCGAGGCCGTCGCCAGGACCGGCTGCACCGCCAGCGTGATCTACGTGCCGCCGCCGTTCGCCGCCGACTCCATCCTCGAGGCGATCGACGCGGAGATCCCGCTGGTCGTCTGCATCACCGAGGGCATCCCGGTGAACGACATGGTGCGCGTGAAGCGCGCGCTCACCGGCTCGAAGTCGCGCCTGATCGGGCCGAACTGCCCCGGCGTCATCACGCCCGGCGAGTGCAAGATCGGCATCATGCCGGGCCACATCCACAAGCGCGGCAAGATCGGCATCGTCTCGCGCTCGGGCACGCTCACCTACGAGGCGGTCGCGCAGACCACGGCCGTCGGTCTCGGCCAGACGACCTGCATCGGCATCGGCGGCGATCCGGTGAACGGCACCAACTTCGTCGAGTGCCTCGAGATGTTCGTGAAGGATCCCGAGACCGAGGGCATCGTCATGATCGGCGAGATCGGCGGCGACGCCGAGGTCAAGGGCGCGGAGTTCCTGAAGGCGTCGAAGACGAAGAAGCCGGTCGTGGGCTTCATCGCCGGCCGCACGGCGCCTCCGGGCCGCCGCATGGGCCATGCCGGCGCCGTCATCTCGGGCGGCCACGATACCGCCGAATTCAAGGTCGAAGCCATGCGCGCCGTGGGCATCCACGTCGCCGACTCGCCCGCGGCGCTCGGCGACGAGATGCTGAAGGCGATGAAGGGCTGATCGAAGATTGCCTCCCCGTTCAAATGGGGAGGTGGCACGCAGCGCCGGAGGGGTCA
>JBGAIW010000120.1:0-12099 GCA_044225265.1 Reyranella sp.
GGCCAAGAAGATCCTGGCCACCGAGGTGACCAGGCTTGCCCATGGCGATGCCGCGGCCGATCAGGCGGCCGACACCGCGCGGCGCACCTTCGAGGAAGGTGCGCGCGGCGACTCCCTGCCGACCGTCGACATCCCGCGGGCGCGCCTGGTCGCAGGGATCGCGGCATTCGAGCTGATGCACGAGGCGGGCCTCGCCGACAGCCGCAACGAGGCGCGCAAGCTGATCAAGGGCGGCGGCGGCCGGCTGAACGACAAGCCGATGGCGTCGGATGCGGCTCTGGTGAAGGACAGCGACCTCGACTCCACCGGCACCCTGAAGCTGTCGGCGGGGCGCAAGCGCCACGTCCTGGTGCGCGCGATCTAGGCCGGGAAATTCTTCACGGCGCCGGCGACTGGGCCGGCGGCTGAATCGGAGGGCTGCCGTCCGATGGTGCGCTGTTGAAGATTTCGCGCAGCGCGCCCGGCGTCATCGCCGACATCATGTTGATGTTGAGCTTCAGATCGTCGAACGGGCCGTCGAGACGGTAGGAAATCGCGAACACGCCGCCATCCTTGCCGCCGGTCAGCAGCGGCCCGAGCAGCGGTACGTTCGACAGCAGATTGTTCAGCGCGAAGGCCGGCACGACGACGCCGCGCAAATGCGCCGTATCGTTGTCGGTGTTGAGGACGCCGGCCGCCGTCAGGCCGATCGACTGCCCGCTGGTGCGCGCATTCCTGAGTTCGAGCTTGTCGCCGGTCTTGACGACCGTCGCCTCGAGGCCGTTGAACTGCTGTGTCGCGTCGCCCGCGCGATTGAGGCCCTCGATGGTCGAGTTCAGGGTGCCGATGTCGGGCCGCGGCGTGACCGGCTTCATCTTGTAGGGCCCCAGTCGCAGGCTGCCTTCCAGCGGCGACGCCGGCTGGGCGTCGTCATAGAAGCCCTGGAAGTCGAAGAAGCTGCCGGCGAAGCCGTCAAGCCAGCCCGCCTCGCTCAGCAGCAGGCCGAGATCCGGCGCGTAGATGCCGAGCTTGCGGCGGTTGCCCTCGCGCGTCACCCGAAAGGCCGAGCCCTTGCCGGCGCTGATCGCGACATCGGCCGCGACGATGTTGTCGCCGCGCATTTCGGCGGTGCCGCGCAAGGACCCGAGCGAGCCGCGCTGCACCAGCAGCTGGTCGAGCTGGGCGTTGAAGCGTGTGTTCGAGCGCGCGTTCTCGGCGGCGCCCGCCGGCGCCTTGGCCACCATCTCGTCGCGCACTTTGAGCGCATGCCGCACCCGCGGCCATTCGAGCGAGCGGCCGCGCAGGGTGAGGTCGACTCCGTCAGCAGCGCGTTTCCAGTCGAACGACATCTCGGTCCGGCCGATCGCCAGCTGCTGCAGGGTCACTTGCTGGATCGAATTGTCCCCGCCGAAGCGCAGTTGCCCCTTGGTCGTGAGGCCGCTGGCCCGCGCATCGAACTCGGCCGAGGTGAGCTTGCCCCCCGCCACCAGCTTCAGCACGAGCGAGAGATTGCCGTCCACGCCGGCCGCCTTCGTCCAGTCGAGCGGCATCACCTCGAGCTTGGCGCCCTTGAGGTCGAGCTTGGCGGTGACTTCGCTCGCGCCGTTGGTGTTCACCTGGTAGACGAGTGCGAGCCCCACCGGTCCGCTCACATAGGGCTCCGGCGACGGGAATCCGGCCTTCTGCATGATTGCCGCCGGCACGATGCCCTTGACCTCGTAGCGCTGCCGAAAGGCCGCCTTCGGCCCGAACAGTTCACGACCGCCGATCTCGACGGCCTGCCCATCCATTTTCCCGTTGCCGGTGATGACGAGCTGCGAGGCGTCGTAGGTGACCCGCCCCGTCGCTTCGGTGAGGTCGATGTCGCCCAGCACTTTCCTGAGCGCGAATCCGGTGACCGTCGCCTGCGCCTTCACGTCGATGTCGTTGACGGTCAACGTCTCGATCAGCGGGAATGCGAGGCTCAGTTCGACCGCGGCATCGCCGGCAAGCCGCTTCGGATCGAACAGCGATTCCCTCGGGATGCCGAGCTTGGGCCGCAACAGCAGCGCATCGACCGCCGCCGCGGGGCCGGCGATCGGCAGGCGCATCGCCGCCCGGTGCGGCGGCGGGCCGGTCAGCCCGGTCAGGTCGATCGTGCCGCCGCTCAGGCGCAGGCCGACGGCGCCGCCCTTCGCCACGTCGAAATGCAGGGTGCCGTTTTCGTATCGCGCGCTCCCCGACACATCGACCAGTTCCGGCATGTGCGGCATGTAGTGGACGGTCATGCCGCGAAAATTCAGCATCGCAATGGTCCGGGTCACGGCAAGTTGCGCGAGGTCGTTGCCCGGCGTCTTCAGCCCGAACTCGGCGCCGACGTCGAGCGTACCGTTGGACAGGTTGGCCATCGCCCAACGCCGGCCGCCCTCGGTGAAATCGAGCGGCCAGTAGTCGCCCAGGCGATCGAGCGGGATGTTGCGCAATTCGGCCTTGCCGTTGAGCACCTGGCCTTCGGGGGTGCGCGCGCCATCCGCGGTGACGAACATTTTCACGGCGCCGAGATCGACATCTATGTTGGTGATTTGCGCGGTATGCGTGTCGGCATCGATCGCGGCATGCGCATTGACCGAGTGCACCCTGTGCGCCACCGGCAGGATGCCCGGAAGGTTGATCGTACCGGCGCCGCCGGTCACGTCGATGCCGACAGTGCGGATACGGCCGTTGCCCTCGGCATCGATCGCGAGCCGGCCCGACAGCGCGATGTCGATGCCCCGCAGGATCGTCGTGTCGGGCGACAGGTCGGCCAGCATCGACGGCTTCAGTCCGTCGATTTTCGCCTCGGCCGAAATCCGGCTTCGGTCGCGCGCGTAGGTTCCCGACACCGCCACGTCGACCGGCGAGCCGCCGTTGCTGAAGGTCGCGTCGGCGGCGATGATCACCCCGGCCGCATCGCGCTTCAGGCTGGCGCGGCCGGCGGGCGCCACCCAGGTCAGGCCCGTCGGCACATCGCGCAGAGTCACCGTCGCCTGTTCGACCGCCACCGTGTCGAGTTGTCCGAGCAGCGAGTTGTGATTGGGTTCGGCCAGAAGCTGCTCGATCAACAGGTCGACGACCCTGGCCTGCGAATTCGAATCGCTCTCCGCCAGGATGCGCCGCAGCATGCCGCCTTCACGCTCGATGTCCGCATTGAGGGTCGGCCGTTCGACGACGATCGATCGGGGCAGGAAATAGCCTTGCACCACGCTGCGCGGATCGAAGGTCAGCGCAACACTGGGCACCGTCGCCACCGCCTTGCCCTGGGTGTCGATCAGCCGCAGGCCGTGCGCGACCAAGCGCATCGGCTGGCCGAGACTGCTCCATTCGGCATAGATGCGGTCGGTTTCGACCCTCATCCTGCCGTCCGGCGTCTCGAAGCCGTGATGGAACCGTGACTTTAGAAAGTCGAGGTCGATCGGCCCGGCCATCAGGCGCAGCGCAAGCACCGCGACGAACACCGCCGGGATGGCGATAACGCCAACCACGACCAGCTCGATCACTCGAATGACCCGTCTGACCAAGACCGATACTTCCGCGCTACTGTCGGGGCGACTTGCCGCCCAGCTTGACGGTCGTGCCGCCGCCGGGCATGCGTGCCGCCGGATTTCGCCAATTTACCCGCCGTAGCACCGCATGTCTTGGCTTTCGACCGACCGATTGCCCCACCCCCACGATCCGAAGCGTCTCGAGGTGGCGTGGGCACGCTGGCGGGAACATGCGCCGCTGCCTGACGATTCCGATGCTCGGGCGCTGCTCGACACGCTATTCGGCAACAGCCCTTACCTGACCGATATCGCCCTACAAGACCGCGTCTTTATGACCGATCTGTGGCGCGATGGCCCTGATGCCGCTCTCGCCGCGATCCGGGCGGAGATGCTGCCGCTCCTTCGGGAAGGCTCGCCCGAACATGTCGCGGCCCGGCTGCGCAAACTGAAGCGCCGCTCGGCACTCGCCATCGCCGTCGCCGACATTGCCGATGTCTGGCCGCTCGAGAAGATCACGGACGCTCTGAGCCAACTCGCCTCGACATGCCTCGAGGCCCTGGTGCGTGCCCTGTCCCGCAACGAGCCCATGCTCGAAGCCCTCACCGTGATCGGCATGGGCAAGCTCGGCGCCGGCGAACTCAACTACTCGAGCGACGTCGACCTGATCCTGCTCTACGACCGGGACGCGCCGGCGATCGCCGGCAACGACCAGGCGAGCCGCATCATGGTTCGCGCCGCCCGGCTGCTGGTGCAGTTGATGTCCGAGAGTTCGGTCGACGGCTACATCTTCCGTACCGACCTCAGGCTCCGGCCCGACCCGGGCTCGACGCCGCTCGCCATGTCGGTGCAGGCGGCGGAACTGTACTACGAGAGCGTCGGCCAGAACTGGGAGCGCGCGGCGATGATCAAGGCTCGTCCCGTCGCGGCCAATCTGGCGGTCGGAGCCGAGTTCCTCGCCTCGCTGACACCGTACATCTGGCGCAAGCACCTCGACTTCGCCGCCATTCACGACATCCACTCGATCAAGCGCCAGATCGACGCCCATCGCGGCGGCGGCGAGGTCAAGGTGCTGGGTCACAACGTCAAGCTCGGTCGCGGCGGCATCCGCGAGATCGAGTTCTTCGCCCAGACCCAGCAACTGATCTTCGGCGGCCGCAATCCGGCGCTGCGACTGCGCGGCACCTGCGAGACCCTGCGGGCGCTTGCCGCCGCCGGCCATGTCACCGGCACCGCCGCGCAGGAGTTGATCGAGGCCTATGGTTTCCTGCGCCGGGTCGAGCATCGCCTGCAGATGATCGACGACCGCCAGACCCACAGCATTCCCGAGGATGCCGGCGGCGTTGCCGCGCTGGCGACCTTTCTGGGCTACGAAAGCGGTCCTGAGTTCGAGCAGGCAATGCTGCGGACCCTGCGCACGGTCGAAGGCCACTATGCGCGGCTGTTCGAGGAGTCCCCGAGCCTCGCCGGCCCGGGTGGCAATCTCGTCTTCACCGGCACCGACGACGACCCGGGCACGCTCGAGACCTTGCGCGGCCTGGGATTCAGGGATCCGTCCGCCGCCGCGGGCATCGTCCGGCGCTGGCATCACGGCCGCTTCCGCGCGACCACCTCGGCACGGGCACGAGAACTGCTCACCGAGCTGATGCCGGCCCTCCTGAAGGCGCTCGGGGCGACTGCCGCACCCGACCAGGCGTTGCTGAACTTCGATCGCTTCCTCGCCAACCTGCCGGCCGGCGTTCAGCTCTTCTCCCTGTTCAAGGCCAATCCGGCCTTGCTCGAACTGGTCGCCACGATCATGGGCAGCGCGCCGGGACTGGCGGCGCAGCTGGCGCGCCGCACGATCCTTCTCGATTCGGTTCTTTCGCCCGCCTTCTACGATCCGCTGCCGGCCGCCCATGCCATGATGGGTGAACTTGCCGGCCTGCTGGCGCAGCGCGACAACGAGCAGGACATCCTCGATGTCGCCCGGCGCTGGGCTAACGACCGCCGCTTCCAGGTCGGCGTGCAGCAATTGAAGCAGGTCGTACGGCCCGCCCAGGCCGGCACCGCCTACTCCGCAATCGCCGAGGCGACGATCTCCTGCCTGTGCGACCGGGTCGAACAAAGCTTCGCCGAAGCTCACGGCGGGTTCCGCGGCCAGCGGCTCGCGGTACTGGGACTGGGCAAGCTCGGCAGCCGGGAGATGTCGGCGACCTCAGATCTCGACCTGATCTTCGTCTACGACATTCCTCCGGGCATGGAGGCTTCCGACGGCCGCCAGCCTTTGCCGCCGATCCAGTACTACACGCGCCTCAGCGCCAAGATCGTGACGGCGCTCACCGCGCTCACCAACGAAGGCGCCCTGTACGAGGTCGACATGCGTCTGCGCCCGTCGGGGCGTGCCGGGCCGCTGGCCAATTCGCTGGAGGGCTTCGAGACCTATCACGCGCAGTCGGCCTGGACGTGGGAACACCTGGCGCTCACCCGGGCCCGTGTGATCCACGGACCGCCGGCCCTGGTCGATCAGCTCAACCGCATCATCGCCGGCACCCTGTGTCGGCCGCGCGATCCCGACGCGCTGGTGCGCGATGTCGCCGATATGCGCGACCGCATTGCCCAGCATGCGCCCGCCAAGGGGCCATGGGACTTCAAGCATCTGCCGGGCGGTCTGTTCGACATCGACTTCGTCGCCCAGTACCTCGCGCTGCGCCACGCCGCGGCCCGACCGGACATTCTGCATCCGCACCCGGCGGAGATGCTGCGCCGCGCGGCCGGCGCCGCCGGATCCTGGGCATGCCGACGCCGAGCGCCTGCGCGCGGCCCGCCTGCTGATGTCGGACGTGCAGGGCCTGCTGCGCCTCACTCTCGACGGCGACGAGGCCACTTTCGACGAAGCGAAGGCGCCCGAGGGCCAGCGCCGGTTGATCGCCGCGACAGAGGAGGAACCGGACATCGCTTCCCTGCGCCGTCGCATCGAAACCGAAAGTGCGGCGGCCCGTGCTATATACGATCGCATCGTCGAGGAACCGGCGCGCGCCGCCGGCTGGAAGGCAAGGAGCGAGACATGAGCGTCGAAGAAGGCAAGAAGGCCCCGGATTTCATCGCGCCGACCGACGGCGGCGGCAAGCTCAAGCTCTCCGACCTGCGCGGCAAGCCGGTCGTGCTCTACTTCTATCCCAAGGATGACACGCCGGGATGCACGACCGAGGCCTGCGGCTTTCGCGATTCGGCCGCTGCCTTCAAGAAGCTCAAGGCCCAGGTGGTCGGCGTCAGCAAGGACAGCGTCGCGCGGCACGACAAGTTCAAGGCCAAGTACAAGCTCAATTTTCCGCTCGTCTCCGACGAAGACGGCAAGGTTTGCGAGAAGTTCGGCACCTGGATCGAGAAGAGCCTCTACGGCCGCAAGTACATGGGCATCGACCGCGCCACTTTCCTGATCGACAAGGACGGCAAGGTCGCCAAGATCTGGCGCAAGGTGAAGGTTGCCGGTCATGTCGACGAAGTCGAAAACGCCTTGAAGGCTCTGTAGCGCCGTCATCTCGAGGCATGAAGATCCTCGACAGCCTGCGCGCCTGGACCGAGCGCAGGGAGAAGCTCCTGCTTGCCGCGATGCTCATCGTGGCTCTGGCTCGGTGCCTCTGGGAAGCCGATCGCCAGATGGGCTTCGACGAGCTGTTCACCTATTACATTTCCCGCCTCGGATCGTTCACCGAGATCCTTCACGCAGTACCGGCCGACGGCAATCCGCCACTTTACTACCTGCTCGCCCACGCCTGCCTCCGACTCGTGAGCCAGCCCGAACTCGCCATTCGGCTGCCATCGGTCGCCGCCTTCGCCGTCACCCTGCTGTGCGTGTACACATTCGTGCGGCGGCGTTGCGATGCGGTCTCCGCCCTGATCTCGACCTTCGCCCTGTCGACATCGTTCATCCGCTTCTTCGGCTCGGAGGCGCGCCCGTACGCCCTGATGCTCGCCTTCACCGCCCTGGCGCTCGTCTGCTGGCAAACCGCCGTCGAACGCCGGGCCGGCCGGTTTCCGGCGATCGCCGGCATGGCTGCGGCGATCGCGGGTGCCGTCGCCAGCCACCACTACGGGGTGTTCCATGTCGGAATCCCGCTCGCCCTCGGCGAGGCGACCCGGCTGGTCCTGCGGCGGCGCTTCGATTGGCCTCTCTACGCAGGCGGCATGGCCGGCGCCGCGATGCTGATCTTCACGCTGCCGCTGATCCACCAGACCGGTCAGGCGTTCCTCGATGTGGTGAGCCAGTCGCCGACCTTCGCATTCAAGCCTTCCCTCGCCGGCCTTGCCACCTATTCGCACATGGTGGATCGGTGGTTCTTCGCCGCGTTCGTAATCCTGCTCGGCCTCGCGTGGTTCGCGCTTCCGCGCACGCCGCAGCTGCAGGGCCCGCCGGTTCCCCCTCATGAGGTTGCGGCCGCCATCGGCGCCGCCTCGCTGCTTCCGATCCTGCTCGCCGTGACCTGGACGACGACCGGCTACTTCAAGCCGCGCTACGTGATCGGCACCTCGATCGGCATGGCCATCCTGTTGGGCCATGCAACGTATTTCGCGGGAAGACGCGGACGGCGGGGAGCCGTCGCCGCGCTCCTGACGATGGCGCTCATGACCACCGTCTGGACGGGAGCCCGCGTCGTTCGCGGCATCGCCGGTACCGTGATGCCGTTCGATGTCATGACCGGCGCCACCACGGGATCGCTTCTCGCCACTCTGTCCGACGACCGGCCCCTCGTCGTCGGCAGCCCGAGCGTCTGGATGCGGACGTGGTGGTATGCACACCCCGATCTTCGCAAGCGGCTTCACTATCTGCTGGATCCTGCCTATGCGGCACGCGCCGGAAATCCGCTGGGCGAATTGTCGATCAGCGCCAACCGCGCCATCGTTCCTTCGCCCGTCGATTCCTTCGACACCTTTACCCGGGAACATCGCAGCTTCCTGCTTTACTGCCAGGGCATGGACGTGATCTGCGAGGACGACGACGACTGGATCAAGCGACGGTTGCAGTCGTCGGGATGGACCGTCCGGCCGCTGGCAAGCCGCCGCGACGAGACGATCTTCGCGGTCGACGCTCCGAAGCCTTAGAGCCCGCCTGCTGCCGGACCGTCTCCGGCCATGCCGCTTCGGGAGTTTGGCCACTTGATACATCCCGCCATGCAATCGATAGTGACGCCGATGCTGCTGAGTGACGAAGCCGGTGATTGACGTCGTATTGCCCGTGCACAACGAGGGCGCCTCGATCGCAGACACGCTGCGGGAGTTCTACGCCAAGGTGGCCGGCGAACAGAAGATTCCCATCCGGTTCGTCATCTGCGAGGACGGATCGAGCGACGACACGGTGCCCGTGCTCGAAGCCCTGTCCCGGGAATTGCCGATCAAGCTGATTTCCGACCCCGTACGCAAAGGCTACTCGCGTGCTGTGATCGACGGCCTGCTGGCGACGGAATCCGAGTGGGTCACCTGCATCGACTCCGACGGCCAGTGCGACCCGGCCGATTTCGGCCGGCTGGCGGCCGCGAGCGCCGGCCAGGACATGGTCATAGGCTATCGAAATCCTCGTTCCGATACGGCGATGCGAAAGCTGATGTCGGGTGCCTTCGGCTTCGTCTATCGCCTCTACTTCGACGTGCGCCTGCGCGATCCCTCCTGCCCTTACGTCTTCATCAATCGGCCCGGCCTCGACGCCATCCTGTCCGGAAATGTCGGCATCCTGAAGCAGGGATTCTGGTGGGAATTCGTCGCGCGCGCCGGAGCGTTGGGGTTGCGCACGAGGGAATTGCCAGTGAGCCACCGCGTGCGCAGCAGTGGCGTCACGCAGGTCTATCGTCTCGGCAAGATTCCGCGCATCGCCATCGAGCACCTCGCGGGCCTGCGCCGGTTGCGGCGCGAACTCGACGGCGTCGCCCGCCTGCGCGCCTGACCGTGCCAGGCGAGGTCTTCCGCAGGAAATTGCTGTCGACGTGCTGACGCTCGAGGCCTTGATTAGACGTTTCGGCGTCTATTGCGTCGTCGGAGCCGGCGCCTTCGCCGCGGACTACTCGCTGTTCCTGCTGCTGATCTCGTCGGGCACCAATCCATATTTGGCCAACGTCATAGGCATCACCGCAGGGATCGCCGTCTCCTTCACGCTCAATCGAAGATACAACTTCCGCAAACCCGACGCTCCGGCCCTTCGTGCGGCGAAGTTCGTCACCGTGGCAATGCTCGGCATGGCGATCTCCAGCCTGTCGATCATGCTGCTGCTGTCTTTCGGCATCGACGTGCGGATCGCCAAGGCAGTCTCCATGGTCGTCGTGTTCGGAATGCAATTTCTTGCCAACGCACTCTGGACATTCCGGTGAGGCGATGCGGCCCGGCTGCCCTCGCCCTCCCGTGCTATAAAGGCCCGTGCATCGTCGGAGAGCCGGCGTGAGTTGCAGGCGGCGCGGCTGACTGCGCGGCATGGACGTCGAAGAAGGCCCGCAAGTACCTTGAGAACCGGACCAGCCCAGGCATCGAACCACATGCGCAGCGACGACTTGCGGCGCCAGGGCCTGGTCGTCGTACTGTTGTTCCTGACGTCGACCGTCGTCAGCGCCTTTCAGGCGTTTCAGCTCATGCTGAATTACGACGTTGCGGGCTTCCTGCTCGATGCCGAGGCCGTGCTCGCCGGCCGCCGGCTGTTCGTCGACTTCTTCGAATTCAACATGCCGTCGAATGCCTGGCTGCCGGTGATCTCCGTCGTCCTTGCCCGCGGCCTGCCGTTCTACCTCGCCGACATTCATGTCGTTCTGCTGATCTGCCTCGTCTCCGCCTCGGCCGCCCTCACCCTGTGGTTGATGTGGCGGCAATTGGCGGCAAGTAACCCGACGACCCTGCTCGTTGCCGCGGTCCTGCTGCCGGCCCTGTTCATTTGGTATCCCAACTACGATTTCGGTCAGCGCGAGCCGTTCTTCTTCGCGGCCATGGCGCCATTTGCGGCGGTATCGCTTGGCCGTCACGCCGGCGCCAGGCCGACCTCCGGGATGGCGGTCCTCGTCGGATTGATTGCCGCGTTGGGAGCGTCGATGAAGCCGCACTTCGTCCTCTTCGCCGGAGCGTTGGTCCTCGTCGACCTGCTGCTTCGACGCGGACGCATCCTGCAACTGGGGCTGGAGTCCTTCGTGCTCGGTGGCGCCCTCGGGATCTACCTGATCTGGATGGTGGTCGCCTTCCCGCTCTACTTCACGGAAATGCTTCCCGTCGCCTCTTCGACCTACGCGCCGCTGGCACCCTCGAAGAGCGTGGCGATCGGCCGCCTTGGCGCTCGACGCATGGCCCTGTTCGGCCTGCCGATCGTCGCGATGCTTTGCATGGTGGCGCTGCGTGCGGAAAAGCCCGGTGCCGGACGCAGGTGGTGGCTCCTTGCCCTGTGGGCGACCGCCGCCACGGCCGCGCTGGCCATCTGCATCCTGCCGGCCTTCGGCTTTCGCTATCACCAGCTCATCTTCACTCCGCTGCTGATCCTGACGGGCGGACTGTCGGCTGCGGCGCTGTTCAACCTGCTGCCGGCGCGAGGCTTGCGCTCCCTCGGGTTGGCGACGGTGTGCCTTGCCGCCACCTGGTTCGTCGCCCAGAAGTTGGACACGCAGGACGGCGGAACGAGCCGCGCCGAGGCCGTGAACGACGAACTGGCGCGATATCTCCGCACCTTGCCGCCTGCGACACCGGTTCTTTTCATCGGCATGAGTCAGCCACCCTTCTCGCCGATGCAGGCCTATGCCGACGTTCGGCCGACCAACACGTTCAGCACGCTGGTGCCGTTGCGCACCGTCGTCGCCGATCGCGACCGTGCCCAGGCCACCGGGGAGCCGCGCGATTCCGGGATCGTGAAGGTCGAGCAGATGATCCGCCGATACGTGCTCGGCGCCTTCGCGCCGCAGGTTCCGGACGTGGTGATCGTCGACTCCACGGTACCGGCGCGGTGGTTCGAGGCTTATGGCAAGCCGTTCTCGCTGATCAATTTCCTGTCAGAGGATCCCGCATTCGCCCGCGAATGGGCAAACTACGAACGGGTTGGGGAGATGAAATCGATGAACTTCACGGTGGAAGCCTATCGCCGGCGCAAGGACGCGAAGTGACATGAAAGCCGTGATCCTGGCCGGCGGCCTCGGCACGCGTCTCAGCGAGGAGACGGTGGTGCGCCCCAAGCCGATGGTCGAGATCGGCGGCCGGCCGATCCTCTGGCACATCATGCAGAGCTACGCGCACTACGGCTTCAACGAGTTCGTCGTCGCGCTCGGCTACAAAGGCGACGTCATCAAGCGCTACTTCCGCGACTACTGCGCGCTCCACGGCAACATGACGGTGAACGTGCGCGACGGTCACGTCGAGACGCACGATCGCGACGCCGAGGACTGGAAGATCCACCTGATCGACACCGGCCTCGACGTGATGACCGGCGGCCGCGTGAAGCGCCTCGAGCACATTTTGAGGGGCGAGACCTTCCTCCTCACCTACGGTGACGGCGTCGCGAACGTCGACCTCCGCGCGGTCTACGACTGCCACCGCAAGCAGGGCCGCGTCGCGACGCTCACCGCGGTGAGGCCGCCGGCGCGCTTCGGCGGCCTCGTGTTCGACGAGGGCGGCATGGTGAAGGAGTTCACCG
>JBGAIW010000121.1:0-11990 GCA_044225265.1 Reyranella sp.
CGGGGCTGATTGGCGAAAATGATCGGGGCAATAGTCGTTGTCGGATTGGTCGCGGCGATGTCAAGTGCGATGGCGACGCTGAACAACTGGACAGTATCGCGGCGGTTCCCGGGGTTGCCCTACGACCTGAGCCCCGATACGCCACTGGACATCTATGTGCGCGTCACATGCTACCGGCTGGTGGCAAAACTTTTCTATTATCAGTCGCTGGTCTTCTGGTCGCTGCTGGTCCTGCTGATCGGCGCCGAGTTCGTCCTGATCGGCTGGGACCTCTATCGCTCATCGCGTTAGGAAGCGATTGCCCTCGGTCGAGATGCGCTGTCGCCAGTAATCCAGCAGATCCTGCAACGTCGTGCGGTAGGGAATCTCGGGCTTCCAGCCGGTGTGAGCGTGAAATTTGGCGGTGTTGGGCACCTGCAGATCGGCATCGATCGGCCGCAGCCGGTCGGGATCGACTTCCACGCGAATCGCATCCTTGACCGGCGAGAACGAGATCAGCGTGTCGAGAATGTCCTTCACCGTGCAGGAGTGTGCGCCGCCAATATTGTAGTAAGCGCCGGCGACCGGATTGACCGTCACCAGCATGTAGTAGGCGCGCACCGCGTCGCGTACGTCGGCCACAGTCCGGAGCGATTGTAAATTGCCGACCTTCACCACCGGCGGAATGAGGTTGTTCTCGATCATCGCGATCTGCTTGGCGAAGGTCGATTCCGCGAACACGTCGCCCCGGCGCGGACCGGTATGGGTGAACATGCGCGTGGTCATGACCGTCATTCCGTAGGCCTCGGCATAAAAGCGGCCGACGAGGTCGGTGCCGACCTTCGAAATGGCATAGGGCGAAGCGGGATGGAACGAGCATTCCTCGTCGATCGGCAGCTTCTCCTTCGGCACCCTGCCGAACACCTCGGACGAGGCACAGACGTGGATCACCGCCTTCGGGGCATGCTGCTTCAAGGCATCGAGCACTCGCACCGTCCCCTGGACGTTGGTGTCCATGGTGTCGAGCGGGGAATCGAAACTGGTACGCGGGAAGCTCTGTGCTGCGAGGTGGAAGACATAGTCGGGCTTGGCGGTCGACACGACGTGCTGGATCGACATGGTGTCGCGCAGGTCGCCGTAGAGCAACGAGACGCGGTCACCTGAATTGATGCGGCCGGCGACGTTGACGAGGTTGTCGAGCGGGCTGCGCCACCGGCACATGCCGACGACGTCCCAGTCGGTGTGCTCCAGCAGGTATTCGGCAAGATGCGAGCCGACCATCCCCGTGATGCCTGTGATCAACGCCCGCGAACGTGCCATTTCCCGATCCTGTTGCGCCGAGGGCCCGCAACGTAGTGCAGGGCCGACCGCGGCGCCACCCTGCAAAGATCCTCTAGTCGGCTGATTCTTCGTGGATTTCCATGTGCTTGACCGGTCGATTCCGAGCCGTCACATTCCGCCGCCTCTGGCAGGGATGGTCGTGACTTCCAAGCTGTTCGACATTGCAGGCAAGCGGATCTGGGTCGCCGGCCATACGGGCATGGTCGGCGCCGCGATCGTGCGCCGCTTGTCGCGCGAGGCCTGCGAGATCCTGACGGTTCCCCACGCCGAAATCGACCTCACGCGCCAGGCCGACGTCGAGCGCTGGGTGGCCACGCAACGGCCCGACGCGATTGTCCTGGCCGCCGCGCGCGTGGGCGGTATCCATGCAAATTCGACCCTGCCGGCGGAGTTCCTCTCGATCAATCTGATGATCGGGGCCAACGTGGTCAGCGCCGCTCATAAGGCCGGCGTGAGGCGGCTGGTCAATCTCGGCAGCTCCTGCATGTACCCGGTGGGAGCCGCGCAACCGATCGCCGAGGCCAGCCTGGGGGTCGGGCCGCCGGAGCCGACCAATGCGGCCTATGCCCTGGCCAAGCTCGCGACGGCTGGCATGGCCTCGACCTACCGTGCCCAGTATGGCTTGGACTACATCACCGTCATCCCGACCAACCTCTATGGTCCAGGGGACAATTTCGACCCGTTGATGAGCCATGTGGCGCCCGCCCTGATGCGGCGCATGATCGAGGCGCGCGACAAGGGGGCTCCTGATGTCGCGATCTGGGGGTCGGGCAAGCCGCGCCGCGAATTGATGTTCGTCGACGACGCCGCCGACGCGATCGTATTCGTACTCGAACGCTATTCGGCCGCCGAACCGATCAACATAGGCATCGGCATCGACGTCTCGATTCGCGAGTTGGCCGAGTTGACGGCGCAGGTCGTGGGCTACCGCGGCAGCCTCACTTTCGATGCCAGCAAGCCCGATGGCGCGCCGCGCCGACTGCTCGACAGCACGCGGCTGGCGGCGCTCGGCTGGCGAGCCTCGACCCAACTTGCGGATGGTCTGGCCCAGATGTATCGCTGGTACTGCAACGACAAGATGAACGCGGCGGCATGATGGAAGAGCGTACGAACAGTCCCGCGGCCCGCCTCTTTCGATCGATGTTCCTGATCCGCCGAGTCGAAGAAGAGATCATCCGGCTCTATCCTTCGGACAAGATCAAGAGCCCCGTCCACCTCAGCATCGGCCAGGAAGCGGTCGCCGCGGCAGTATGCGACCATCTCGACAGGAGCGACGTGCTGTTCGGCACCTATCGTGGCCACGCGCTGTATCTTGCGAAGGGCGGTCACGTTCCACGCATGATGGCCGAGCTCTACGGCAAGGTCGACGGCTGCGCCCGCGGCAAGGCCGGCTCGATGCACCTGGTCGACCCCGAAGTGAACATGATGGGCACCTCCGCTGTCGTTGCCACCGGCATTTCCAACGCCGTGGGGGCGGCTCTGGCCTTGAAGATGCAGAAGTCGAAAGCGATCGTGGTCTGCTTCTTCGGCGAGGGTGCGACCGACGAAGGCGCCTGGCACGAGAGCATGAACTTCGCGTCGCTCAAGAAGCTGCCGATACTGTTCGTCTGCGAAAACAATTTCTACGCGATCTACAGCCACGTGAAGGATCGCCTGGCCGGCCCCGGCCTACTGGCGCGCAGCCGCGCCTACGGCATAGAGGCCGAGCACGTCGAGGACCACGAGCCTCTGAAGCTGCACGAGCGGGCAGGAGCGGCGATCGCGGCCGTACGCCGCGGCGAGGGGCCGAGATTCATCGAATGCATGACCTATCGCTGGCGCGACCACGTCGGTCCGGGTGAGGACCGCGTCCATAAGTACCGGCCTGACGCCGAGCTCGACGGCAAGATCGAGAACGACAATCTGAAGATCGTCGGCGAACTGCTGGCGCCCGGATTGCGCCAGGCCATCGAAGCCGAGGAGGAAAAGCGGGTCGCCGAAGCGATCGCTTTCGCCGAAGCGAGCCGGTTCCCCGAGGACAGGGAGGTGTATGACCATGTCTTCGCCCGCTAGCTCGCGCACCCTGACCTACGGCGAAGCGGTCTTCGAAGCGACGCGCTCGGAGATGGCGCGCGATCCCAAGGTGTTCGTCATGGGCCAGGGCGTCGACGACGCGCGCGGCATGTTCGGCACCACCCTCGGCCTGCACAAGGAATTCGGGCCCGAGCGCAATTTCGACGTGCCGCTGGCCGAGGATGCGATGACCGGCATCGGCATCGGCGCGGCGCTGATGGGCATGCGGCCGATCCAGGTGCATCAACGCATGGATTTCGTGCTGCTCTGCATGAACCAGATCGTGAACATGGCGGCCAAGATGAGCTACATGTTCTCCGGCGCCCACAAGGTGCCGTTGGTGATCCGCGCCATCATCGGCCGTAGCTGGGGGCAGGGTGCCCAGCACAGCCAGGCTTTCCATTCGTACTTCATGCACATCCCCGGCCTGCGGGTCGTGGCGCCGACCACGCCTCACGACGCCAAGGGCTGCCTGATCGCCGCCATCCGCGACGACAATCCGGTGATCATGATCGAGCACCGCATGCTGCACAACGTGACGGGCGTCGTGCCGACGGAGAGTTACGAGATTCCCTACGGCAAGGCACGCATCCTGAGCCCGGGCAAGGATGTCACCATCGTCGGCATCAGCCACATGGCGCTGGAATGCGTGCGTGCCAAGCATCTGCTCGAGGCGGCGAACATCGATGCCGAGGTGATCGACCCCGTATCCCTGTCTCCGCTCGATGTCGAGACCATCTCGAAGTCGGTCGAACGTACCGGGCGGTTGCTCGTGGTCGATACCGGCTGGCTGAGCTGCGGTGCCTCTTCGGAGATCCTTTCGGAAGTGTTCGAGCGGATCGGCCAGCGCCGGCCCTTTGTCGCCAAGCGGCTGGGTTACCTGCCGACGCCGTGTCCGACCACGAAGATCCTGGAAAATCTCTACTATCCGTCGCCTCAGTCCATTTCGCAGGCGGCCTATCAGCTGGTCCGGGGCGCCGAGGCGCCGGCCTGGCAGCCCGGCAAGGTCGACAGCAGCGAGGTCGCCGAGTTCCGCGGTCCGTTCTAAGCTTGCATCTCGCTATAGCCGAGGGGTTGATGGCCAACAAAGAAGCGCTCCGCGACGCCGTGTTCAAGGCGGTCGAGGCCTATTGCGCCGCTGATTTCGGTTACTCGTTCGATCCAAAAAATCCGATCGTGCGATTGCACGAGCCGACCTTCAGCGCCGGCGAAATCAATGCCGCGCTGGAGTGCCTGCTCTCGACCTACGTCACCATGGGGCCGAAGGTGAAGAAGTTCGAGGAGGTGTTCGCCTCGACCTTTGGCTGGACCGACGGCGTGATGAACAATTCAGGGTCGTCGGCCAACTTGCTGGCGGTCGCCGCACTGGCCAATCCGGCGACAAAGGATGGGCTCAAGCCGGGCGACGAGGTGATCGTGCCAGCGCTTTCCTGGTCGACGACGGTGTGGCCGGTGATCCAGTGCGGCCTCAAGCCGGTTATCTGCGACATCGATCCCGCGACCTTCAATATCGACCCCAACGAGATCGAGAAAGCGATCGGCCCGAAGACCCGCGCCGTCATGATCGTGCCGGTATACGGCAATCCCTGCGCGATGGATGCCATCGTCGACATCTGCAAGCGCAAGAACCTGATCCTGATCGAGGATTGCTGCGAGGCGCTGGGCGCTTACTACGATGGCAAGCCGGTCGGCAAGTTTGGCCGCGTCGGGACCTTCAGCTTCTACTTCTCGCACCATCTCACGACACTGGAAGGCGGCATCACCGTCACCGACGATTTCGACCTCGCCGAGTTGATGCGCATCCTGCGCGCCCATGGCTGGGTGCGCGAGGTGAAGGACCGCGAGAGCTGGCTGAAGAAATATCCGGAGTTCGATCCGCGCTTTCTGTTCGTGAACGTCGGCTACAACCTGCGGCCGATGGAATTGTCCGGTGCGATGGGGCTGGTGCAGCTGCCCAAGCTTGCGCAATTCGTCGACCAGCGGCGCGAGAACTCGGCCTGGTTCCGCCGCGAACTGGCGCAATACGGCGACTTCTTCGACTTCCAGGAAGAGCAGCCCAAGGGCCGACACTCGTGGTTCGGCTTCCCGATCCGCGTGAAGGCCAATGCAGGCTTCAAGGTGACGGAGTTGACCAAGGCGCTCAATGCCAAGCACATCGAGACCCGGCCCATCATCGCCGGCAACATTGCGCGCCAGCCGGCGCTCAAGATGTACGAGCATCGTGTGGTCGGCGACATGAAACACTCGAATGCGGTGATGGACGGGGCGTTCTCGTTCGGCAATCACCAGGACGTCGATTCCGGCGCCCGTCAATACGTCGCCGAGCAGGTCCGCGCCTACCTGCGGTCGCGGTCGCTGATCTGACGATGATCATCACCCGCACACCGCTGCGTGTCTCGTTCTTCGGAGGAGGGACCGACTACCGTCCGTGGTTCGAGGAACACGGCGGCGCGGTGCTGGCGACGACCATCGACAAGTACCTCTACCTCCATACGCGCTACCTGCCGCCGTTCTTCGACCATCGCAGTCGAATTGTCTGGTCGCAGATCGAGCACGTGAACAAGCCATCGGAGATCAAGCACCCGGCGATTCGCGGCGTCCTCGAATGGATGAAAGTCGATCAGGGCGTCGAAATCCACCACCATGGCGACCTGCCGGCTCGCACCGGGCTCGGCTCCAGTTCGGCGTTCACGGTCGGGCTCCTGCATGCCGTACACGCGCTGCGGGGCGAGTTGGTGTCGAAGCGGGCGCTCGCCGAGCAGGCGATCTATGTCGAACAGACGGTCCTGAAGGAAAATGTCGGCGTCCAGGACCAGATCCAGTCGGCGTTCGGCGGCTTGAACCGCATCGATATCCGCCAGGACAGTTCGTTCGAGGTGACGCCATTGGTCGTGCAGGCCGATCGGCTCGCCAGCCTGCAGAGCCACCTGCTTCTGCTCTACACCGGCCTGTCGCGACATGCCTCCGAGATCGCCGCTGAGCAGGTCGCGACCATGGACCAGAAGACCAGCGAGCTGAAGGCCATGCGGGCGATGGTCGACGAAGGTGAGCGCATCCTTGCCGGCCGGGGCAGCCTGCGCGACTTCGGCCGCCTGCTGCATGACAGTTGGGAGCTGAAGCGTTCACTGTCGAGCAAGATCGCGCCGACTTCGGTCAACGAGATCTACGATGCGGCGCGCAAGGCGGGCGCCGACGGCGGCAAGCTGCTGGGTGCGGGCGGTGGCGGATTCATGCTGATCTTCGTCGAACCGGAAAGGCGTGCGGCGGTGCTTCGTGCCCTCGACAGGCTTCTGCCAGTGCCGTTCCAGTTCGAGCGAGGAGGCACCCAGCTCGTGCTCTATGAAGCCGAGACCATGAGCGGCGGACAGGCGAGCTGAGTGGCGCGCCGACGCATCCTGGTCTGCGGTGCGACCGGCTTCATCGGCCGCAATCTGGTCGAGTCTCTCGCCCGGAATCCCGATGTCGAACTCCACGCCCTGCGCTTCACGCGGCTGGCCTACGATCTGGCCGGGGTCACTTGGCACCAAGCCGATCTGCGCGACGTCGAGGCCGTGGTGGCTGCTGGCCGGCATGGACGTCGTCATTCAGGCCGCGGCGACGACCTCGGGCGCGCGCGACATCGTGAAGACGCCCTACATCCACGTGACAGACAACGCCGTCATGAACTCGCTGATGCTGCGTGCCTGTTTCGATCACAAGGTGAAGCACTTCGTCTTCTTCAGCTGCTCGGTAATGTACCAGCCGCGCGAGACGCCGTGGCGCGAGGAGGAGTGGGATCCCGGTCAGGAGATGCACCCCAACTTCTGCCATACCGGCTGGACCAAGGTCTACATCGAAAAGATGTGCGAGTTCTTCAGCCGGCTCGGCGTCACGAAGCACACGGTTATCCGCCACACCAACGTCTACGGCCCGCACGACAAGTTCGATCTCGAGCGTAGCCACGTATTCGGCGCCACCGTGACCAAGGTGATGACTAGCAAGACTGGCAGCATAACCGTTTGGGGCACGGGCGAGGAGGCGCGCGATCTGATCCATGTCGACGACCTCGTGCGCTTCGTCGAACTCAGCATCGAGCGCCAGACCACGCCCTACGAGATGATGCATGTGAGCGCCGGCTCGGCGATCCGGATCAAGGACCTGGTCGCCAAAATCGTGTCGGCATCAGGGCGCGACCTTCGGATCGAACACGATCCAGCCGGTCCGACGATCAAGACCTCGTTCGCGCTCGACAACGGCCGCGCGCGGGAGATGCTCGGTTGGCGACCTCAAGTGGCGCTCGACGACGGCATACGCCGCACCGTGCAGTGGTGGAAGCAGGCGTTCGGCGCATGAAGTACCGCGCACTCGGCCGCACCGGGCTCGACGTCTCCGAGATCGGCTTCGGCGCCTGGGGAATCGGTGGCCGCACGGTCGGGGCCACGTCCTACGGCGACACCGACGACCGTACTTCGCTCGCCGCCCTCGGGCGCGCACTTGATCGTGGCATCACGCTCTACGATACGTCCAGCGCCTACGGCGATGGCCATAGCGAGGAACTGCTGGGGCAGGCCTTCGCCTCGAGGCGCTCTGACGTCGTGATCGCCACCAAGGCGGGCTACGACTCTTGGGACCGCCCGCCCGATTTCTCGCCGGCAGCGGAGGCGGCTTCGGCCGAGGCGAGCCTGCGCCGGCTACGGACCGACTATATCGATCTGTTCCAACTGCACAATCCACCGCCGGAGGCGCTCAGGGAGGGTGCCCTGCCGGCCGAAATGTCGCGCCTACAGAAAGCCGGGAAGATCCGCGCCTGGGGAGTGTCGGCCAAGAGCCCGGTTGAGGCGCTGATGGCTCTGACCGACTGCGAAGCCGGCGTGGTTCAGGCCAACTTCAACATGATGGACGTACGGGCCGAGACAAGCGGTCTCCTTGCGGAGGCGCAATGCGCCCCGCGCGGCTATCCTCGCCGCCCTCTGCTTCGGCTTCCTGTCGGGCACGATCGGGCAGGACGCTTCTGCCTGTCGTTTGCCGCGGTTTCCAGCGTGATCCCCGGCATCCTGACGCCCGGGCGGGACACTGTCTTTCCGGCGGGCGATCACAGGCTCGGCTGGTCGCAGGCGCAGATCGACAACTGGATCGACGGCGCGGCCGACTTGCTGCAGGCGGTCGACGCGTCACCGGGTGTCGAGGGAGCCCGCAGCGCCCTGCGCTTCTGCCTGTCGTTCGCCGCGGTTACCAGCGTGATTCCCGGCATCCTGACGCCGGCCGAGGCGGAGGCCAACGCCGCTGCCGGCGATCTCGGACCGCTGCCGGCTGCGGTCGTGGAAAAGGTACTGGCGATCAACCGGCAGCGGCAGTTCTTCGTCGCTCCTACGAAGCCGCGCTGACGAGCGCCGGAGTGTCGGCGTCGATTTCCCAATCGGCCCGGCAGACCGAGCGGGTCTCCAGAGCGACGTCGGCCAGTCCCCAATTTTCCGGCTGGGTTGGAATGTAGCGCTCACCGTCCGCCCAGCGACGCGCGACCCGGACCAGGTTGCGCTCGAAGGAAGGGCCCAGGATCGACTGCGCACCCACAACAGTGCGGCGCGGGTAGTCGAACAGGGTACGCAGCCGGTAGGCCGTGACTTCGCTCAGATTGTCGGCCAGGAAACGATCGAGGCGGCGCTGCCAGGGCCGCCAGACCTGCTTTACGCGGGCCGTCGAAATGGCGCGATGGCTGGGCTTGAACAGCCGGCACGAGGAGGGCCACCGTACCTCGCGTACACCGTTGGCTGCGGCGGCGTGCATCACCAGAGAATCGAGATCGAGCGAAATGCCTGTCGTGTCGACAGGATGACCGCGCACGATGTGCCAGTGCGCATCGGTCATCAGGGTGAAGTCGCCGCAGGCATTGGTGTGGAGGTCGCGCATCCCCCAGTATGACTTTTGATGAATCGGCGAGTGAGGATTCGAAGGCAGCGAGGCGAGCTTGGCCAGTAGTGCGTCGTCGTCGAGATCCCAGATGCTCTCGTCGGCGATCGACACGTCGTGGCGATCGATCCGGTACATCTGATCGATGTCGAGATTCCTCTGGGCGATCATGCTGATCACATCGGCGGAGAAGAAGGAGTCGCTGGCCCTCGCGGTAATGAAGCGTCCCCGGGCGCGGCGAATGGCAACGTTGGACGCCTCGCCGACATGGATATTGCGCCGCTCCGAACCCTTCAGACGGCGATGATACTCGGCCGGCACGACAATGAAGCGAATTGAGACATGCTCCATTCGCTTTGGAAGCTTCAGTACGTCCGCCAGCAGCGGACGGTCGGCCGGCGGATTCCACTCGCAGATGACGATTTCGGCATTGAGCCGGGCCCGTTCGAGCTGGCGCGCCAGGCAGAGTGTCGCGCGACCAACCCTGATCGCATAGCCGGCCGTATAGCCGTCGTTGCGGCCGGTCGTGACGAAGCTGACGTAGGGGCTCTTGCTCATGACAGGCTCCCGGAGCGGCCGCCCCGGAGCCGGAGGCTCATGGACGACCGAGACCCAAATACAGCAGGTCCGCGACGTCGTCGAACTTGCCGGCCGGCAGCGTACGCCAAAGGTCGAAGACCGTGAGCCGCCCGCCGTCGCGACGGCACCAGGCGGGATCGATGTCCTTGTACTGGGGCCAACCGGTGGCGACGATCAGCACGTCGGCATCGCGCACCGCCGACTCGAGTGACGAGGCCCCCAGTGCGCGCTCGCCGAGCACGTTCAATGCCGCCTCCTGGGCGAGCGGATCGTGCACAGTGACGATGTAGCCCTTGTCGGCAAGGGCACCTGCCAGCTTGACCGAATGGCTTTCCTCGACGACCGGCGTGTGCGGCTTGTAGGAGAGGCCGAGCAGGGCGATGCGGGTACCGGCCTTGGCGAACCGCGACACCAGGTTGGTCAGGCGCTCCACCTGATAGTTGTTGATCTGATCGGTTGCCTCGGCGACGTAGGCCGGCACCTTGAGCTTCCGCGCCAGGGCGGCGAAGGCGACGTTGTCTCGGGGAAAGCAGGGGCCGCCATAACCCATCGCGCCCTTGAGATACTTCGCGCCGATGCGGCTATCGGCGCCCAGCGCCTTGGTAACGACGTCGACGTCGGCACCTGGCAGGTGGTCGCAAAGGTCGGCCAGCATGTTGGCGTAGGAGATCTTGGTCGTTACGTAGGTGTTGACCGAGATCTTGGTGAGCTCGGCGCTCACCAGGTTCATGCGCTGCACCGGCGGGTTCTGGACGCACATCTGCCGATAGATCTTCTCCAGCATGTCGCCGGCCTTCTGGTCGGCCTGACCCACCAGGATCGAGTCTGGGTAGAGCATGTCACGCACGACGGAGCCGAGTGCGATGAATTCCGGATTGTAGCAGAGGCCGAGATCCGGTCCGACCTTGCGCCCCGAGGCCGCCTCGAGCGCCGCCCGGATCTCGCCATCGGTCGAGCCCGGCATCACGGTCGAAGTGATGACCACCAGATGGTAGCCCTTCTTCTTGCGCAGCGCCTTGCCCAGCGTCTCCATGGCCTTCAGCACGTAGCTGTTGGAGAAGAAGCCGGTCTCCTTGTTCGACGGCGTGGGCACGATCACGAAGCTGGCGTCGCTCTTCTGTACCGCTTCGTCGGCGTCCATGGTCGCTGACAGGCGTTCGCGGTTTTCGGCGATCAGTTCGTTGAGCTGCGGCTCGACGATCGGCATTTTGCCTGCGTTCAGCGCGTCGACGAACGTCTTGTTCACGTCCAGTCCGACGACGGTGAAACCGCGGCTGGCGAGGACGGCGGCGAGCGGTGCGCCGAGCTTTCCGAGGCCGACGACGTTGACGCGAGGCAGAGCAACTGAGGTCATTTCCATTCCCGGTACGAGGGGCCGTACTGATACTGTCGGCAGCGCCGGGAGGCAATTGGCGACTTGCGCTGTCGCGTCGCAGGGTGCGAAAAATCGATCCCGAAAACGAGGGAACCCGCATGAAAGTTGAATTTTCGGCCTTTCCGAAGGCCTTTGCCGGCAACGTGGCCGTGTTCGTGGCGGCCGACAAGCAGCTGCTGGCGACGGCCCAGGTCCTGGACAAGGAATCCGGGGGAACCCTGGCGCGCGCACTCGGCGCGGGACGCTTCACCGGTGGGAAGGGCCAGACGCTGACCGTCCTGGGCCATGCGGGAGCCACTATCGCACGCCTCCTGCTGCTGGGTGTCGGCAAGGCCCGCGACCTCGACGCACGCGCAGCCGAAGGGCTGGGCGGTGTGATCGCCGCGGAGGCCAACGCGGCCGGTCACAAGGCGGTGACGGTCGTGGTCGATCCGGTGAAGGGCAGCAAGCTCACGCCGGCGCAGATTGCCGCCCACCTCGCTCTGGGCGCGCAGCTGCGCAATTACCGCTTCGACAAGTACAAGACCAAGGACAAGCCCGAGCAGAAGCTCTCGCTTGCCGAAATCACTGTGATCGTCTCTGGCCCGGCCGAAGCGCGCCGCATCCACGAAAAGCTGGCGCCGGCAGTCGACGCGGTGTTCCTGACCCGCGATCTGGTCAGCGAGCCGGCCAATGTCCTCTATCCGGTCGAGTTCGCCCGCCGAGCCAGAGAGCTCACCAAGCTCGGCGTAAAGATCCAGATTCTCGGCGAGGCCGAGATGAAAAAGCTCGGGATGCA
>JBGAIW010000122.1:0-11929 GCA_044225265.1 Reyranella sp.
TCCGGAAAAGCGCTTGCGGAAGGATTCGTCGTCGAGGCCCGTGAGATCGACTAGAGCCGGGGCGTCGAGCTCGGCGCGCGGTGCCAGCGCCGCGGTCCGGGCTTCGCGCGCGAACTTGTTCCAGGGGCAGACCGCGAGGCAATCGTCGCAGCCGTAGATGCGGTTGCCGAGCAACGGCCGCAGGGCCTCGTCGATCGGGCCCTCGTGTTCGATGGTGAGGTAGGAGATGCAGCGTCGCGCATCGAGCTGGTAGGGCGCGGGAAAGGCCGCCGTCGGGCAGATGTCGAGGCAGGCCCGGCAGTGGCCGCAATGATCGGACTCCGGGGCATCGAACGGCAGTTCGGCCGACAGCAGAACTTCGCCGAGGAACAGCCACGAGCCGAAGGTGCGCGACACCAGATTGGTGTGCTTGCCCTGCCAGCCATGGCCGGCCAGTTGCGCCGACGGCTTCTCCATCACGGGCGCGGTGTCGACGAATACCTTCACCTCGTGGCGATAGGTGTCCCAGATGAAGCGGCCCAGCGCCTTGAGCTTGGTCTTCATCACGTCGTGATAGTCGCGGCCCTGGGCATAGACCGAGATCGCCGCGCGCTCGGGCTGCCCGAGCACGGCGAGCGGATCGTGCTTCGGGCCGTAGTTCAGCGCGAGCGACACCACGGTGCGTGCCTCGGGCCACAGGGTCGCCGGATCGGCGCGCGCCTCGGTGCGATCGCCCAGCCATCCCATGTCGCCCTGCCGGCCGGCCGCGACGAAGGCGCCGAGCCGTTCCAGCCGCACCTTGCGTGCGTCGGCGGTGAGCGTGGCCGGTGCGAAGCCCACCGCATCGAAGCCCAGGCGCAGGGCCTCGCCGCGGATCACGTCACGCAGCCTGGCCGGGCTGGCTTTTCGCGGCGGGCTCTTGGGTGTGGGCGGCAGCCTGCTCATCGCCTCCCGCTAGCCGCGGCCGCGATAGGGCGCCACGCCCTGGTCGGGCAGCCACAGTCCCCTGGGAGGCTCACCGGTCTGCCAGAAGATATCGATCGGTATGCCGCCGCGCGGATACCAGTAACCGCCGATGCGCAGCCAGCGCGGGGCAAGCTCCTTCACCAGACGCTTGCCGATCTTGATCGTGGTCTCTTCGTGAAATCCCGACGCGTCGCGGAAGCTGCCGAGATAGAGTTTAAGCGACTTGCTCTCGACCAGTTTGGCGCGCGGCGCATAGTCGATCACCAGGTGCGCGAAGTCGGGCTGGCCGGTCACCGCGCAAAGAGTGGTGAATTCCGGCGCGGCGAAGCGCACCAGGAACAGCGCCCTGGGATCGGGGCTCGGCACGGTTTCGAGCAGGGCTTTCTCGGGCGAGGCCGGAGCCGGCGTGGCGCGGCCGAGCTGGCGCAGGTGCGGATATCGGGACGAGGGCTTGGACATGGATCCCATCATAAGCTAACGGGACGGTCATGACGTACAGGGTCGCCATCGTGGGCGCCGGGCCGTCGGGTTTCTATGCCGCGGATGGGCTTCTGCGCGCGATTTCCGCCGATGGGCCGGACTTGCATATCGACATCATCGATCGCCTGCCGACGCCGTTCGGCCTGGTACGGGCCGGGGTTGCACCGGACCACCAGGGGACCAAGGCGGTGGTCCGCCAGTTCGACAAGATCCTGGCCCACGAGGACGTCCGATTCTGCGGCAATGTCGATGTCGGCGGCGACGTTGGCTGGGATGAACTGCGCGAGCATTACGACGCCGTGATCGTGGCCACCGGTCGCACGATCGACCGCAAGCTCGGCGTGGCGGGCGAGGAACTGCCGCATGTGTGGGGATCGTTCCGGTTCGTTGCGTGGTTGAATGGTCATCCCGACTTTCGGCAAGGTCCGGACCTCGCGAAGGTTCGGAAAGCGGCCGTGATCGGCAATGGCAACGTCGCGCTCGACGTTGCCCGGATGCTCGCCAAGTCCGCCGGCGAGATGGCCAAGTCCGACATCGTGCCGGAGGCGGGTGCCGCGCTCGCCGCCGCGCCGCTTGCCGCCATCCACGTGATCGGCCGGCGCGGACCCGAGCACGCGTCCTTCACCAACAACGAACTGGCCGAGATGGGACGGCTGGCACGCGCCGTCGCCGTCACAGATGCGGCCGCGTTGAACGTCACGCCTCCCGCTTCGGATCCGACGCCCGAGAGGCTGCGCAAGGCCAGGAACCTGGAGATCCTCAGGGGGTTCGCGGCCAATACACCCGGCAGCAAGCCGGTCACGGTTCGGTTCGAATTCAACAGGCCGACGACGGCCATTGCGCCGGGCGAATTCGACCTCGTGATCACCTGTATCGGCTACGACGGCGAGGCCTGTCCGGCTGGCGACGACGTGTTCGCCGTCGGCTGGGCGAGGCGCGGGCCGAGCGGCACCATTCCGGCCAACCGCGCCGACAGCCATGCCGTGGCACGGCAGGTGATCGCCTGGCTGAAGCAACGCGATCCCAAGAGCGGCACCGATATCATCCCCGCCTGCGTCGATGCCGCGGGTTGGCATCGCATCGACAAGGTCGAAGTCGCGGCCGGCGCCGCGGTCGGGCGCCCCCGGGTCAAGGTGGTGGATCGGGACAGGCTATTGGCTGTCGCGCAGGGCGGCTGAGCGCCGTATGGTTCCGACGGAATAGCCAATCCGGTCGATCAAGGGAGTTCTCCATGCTGGGTCGCCGCCTTAGCCTTCGCCTCGCCTGCACTGCCGCCACCCTCGTCGCCGTCGCGGGCGTCGCCTTCACGGGGACGGCCCGCGCCGAAACCGTTCTCAAGGTCGCGCTGCACTCGGATCTCAAGATCATCGATCCGGTCTGGACCACGGCCCTGATCTCCACCCACCACGGCAACATGGTCTACGACACCCTGTTTGCGGTGAACGACAAGCTGGAGGTCAAGCCACAGATGGTCGACACCTGGACCGTCTCGTCGGACAAGCTCACCTACAGCTTCGTGCTGCGCGACGGGCTGGAGTGGCACGACGGCAAGCCGGTGACGGCCGAGGACTGCGTCGCCTCGATCAAGCGATGGGCCGCCAAGGACGGCATGGGCCAGAAGCTGATGTCGGTGGTCGGCGAGCTCAGTGCACCCGATGGCAAGACCATCAAGATGGTGCTGAAGGAGCCGTACGGTCTCGTTCTCGAGACGCTCGGCAAGTCTTCCTCGAACGTCGCCTTCATGATGCCCAAGCGCATCGCCGACGGCGATCCCAACACCCAGATCACCGACGCCACCGGCTCGGGTCCGTTCGTCTTCAAGAAAGACGAATGGAAGCCCGGCGAGAAGGCGGTCTACGTCAAGAACCCGAAATACAAGCCTCGCGCCGAGCCCGCGTCGGGCCTGAGCGGGGGCAAGGTCGTCAAGGTCGACCGGGTCGAGTGGATCACCATCGCCGATCAGCAGACGCAGGTGAACGCCCTCATAAACGGCGAGATCGACCTGATCGAGATCGTGCCGCCCGATCTGCTGCCGCTGATGCAGAAGGACAAGAACATCAAGATCTCGGTGGTCAACCAGGCCGGCCGGCAATACGCCATGCGCTTCAACGTGCTGCACAAGCCGTTCGACAACGCCAAGGTGCGCCAGGCCGTGCTCTATGCGCTCGACCAGAAGGCGTTCCTCGACGCCAACGTCGGTAATCCCGATTACTACAGGATCTGCAAGTCTCTGTTCCCCTGCGGCTCGCCGCTGGAATCGACCAAGGGCTGGGAAGACAAGCTTTCCGGCAACACCGCGAAGGCCAGGCAGATCCTGCAGGAGGCAGGCTATGACGGCACGCCGGTCGTGCTGATGCACCAGACCGATACGGCCGGTCACAACAACCTCGCCACCGTCGCCAAGCCGCAGCTCGAGGCGGCAGGATTCAAGGTCGATCTGCAGTCGATGGACTGGCAGACCTTGGTTTCGCGCCGCACCAAGAGGGATCCGATCGCCCAGGGCGGCTGGAGCGCCTTCTTCACGTCGTGGGGTGCCACCGACGTGCTGAATCCGGTGTCGGCGGCGTTCCTCAACGCCACCTGCGACAAGGCGACGTTCGGCTGGCCATGCGATGAGACGCTGGAAAAGCTGCGCGATCAGTTCGCCAAGGAGACCGATCCTGCGAAGCAGAAGGCGATCGCCGAGCAGGTGCAGCTGCGCGTGCTGGAATATCCCACGCACGTGCCACTCGGGCAGTTCACCACGCCGACGGCGCTGCGCAGCAACGTCAACGGCCTGGTGAGTGCGCCGTCGCTGGCGCTGTGGAACGTCGAAAAGAAGTGAAGGTTATCGGGCCGTCGCCGGAAGCGGGAGGGGCCAATGGCGAGCAACGACACGGTTTTCGCGGGGTCGATTCCCGCCTTGTACGACCGTTATCTCGGGCCCTTGCTGTTCGAACCCTTCGCCCGGGAGCTTGCCGGGCGCCTGGCCGATCTTGCCGCCGGCCGCATCCTCGAGACTGCGGCAGGCACCGGCATCGTCACCCAGGCGCTGGCTGAACGGCTGCCGGCCGGTGTCGGCATTGTCGCCACCGACCTCAACCAGGCGATGGTCGATCATGCGGCCGGCAGACCGGCCCTGAAGCAGGTCGAGTTGCGCCAGGCCGATGCGCTGGCCCTGCCGTTTCCCGACGCCGGCTTCGATGCCGTTGTCTGCCAGTTCGGGGCGATGTTCTTTCCCGACCGCATCGCCGGCTATCGCGAGGCGCGGCGCGTGCTGAAGCCCGGCGGTCGCTATTTCTTCAGCGTCTGGGACAGCCTGCAGCACAATCCGATGACGGCGTGCGTCGTCGATGCCATGGCGGCGCGCTATCCCGGCAATCCGCCACGGTTCCTCGCGCGCACCCCGCATGGCCATCACGACATCGACGTGATCCGGCGCGAGGTCGTTGCGGCCGGCTTCGACCGGCCGGCGATCGAGAGAGTGACCTTGCCCAGCCGGGCGCCCTCGGCGCTCGATGCGGCGACCGGCTTCTGCCAGGGCACGCCGATGCGCGGGGAGATCGAGGCTATGGATCCGTCCGGCCTGGCCGGAGCGACCGAAACGGCCGAAGCGGCGCTACGGGCGACCTACGGCAGCGGGCCGATCGAGGCGCCGATGCAGGCGGTGGTCGTCGTGGCGCGAAAGCCGGCCTAGCCCGAGGGGGTCAGTCGAGGCGGACGGCGATTCCCTTCAGGTCGTCGCGCGAGGCCGGATAGCGCTTCATCACTTCGGCGTCGTGGCCGGGTACGACCATGTTGACGTGTCCATCGGCGAGTTTCCGCAGCTTGTCGTAGCCCGCGAGCATGTCGGCGACGGAGTAGACGATCGAGAACAGCTTGTTCTTCTCGATGCCCCAATAATAGTGGCTGGCATCCGAGGCGAGCACGAGCCAGCCGTTGCGCGTCATGACGCGCACCGACTGCATGCCCATCGTGTGGCCGCCGATCAGGTGCACCGAGAGGCCGGGTGCGATCTCCTCGTCGCCGTCATGGAACACCACCCTCTGGCCGTAGAGTGCGCGGATCATGCCGACGATGTCGTCGATCTCGTAGGCGTGGCGGAAGCCGCCCATGCAGATGTGCCGGCCGGTGGCGAACTGCATCTCCTTGTCCTGCAGATGGAAGCGCGCCTTGGGGAACTTGTCCCAATTGCCGATATGGTCGTAGTGCAGGTGGGTGACGATGACATCCTCGACCGTGTTCGGGTCGATGCCGAAATCGGCCAGCAGGTCGGCCGGATTGCGCTTCACCTCGCGTCCGCGTTTCTTGCCGACCGTGGCGTTGAAGCCGGTGTCGATCACGATCGGCTTGCCGCCGATGGCGCGGTTGCCGGCCTCATCGAGCGGGATCGCCACCCAGACGAAATAGTCCATGGGATGGTCGGCGTCGTGCGGGTCGGGCTGGATCTGGACTTCCCAGGCCTTGCGCGGCAGGTGGGCGTACTTGATCGCATGCACCTCGTAGACCGGCGTCGAACGCATCTTTGTTTCCTTCCCTGGGGAGCGCTGAAGAGAGCGTAGCAAGTCGGCGGCTCCCGGCGCTATACTGCTGATATGGTCGATCGGGACCTCCTTGGACGGCGAATTAGCACCACGGTTTGCACTGCAAACCGCGCGTCCGAATTCGCCTGCGTCTCATCCGAGGAATCGTCCCATGTCGTCCAATTCGTCCGTCTTCGCGCTCAAGCGTAACTCCTCCACCGTCAGATACTGCTTCGAAGCCGATGCCGAGCCCGGCGTGCTGCCGCGCGCGCTCGAACTGCTGGCCAAGCGCGGCCTCGTCCCGGCCCGCGTCTTCGCGCAGGCCGACGAGGATCTGCTGTCGGTGGAGATCGAGGTCGAGGGGCTGGAAGCCGACGTCGCCGAACATGTCGGCCGCTCGCTTGGGCAGATCGTCGGCGTCCGCCAGACGTTCTAGTTGGCCGGGCCTTCAACGATCACCAGGTCGGTGACGGCGCTGGCGCGCCGGAAGCTCGATGCGTCCTGGTATTCGGGCGAATGGTAGCAGGCTAGGGCCTGCGCGTAGCTTTCGAACTCGATCACGACGTGGCGCTGGCGGCTGTTGCCTTCGGCGACGAGGAACGCACCGCCACGCACCAGGAAACGGGCGCCGTACTTGGCGAACGCCGTGCCGTCGCGCTCGACGTATTTCCGGTACGTGTCCGGATCGTCGATTGTGGTCTGGAAGATCCAGTAGCCCTTGCTCATGGGCCGGACCTTCGCGCATTCCAGGAGAGACGGCCAATGCCGGAAGCCTATCGGTTCGATGTCCTTCGGTATCCGCCCTCGTGGCGCCGGCTACTCGGTAAACGTGATGTTGTTGTCGCGGATCACCTGACCCCAAGCGACGACCTCGCCTTTTGCGAACTCGTCCATCTCGGCCGGCGACCAGTCCTTCAGCACCGTACCGAGCTGGTTGGCGCGCGCCTTGACCGAATCGGACTTGGCGAGCTTGCGCATCGCGGCGTTCACCTTGTCGATGATCGGCTGCGGCGTTCCGGCCGGCGCGAACAGCGCGAACCAGCCATCGAGAGTGAAGCCCGGAAGGCCCGCCTCGGCGGTGGTCGGGATGTCCGGGAAGGAGGGGTGACGCTGGTCGCTGGCCAGCGCCAGTGCCTTCACGGCGCCGCTCCGGATGTGGCCCGAGACCGAGGGCGGCGTCACGACCATCAGCTCGACCTGGCCCGCGACCAGATCGGCGGTGGCGGGGCCTGCCCCCTTGTAGGGCACGTGCGTGAGGTCGAGGCCGGCTGCCTTGTTCAACAGCACGCCGCCGAGATGCGGCACCGACCCGGCGCCGACCGAAGCATAGTTCAGCTTGCCCTTGTTCGCCCGGGCATAGGCGATGAAGTCCTTGAGATTGTCGGCCGGCACCTTCTTGGCGATCACGATGACATGCGGCGCCATCGCGCCCATGGCGACGCCGGTGAAGTCGTCCGGCTTCCAGTTGAGGTCCTTGATCAGCGCCGGGTTGGCCGAATGGTAGGCCGAATACTGCATCAGCAGCGTGTAGCCGTCGGGCTTGGCACGCGCGACGATCGAGGTGCCGACATTGCCGTTTCCGCCGCCCTTGTTGTCGACCAGCACCTGCTGGCCGAGTTCCTGGCTCAACAGGTCCGAATACATGCGAGCCACCAGATCGGTGCCGCCGCCCGGCGGAGCCGGCACGACCATGGTGATCGGCTTGTCGGGCCAATTCTGCGCCCGTAGCGGCGGCGCCGCCGCCAGCAAGGGCAGGGCAAGAAGTGTGCGTCGCTTCAAGTTGGCCAATTGCGCCTCCAGACGGCAGCGAGTTCGGTCTTCCGATCGGCCTGGTGGGCGATCGCGAACAGCCTCGGCGTCTCCGTCTCGAACCAGCTGCGCTTGGGCCGCCAGCGGGTCATGACGTCGATATAGATGTCGAGCGCCGAAAATCGCTCGCCCAGGAACCACGGGCCGCCGGCGGCGCCATCGAGCTGCTTCCATAGCCGCTGCGCATACGCGTCGGTCGCCGCGCGAAAGGGGTCGCGCGCGGCATTGACCGACACGAAGCGTGACGGATCGTCGGCGTAGGTGAAGGTCGGATAGATGTTGGCGACGATGAACACCAGCCAGCGCAGGAACTTCCCGCGCTCCGGCGCGCCCGGCGCCGGCACCAGCGAGTCATTGCCGGTGATGTCGGCAAGCAGCAGCGTGATCGCGGCGCTCTCGCTCATGACGCTGCCGTCCGGCATCACCAGGGTCGGCACCTGTGCCAGCGGATTGACCTTCTCCAGCCGCAGCTTGGCGTCGGGCTCCTTGAACAGGTCGCCGACCGGCTCGAAGGTGAAGGGCAGCCCGTACCAGACGAGCTGCGCCTCGACGATCGCCGAGCCCCAGCCGGCGCGGCCCCACAGCGTGAAGCTGGCCATGGCGTACTCTCCGTCCGCCTGGCTGCCTTACGGCTTCTGCAGCGGCTGGATCAGGCTCGAGGTGTCCCAGCGGCCGCCGCCGCGCTCCTGGACGCGCTGGTAGAACTGATCGACCAGGGCGACCAGCGGCATCTGCGCCTTCCAGCGCTTGCCCTCGGCCATGGCGATGCCGAGATCCTTGCGCATCCAGTCGACCGCGAAGCCGTAGTCGAACTTGCCGTTGACCATGTTCTGCCAGCGGTTCTCCATCTGCCAGCTCTGCGCGGCGCCCTTGGAGATCGCGGCCATCACCTTTTCCATGTCGAGGCCGGCGCGCTGCCCGAGATTCAGCGCCTCCGAGAGGCCCTGCACGATTCCGGCGATGCACATCTGGTTCATCATCTTGGTGATCTGACCCGAGCCCGACGGACCGATCAGGGTGATCGCCTTGGCGAACGACATCGCCACCGGGTTCGCCTTGTCGAACGGGCCTTGGTCGCCGCCGCACATCACGGTGAGCTGGCCGTTCTCGGCGCCGGCCTGGCCGCCGGACACCGGCGCATCGATGAAGTCGACGCCGATCTTCCTGCCCATCCCGTGGAGCTCGCGCGCCACGTCGGCCGAGGCCGTGGTGTTGTCGTAGAAGATCGAGCCCTTGCTCATGCCGGCGAAGGCGCCGTCCGGGCCGAGCGTGACGGAGCGCAGATCGTCGTCGTTGCCGACGCAGCAGAACACGATCTCCTGGCCCTGGGCCGCTTCCTTCGGCGTCTTGGCCGCCTTGCCCCTCCCTTGGCCCCCGTGCTTCTTGGTCCAGGCCTCGGCCTTGGCGAAAGTGCGGTTGTAGACCGTCACCTCATGGCCCTTGGCGGCGAGGTGGCCCGCCATCGGGAAGCCCATCACGCCCAGTCCGAGAAACGCCACCTTGGCCATCGCACATCCTCCGAAATTCAGGAGGCCGGAGCATAGAGGAGTAGCGCGATGGCTGCGACTCCCACGACCAGCGGCGGCAGCGCCAGCGGCCACGCCCGCCGGTACAGCGCCGAATCGGGCATCGCCAGGGCCAGGATGGCGAGCCCCATCGTGACCCGGATCGGCGACAGCATGGTGAGGTTGGTGCAGACCGAATTCTGAACCGCCGCCACCCAGGCCGGATCGACGGCGATGGCACGGGCGAGCGCCGTCACCATCGGCATCAGCATGGCGTTTCCTGCCGAGCCGCCGCCGGTCAGGAAGCCGCCGGTGCCGGCGAACAGCGGCACGCTGAGCGCTGCGCCGCGGCCGGCGACCGCGCGCAGGGCCTCGGCGATCTGCTGTGCCATGCCCGAACCGACATAGAGCTCGGCCATCACTACGAAGGCGAGCGTGACAGCGCAGGATCGCCACGCCCCCTTCGCCGTCTCGACCGCAACCTTCGCCAGCGAAGCCCGGGCCCGGAACACCACGACGATGCCGATCGACAGCAGCCAGAATCCCGGTGCGTAGAGCGGCGCGAAGGCCGGCTGGTTGTCGTAGGGCTTCAGCGCCCACAGCGGCTTCAGGAAGTCGCGCAGGGGAGGGACCAGCCGCGTCGCACAGAGGGCGACCGTGAGCGCCACGTAAGGCGCATTGTCGGCGACGGCGCGCTTCAGGCGCGCGAGGTCGGGCCGCTCGTCGCGCCAGAAACGCAGCGCCAGCAGGAACGCACAGGGCGCGGCCGCGGCGATCTCGGCATCGGCGTAATAGTTCATCAGCCAGATCAGCAGCAGCAGCAGCGCCGTCCAGATCGCGTCGTCGAGCTTCTGAGCCGGCGGCACGGCAATTCCCGCCTCGCGCGCGAAGCGCCAATAGAGCAGCAGGTAGAAGACGTGGATCGGCACCTGCAGCACCGCCGAGGCCAGCCCGAGCTGGTTCGGCGTGAGGCCCGCCAGCGTGGCGCCGACCGTCGTGCCGGTGGCGAGCGCGCCCCACGGCACCAGCGACTGGCTGTAGAGACCGAGCAGCAGGGCGGAGAGGCCGCCCAGCCCGAGACGCCGCAAGGCGGCCAGGGCGATGATGTAGCCGACGCCGAAGCCGGTCACCGCCTCGGCGAACGGCGCCAGCAGGAAGCAGACCGCCCAGAGGCGGCGCGGCGTGGCCTCCGCCGTCGCGCCGTCGCCGTGCGCGCCGCGCGCCAGGTTGCAGCGATGGAAGAACATGCCGGCGGCGATGATCGCGATCACCTGCCACGACAGCCAGAGCCCGGCCGGAATCTCGCGGCCGAGCAGCGCGGGCGAGGCGCCGGAAGCGGCGATCGTGGCGGCGAGACCCGCCAACCCCGCGACGAGAGCGCTGACACGGCCACTGGCCAGCAGGACGAGAACGAGCAGGAGGGGCAGCAGCGCGAGGGCGGTCGACATTCGTGGGCCTGTTTAGGGGGCCTGTTTCGGGGGGCCTTGTATAGCGCTCCGCCGGCGCCATGCTTCGGAGGAAACCGAAGGGAGGCATAAGAAAAAGGCGGCTGAAACAGCCGCCTTGCGTGTCCGGTCTCTTTCCCTTAAACCCGCCGCCGTGCCCCGATAGCTCAGCTGGTAGAGCACGTCATTCGTAATGATGGGGTCGGCGGTTCGATTCCGTCTCGGGGCACCAGTACCCCCATTGCGTCTGTGGTTCGGTTCCTTTTGCTAGGAATCGCCACAGCGCAGGGGTGCTCAATCCGACTCAATTGGGGGCTCTTCTGGGGGTACCGCTCAAACCGAATGGGGGTATCGGTCGTAAGAATTCCGTCGGCGGTTCGATTCCCAGGCTACACTCAGACGTTGAGCATCTGGCCGACATGGACGACTTCAGTCAAAGACTCGATAGTCCAGATCATGACGGATGGCCCGGCAGTCTTGCAGAAGGTGATTGATCGTCTGGCTGCAATTGGCGATCCGCGTCGAACACGGACCCGCGACATCTCGGCAGATACGGAGGTCTACTACGATCTCGGCATCTACGGCGATGTCCTCTACTTCGATCTCATTGATTGGGCTCACAAAGAGTTTGGTACGACCTTCGAGCACTTCAATCTCGGTGCGTATGCTCCGGGTGAGCAGCCACTGTTCGCCTTCTGGCGCAGATGGCGTCGCCAGTCGGATCGAAACAAGGGGCGATATCGAAGTTTCAAAGTCCGTGATCTTGTCGAGGCTATTGAGAGAAAGGCTTGGCCGCCTGACGACGAGTAGCCTCCCCCGAGCTCATCACGCTTGCTCACCACTGCGCACGAGCGTGGGGACTCGGTTGGGGGTATCGCCCAAGATGGCGACCCGCAAAGATCAATAGACCCAGTTGCTTAGAAGATTTGTGTGGCTCCGTCTCGGGGCACCATACTCCCTATTTGCGATATCCCAAGGCAACCGGCAAAGTCCGGGGAATGGTCATTTTCCGGCTTTTTTGATGTCTGACCGGCCGCCGGAACGACCGGTACGAGGCGACCGTCGCGGCCTTGCGAGAGGACACGCGTGACTGGTGGGCCGATGTTCTGACGTGAGGGTCGGACGAGCTGGACGAGGGCGAGGAGCCCTACAAGGCCGATCCCGAGGAGCTGCGGCGCTTCATCGAGCGGCACGTCCTGCCCTGGTACACCGGGCGCCGCACCGAGCTGACGAACCGGCCACT
>JBGAIW010000123.1:0-11870 GCA_044225265.1 Reyranella sp.
GACTGGCGCTGCGCCTCGGCCTCGGTCGACGCGATCAACGGGCTGAGGCCCGGCAGGATCAGCACCTGGTCGAGCACGCGGCCTTCGGCGGCGGCGAGCTTCTTGAGGTCGGCATAGAATGCCTGCGCCGTCGCCTTCTCCATCTGCGCGGTGAACACCGCCTCGGCATGGCGCGCGGCGAAGCGGCGGCCGGTCTCCGACGAGCCTGCCTGCACGAAGACGGGCCGGCCCTGCGGGCCGCGCGGCAGGTTCAACGGCCCCGCGACCTTGTAATAGGCGCCGGCATGATCGATCGGCGTGATCGCCTCGGGCCGCGCGTAGTTGCCGGTGGCGCGATCGTCGAGGATGGCATCGTCGGCCCAGCTGTCCCACAGCGCGGTGACGACCTCCATGAACTCCTCGCCCCGCGCGTAGCGGTCGGCGTGGCTCACCTGCGACTCGCCGCCGTAGTTGCGCGCCGCGGCGGCGAGCCACGACGTCACGATGTTCCAGCCGACACGGCCGTTGCTGATATGGTCGAGCGAGGCGAACTGGCGCGCGAGATTGTAGGGCTCGGTGTAGGTGGTCGAGGCGGTAGCGATCAGGCCGATGCGGCTGGTCGCGCCGGCCAGCGCGGCGAGCGTGGTGATCGGCTCGAGCCAGGTGCGGCCGGCGCGGGCGACGTCGTTGCCGAGCGCGAGTTGGTCGGCGAGGAAGATCGAATCGAACAGGCCGGCTTCGGCGCGGCGCGCCACGTCCTGGTAGAAGCGCACGTCGGTCAGCGGCAGCGGCGAGGCCAGCGGATGGCGCCACGACGCCTCGTGGTGACCGCGGCTCTGGATGAAGAGATTGAGATGCAGCTGCCGGCTCATTGCGCCTTCACCGTTTCGCGGCGCTCATTCTTTCATAGGCCAGGCGCTATCGCACCGGCCAGTTCCAGGTGAAGCGTTCCTGATCGGCGATCGCGGTCTCGCCCAGCTCCTTGCTCAGCATCGCCTGGCGGGCGCCCGCTTCGCAGAGCGCCGACACCAGCGACGCGGCATGAGAAACCACGACGATTTGCGAGCGCCGCGACGCCCTGGCGATCAGGCGGCCGAGCGGCGGCAGCAGATCGGGATGCAGGCTGGTCTCGGGTTCGTTCAGGATCATCAGGGTCGGCGGCCGCGGCGACAGCAGGGCGGCGACCAGCAACAGGTAGCGCAAGGTGCCGTCCGACAGTTCGGCGGCGCCGAGCGGACGCAGCAGTCCCTTCTGGCGCATCTCGACCTCAAAGTGGCCGTCGCCGATCGCGATCTCGACCGAGGCGCCAGGAAACGCGTCGTCGATCGCGCCCTCGAGTTCGCCCTCGATGCCGATCTCCTGGATCGTGGCGATGGCCGCGGCGAGATCGGCGCCGTCGCTGGCCAGCACCGGCGTGCGCGTGCCGACCTGGCGGCGGCGCGCCGGCGCCTCGCTGTCGGTGCGGAAGTGATCGTAGAAACGCCAGTCGCGCAGGCGCTCGCGCAGCAGAAGGAGTTCGGCGCCGTCCTCGGGATTGGCGCAGTGAGTCAGCATGCTGTCGAAGGGGTCGAGCCGCGTATAGGCCTGGCGGCGCTCACCGTTCCTGTCCCGCAAGGTCACCGATGGCCCGCGCCGCTCGGCGAAGCAATTGGCGCGCTGAAGGACGGGGCCGGTCCACAGGCTCTCCGCCTTGATCTGCGGATCGCGGCCGAAGATTCGGTCGGGCCGCGGCAGGCCGAGATCGATCGCGTAGCCGTAATCTTCCGAGGAGAAGCCGAGCTTCACCGCGACCCTGTCCTGGCGCGGCCCACCCTGCACCGGCTGCTCGCCGCGCTTCATGGCGCGCGAGATCGTCTCCGGACCGGCCCACAGCACCGAAGACAGCCCGCCTTCGAGCGCCAGCGACTGGACCACCCGGCCCTGCGCGACGTCGGCCAGCAGGCGAAGGGCGCGATAGAGGCTCGACTTGCCGGTGCCGTTGGCGCCGGTGACGACCGTGAGCTGCCCCAGCTCAAGCCGCACGTCGCGCAGCGAGCGATAGCCGGCGATGCAGAGGCGGGAGATCACGTGCCCTTCACACCAGTTTCATGCGCAGCTTGCGGCCCACCGCATGGGCAGCCCGCGTCAAGGTGCCGAGCGTCACCGATTCGTTTTCGGGATCGAGCAGGCGATCCAACTGCGCCCGGCTGGTCTTCATGCGGCGCGCCATCGCGGCCTTGGTCAGTCCGTGCCTCTGCATCTGCGCCCCGAGCTGGCGGGCGATCACGCGCTTGATGGCACGCGCGGTGACTTCTTCGTAGAGGCCTTCATCCTTCAGGAAATCGTCGAAGGACGAACCGATTTTTCCCTTCTTCATACGATCTCCTTCATGCGCCTGATCGCCAGAGTGAGTTCAGAGCTCGGAGTCCGCTGCGTCTTCTTGACGAAGGCATTCAACAAGACCATTCGCCCTCGAGTTACACAGAAAAGCACTCGCGCAATGCGCCCCCGGGTCAACGTACTGCGCACCTCCCACAATCCGTCGCCAAGCGACCGACAGAGAGGCAGGCCGATCGGCCAGGAAAACTCCACGTCCTTGATGTCCTCGCCGACGATCTTTCGGTCGTCCCGATCAAGCGCCTTCAGCCAGTCACGCACCGGCTCCCGTCCAGAGGGCAAAGCATAGAACGCCGCTGGCAGCCGTTTCATGACTGCCAAGCGAGATATGTACCAAAATAGATACGCACCGGCAATTTCCCTGAAAACCTGTCAGGGGCACACTCTATGATTTACTATGAAATGATAAATATACCCTTGGTTGCATTGTAAACTCACACGGATCCAGATCCGCGGGCCGCGATCTTTCCCGCCGCCAGCGGCGCGGCGAACAGAACCAGCAACAACAGCGGATACGGCGCACCCCACTGCACATCGAGGCGGGCGAGGAAGGCCTCGGTGTCGTTGCCGAAGGTCACGCGCTCGTAGAGGAAATCGAGGATCGCGGTCGAGGTCGGCCACAACAGCGACGCGAGCAGTGCGGCGTCGCGCCAGCGCGGTCCCCTGGTGCGGCGGGCGTGGATCGTCGCCAGCAGCACGACATAGGGCAGCGGCACCAGCACCTTGAACCATTCGACGGTGCGCGCCGACAGGTTGGAGGCGATCCAGGTGTCGCCGATTGCGTTGTTGGCGATCAGCAGGATCGCGAAGGCGAACCACAGCGCGAGCGTCAGGCCGGGACGGATCATGGCGCCTTGGCGAGCCTCTCCAGCTCGGCGAGGCAGGCGGCGCGGTCGGCGGCGAAGTCGCCGGCGATCCACCAGCGCTCGACCTCGGCGATCAGCGCGCCGACCTTCGGTCCCGGCTTAAGTCCGAGCTTCAGCGCGTCGCCGCCGCTCACCGGCAGCTCGGGCGGCGTCCAGCGCCGCGCCAGCGCCAGCGCCTCGCGCCAGGCCGGCGGCGCGTCGAGCAGCAGGCGGTCGACGAAGGCCGTGGCGCCGAGGCGGTAGATCTCGGCGCGCGGGTCGGCGCCGAGGGCCGGTGCGGCCTCGAGCATGAGGCCGAGGCGCAGCGATTCCTGCGTCGAGAGCCGAAGCCGCTTGCCGATCCGCGTCGCGTCGGTGCCCTTGGGCAGCACGGACGCGAGGCGGCGGATCGCGACGGCCTCTTCGGCGGCGGCTTCTTCCCGCCCGATCAGGTCGCGCAGACGCCGGCTGCCGTCATATTCGGGCAGCCAGTGGCCGAGCACGCCGGCCTCGTGCATGGCATCCACCGCATCGGCGGCGGCCGGCGCCAGCAGGAGTTTCAGCAGTTCCTTCGAAACGCGCTCGCCCGACAGGCCCGCGAGCGCGCCGGCGTTGCGCCGGCAGGCAGCGAGGCTCGGCCCGTCGAAGGGCGGCCGGCCATACCAGGCATGGAAACGGAAGAAGCGCAGCACGCGCAGGCGGTCCTCGGCGATGCGCAGGTCGGGATCGCCGATGAAGCGCACCCTTCCCGCCGCGAGATCGACGCGGCCGCCGAACGGATCGTAGAGCGTGCCGTCGAGATCGGCGTAGAGCGCATTGAAGGTGAAGTCGCGGCGACTCGCATCCTCCAGCCAGTCGTCGGTGAAGGCGACGACCGCGCGGCGGCCGTCGGTCTCGACGTCGCGGCGCAGCGTCGTGAGCTCGTAGTGCGAAGAGCTGGCGATGCCCGTCACGGTGCCATGCTTCAGCCCGGTCGGGATCACCTTGATGCCGGCGGCTTCGAGCGCGCGCGTCACCGCCTCCGGCGGCGCGGACACCGCGACATCGATGTCGTCGATCCGGCGATCGAGCACGGCATTGCGCACGCAGCCGCCGACGAAACGCGCCACGATGCCCGCCGCCTGGAGCGCGGCGAACAGCCGGACTGTCGGGGCATCGCGCATGCGCTCGGGCGGCTCGATGCGGCCGGCGGGTTTCACCCGACCACCCTCTTTGCAGGCCCGGTCATGTCGGAAGCAGTCCGCCTGCGCCCTGGTTCTGGGTGAAGAACATCACGATGAAGCCTGCGATGGTGAAGGCGAGGCCGGCTATGGCGAGCCAGGTCAGCGGCAGCTCCTGCCATTCCGGCAAGGTGCCGGCGAGCTTGCGCTCGTTCATGATCTTCACGCCCCACGCCCACAGGAAAAAGGCGGCAGTCGGCGCGAGCACCAGCACGATCACGAGCAAGGCGATACGGATCATGGTGTCCTCACACTCATCCTCATCCTGAGGAGCATCGCGCAGCGATGCGTCTCGAAGGATGAACTCGCGCAAGGTGTTCGTTCCCATCCTTCGAGACGCGGCCTGCGGCCGCTCCTCAGGATGAGGCTTTGCCTGTTCATGATATCCCTTTTCAGCCTGCCGTCAGGATGTACTGCAGGTTCTTGAGCATACCCGCCGTCGCGCCCCAGATGTAGCGGCCCTCGTAGGGCATGGCGTAGTAGCGGCGCTGCAGGCCGGAAGCGACAGTGCGGCTGTCGATGCGGTGGTTCCTCTCGTCGAGGAAGTGGCCGAGCGGCACCTCGAAGACGTCGGCGACCTCGCGCGGATCGGCCCTCGGAACGAAACCGGGCGAGACGATGCCGACCACCGGCGTGATCTCGAAGCCGGTGCCGGTGCGATAGAGATCGACGGATCCCACGACGTCGACGAAGGAGCGGGCCAGGCCGACTTCCTCCTCGGTCTCGCGCAAGGCCGTGGCGACCGCGTCGGCGTCGTCGTCCTGGCGGCGGCCGCCGGGGAAGGCGACTTGGCCGGCGTGACTCGGCATGTCCTCGGTGCGTTGCGTGAGCAAGACGGTGACGCCCGCCGGCCGATTGACCAGCGGCACCAGCACCGACGCCGCCCGCCACTTCTCCGGCAAAGGCACCACGCCGTTCAGGGAGAAATCGCTGTCGACCGGCAGCAGAGAGACCGGCAATCCCGATGCCAACCGGGTACTTCTCTCACGTACCCGGCGCACAATTTCGTCAACCGTCATGCCCTTGTTCCGGCCTCAATTCTGGGCTTCCCTCACGATGAATTCCCCGATCACAGGAGCGCCTGGTGGCCCCCGACACCTCGACTGCAAGCGACGCCGATGCCCAGGCCGCACTCGCCGACATCGAGCGGCTGGGAGGCCAGCTCAGGGCCGCCCGCGCCTCCATCGGCAGGGTCATTTATGGCCAGCAGGATGTCATCGATCAAACCCTCGTTGCGCTGCTTTCGGGCGGCCACCTTCTGCTGATCGGCGTTCCGGGCCTGGCCAAGACCAAGCTGGTCGAGACCCTGGGCACCGTGCTCGGCATGGAAGCCAAGCGCATCCAGTTCACGCCCGACCTGATGCCGGCCGACATCCTGGGCTCGGAAGTGCTGGAGGAGAGCGCCGGTGGCCAGAGGAGCTTCCGCTTCATTCAGGGCCCGGTGTTCGCGCAGTTGCTGATGGCTGATGAAATCAATCGCGCATCGCCGCGTACCCAGTCGGCGCTGCTGCAGTCGATGCAGGAGAAGCACGTCACCGTCGCCGGCAAGCGCTACGACCTGCCGGCGCCGTTCCACGTGCTCGCGACCCAGAACCCGCTCGAGCAGGAAGGCACCTATCCGCTGCCGGAAGCCCAGCTCGACCGTTTTCTGCTGCAGGTCGACGTCGGCTATCCCGACGAGGAAGCCGAGCGGCAGATCATGATCGCGACCACCGGCTCGGACGTGCCGGCGGCGGTGCAGGCCTTGTCGCCGGCCGACCTGATGGCGGCGCAGGCGCTGGTCCGCCGGCTGCCGATCGGCCAGAGCGTGGTCGACGCCATCCTGAAGCTGGTCCGTGCCGGCCGTCCCGAGCACAGCGACCTCGACGTGGTGAAACAGCGTGTGGCCTGGGGCCCCGGACCGCGCGCCAGCCAGGCCTTCATGCTGGCCTGCCGCGCCCGCGCCATCATCCAGGGCAGGCTCGCGCCGTCGGTCGACGACGTCGTGGCGCTGGCCGGTCCGATCCTGCGCCATCGCATGGCGGTGAATTTCTCGGCCCGCGCCGAGGGCGTGACGGTCGAGACGGTGATTTCCCAGATGTGCCAGCGGCTCGCCTAGGTCCCTGGCCTGAGGCTTGCCTCGGCGTCATTCATGGCCAGTCCGTCGACCCTCAACCGATCTCTCGAACTCGCCGGCACCCTGCCGGCGCTGATGGTGGCGGCCGACCGCGTCGCGGCCACCGTGATCCAGGGCGTGCACGGCCGGCGCCGGGTCGGCCAGGGCGACGCCTTCTGGCAGTACCGGCCCTATCGCGACGGCGACAGCGCGAGCCGCATCGATTGGCGCCAGAGCGCGCGCAGCCGGCACCTGTTCGTGCGCGAGACCGAGTGGGAGGCCGCCGCCAGCGTCTGGCTGTGGCGCGACGCCTCGCCCTCGATGCACTACGCCTCGCTGCGCGGCCTCGACACCAAGGCGGTCCGCGGCGAGATCATCGCGCTGGCGCTCGCCAGCCTGCTGACCGACGCCAGCGAACGCGTCGCCGTGCTGGGCACCGGCATGCGGCCGATCACCGGCCGCATCGCGGTCCGCCGTGTCGCCGAGACCTGGCTGGAAGAATCGCTCGACAAGACCCGCACGCCGCCCAGCCTGCCGCCGATGGTGCCGCTGCCCGCGCACGGCACCGTGGTGCTGGTGTCCGACTGGCTCGATCCCCTCGAGAAGATCGAAGCGGTGATTCGCCATTACGCCAGCGCCGGCGTGCGCGGCCACATCGTGCAAGTGCTCGATCCCGCCGAGGAAGACCTGCCGTTCGACGGCCATGTGAAGTTCGAAGGTCTGGAAGCCGAAGGCCAGCACACGATCCGCCGCGTCGAATCGGTTCGCAACGCCTATGGCGCGCGACTGGCCGCGCAGCGCGAAGGCCTGCAGCGACTCGCCCGGCCGGCCAACTGGACCGTACACCTGCATCGCACCGACCGTCCGCCGCAGACCGTCCTGCTGGCGCTGTATCTCGCCATGGCCGACCTGCGTCGGCTGAATGCGGCGTGAGCGCGATGATGATCCATCGCGTTGCCATCCTTCAGGGCGTTTCGAGCGCTTGCGCTCGAAAGCGCATTGACGCCGCACTGCGTGCGGCTCCTCAGGATGAGGCAAACCGAAACCCTCACCCTGAGGAGCGCTGCGAAGCAGCGCATCTCGAAGGGTGCGCACGAGTACTGCGCTCATGCTGAGCCTGGGCGCGTTCGCTTTCGCGGCGCCGGGCATGCTGGCGTTGCTGCTGGCGCTGCCGGTGATCTACTGGCTGCTGCGCCTCATTCCGCCGCTGCCCAAGCTGGTCCGTTTCCCGGCGATCCGCCTGCTGATCGGGCTGGAGCCCAGCGAACAGACGCCGATGAAGATGCCGTGGTGGCTGCTGCTGCTGCGCATGCTGCTCGCCACGGCGTTGATCCTCGCCGTCGCCCGGCCGCTGTTGAACCCGCAAGCCGACCTGCCGGGCAAGGGACCGCTGCTGCTGGTGATCGATGACGGCTGGTCGTCGGCCCCGGGCTGGACGACACGGCTGGCCCACGCCGAGCGCCTGATCCAGCGCGCCGAGCGCGCCAACCGGCCGGTGGCGATCACCGGCACCGCACCGGCGCCGATCGATGCGTCGGCCGTGCGCAAGGGTGCGCTCCGGCCCGACGAGGCGCGGACGCTGCTGCGCGCCTTCCGGCCCAAGCCGTGGCCGACCGATCGCGCCGCCGCGGCGGCCGAGATCGACCGCCTTCAGGTCGGGGCCAACGCCTATGTCGTGTGGCTGAGCGACGGCCTCCAGGATGACGGAGCCGACAAACTCACCGAGCGGCTGCGCCGCTTCGACGGTTTGCAGGTCGTGCTGCCCGACACCGCCAGCGCGCCGATCCTGCTGCTGCCGCCCGCCGCGGAAGGCCGCGACCTCAAGGTCAAGGCGCTGCGCGCCGTGGCCGACGGCCCGCGCCGCGTGGCGGTGCAGGCCTCCGACGAGCAGGGCCGCGTCGTGGCCCGCATCGACGTCGATTTCGCCGCGACCGCGACCGCGGGCGAAGGCCTGCTGCCGGCGCCGGCCGAACTGCGCAACCGCATGGCCCGGCTCGATGTCGAGACGCAGGGCGGCGCAGGCAGTGCCGTGCTGCTCGACGAGCGCAACCGCCGCCGCCCGGTCGCGGTGCTGGGCGAGAAGCCGACCGCCAACGGCCAGCCGTTGCTGCAGGAGGTCTACTTCCTCGAGAAGGCGCTGGACCCGTATGTCAGCCTCACCATCGGCGATCGCGAGACGGTGCTGAACCGCAGCACCGCCGTGCTGCTGATCCCCGACGGCGCCGCGCCCTCGACCGTGGATCGCGACGAGATCGCCAAATGGATCGAGCGCGGCGGCGTCGCCGTGCGCTTTGCCGGCCCCAACCTCGCTCAGGGCAACGACGGTCTGGTGCCGACCCCGCTCAGGCTCGGCGACCGTGCGCTGGGCGGCGTCATGAGCTGGGGCCAGCCGAGCGCGCTCGCGGAGTTCCCGACCAACAGCCCGTTCCTCGGGATCCCGATCCCGAAGGACGTGCGCATCCAGCAGCAGGTGCTGGCCGAACCGACGCCCGATCTCGCCGACAAGACGTGGGCGCGGCTGGCCGACGGCACGCCGCTGGTCACCGCCGAGAAGCGCGGCCAGGGCTATCTGGTGCTGATCCACACCACCGCCAACACCAACTGGAGCAACCTCGCTTTGTCGGGCCTGTTCGTGAACATGCTGCAGCGGCTGGTGATCCTGTCGCGCGGCGTGGCGGGCGACGGCGTCAACAAATCCCTCAAGCCGTGGCGCACGCTCGACGGCTTCGGCAAGCTCGGCGCACCGCCGGCCGGCGCCCAGATGCTGCCGGCCGACGCCGACCAGACCTTCAAGCCGACGCCCACGACGCCGCCCGGACTCTATGGCGACGAGAACGCCCAGGTCGCGTTCAACATCGGCGGCCACGTGCCCGAGCCCAAGCCGCTCGCCCTGCCCTCGGGCGTGTCGACCGACAGGCTGTCTGAGGGCGGCGAGACCGACCTGGCGCGTTGGTGCCTGCTCGCCGCGGCCCTGCTGCTGCTCGCCGACCTGTTCCTGTCGTTGTGGCTGCGCGGACTGCTGCCGCGCGCCGTTCGCCTCGGTCGCGCCGCGCCGGCGGCCGTGATGCTGTTCGCGGCCTTGCTGCTCGCCGCGCCGCCCTCCGACGCCCAGCAGACCCGTCCGAACGCGCCGCCGCCGCGCGGCGCTTCGCCCGCGGCTGCCCCGCAGGAGCGGCCCGGTCCGCCGCCGCTCAGCGAGGAGCAGGCACTGAAGGGCGCGCTCGACTTCCGGCTGGCCTACATCGTGACCGGCGACAAGGAAGTCGACGACATCAGCAAGGCCGGACTGGAAGGCCTGAGCGAGATCCTGCGCAATCGCACCTCGGTCGAGCCGGCCGATCCGATCGGTCTCGATCTCGAGAGGGACGAACCGCGCCTCTATCCGCTGATCTACTGGCCGATCACGACGACCCAGCCGACGCTCTCGCCCAAGGCGGCGGCGGCGCTCGACCGATACCTGCGCACCGGCGGCATCGTCTTCATCGACACGCGCGACCAGCAGATGACGTTCGACAAGCCGGCCGGCGGCAACCCCGACCTCAAGCGGCTGCTGGGCGGCATCGAGACGCCGCCGCTGGTCGCCATGCCGCCCGATCACGTGCTGACCAAGGCGTTCTACCTGCTGGGCGACATGCCCGGCCGCTGGCAGGGCGGCAAGCTCTGGATCGAGTCGGGCACCGGCCGCGTCAATGACGGCGTGACCACGATCATCATCGGCTCGAACGACTATGCCGGCGCCTGGGCGGTCGACCAGCGCGGGCGTGGCCTCAATCCGGTGTCGCCCGGCGGCGAAACCCAGCGCGAGATGAGCTTCAGGGTCGGCGTCAACATCGTGATGCACGCCCTGACCGGCAACTACAAGGACGACCAGGTCCACATCCAGGACATCATGCAAAGGCTCCGTCGATGAGGCCGGCGCGATGAACACGACCTCTTCCGTCTCGGTGGCCTTCGACCCGCTGCTGCCCTGGGAAGTGCTGGCGGTGCTGGCCGGCGTCGGCCTGGTGCTGGTGCTGCTCGGCCTGCGCGCCGGCGCGCGCGGCACGATCTGGCGCGCCGGCTCCGTGGCCATCGTGCTGGCGGCCCTGGCCAATCCGGCGCTGGTCGAAGAGCAGCGCAAGCCGATCGCCGATGTCGCGCTGATCGTCACCGACGACAGCGATTCGATGGCGATCGGCGACCGCCGCCTGCAGGTCGCCGCGGCGCGCGAGGCCCTGAAGAAGAAGCTCGCGCAGCAGGAGGGCCTCGAAGTGCGCGAGGCCACGTTGCCGCCGTCGCACATCCAGCTCGGCAGCGACCGGCCGGGCGGCACCCGCCTGATCGAGACCATGCGGTCGGCCCTGGTCGACGTGCCGCCCGAGCGGCTGTCGGGCGTGATCCTGCTGACCGACGGCCAGGTGCACGACGTGCCGGCGGGCGTACCGCCCGAACTGGGCGGCGCGCCGCTGCACGCGCTGATCGCCGGCAAGAAGGGCGAGCGCGACCGGCTGATCGTGCTCGAGCAGTCGCCGCGCTTCGGCGTGGTCGGCCGCCAGGTGACGGCCAAGTTCAGGGTCGAGGACACCGCCGGAGGCACCGCGCCGGTCACGGTGTCGGTCGGAGGCGAGGTCGTCCGCCGTCTCGACGTGCCGGTCGGCCAGTCGGTCGAGCTGCCGGTGATCGTCGGCAATCCCGGCGCCAACATCGTCGAACTCGAGGTCGGCGCCGGCCCCAACGAACTGACCCTCGACAACAACCGCGCGCTGTTCACCATCAACGGCGTGCGCGACCGGCTGCGCGTACTGCTGGTCTCGGGCGAGCCCTATCAGGGCGAGCGGGCGTGGCGGAACCTGCTGAAGAGCGACCCGGCGGTCGACCTGGTGCACTTCACCATCCTGCGCACGCCGCAGAAGGACGATTTCACGCCGGTGCGCGAACTGTCGCTGATCGTCTTCCCGATGCGCGAGCTGTTCGAGCAGAAGCTCAAGGAATTCGACCTGATCATCTTCGACCGCTACGAGTCGGGCAACCTGATCACGCGCGAGTACTTCCGCAACATCGCCGAGTACGTGCGCAGCGGCGGCGCGCTGCTGGTCTCGGTCGGACCGGTGTTCGCCACCCAGCGCTCGCTCTATCGCACGCCGCTCGGCGCCATCCTGCCGGCGGCGCCGCTGGGCGACGTGGTCGAGGCCGGCTTCAAGCCCCGGATCACCGACATCGGCCAGCGCCATCCGGTAACCGCGAACCTGCCGCAGGCCGGCGCTCCCGGGAAGGAGCCGGAATGGGGCCGCTGGTTCCGCCTGGTCACTTCGCGCACCGAGCATGGCCATTCCATTCTGGCAGGCGCCGAGGACAGGCCGCTGGTGGTGCTCGACC
>JBGAIW010000005.1:0-89489 GCA_044225265.1 Reyranella sp.
AAGTATCTCACCGACGCCGTCGACCGCGCCCGCCGCAAGGCGGCACGCGAGGATGCAGCGAAGAAGAAGGCCGCCGCGAAGGCGGCTGCCGCGGGCGAAGCGCCCCCCGCCGAGACGCCTGTGGATCCGGGCGAAGCAGATCAGCCCGATATCGAGCACAACAATCACTAGGATCGGATGAGGGGGCTTCGGCCCCCTCGTTCGTTCTGGCGGTGCGCCTGGCCCGCAAATCAGACCTTGAGCATGACCTTGCCGACATGGTCCGCGCGCTCGAGTTCTGCGTGCGCGCCGGCGGCGTCGGTCAGCGGGAAGGTCTTGTAGATGATGGGCCTGATCGACCCCTTCTCGAGCAGCGGCCAGACCTTTTCTTTCAGGCCCTGCGCCATGCGGCCTTTGTTGGCGATGCTCTGGGGCCGAAGCGTCGAGCCGGTGATGGTGAGACGATTGACCATCACGGCGCCGGCGCTGAGTTCGGCGGTCGCCCCGCGCTGAAGCGCGATGATGACCAGTCGCCCATCCTGCTTCAGCAAGCGGATGTTCTGCGGAATATAGTCACCCGCCACCATGTCCAGCACGACGTCGACGCCGCCCACCAGCTTCTTCACCTCGGCGGCCCAATCGTTGTCCTTGTAGATCACGGCATGATCGGCGCCGAGCTTCACCACCGCCTCGGCTTTTTCCCTTGTACGCACGGTAGTGATCACCTTGGCGCCGAACGCCTTGGCGAGCTGGATCGCCGTCGTGCCGATGCCGCTCGCGCCGCCATGGATAAGGGCGGTTTCGCCGGACTTGAGCTGTCCGCGCTCGAACAGATTGTGCCAGACGGTGAAGTAATTCTCGGGGAGCGCCGCCGCCTGCAGCATGTCGTAGCCCTTCGGCGGCGGCAGGCATTGCGGTGCAGGCACGGTGCAGTACTCGGCGTAAGAGCCGCCCGGCGTCAGCGCACAGACCTCGTCGCCGACCTTCCAGCCGGAAACCCCGGGCCCGATCGCCGCGACCGTGCCCGCAGCCTCGAGTCCGGGTAGATCGGATGCGCCCGGCGGCGGCGGATAGGAGCCCGAGCGCTGCGCGATGTCGGGGCGATTGACGCCGGTTGCCACGACCTTGATCAGCAACTCGCCTTCCTTGGGCAGCGGCAGCGGACGCGTTGCCGGCACGAGCGCCTCGGGGCCTCCCGGAGTCTTGATTTCGACACAGGTCATCGTGGCGGGAAGCGTGCTCATGGTCGGACTTTCGGTGGGGGAGAAGCGATGGTAGGTCTCACTTAGCCGCTTCCGTGGAGCCGCGCCATGGCCTTCGACCTCGACGATCTCGATCCCCGCAACGCCAAGAAAAAGCCCCTGAACCTCGACGACCTGAACATCGAGGACCTCAAGGAGTACGTGGCCATCCTGAAGGCCGAGATCGAGAGGGTCGAAACCAAGATCGGGGCCAAGCAGAGCCACGCGTCGGCAGCAGCTTCTCTCTTCAAGAGGTGAGTATCCATGTCGCTCAAAGGTAAAGTCGCGCTGGTCACGGGTTCGACCAGCGGCATCGGATTGGCGATCGCGCAGGCCTTCGCCGCCCAGGGCTGCAGCATCATGCTGAATGGTTTCGGAGATGCCGCCGCCATCGAGAAGCTCCGCACCGATCTGGCCAAGCAGCATGGCGTGAAGGTCGAATACAACGGCGCCGACATGAGCAAGCCGGCAGAGATCGCCAAGCTCGTGGCGACCACGCAGGCCACGCTCGGCAGCCTCGACATCCTGGTGAACAACGCCGGCATCCAGTTCGTGGCGCCGGTCGAGAGTTTCCCGCCCGAGAAGTGGGACGCCATCATTGCGATCAACCTCAGCGCCACCTTCCATGCCGTGCATGCCGCGCTGCCGGCGATGAAACAGAAGAAGTGGGGCCGCATCATCAACGTCGCCAGCACGCACGGGCTGGTCGCCTCGGCGCACAAGGTGGCCTACGTCGCGGCCAAGCACGGCATTCTCGGCCTGACCAAGGTGGTGGGCGTCGAATGCGCCGATACCGGCGTCACCTGCAACGCGATCTGCCCGGGCTGGGTGCTGACCCCGCTGGTGCAGAAGCAGATCGAGGACCGCGCCAAGGCCGAGGGCATTACGGTGGAGAAGGCCAATCGCGACCTGCTGGCCGAAAAGCAGCCGCAGCTCCAGTTCACCACCACCGAGCAGATCGCGGGCCTGGCATTGTTCCTGGCCTCCGACACCGCATCCAACATGCAGGGCACGCAGCTCGTCTCCGACGGCGGCTGGGTGGCTCAATAGGCCTTCGGGCCAGGGAGACGACGTGGTCGACGCCAAGTTTCTGAAACCCGACACCCTGGCGCTGCACGGCGGCCAGCACCCCGACCCCACGACCGGCGCACGGGCCGTGCCGATCTACCAGACGACGTCCTTCGTCTTCCGGGACGTCGACCATGCCGCGAGCCTGTTCAATCTCGAGGTCGGCGGCCATATCTACAGCCGCATCTCCAATCCGACCGTCGCGGTCTTCGAGGAGAGAGTGGCGGCGCTTGAGGAGGGAACCGGAGCGCTCGGCGTGTCGAGCGGCCAGGCCGCATTGCACATTGCCATCGCCACTCTGATGGGTGCGGGCGGCCATATCGTCGCCTCGACCTCGCTCTATGGCGGCACGCGCAACATGCTGGGGCTGACCCTGCCGCGCTTCGGCATCGAGACGACCTTCGTCCACCCGCGCGACCACGATGGCTTCCGGAAAGCCATCACCGACAGGACGCGGCTGGTGCTCGGCGAGACCATCGGAAATCCGGGCGGCGAGGTGCTCGACATTCCGGCGATCTCTGCGATCGCCCATGAGGCCGGGCTGCCTCTGATGATCGACAATACCTTTGCATCGCCGGTGCTGTGTCGGCCGCTGACCCTGGGGGCCGACATCGTCTTCCACTCGGCGACCAAATTCATCGGCGGCCATGGCGTGGCGATCGGCGGCGTGATCGTCGATGGCGGCGGCTTCGACTGGGAAGCGTCGGGCAAGTTTCCGACCCTGACCGAGCCCTATGCCGGCTACCACGGCATCGACTTCGCCGAGGAGTTCGGCCCGCAGGCCTTCATCATGCGCGCCCGTGCCGAGGGCGTGCGCGACTTCGGCTGCTGCCTGGCGCCCCAGAACGCCTTCTACCTGCTGCAGGGGCTGGAGACCTTGCCGCTGCGCGTTGCCCGCCACGGCGAGAATGCGCGCAAGGTGATCGCCTTCCTGAAGGGCAACGCCGCGGTCGAGAGCATCGCCTCGCCGGAATTGCCCGAGCATCCCGACCATGCGCTGGCTAAGAGGCTGCTGCCCAAGGGCGCAGGCTCGATCTTCTCCTTCGACATCAAGGGCGGCCGCGAGGCCGGCCGGCGATTCATCGAGCGGCTGAAGTTGTTCTCGCATCTGGCCAATGTCGGTGACGCCAAATCGTTGGTGATCCATCCGGCCTCGACCACGCACGCCCAGCTCGATGCCGCGGCGCTGCAGCAGGCCGGCATCGGCGAGGGCATGATCCGCCTCTCCGTCGGGCTGGAAGACATCGACGACCTGCTCGACGATCTCGGGCAGGCCCTGCGCGCCTCGCAGAAGGCCTGACCATGAAGTTGAACGTTGACGGCCGCGAGGTCTTCGCGACGACCGGCGGTGCCGACATCGATCCGAGAAGGCCCACGGTGATCTTCCTGCACGGCGCGGGCTTCGACCGCACGACTTGGCGGCTGCAGACCCGTTGGTTCGCCCATCACGGGCGCAGCGTGCTCGCGGTCGATTTTCCCGGCCATGGGTGGTCGCAGGGGCCGGGTCTCGACAGTATCGCGGCCATGGCCGACTGGACGGCCCGGCTGATCGACGCCGTGGGCCTCAAGAGCGCGGCCCTGGTCGGGCATTCGATGGGCGCGCTGGTGGCGCTGGATTGCGCGGCGCGGCATCCGGAGAAGGTCAGGGCGCTGGGTCTATGCGGCGTCGCCTCTGAGATGCCGGTGCATCCCGAGATGCTCGAATCGGCCAAGGCCGACACGCCCAAGGTGCAGGAGTTGATGACCTTCTGGGGCATCGGCAACGCGCTGCACAAGGGTGGCATGGTCTCGCCCGGACTGTGGCTGCGGCGCGAATCTCTGGCTGTGCTGGCACGCAACCAGCTCGGGGTGATCCACACCGACCTCGCCGCCTGCAATGCCTACAAGGACGCTCTCGCGCGGGCGGCCGCGGTGAAGTGCCCGACGGTGCTGGTGCTGGGCGACGGCGATCTGATGACGCCGCCCAGCAAGGGCAAGGCGCTGGGACAGGCGATCGCGGGCGCACGCACCGTGGTGCTGAAGGACAGCGGCCACTTCATGATGGTCGAGCGCCCCGACGAAACGCTGGACGCGCTGAAGAGCCATGTCTGACATGTCCAGGTCGGAGAAGGTCGCGCTGGTTACCGGCTCGACCTCGGGCATCGGTGCTGCGATCGCGCGGCGACTGTCTGCCGACGGCTACATCGTGGCCCTGCATTCGCGCAGCTCAGCGGACACCGGCAAGGCCATGGCCAAGGAGCTGAAGCGCGCCTCCTATCACCAAGCCGATCTCGGCAACGATGCGGGGCCGGCGGCTCTGGTCGCCGACGTGCTGAAGGCGCATGGCCGGCTGGACGTGCTGGTCAACAATGCCGGCCTGTCGATTCGCATCCCGCACACCGACCTCAAGGCCGCGACGCCGGCGCTGTGGCGGCAGATGCTCGACGTCAATCTGATCTCGCCCTTCGTGCTGGTCGCCGAGGCCGAGCAGGCGCTGCGGGCAGCCAAGGGCTCGATCGTGAACATCGGCACCCATGCCGGCGTCCGGCCCAAGGGCTCGTCGATCCCCTATGCGGCCTCGAAGGCGGCGCTGCACCACGTCACCAAGCTGCTGGCGCTGTCGCTCGGTCCGGACATCCGGGTCAATGCAGTGGCACCGGGGCTGGTCGAGACCCCGATGACGGCCAACTGGCCCGACATGCTGGAGACCTGGAAGGCGCGCTCGCCCATGAAGCGACCTGCGAAACCGGAGGACATCGCCGATCTGGTGGCCGCGCTGGTCGCCAACCAGTACGTTACGGGAGAGATCGTCATCGCCGATGGTGGGCTCAACCTCACCTAGCCAGACACGGAGGAAACAATGAACGTCCAGACGCTGCCGCCGGGCTACAAGACCGCTCCCTGGACTCCGCCGGAGAAGATCGACGGCAAGATGCTGGCCGATGCGTCGGCCAAGCTGATCGACCTGCTGCGCATCCGCACCCAGCCGATCGGCATGCGCCTGTTCGAGAACGCCAAGGACATGGAGAAGATCCAGGGCCTGCGCCGTCCTACCGAGGGCTTCAAGTTCACCATGTGTCAGATGGTCACCCAATCGCGCTGGTATGGCTTCACGCTCGGCATCGAGGTCGACAACACGCGCGGCGGCAATTGCGGCGGCGTGGTCGGCCTGAACCATCCGGGCGAGGGCTTCCTGTCGGGCGATCACATGAACGGCGTGTGGTTCGGCAACAAGGAGGCCTCGGCCGCGCACCAGGCGCAGATGCCGCGGGTGCCGCACGGCAAGTACAACGGCCTTGTCGTGTCGCCGCTGCGTTCGGCCCGGCTCGACCCTCCGGACATCTGCATGTTCTACGGCACGCCCGGCCAGATGATCTATTTCATCAATGGCCTGCAGTACCACCGCTATCGCCGTTACGACTTCACGGTGACCGGCGAAAGCGCCTGCGCGGACTCGTGGGGCAGGGCACTAGCTACTCGCCAGACCTCGCTGTCGCTGCCGTGCTTCGCCGAGCGCCGCTACGGCGGAGTTGCCGACGACGAGCTGCTGATGGCCTGCCCGCCGGACGAGTTCCTGCGCGCCATCGAGGGCATGGGCCATCTCGGCAAGAACGGCCTGCGTTATCCGTTCCCGCCCTATGGCGCCGTGATGGATCCGGCGCTGGGTATGGCCAAGAGCTACGGCTGACTTAAAGGGCCAACCAGTGCTGTACGTCGTCGCCTGGCCTCTGCTTGCGGAGGCCGACGACACGGCCTTGCGCCGCCTCCGGGCCCAGTATCATTCCGGGGAAGCGAACCTGATCGGCCCGCATTTCACCCTGGTGTTCGGCGCGGCCGAGGGCCGTGAGGCCGAGCTGCGATCGACCGTCGCGGCGATCGCCCGGCGCCCCTTCTGGTTCATGATCGATCGTATCGTGCGGCACGACCTCTACCTCGTCGCCGAACCTTCCGATGGTTCGGCCGAATTGCATGAACTCTACGAGACGTTGAACCCGGTTTCAGGCGGACATCCGTTCGAGCCGCACATCACTCTGGGCTTGTTCGACAGTCCGATACAGGCGGAGCAGGTGGCGCGCATCGTCGAACGCCAGCACCTGCCGATCCGCGGCCGGGTCGAGGAACTGGCACTGCTGCGCCGGGAAGGGCCCCGGCTGGAAACGCTGGTGACCGTACCGCTCGACCGCTAGCGCCAAAGCGGCGGCAGGGGCGGCAATCGGACATTTCCCGGCCGGGCGGCAATGCCAAGCCGCGCCAGGGTCTCTCGCAGTTCCCGCGGCAGGCCCAATTGCCGGCCCGACACCTCGGTGCCGGTGAGGCGCATCGCCCGGTCGAGAAGCTTTTGCCAGCGGTTGCCTTCCAGCGGGTACCGCCGCAGTTCGATTGTGGTGTCCTGTGCGATGCCCGACTTCGCCTTGGCGAGATCGATCGCAGCGGCGAGGCCTCCCAGTTCGTCGACCAGGCCTGCCTGCCTGGCGTCCGTGCCGCTGAAGACGCGACCGCGCGCGGCGTCGTCGAGGCGTGCATCGTCGAGCTTGCGCGAGTCGCGGACCTGGCTCGTGAAGGCGGCGTAGATCGAATCGAGTTCGCGGTCGATCGCGACGCGCTGCGCCGCCGTGGGAGGCTGGAAGGTCGAGTAGAGGCCGGCGTTGGTGCCGGCCTGAAGGCGTTCGACGGAAATGCCGAGCGACTTCAGCAGGTCGGCGGCCACCGGCCACATGCCAAACACGCCGATCGAGCCGGTTATCGTGGTAGCCTGCGCCACGATCGCGTCGGCCCGGACCGCGGCGAGGTAGCCGCCCGAGGCCGCGATGTCACCCATCGAGACGATGACGGGCTTGCCGCTGGCCCGTGCCCGCGCCACCGCGTCGGCCATGGCATCGGCAGCCGGATAGGTTCCGCCGGGGGAGTCGATCCTGAAGACGATCGCCTTGACGTCCGGTGTCGAGGCCGCGGATTCGAGCGCATCGACCACGTCTTCCGCGTTGGCCAGCGCCTCCTCGTCAAATGGGCTGTCGCTTGCCCGACCTGACACGATGGCGCCGCTGGCGCGCACCAGCGCGATCGTGCTGCCGGCGCGGCGACGCGATGGCTCGGCGGCATAGTCGTCCAGCCCGACCGTGTTGCGCGTGCCGGCACGTTGCCAGGTGGCATCCCAGGCATCGGTGCGATAGCCGAGCTTGTCGACCAGGTGTTCGTCCATTGCGCGCTGGGGTCCGAATGGTGCGGAGTCGACCAGTTGGCGCAGCTGGGCGGGTTCGAGCCGGCGTTCGCGCGCCACGTCCGCGATGAACTGGTCGTAGAGACTGTCGATCAAGCGCTGCAGGTTGCGACGCGCCGGCGCGGTGAAGCCCTTCTCGGTGAAGGAGTCGGGCGCACTCTTGTATTCGTGGCGCTTGCCGCCCTCGATCTGCACGCCGAGGCGGTCGAGTCCGCCTTTGAGAAACGGCGTCTCGATCGCGATGCCCGCGACGCCGAAGCTGCCGCTTGGCTGCAGCCAGATCTCGTCCAGCGACGAGGCGAGATAGTAGTCGCCGAAGCGCTCGCCGCTCCCGCCCAACGACTCGGCGAAGCCGACCGCGAACTTGCCCTTGGCGCGCAGGCGGAGGATGGCATCGCGCAGCTCCTGGATGCGGGCGAGGCCGCCCTGTTCGTCGCCGACCTCGACGAACAGCCCCTTGACCCTCGGGTCGTCGGCTGCGCGCCACAAGGTCTCGAGGGTATCCGTCATGTCACGGGACCCGCGCCACAGCCCGCCCAGCAGGTCCGTGGAGGCCATTTCCGGCGGCAGGCGCCGCAGGTCGAGCGATATGATCATCGAACCGGGCAGAGCGCGGCTGGGGGCGGGCAGCCAGAACATCGCTGCCACGGTCAGCCCGCCGATCGTCAGCAGGGTCAGGGCGCCGATGGTGGCGAACAGGCCAACGAGGTATCGGCGCATGGCGGCAACTCCGACGGGGTCAGGACCGAATGAGATTCGGCCGGACTGCCTTGATCGCGTCAAGCATGGCCGAGGCCTTGGCATCGAGGCCGTTGTCGCGCACCAGCAGTGCCGAAGGCATGCCGCGAACCGGACGCAGGCTGTCGTCGAGGCTCCACTGCGAGAGCCGGAGGTCGGCGGCGACAAAGGCCTCGGGCGCGATCCCGAGCTGGAGGGCCGGACGCAGCGCGACCCGCCCCATGCGCGCCCACTGCACATCGTTCCAGGCAACGCGTTTGTTACGGCCGAAGCCAAACTGGATGCCGTCGCGGTCGATCACGATCTGCGGCTCGCGGTTGGCGAAGCGGCTGGCGCCCTGCCAGGCAAAGAACAGCATGGCGATGGCGAGGCCCGTGAACAGCACGAAGCGTGGATCGTTGAAATTCAGGGCCGGCGCGGTCTCGGGCCTGGCCATGAAATGCGAGGTCGCGACCACGACCATGCCGACGGCGATGATCGCCAGACTGGCATTGTGCAGCCGGCCATACCGGACTTCCACGATCAGCCGTTCTGAGCTTTGTGACGCAGCAGGTGGTCGGCAAGCACGACCGCCACCATGGCCTCGGCCACCGGAGTGGCGCGGATGCCAACACAGGGATCGTGGCGCCCCTTGGTGCGCAGTTCCACTTCCTTGCCGAACCTGTCGACCGATCGCACCGTCGAGAGGATCGAACTGGTGGGCTTTACCGCCAGCCGGCAGACGATCTCCTGCCCGGTCGAAATGCCGCCCAGGATGCCGCCGGCGTGGTTGGCGAGAAACACCGGATGACCGTCCTTCATGCGCATCTCGTCGGCATTCTCCTCGCCGCTCATCGCCGCGGTTGCGAAGCCGTCGCCGATCTCCACGCCCTTCACGGCGTTGATGCTCATCAGCGCCTTGGCGAGATCGGCATCGAGCTTGTCGTAGATCGGATCGCCGAGACCTACCGGAACGCCGGAAGCCACGACCTCGATCACCGCGCCGCACGAACTGCCACGCTTGCGGACGTCGTCGAGATAGCCTTCCCAACCCTGCGCCGCCTGACGGTCGGGACACCAGAAGGGATTGTCGCCCGTGGCGTCCCAGTCCCACTTGGCGCGGTCGATCTTCTGGCTGCCGAGCTGGACCACCGCCCCCCGGATCTGGATCGAAGCGCCGAGTACCTTGCGAGCGATGGCACCGGCGGCGACCCGCACGGCCGTCTCGCGCGCCGACTGGCGGCCGCCGCCGCGGTAGTCGCGGACGCCGTATTTCCTGAAGTATGTGTAGTCGGCGTGGCTCGGCCGGAACTGATCCTTGATCTCGCCGTAGTCGCGGCTGCGCTGATCGACGTTGTCGATGTGCAGCGCGATCGGCGTCCCGGTCGTCACGCCTTCGAACACGCCAGACAGAATCTTCACCGTGTCCGGTTCCTGGCGCTGCGTGACGAAGCGCGACTGTCCGGGCCGGCGCTTGTCGAGCCAGACCTGAAGGTCACTTTCCTGAAGCGGAATGCGCGGCGGCGTGCCATCGACCACGCAGCCGATTGCAGGCCCGTGGCTCTCGCCCCAGCTGGTGAAACGGAACAGCGTGCCGAAACTGTTGCCCGCCATGTGATTGCTGCGGAGGGCCGCCGGCCTCCGTCTTATTCGCCCTCGAAGCCGCTGAGCAGCTCGGCGATCTGCTTGGCCGACGATGTCTTGACCATTCCGACGACGTGATAGCCGCCATCGACATGCATCACTTCGCCGGTCACCGCAGTGCCCAGATCGGACAGCAGGTAGAGACCCGCATTTCCCACTTCCTCGGAGGTGATGTTGCGCTTGAGCGGCGAATTGAGTTCGTTCCACTTGAGGATGTAGCGGCCGTCGGCGATCCCGGCAAAAGCCAGTGTCTTGACCGGGCCGGCGGAGATGGCATTGACCCTGATCTTCTGTTCGCCGAGGTCGGCGGCAAGGTAGCGCACGCTCGCCTCGAGCGCGGCCTTGGCCACGCCCATGACGTTGTAGTGCGGTATGACGCGCTCGGCGCCGTAGTAGGTGAGCGTGACGATGCTGCCGCCGTTCTTCATCAGAGGCACCGCGCGCTGGGACACCGCGACCAGCGAATAGCAGCTGACGTTCATCGTCAGGGCGAAATTGTCGGCCGATGTATCGAGAAAGCGGCCGCGCAACTCGTCCTTGTTCGAGAAGGCGATGGCGTGAACCAGAAAATCCAGCTGACCCCAGCTCTTCTCGATTTCCTTGAAGGTCGCGTCGATGCTTTGCGGATTTGTGACATCGCAGGGCGTCACGATCTTTGCCCCGATCGAGTTCGCCAGTGGGCGGACCCGCTTTTCCAGCGCCTCGCCCTGAAAGGTGAAGGCGAGTTCGGCTCCCTGATCGTGGCAGGCCTTGGCGATCCCCCAGGCAATCGACCGCTCGTTGGCGACGCCCATCACAAGGCCCTTCTTGCCGGCCATCAATTGTCCATTTGTCATGGCTCGTTCTTAGCGGGGGATGGGATTTGGGACAAGATGCCGGTGGTTTGGCGGCCCACAGCCCCTCATATTGTGGTCATGATACCCGAGAAATCTGACCCCTTGGCCCTGTTCGCCGACTGGTATGAGGAGGCCAAAAAGAGCGAGCCGGACGTCCCCGAAGCCATGACCGTGGCGTCGGTTGGGCCGGACGGCACGCCCTCGGCCCGCATGGTGCTGCTCAAGGATTTCGATGCCGCAGGATTCGTCTTCTACACCAACTACCAGAGCCGCAAGGGTGAGCAGCTGCAGGCCCACCCCAAAGCGGCGCTGCTGTTCCATTGGAAGTCGCTGAAGCGGCAGGTCCGCATCGAGGGTCCGATCGCCAGGACCACGGCCGAGGAAGCTGACGCCTACTTTGCCACCCGCCAGCGTGGCAGCCAGATCGGCGCCTGGGCCTCGGAGCAGTCGCGACCGCTCGAAAGCCGCTTCGCGCTGGAGAAGCGGGTGGCCGAGTACGGCGCCCGCTATCTCGTGGGGGCCGTGCCGCGCCCGCCGCACTGGTCGGGCTTCCGCTTGCAGCCGACCCTGATCGAATTCTGGCAGGACCAGACCTTTCGACTGCACGACAGGCTCGAATATCGCCGCACTTCGGCCGACGCACCATGGACCACGCGCACCCTGTACCCCTGAGCGGGGATCCGCAGGCGGCAGGCCGCCTGATGCGGATGGCCAGCATCGCCTCGATGGCTGTGGCGACGCTGTTGATCGTCGGCAAGGCAGGGGCATGGCTGGCGACCGACTCGGTGGCGATGCTGTCGTCGTTGATAGACTCGTCGCTCGACCTGCTGAGCTCGATGATCACCTTTCTCGCGATCCGCCAGGCGCTACAGCCAGCCGATGCCGAGCACCGCTTCGGGCATGGCAAGGCGGAGGCGTTGGCCGGCGTGGCGCAGGCGGGCTTCATTGCCGCCTCGGCGGGTGGGCTGGGCCTGACCGTGATCGATCGCTATCTGCACCCCCGGGCGCTGCAGGCCGAAACCGTGGGCGTTGCGGTGAGCGCCGTGGCGATCCTGTTCACGCTCTGCCTGATGTGGTTCCAGAATTACGTCGTTCGCCGCACCGGTTCGCTTGCGGTCGCCGCCGACCGCGCGCACTACACGACCGACTTCGTCACCAACATTGCGGTCGGTATCGGCCTCATTGCTGCGGCCCGCCTCGAGCAGCCTCTGATCGATCTCGGTGTTGCGTTGTGCGTCGCGGTCTATCTGGTGGTCGGTGCCTGGTCGATCGGCCGCGCCGCCATCGACGTGCTGATGGACCGCGAGCTGCCCGGGGCCGACCGCAAGCGCATCCTGTCGATCGTCAGCCGCCATCCTTCGGTGCGCAGCACCCATGATCTGCGCACACGCTCGTCGGGACTGACCAAGTTCATCCAGCTCCACGTCGTTCTCGAACCCACCATGTCCCTGGGCCGAGCCCATGTCATTGGCGATTCGATCCAGGACGAGATCCAGCAGGCATTTCCCGAGGCCGAGATCATCCTGCACATCGACCCTTGGAACGATCACGAGCCACGAACGACGAAGGACTGACGGCGTGAGCGGCCGGTCGAGTTTCGTCGTCGAAGACCAGTCGCGCGCCGTGGCTGTCATCGAACGCACCCTGAAGCCGGACCGCCGAATAGAAACGCACGGCGCGATGGTCTTCCTGGCGGGCGACCGCGCCTACAAGATGAAGCGCGCGGTCCGCTTTCCCTACATGGATTTCTCGACCGTCGAGCTTCGGCATGAGATGTGCGCAGCCGAGATCGACATCAATGCGCGCCTGGCGCCCGAGATCTATCTCGGCGTCGAGCCGGTGCACGAAGAGGGGCGCAGGGATGCGTCCATCATCGACTGGCTGGTCGTCATGCGTCGGTTCGACGACGCCAATCTGCTCGATCGCATGGCCGAACGCGGTGCCCTCACGGGCGAACTGATGGCGGCCCTGGGCGCCAGGGTGGCGTCCTTTCACGCAGGCCTGCCGCCGGTGCGAGCGGAATTCGGAACACCGGAGTCCTATCAGCATTCGATCGCGGCCGACGTGCGCCAGATGCGCGAGCATGGTGCAAGGCTCCTGCCAGACGTGAGCGAGGCGCTGGCCGAGGCGATGCCGCGATCGCTGGCGCCACATCTCGAGCTGGTGGCTCGCCGCCGCGCCGACGGCTGGGTGCGGCGCTGCCACGGCGACCTGCACCTGCGAAATATTGTGCTGCTCGCAGGCAAGCCGGTACCTTTCGACGCCATAGAATTCTCGCCGCGAATCGCCATCATCGACGTAATTTACGACCTGGCCTTTACTCTGATGGATCTCTGCCACCGCGGCCTGCGTGGGCTGGCCAACCGCCTGCTGAACGAGTGGATGTGGCGGATGCCGGGAGATCATGAGGAGGGGCTCGCCCTGCTGCCGATGTTCCTCGGCCGGCGGGCAGCGATCCGGGCGTATGTCGATGCCGCCAACGCCGCGATCCACGACACGGTCGACGAAAAGGCGCGCGCCTATCAACGCACTGCGCTCGAACTCATGCGACCGGTATCGCCGGTCCTCCAAGCGATTGGCGGTCTGTCAGGCAGCGGCAAGACCACGCTGGCGCTCAAGGAGGCGCCGGGGGTCGGCTGCAGCCCGGGTGCCGTGGTGGTGCGGTCCGACGTCGAACGCAAGCGGCTGGCGGGGGTTGCCCTCGAGGAGCGCATGCCCGCCGGCGGCTACACCCCCGAGGCCTCGGCGCGTGTCTATGCCGCCATGCTGGAGCGGGCCGAGCGGCTTCTGCGCGCCGGTCACAGCGTCGTGCTGGATGCCGTCTTTGCCAGACCGGAAGAGCGTGGGGCGGCCGAAGCGCTCGGCAGGAGGCTGTCCGTCCCCTTCCACGGGATCTGGCTCGATATTCCGAAAGAGGTTGCCCAGGCGCGGGTCGCGGAACGCCAGGGCGATGCCTCCGACGCCACGCCGGCCGTGGTCGAGCGTCAGTTCGGCTACGCCTTGGGCGAAATTGCCTGGGAGCGCCGCCGCTCGGGGTCCTAGGCGCGCTTCTTCGCTGCCGCGCTGCGCGGCAGATGCCGGGCGAGGTACTGACCGGTATAGCTTTCGCGCACCTTCACGACGTCCTCGGGCGGGCCTTCGGCGACGATGCGCCCGCCGCCCGAGCCGCCGTCCGGACCCATATCGAGGATCCAGTCCGCGGTCTTGATCACCTCGAGATTGTGCTCGATCACCAGCACGGTGTTTCCGCCTTCGACCAGCCGATGCAGCACTTCCAGAAGCTTGCGCACGTCCTCGAAATGCAGGCCAGTGGTCGGCTCGTCGAGGATGTAGAGCGTGCGGCCGGTGGCGCGGCGCGACAGTTCCTTGGCCAGCTTGACGCGCTGGGCCTCGCCGCCGGACAGAGTCGTCGCCTGTTGGCCGATATGGATGTAGCCGAGCCCGACCTGCTGCAGCGTCAATAGCTTGTCGCGGATGACGGGCACCGCCTTGAAGAACTCGCAGCCTTCGTCGACCGTCATCTCCAGCACGTCGGCGATCGACTTGCCGCGGAACTGGATCTCCAGGGTCTCGCGGTTGTAGCGCTTGCCCTTGCAGACGTCGCACTGGACGTAGACGTCGGGGAGGAAGTGCATCTCGATCTTGATGACACCATCGCCCTGGCAGGCTTCGCAGCGGCCGCCCTTGACGTTGAACGAGAAGCGGCCGGCCTTGTAGCCGCGCTCGGTCGATTCGGGGAGCTGCGAGAACCAGTCTCGGATCGGCGAAAAGGCGCCGGTGTAGGTCGCAGGGTTGGAGCGCGGCGTGCGCCCGATCGGCGACTGGTCGATGTCGACGATCTTGTCGAGGTGGCCGATGCCGTCGAGCGCGCTGTGCTCGCCCGGGTGCTCGCGGGCGCCGTTCAGCCGGCGCGCCAGTGCCTTGTAGAGCGTCTCGACGATCAATGTGCTCTTGCCGGAACCCGAGACGCCGGTGACGCAGGTGAAGGTGCCGAGCGGGATCGACGCCGTGACGTTCTGCAGGTTGTTGGCCTTGGCACCCTTGACCGTCAGCCATCGATTGCCGGTGTTCTTGGGTTCGCGGCGCTCCTTCGGAATCGGTACCTGCCGGAAGCCCGAGAGATACTGGCCGGTGAGGCTGGCGCTGTTGCGCATCACGTTCTCGGGCGTGCCTTCGGCGATCACCTTGCCGCCATGCGCGCCGGCGCCCGGGCCCATGTCGACCAGATGGTCGGCGGCTCGGATCGCGTCTTCGTCATGCTCGACCACCAGCACCGTGTTCCCGAGGTCACGTAGCCTCGTCAGCGTCTTGAGCAGCCGGTCGTTGTCGCGCTGATGCAGGCCGATCGACGGCTCGTCGAGCACGTAGAGGACGCCGGTCAGGCCCGAACCGATCTGGGAGGCAAGGCGAATGCGTTGGCTCTCGCCGCCGGACAAGGTGCCCGACGTTCGATTGAGCGTGAGGTAAGACAGGCCGACGTTATCGAGGAAACCCAGCCGCTCGTTGATCTCTTTCAGTATGCGGGCGGCAATCTCCCGCTGCTTGGGCGTGAGCTTCGGAGCGAGTTCCAGGAACCATTTCACCGCGTCGCCGATCGAAAACTCGGTGACCTGGCTGACGTTCAGGCCGGCAATCTTGACCGCCAGTGCCTCGGGCTTGAGGCGGGCGCCGTTGCAGGTCTCGCACTTGGCCTCGTGCTGGAACCGTTCCAGTTCCTCGCGCACCCAGGACGAGTCGGTTTCTTTCCAGCGCCGGTCGAGATTGGGGATCACGCCTTCGAACGGCTTGGTGGTCTGGTACTGGCGGATGCCGTCGTCGTAACGCATGGCGATCGATTCGCCACCTGAGCCGTTCAGGATGGAGTCGCGGACCTTCTTCGGAAGGTCTTTCCACGGCGTCGACATCTTGACCTTGAAGTGCTTGGCGATGCTCTCGAGCGTCTGCTGGTAGTACTGACCCGACGAGTCGGCCCACGGCGCGATCGCACCCTCGGCGAGAGATAGGCGATCATCCGGCACCACCATCTCCGGATCGAAGAACATTTTTACGCCCAAGCCGTCGCAGGCCGGGCAGGCACCCTGCGGCGCATTGAAGGAGAACAGGCGCGGCTCGATCTCCTCGATGGTGAAGCCCGAGACCGGGCAGGCGAAGCGCGAGGAGAAGACGGTGCGTTCGCCGGTGTCGGCGTTCTCCGCGACGGCGAGGCCTTCGGCGAGATTGAGAGCCGTCTCGATCGAATCGGCGAGGCGGTTGCCGAGATCGGGCTTCACGACGATACGGTCCACGACCACGTCGATGTCGTGCTTGTACTTCTTGTCGAGCGCCGGGGCTTCCGGGATCTCGTAAAGCTTGCCGTCGATCTTGACCCTCTGGAAGCCCTTCTTCTGCAGCTCCTGCAGGTCCTTGCGGTACTCGCCCTTTCGGCCGCGGACGATCGGGGCCATCAGGTAGAGTCGCGTGCCTTCCTTCATCGCCTTGATGCGATCGACCATCTGCGAAACGGTTTGGCTCTCGATCGGCAGCCCGGTCGCGGGTGAGTAGGGAACGCCCACGCGCGCGAACAGGAGACGCAGGTAGTCGTAGATCTCCGTGACGGTTCCGACCGTCGAGCGCGGATTGCGCGAGGTCGTCTTCTGCTCGATCGAGATGGCAGGCGACAGGCCTTCGATTGAATCGACGTCCGGCTTCTGCATCAGTTCGAGGAACTGGCGCGCATAGGCCGACAGGCTCTCGACGTAGCGACGCTGGCCTTCGGCGTAGATCGTGTCGAAGGCGAGCGAGGATTTGCCCGAGCCCGACAGGCCGGTGATCACCACCAGCTTGTCGCGCGGCAGGTCGAGGTCGACGTTCTTGAGGTTGTGCTCGCGCGCGCCCCGGATCGAGATCAGGCGGTGGGGCTCGGCGGCAGGCAGTCGGGTTTTGGCCATGTGTGGGCGTGAGAATAGCGCGATGCGAAGGAGGCCCCCATATGGCTATCCACAGCGCCTTTCGCCACCGCTGCTGACAGGAACTGTCAGTCCGCCGCGGCCTCGGCCGCCAAAACCCGCTCGGTCGGGCGGTCGTTCATGAGCAATTGCATGGTACCGGCAATCAGGCCGATCAGGACGCCGATCTTCCAGGCGAGGTCGTAGGAGCCCATCATTGTGTAGATATAGCCACCGCCCCAGGCGCCGAGGAATGAACCGGCCTGGTGGCTGAGAAATGCAATTCCGGTCAGGGTCGACAGGAAGCGCAGGCCGAAGATCTGGACCACCAGCCCGTTCACCAGGGGAATGACCCCCAGCCACAGGGTCCCCATGGCGGCGCCGAACAGGATCACCGACAGCGGCGTCGGAGGAAACATGAAGAAAAGGGCCAGTGTCACGGAGCGCAGCAGGTAGATGACGCCCAGCAACAGGCGCTTGGGGTAGCGATCGCCGAGCCAGCCGAACAGCCAGGAACTCAGGATGTTGAAGCCGCCGATCAGCATCAGGGCGACGGCGCTGTAGGAGGCATCCATGCCGCACTGCGCCAGATAGGTCGGCAGATGCGTGGTCAGGAACACGAGCTGCAGGCCGCAGACGAAGAAGGCGAGCGACATCACCACGTAGCCGCTGTGGCGGCGTGCCTCATCGAGGGCGTTGGCCAGGGTGAGGTGCCGGTCGTTCGCCACCATGTTGGGCAGCCGGTCGGCGCGGCTGCCGATGAAGGCGGCCGGCAACATGGCGAGCGCCAGGATCAAGAAGGCCCACAGGCCGGCGCGCCAGCCGTCGTGATTGACGAAATAGGCGGCGATTGGCGCGGTCAGCATGGTTCCGACGGAGCCGGCAGCGGACACCAGACCGAAGGCGAGCGTGCGCCGGTTGGGGGCCACCACGCGGGCGGCGATGTTGGCCGTGATCCCGGATGCGGTGCAGGCGAGACCGATGCCGATCATCAGACCCGCGCCGATCACGATCGGCAGCGTGCTGGTCGCCGTCGCGGTGAGCAGCAGACCGACGATGTAGATCAGGCTCCCGGCCAGTGCGACCCAACGCGTGCCGTGCTTGTCTGCCAGCACGCCGGCAAAAGGCTGCGCCACACCCCAGGCGACCTGCTGCACCGAGATGGCAAGTGCGAAGTCGGAGATGGCGATACCCAGCTCGCGCGAGGCCGGCGCCTGGAACAGCCCGAGATTCTGACGGATGCCCATGCCGAGGGTCATCATCAACGCGGCACCGCCCAGCATGGCGTAGGCTTCGAAGCGCGTGGTCTGGGGAACGTGAAAGGACGCCTTCATGGCGCTGGAAGGTAGGGAGATCGCGAGTGGGCGACCAATGAATTCGCGGAGGGGCAGCATGAGCCGTGCTCACATGACGGTTTTGTTAGACCGCCACAGCCCCGTCCGTTGGCGGTAGGGTTGGCCGGCTCAACAGGCAGGGAGCAGGCCATGGCGAACGGCAACCGGCGCGGCAAACCCGGCAAGGGACGAATCTGGTACCAGAGCTTCGTCCATCCTGCCGAACAGGCACCTTACATCAAGCGCCTGCAGGGACTGCTGGATCGCGTCGTCGCCCGCGGACTGAAATTCGAGGTTCACGGCCTCGACCCGCCCGATCATTCGTTCCACCCGCTGACCGAGTTTCGCTGCGCCGCCCAGGTCATCCGCAATGCCATCGAGGCCGAGCGGCAAGGCTACGAGGCCTTCGTGCTTGGCCATTTCCAGGAGCCGGGGCTGCTCGAGATTCGCGGCGCGGTCGACATTCCGGTGATCGGCCTCGGCGAAGCCAACATGCTCGCGGCGCTGACACTCGGCCAGAGCTTCGGCCTGGTGACCATCGATCCGATCTTTATTCCATGGCACGAGCGTCAGGTACGCAACGCAGGACTTGTCAATCGTTACGCCGGCACGCGCGCGCTCAAGATGAACCTGCCGTCGTTCATGAAGGCGTTCACCGACAAGCAGGCCTATGCCGGCGTGAAGGTGGACTTCGTGAAGCAAGTCAGTCCGCTGATTCAGGCTGGCGCCGAGGTGATCGTACCGGCGGGTGGCCTGCCGATGCTGCTGTTCGCGCGCGAGCGGCCCTTCGTGATCGAAGGCGCGCCTGTCCTGAATGGTATCGCCGTCGTGGCCAAGGCCGCCGAGATGGCATTGGCGCTCAAGGACATCACCAAAGTATTCGTGAGCCGCCGCGCGACCTACGCCCGTGCGCCCCAGGCCGCGGTCGATGAGTTCCTGGCGACGGTTACTTGATGCGCTTCTTCATTGCCGCGACGGCAGAGCCGGGGCTGGTGAGCACCGGCGTGCCGGGCAGTCGCTGACGCAGTTTTGCGGCAGCGGGCGCCATTGAGAATTGGGCGAGCATTATGGCCTTGCAGTGGGCCAGCTGGGAGGCGGCCTCGGCGACCAATGCGTCGTGCTTGCTGCGATCGCCAGCGAGCAGGGCCGGCATCGCGTTGGGAACGTAGACGCTCTCAAGTGTGACTTTGGCGCCAGCCTTCGCTGCATCTGCCTCGAATTCCTCGGCCATGCTGGCAATCGACGGCTCGAACGTGGCGAGCATCCCGATCTTGCCACCCATCGAGATGGCCTCGGCGAACATCGCCTCGTTCGGTTTCAGGACGGGAACCGGTAAGGCGCCCGCCACGCGCTCGATCGCGGGCCCGAACGCCGAGCAGGTGAACAGGATGCCGTCGGCCCCGATTGACATCGAATAGGCGCCCAGCGCGTCGAAGCGGCTGTAGATCGCTTGCGTCAGTTCTGGCGTCAGCGCCCGGTCGCGGCTGAGCGAATCGTCGAGCAGGTTCACGAGGTCCGGCTCCGGCCAGGCCTCGGCGAAAGCCGCGCGGATCGGTTCGACGGCAGCGGGGGTGGCGTGGATCAGGGCAATGCGGGGCATGGCTCAGGATACAACCCAAAATCGGTGGCTGCCCACAGGCCACCAGCGGTAGGTTGGCCGCCTGTGAGGTAGGTGCCGGCGTCCCGCTGGCACCGGGAAGGCAAAGGAGGCCCCAATGGCGGGCAGCGTGAACAAGGTCATCCTGGTCGGCAATCTCGGCCGCGACCCTGAAGTCAAATCCATGCAGGATGGCAGGAGCATGGTGAACATGTCGGTGGCCACCTCGGAGACGTGGCGCGATCGCCAGAGCGGCGAACGCAAGGAGCGCACCGAATGGCATCGCGTGGTCATCTTCAACGAGAAGCTCGCTGAAGTAGCGCAGAAATTCGTCAAGAAGGGCTCGAAGATTTATGTCGAGGGCCAGCTCTCGACACGCAAATGGACCGACCAGAGCGGCCAGGAGCGTTACACGACCGAGGTCGTGATTCCGCGCTTCGGCGGCGCATTGACCATGCTCGACGGCCGCAGCGGCGGAGGTGGTGGCGACATGGGCGGCGGATCGGACGGCGATTTCGGCGGCCCGCCGAGTGGCGGTGGGGGCGGCGGAGGCGGTGGACGTCCCGCAGCGCGCGGCAAGGGCGATCTCGACGACGATATTCCGTTCTAGGTCGACGGCCGCGAACGTGTCCCTGCAGGCTGCTGGCCTCCCTAGGCCGGCAGCCCAAGGCTGCGCAGTTCCGCTATCGTCTGTTCTGTGGAGCGATGATGGATGCTCGCCATGCCGAAGGCGCGAGCTGCTTCGGCGTTCTTGAGACTGTCGTCGATGAAGACGGCGTCGCCGGCGGTGAAGCCGCCGCGGCGGCACATCAGTTCGAAGATGCGAGGATCGGGCTTGATCACACCTTCATGCCCGGAGACCACGATGTCACGTAGCAGGGCGAGCGTGGGCAACCCCGGCCGCACCAGGTCGAACGTGTCGCCCGCCCAGTTGGTCAGGCCGTAGAGCTCGACATTCGACGCCTGCAGCCGCTGAACCAGGGCCGCCATGTCGGGAAACTCGCCGGCGATCGTCTCCGCAAAGCGATCGATATAGGTCGCGATCTCCGTGGCAAAATGCGGGTACTGGGCGATGATTGGAGCGATGGCGGCCCGCGAGTCCCGGGCGACGTCGAGGGCCGGAAGAAAGTTGGCGGCCGGGATCCAGGCGAGAAATTCCTCGCGCTTTCTGGCGTCGGCGATGGCCCGATCCATGAGATAGCGTGGGTTCCAGTCGATGATCACGCCGCCCAGGTCGAAGACCACGACAGAGGGCTTGGGCGAGGCGCTTTTGGGGGTCATTTCCAGGCCGTTTTCAGGGGGTTTTCCGGGTCAAATTTAGTTAATTAAATCAATTGGTTAAAGGGCGGTTCCGGGCGCGTTTTTTGTTGGTATTCCGGAACCGGTTTGCTAGGGTGCCCCGCCGCTTCGCCGACCCCCGGCGAAGGCCACAAAAACGAGCAAAATTTCAGGAATTTCGTGAGCGACGATACGACCCTCCCGCCGCCGCCGCCTCCCTCAGACGCGTCTCCGACCCCGCCGCAGCCGCCGCACGACATAGCGCCGATCACCATCGAAGAGGAGATGCGGCGCTCGTACCTCGACTACGCGATGAGCGTTATCGTGTCGCGAGCATTGCCCGATGCCCGCGACGGTCTGAAGCCGGTGCAACGGCGCATCCTCTACGCTATGAAGGAAGGCGGCTACGATTCGGCCCGGCCGTTCCGCAAGTCCGCGCGCATCGTCGGCGACGTGATGGGCAAATATCACCCGCACGGCGACAGCGCGATCTACGACGCCATGGTCCGTATGGCGCAGGACTTCTCGATGCGCCTGCCGTTGATCTCGGGGCAGGGCAATTTCGGCTCGATGGACGGCGATCCGGCGGCCGCCATGCGTTACACCGAGGCGCGAATGGCGCCGGTGTCCGAGACGCTGCTGGCCGATATCGACAAGGACACGGTCGAATTCCAGCCGAACTACGACGAACGCGAACTCGAGCCCACGGTCCTGCCGGCGGCCTTCCCGAACCTGCTTGCCAACGGCGCCGGTGGCATCGCGGTCGGCATGGCGACCAACATCCCGCCGCACAATCTGGGTGAATTGATCGATGCCTGCTGCGCGTTGATCGACAATCCCGACCTCACCATCCAGCAGGTGATGGAATACGTGCCGGGGCCGGATTTCCCGACGGGCGGCATCATCCTGGGGCGCAACGGCATCCGCGCCGGCTACGAGCTCGGCCGCGGCTCGCTCATCATGCGCGCCAAGACACGGGTCGAAGAGAGCCGCACCGGCCGTGAATCCATCATCATTTCGGAAATTCCGTATCAGGAGAACAAGGCGCGCCTGCACGAGCGCATCGCCGAGGTGGTGCGCGACAAGAAGGTCGAAGGCGTCTCCGAGATTCGCGACGAGAGCGATCGCGATGGCGTACGCCTGGTGATCGAACTGAAGCGCGAGGCCATGGCCGACGTCGTGCTGAACCAGCTCTATCGCTTCACGCCACTGCAGACGTCGTTCGGCGTCAACGCGCTCGCGCTCGACGGCGGCCGGCCCAAGCTGATGAGCCTCAAGGAGCTGCTTGAGGCCTTCATCCGCTTTCGGGCCGAGGTGCTGACCCGGCGCACCAAGTTCGAGCTCAATCATGCCCGCGACCGGGCCCATGTACTGGTCGGTCTCGCCATCGCCGTCGCCAATATCGATGAAGTGATCGAGATGATCCGGCGTTCGCCGGATCCCGACGTCGCTCGCGATCGACTCATGGCGAAGGACTGGCCGGCCTCCGATGTGGCGCCGCTGATCGCGCTGATCGCCGAGCCCGGCCGAGAGGTTTCCGCCGAGGGCACGTACAAGCTTTCCGAAGTCCAGGCTCGCGCCATTCTCGAGTTGCGGCTGCAGCGCCTGACCGGTCTCGAGCGCGACAAGATCGCCGAGGAACTGACGGAAGTCGCCAAGTTGATCGAGGGTTACCTCGAGCTGCTGGCCGATCGCGACAAGCTGTTCGCGTTGATGCGCAGGGAACTGGTCGAGATCAAGGACAAGTTCGCTACGCCTCGTCGCACCGAGATCGTCGACAACGAGTTCGAGCAGGACATCGAGGATCTGATCCAGCGCGAGGACATGGTGGTCACCGTGACTCACGGCGGCTACGTAAAGCGCGTGCCCGTCTCTGCCTATCGCGCCCAGCGCCGCGGCGGCAAGGGCCGCTCGGGCATGGCCACGCGCGAGGACGATTTCGTCTCGTACCTGTTCGTGGCCAACACTCACACCCCGGTGCTGTTCTTCTCCAGCCGCGGCATCGTCTACAAATTGAAGGTGTGGCGCCTGCCGCTCGGCGCGCCGCAGGCGCGGGGGAAGGCCTTTGTGAACCTGCTGCCGCTCAGCGAAGGCGAGACGATCTCGGCCGTCATGCCGATGCCCGAGGACGAGGCGAGCTGGTCGACGCTGCACGTAATGTTTGCGACGGCGCGCGGTGGCGCGCGCCGTAACGAACTCAGCGATTTCGTGAACGTCAATCAAACCGGCAAGATCGCCATGAAGTTCGAGGGCGAGGACGCCGGGGACCGGTTGATCGGCGTCGGTGTCTGCAGCGAGGACCAGGACGTGCTGCTGGCGACCCGCGCCGGTCGCGCGATGCGCTTCCCGGTATCGACGGTACGCGTGTTCGCCAGCCGCAACTCCACCGGTGTCCGGGGCATCTCGCTGGCCGAGGGAGACGAGGTCATCTCGATGTCGCTGGTCGACGGCGGCAAGGGAGTGACCAGCGAGGAGCGCGACGCCTACCTCCGTCAGTCGCGGGCGCTGCGCCAACTCGAAAACCAGGCTGAAAGCGGCGAGGAAGAGGTGGCGGCCGGCGAGGCCGTGGCCGAGGAGCCGTCCACCACCGTGGCCGTGCTCAGCGATGAGCGTTTCAAGGAACTGCAGGCGAAGGAAGAATTCGTGTTGACCGCCGCTTCGTCCGGCTTCGGCAAGCGAACGTCGGCGTACGAGTATCGCGTAACTGGCCGCGGCGGAAAGGGTGTCGAATTGATGAATTTGGCAAAGGGCGGCCATGTCGTCGCGGCATTTCCGGTGCGCGCGAGCGACCAGGTCATGTTGGTCACCGACGGCGGCACCCTGATCCGCTGTCCGGTCGACGGAATTCGCATCGCGGGCCGCGCCACGCGCGGTGTGCGGATCGTCAACGTCAGCGAGGGGGAGCGCGTGGTTTCCGCGATTCGCATCGGCGAGGAAGACGATGCCGGCAACGGAAGTGGAAACGGAAATGGCGAAGACCATTCCGAAACAAACGGTGGATAAGGGCCGGCCGTGTCGCTAAGACTGCGCGGCCGCATGCGGCGCATCTTCGGTTGGGGAGCAGGGGGAAGACATGGCCGTGGAGCGCACCGGTGTCTATCCGGGCACGTTCGATCCCATCACCAGCGGGCACATGGAAGTCGTGCGCCGTTCGTTGCGTTTGGTCGACAGGTTGGTGATTGGGCCGGCGATCAACATCGGGAAGGGACCGCTGTTCTCGTTGGAAGAGCGCATCGAGATCATCAAGGAAGACATCGCCGACTTCAGCCAGGCCGACAGGGATCGCATCGAGGTCGTGCCGTTCGAGGGATTGCTGATTCACTTCGCGCGCCAGGTCGGCGCCTTTGTGATCATTCGCGGCCTGCGTGCGGTCTCGGACTTCGAGTACGAGATTCAGATGGCCAACATGAATGCCCGCATGGAACCCAACATCGAGACCATCTTTCTGATGGCTTCGGATCGGCATCAATTCATCGCTTCGTCCCTGGTCAAGGACATCGCGCGTCTGGGCGGCGACACCTCCCAATTCGTGTCCAAGAAGGTTTTCGAGCGCCTCAAAGGCAAATTCGGCAAGGGATAGGTCCGGCCGGCGGTCCGCGCGCCGCGTTGACCGTGGCGGCTTCCCAATTTATATGGGCGCCGCGCGAGGTTTCGGCCTGCAGCGTGGCACCGGAGCGAGCCCGTAGCTCAACGGTAGAGCATCTGACTTTTAATCAGAGGGTCGTCGGTTCGACACCGACCGGGCTCACCAACCGGATCGACAGGGAGAGACGCGGCTCATGCCGTCGGTGAACGTCGTCTACGGCAACAAGATCGTGGTCAGAAGCGTCGGCCCGGTCGAGCGGGTCCTCCGCTTCATTGCCAAGCCCTTCGTGCAGGTCTGGGTCAACCGCGACATCGTCCAGGCCATCCTGCGGCGCGAACTCAGCGAGCGTTTCAAGGGATCGGTCGTCGGCTGGCTTTGGGCCGTGGTGGCTCCGCTGCTGGCTATCGCCGTATACACCTACGCGTTCACGACCAGCCTCAAATTGCCGATCACCGAGAGTGCCTCGATGGGGCCGAGGCTCGGTTATGCGCTCTTCATCTTCAGCGGCATCGTCGTCTTCAATTTCTGGTCCGAGATGGCTTTCCGCGCGCCCATGTTGCTGCACGAATACGTGCACTTCATCAAGCAGACCATCTTCCCGAGCGACATGCTGGCCGTGATCTCGACCTTGCGCGCGGCGCTGTACACTCTGATTTCGGTCGCCGTGATGCTGCTGTTTCAGCTGCTCGCGACGGGTTCTCTCCCTTGGACGGCCTTGCTGATTCCACTGACCTTCGTTCCCTTCATGGCCTTCCTGATGGGCATGTCGTGGTTCCTGAGTGCGATCGGGGCGTTCACCCGCGACGCCGGCTATCTGATGATCAACATCGTGCCGATCTTCATGTTCGCGACACCAGTGTTCTTTCCCCACGATGCGCTGCCGGCGCCGTTCGATTTCTGGATCTACCTCAATGCCCTGACGGGGTACGTCGAAGTGATGCGAGACATCGTCCTGCTGGGCAAGTTGCCCAACCCGTATGTCTACGGCTGGACGCTGGCCACCTCCGTATTCAGCTTCTACTTCGGCTACTGGTTCTTCGACAGGTATCGGAATGTCATCGTCGATGTCATCTGATATCGTTGTCCAGACGAAGCATCTGGGAAAAGCCTACCAGCTCTACCAGAACCGCAGCGACTGGCTGAAGCAGGTCATGCTCGGTTGGTACAAGACGTACTTCAAGCCGTTCTGGGTGCTGCGCGACATCGATCTGGAGGTGCGCCGTGGCGAGAGCGTCGGCCTGCTGGGCCGCAACGGCTGCGGCAAGTCGACCTTGCTGCAGGTCATCTGCGGCATGACGCTGCCGAGCCATGGCGAACTGGTCGTCAATGGCCGCATCGCGCCGGTGCTGGCGCTGGGCTCGACATTCGACATGGAACTGTCCGGCCGGGAAAATGTCATGATCGGCGGGGCCGTGCTCGGCCTCAAGCGCGGTGAAATCCTGCGCAAATTCGATTCGATCGCCGAATTCGCCGGCATCGGCGACTACATGGAGCAGCCGGTCAAGCACTACTCGATGGGCATGCGCACGAGACTCGCCTTCTCGATCTGCGCCCATGTCGAGGCCGACATCCTGGTGGTCGACGAGGCGCTGGCGGTCGGTGACGTGGCCTTTCAGCGCAAATGCCTCGACTGGATCGACAGCTTCCGCCAACAGGGCACCTTGCTGTTCGTGTCGCATTCCGTGGCCGAGGTACGCCGTTTGTGCACCCGGGCGATCTGGATCGAGGACGGGCGTATTCGCCAGCAGGGCGAGCCGAACGAGGTGATCCGGTCCTATGAGAGGGCGCTGGAAGTGGAGAAGGACGACATCCATCGCTTCTCTGCGAGCGAGTAGCGTCGAATGACGCGGGCCGCCTTGATCGCCTGTTCGGTGTGGTGGCTCTTCACCTTCGCTATTCAATGGCTGAGCGCGTGGAAGGGGCGCAAACCCTGCCGGCCGATTCAGCCTCCGCGGCACAGCGCCGCCGATTTCAGCATCGTGGCGCCGATGGTCGGGCGAGGCGACGCCACTCCGGCCTATGTCGATGCGCTCAGCCTCCTTGCGCGCGCCGGCGCCGAAGTGCTGATTTGCGTCGAGCGCGAGGAAGATGAAGCGGTGGCCGAAGTGCGGCGTCTGGGGCATGAGGCGACGATCTTGTTCGGCGCCGAACGGCGCTTCACGGCCAAGGTAAACAACGTCGAAAAGGGATTCAGGGCCGCCACCCGCCAGATCGTGGCCTTGTGCGACGCCGGAGCGCTCCTGACAGTCGAGCAGTTACAGCGGGCTGGGGCGCCCTTGTCCGAGACCACCGGAATGGTGCTGGCCCTGAAGGCGGCTGAAGAACCAGGCACGTTCGCTGCCGAAATCGAGCGCGCCTACATCGATGGCCATGGCGCGCGCTTTCTGTTCGCGGCGGACTGGCTCGGACAGGCGGTGGCCTCGGGTGGCGTGACACTGCTGTCGCGAGAGACCCTGCGACGTGTTGGCTACGGCGAGGGTTTCACGCGTTACATTGCCGATGACTTTTCGATCACGGAGTCGGTGCGCGGCCTGGGGATGGGCACCCAGTTGAGCGACGTCATGCCGAGATTGCCGCTTGGCGCGCGCAAATGGCGTGATGTCTGGGGACGTCAGGTCCGCTGGGCCCGTACTCGTCTTCGGCTGCCGGTTTGGCCGCTCGTCATGTGGGAGCCCGTCATAGGAATGGTCGTTTCTCTCGCCGCGGGTATGGCGGCCCTGAAATTGATGGAAGTCAGGCCGGAATTCATTGTCCTTGCCGCGATCGGACACATCTTTCTCTGGCTGGCGGCGGAAAAGTGGTTTATGGCCGGCCGCGGGCTGGCCTACGGAACGCGTGCAGCAATGGCCAGTCTGGTGCGTGAAATCCTGGCGCCCGTATTGATGGCGACGGCGCTCTCGGGGCGCTCGATGAAGTGGCGGGAGGGCGACCTTGGTGAGAGTTGGCGCAGGCGCGATCCTTCCGGTGCCGAGCCGGCTGTGAGACAGCCTGACGGTTCTGTCGAGGTCGTGACCGTTGCCTTGCCCGATCGCGTCGACTCGGTCTCGGCTTCGGTGATCGAGCGCAAAGCTGCCGAGCATCTTCGCCCAGGAGCTCGCCTCGTCATTGACGGGAGCTCCGTCATTTATATGAGTGCCGCAGGGGTGCGTGCGCTTGCGACCGTGCTGCACCGAGCCGCCGACCAGCAGGCCCATGTGGTGTTTTGCTGTTTCAGTGCCGCCGCAGCCGATTGTCTGCTGGTCAGCGGCTTTTCAGAGCTCTTCGAGGTCGCCGGCACGGTGGAAGAGGCCGTTGGCTGGCTGGATCGGGCCGCGCAGGGCGGGGGTCACGAGCGCTTGCACCAGCCTGTGAGCGCGGGTTAACTACGGCAAATAGGGCTAAGGCAGGACGAGGGGACGCGGGACGGTGCGTATGTACCTACCGGTCGGGACGGAGATCGTATTTTGACCATTTGGACCCGGCTGATCGCGCCGGCGCGCCTCGTTGCTCTCATCTTCGGACTGGGGCTGAGCGTCGCGGCTTGCCAAGTTCTACCGGGCGACGGCCCGTGGATGAACGATGCGAGTTCGCGCACCACCGAGGCGTTGCCGTTCGACGTGATCGACCTGACCCCGACGACTGTCGTGGCTTATCGGCCTCCTGTGACCAGCGAGCGGCCCTCCTCGACGAGCAATCTGTCCGCCGGAGCCAAGATTTCGGTGGCGCCCGGCGACGTGCTGCGCGTGCGCATTTTCGAGCCCTACGAAGGCAGTATCTTCCCGACCATCCAGAAGCCGGGCGCCGATCTCGGCCCGCAGCGTGTGACCGACGAGGGGACGATTGAGGTGCCCTTTGCCGGCGTGGTCCAGGTCGCGGGGCTGGATTTGCCTCAGATTGAGCGCCGCATCGCAAGCCAACTGGGCAATCGGGCGCAGGAGCCGCAGGTCATCGTCGAATTCGTGGCCGACCGCACGCACACGGTGATGGTCTCCGGAGACGTGAAGAACCCGGGGCGCCTGTCGACGCTCGAAGGCATTCGCTCGGTTGTTGACGCCATCAACAGGTCTGGCGGGCTTGCGAGCATCGGACAGAACGGCGCCCTCGCCAGTCAATTCCAGGTCACCCTCCGCCGGCGTGGCGAAGTGATCCTGACTGCCCAGTATTCGGATCTCCTCAACGGCGGCGACGTCGGTATCCAGAAGGGGGACGAGATCGTCGTGCGGCCCAATTCACAAGTCTACACGGTGCTGGGCGCCGTGGTGAAGGCGGGCAATGTCGAGATGGTAAAGCCCAACTTGACCCTGCTGGAGGCCTTGGGGCAGGTGGGGGGCCTGTCGGACGAGCGCGCCAACAAGACCGGCGTCTTCGTGTTCCGGATGGGCGATCTTCAGAGCAATCCCACGGCCCGGGCCCGGGTTTTTAGGCTGGACCTGCAGCAGCCAGTGTCTATTTTTGTCGCACAGCAATTCGGGATGCACGTTCGGGACGTGGTGTACGTCACGAATGCGCCACTTTATGAGTACAACAAGGTCCTGACGGCGATCTATCGTACGTTCTCGATTGTGGGTGTCGTCAAAGGCAGTGTCGTTACTTCGACGACTTTCTAGCCCAAATTGGGGTAAAATCAGACTAGGTTGGCTTCGAAGGCGGATGGCTCGGGCACAAAAATTCAGATGGAGTGCAGTTGGAGTTGCGCTGCTTTCCGTAGCGGCGGCACTCGGACTGTGGATAGCACCCAGCCGGCAGACCAGCAGCGCGCAGGACGCGGCGCGGCCGGCCGGCCCGCTCATCACGCGCGGCTACACCGATGCGCCGTCCGGCACCGTGGTCATTGCCGGTGACAGCACGGGCGGCGGTGTCCTGGCGGAATTGCGTATCGTCAACGGCCAGCAGGTCAAGCGCGACGAGGTGATCGCCGTTCTCTCGAATTACGCCATCGCCGATGTGTCGGTTCGCAACGCCGAGGCCGAACTCGAGAAGCACAAGCGGATGCGCGAGGCCATGGTCTCGGGCTACCGCGTCTCCGAGGTCGCCATGCAGGAAGTCGTCGTCAAGACGAAGACCGAGGAGAACAAGCTCAAGGCTATGGAAGTGACGCGCTCCGGCCGTCCGCCAGAAATGAAGCAGCTGGACCTGAATATCTCGCAGGGCGAACTCGAGCGCGAGCAGGCAAAGCTCCGGGTCCTGAAGGAGACCCTGCAGACTGACCTGGCACAGATGGATACCGACATCACCATCCTGATGGCCAAAGTCGACAGCGCGCGGACCACGCGCGAGCAGGCGCTCGTGCGGTCGCCGGTCAACGGCGTCGTGGTGCAGATCTACACCCAGGCCGGCGAGCGCATCGCGCCGGCCGGCATCGCCAAGATCGTCGACATGAGCAAGCTGCGTGTGCTCGCCGATGTCGATGAATTGCATCTGGGACGCGTGGCGCTTGGCGGCAAGGTCGAGGTCACGCTCCGCGGCAGCACCATCGCGTATCGTGGCAAGATTTCACGCATCGCACCGACCGTGAAGCGCATGCAACGCACCGAGCCCGACGGCGGCTCCTCCACGGATGCTCGCGTGGTTCAGGTCGAGATCGAACTCGACGATCCGGCCGGCATGCCCCAGGTGCTCGGCCGCGAGACCCGCGTCACCTTCCTCTGATGGCGCTCACCCTTCCCGGGCTTCCATCGCTGCCTTCCCGCCGATGGTGGCCGCGGATTTCGCTCGCTCATCTACGCGCGGCTTTCCGAACGGCGGTTTCCATGCCGCTCGGTGCGCAGCAATTGCGCCGCCAGCGTACCAGCACCCTGCTGTCGCTGGCCGGCGTCACGGCCAGCCTGCTCGTCATCTTCGCCCAGCTGGGCATCGAGCGCGCCGTCTATTATTCGGCGATTCGAATCCACAAGTCGGTGGTCGGCGATGCGGTGCTGGTACCCGCCGGATTCAAGTCCCTGCAGTTGCACGCCAGCGTGTCGGCGGCCGTGAACGACGTGGTCGCCGCCAACCCGTCGGTGGTCTCATCATCGCCCTTCTGGTTCGACGTCATGTCGATAAATCACCCCGGAATGGCCGCGTCGCGCCAGATTGCCTGGTATGCCATCGATGTCGAAGCGCCAGCGATCGACATACCGGGGCTACGCGAGAATCTTTACAAGCTGCGTGTCGTGCGTCGCATCCTGTTCGATCGTGATTCGCGCCCCTACTTCGGCGATCTCGGCGAGGTCGCCGGCAAGGGCGACGAGATCACTGTGCTCGGTCCACCGGATTCGCGGCAGCTTCTGCGCGAGATGTTCGTCGTGGGAACAGTGGCCGTCGGGCCGAACGTGGTGAACGACGGCGCCGTGGTCATGAGCATGGACACGATGGTGGAAGCACTGGGGCCCTGGTATTCCGAGCGGCCCGTCTTCTACGCCCTGAAATTTGCGCCCGGAATGGATCATGCCGTGATGCGTGACAACCTGAACCGCACGCTGGCGGGACGGGCCGAGGTGATCACGCGGGATGAATTCGAGCGCCGCGAACGGACGTACTGGTCGCGCGAGACGCCGGTGGGCTACATCACGGATCTCGGGTTCGTCATGGGCCTGATGATCGGCATGGTGTTCATCTATTACGCCCAATACCAGATCATCCGCTTCTATCTGCCCGAATACGCCATCCTGAAGAGCCTGGGCTACGACTACTGGTTCTTCCTCTGCATGATCGGGCAGATCGGCGCGGCCATCATCACGCCGGCCTTCCTCGTCGCCTTCACCTTCGCGCGCGTGGTCTACGGCGTCGCCGAGACCACACTGCATCTCGGCATGACGATGGGCCTGCGGGAAATGGCGGTATCGCTCGTCGCTTCCATCGTGATGACGGCCGTTTCCAGCGTGTTCGCCATCCGCCGTCTTTGGAAGGTCGATCCCATCATGCTGTTCGAATAGCCATGACTGCCGACACCCATACGATGGGCCCCGCCGTGGTCGAGGCAGTCGACATTCATCATCATTACGGCAGCGGACCACAGCGCACCGACGTGCTGTTCGACATCAACATGCAGGTCCGCGAGGGCGAACTGGTGATCGTCACCGGCCCGTCGGGCTCGGGCAAGACGACCCTGCTCACCATTCTCGGGACCATGCGGCGTCCCTCCGAGGGCAAGCTGCGCCTGCTCGGTACCGACGTCACCGGACTGGAGGGGACCGAACTCGACGCGTTGCGCAACCGGATTCGCTTCCTGTTTCAGAAGCGCAATCTTCTGTCCTCGCTGACGGCGCTGCAAAATGTCGTGGCAGGCGTCTCGACGACGCCGCTCGCCGATCCGGCCTGGGACGAGAAGCGGGCGCGGCATCTGCTGGGGCTGCTCGGCCTCGCCGACAAGACCGAATCCTGGCCGGACGAACTGTCGGGCGGCCAGCAGCAACGCGTCGCGATCGCGCGCGTGATGATCGGTCTGCCCGACCTGATCATCGCCGACGAGCCGACCTCTGCGCTCGATCGGGTCTCGGGCCGCCTCGTCGTGGACCAGCTCAAGGATCTCGCCATGCGCGCCAAATGCGCCGTGGTCCTGTCGACGCACGATGAGCGCATCTTCGACGTGGCGACTCGCCGTCTTCACATAGAAGATGGACGCTGCTTCGAAGTGCCCATCCACTACCACTGACCGAGGCCGATCGTGCTGCTCTCGGCGGTCGATTTCGTCGTGTTCCTTTGCTTCGTCGCCACATTCGCCATCGCAGGCTATTTTCTCTACCTCCTGTGGTGGTTCTGGTCCTTGCCGGCCGATGCCGAAGGTGCGGCGGAGTTGCCGGCAGACCTGCCGCGGGTGCTGGTCCAGATCCCGGTATTCAACGAACCGGCGGTGGTCGAACGGGCCGTGACGGCGGCGGCGGCGCTCGACTGGCCGCGTGACCGACTGAAGATCCAGTTGCTGGACGACAGCACCGATCTGACGCCCGACATCGCCCGACACGTGGTCGCGCGCCTGCAGCGCGATGGCACCGACATCGAACATCTGCAACGGAGGGACCGCAGCGGTTTCAAGGCCGGCGCGCTGGAATTCGGCATGGCGCGCTGCGATGCGCCCTATGTCGCCGTATTCGACGCCGACTTCGTACCTTCGCCGGACTGGCTGCGGCGGACGATGGCCGCGATGCTGGCCCAGCCCAAGGCAGCCTTCGTGCAGACGCGAATCGAATGGGGTAACGGCGACCGCAACTGGCTGACGCGCGCGCAACGGCTGATGCAGGACGCCCATTTCGCCGTCGAGCAGGACGTCCGCGCCCGTCGCGGCGTGCCGTTTCAGTTCAACGGGACCGGCGGCATCTGGCGGCGCGCCGCGGTCGACGAGGCCGGCGGCTGGTCGCACGACACGCTGTCGGAGGATCTCGACCTCGTCCTGCGCACCCATCTCAAGGGCTGGACCGGCGTCTTCCTAATGGAGCCGCATGTCGTCGGCGAACTGCCGCAGAAGCTCGACGATTTCGGCGTCCAGCAGAGTCGTTGGTCGAAGGGGTTCGTTCAGGTGGCGCGCAAGCTCCTGCCCGAGGTCTGGGGGTCGCCGTGGTCGGACGAGGCCAAGTGCACGACGACCGTGGCGCTCATGCAGCAACTCATCTTTCCCGTGTTGGCCATTGGCATCGTGGCACTGCTGGTGTCGATCGTGGGTCATGGACATCTGCTGGGATTCTTCCGGTTTCTGGGATGGCTGTGGATCCTGACCGCCCTGACGATCCTGTTCGGCATGACCTGGGGCGCCTTCTGGCGACTGAAGCGCGGCAACATCGTCGATTACGTCGTAACTGCGGTCAGCGTACCGTTCGTGCTGGTCTATCTCGCATTCGCCAACACCGCGCCGATCGTGCTGGCGGCTCTGGGCCGCAAGAGCGACTTCAGTCGCACGCCCAAGACGGGGGCTTGAAGCGCCGATGGTCATCGTCAACACGCTAGCCCTGCTTTTCGCGACGGTCTTCCTCGCATGCTGCGTGCTGTTGGCGGCGTTCATCGGCAGCCTGCTCTACATGGTGGTGCTCAATCATCGCTTGCGCGCCAGGGCGCTGGAGCGTGAGGAGGATCTGCTGTCCACGCCGTTGCCGCCGGACGCGGAGCTGCCGCACGTCGTCGTGCAGATTCCGTCGTTCAACGAAGGCCCGGTGCTGCGCCGTGGCGTCGAGGCCGCCGCCGCCCTCGATTGGCCGAAGGACAAGCTGCACATCCAGATTCTCGACGACAGCACCGACGAGACCGCAGTGCTCGCTCGCACCGTGGCGGCCGAGTTGTGCGCCAAGGGTTTCGATGTCGTGGCCCTGCAGCGTACAGATCGCAGCGGCTTCAAGGGCGGTGCCCTCCACGAGGCCATGCAGCATACGCCGCACAACTACTTCGCGATATTCGATGTCGACTATGTGCCTCCGGCGGACTTCCTGCGCACCTGCATGCGGGTCTTCGTCGCCAAGCCGCAGACCGCCTTCGTGCAGGCGCGCTTCGACTTTCTCAATCCGCACGAGAACGCGCTCACCGAGATGCAGATGGTCACGCTCGATGCCCATCTCGGCATGGAGCAGGCGACTCGCTATTGGGCGGGCCATCCGCTGCCGTTCAACGGCACTTGCGGCATCTGGCAACGCGCCGCCATCGAGGCAGGCGGGGGGTGGAAGGGCGATACCGTCACCGAGGACCTCGATCTCACGTATCGCGGTTGGGTGAAGGGCTGGCGATCCGTATTTCTGGTCAGCGTACCTGTACCGGGCGAACTGCCGGCTGATCGCAAGACCTGGCTGCGACAGCAGCAACGCTGGCAGGATGGCTTCAGGCATGTCGGCCTGCGCATGGTCTGGCCGATCCTCAAGAGCCGCGACATCACCCTGTCTGCCAAGCTCGCGGCACTCCTGCACCTCTGCATGGCGCTCAATCAACCGGTACTGCTGATCGGCGTCGTGTCGGGCGTCCTGGCAGGGCTTCTGGCGCCGGTCCTGAAGCCCGCTCTGTGGCTGGTCTTCTTCGTGACGCTCGCCTGGGTTCTGTTCTGCGCCACGACGTTCCTGCGGGCGGGGCACAATTTCATTCGCGACGGCGAGATGCCGCCCGGCCGGTTTGCCGTTGTGTTGCTGCGTTTTGTCGCCGGCCAGGTCGCCATGCTCTTGCGCAGCCTCATGGTGCATCTTGGCAAGGCGCTGAGCCGGCCCAAGCCGATCGTGTTCGATCGAACGCCGAAGAAGGGTGGTTAGGTTCTCGTTCGTCCCAAACCCCGCGTCGCCCGCGCTTTGGTCGCCGCGAGCCCTGCGGCGCTGCACGCCGCCCGAGATCAGCCGCCAGGGTGGCTACACTCGTGCGTAAATGTCTTCATAGCGCGTGATGTCGTCTTCCTCGAGATAATCGCCGGTCTGGACTTCGACGACTTCGAGCGGCTCGCTGCCTGGATTGGCCAGGCGATGAATGCCGCCCATCGGGATGTAGATCGACTCGTTCTCGTGCAGGGTCATGATCTTGCCGTCGAGCGTCACTTCGGCAACCCCCTTCACGACCACCCAATGCTCGGCCCGCCGCTTGTGACTCTGCAAGCTGAGCTTGCCTTTGGGGACCACGGTCAGCCGCTTGGCGCGGAAGCGCTCGCCGCGGTCGATGTCCTGATAGCTGCCCCACGGCCGATGCATCACGACATGCTCGGTCGCGGCTTTGTGCTTGCCGTCCGACATGCGCTGCACGACGTCCTTCAGACGGGGCAGGTTGTCGCGATGGCCGACGAGGACGGCGTCGTTCATCGCCACAACGACGACTTCCTCGACGCCGATCACCGCGGTCAGCGGTCCATCGGAGCGGATGTAGGAATTTCGAACATGGTCGATCTCGACCGGTCCCTCGGTGACGTTGCCGGCGCTGTCGGCCTCGCCGACATCGAGCAGGGCGTCCCAGGTTCCGAGGTCGGACCAGCGGAACCTGGCCGGAACCACCCAGCATTTGTCGGTTCGTTCCATGACGGCATAGTCGATCGACTTGGCTGGAGCCTTGCCGAAGGCCTCGGCGTCGAGGAACACGGTCGAGCCGACCTTCTTCGCCTTGGCGACGGCCTCCTCGGCGGCGGCGGCCATCGCGGGCTCGAAGCGCGCCATCTCCGACAGCAGCAGGGCGGGCGGGAACAGGAAATTGCCGCTGTTCCACAACAGGCCTTCGGCGATGTAGCGCAGCGCGGTCTGGGCGTTGGGCTTCTCGACGAAGGCCGCCACCTTCTGTACGGCGCCGATATGCTCGGCACTCGGGCGAATGTAGCCGTAGTCCGTCTTGGGCTCGGTCGGCGGGATGCCGAATGTGACGATGCCGCCCTGCTGGACGGCGGCGAGACCCTCGCGGCATCCGGCGAGGAACTCCTCGGCGCCGATCACCAGATGGTCGGAGGCGAGCGCCAGGACCGCATTTGCCCCCAGGCTGCGCGTATAGGCTGCCGCCGCCGCCATCGCCGGGCCCGAATCGCGGCGCGACGGCTCGACCAGGATGTCGATCTCCACGCCGACCTCGCGCGCCTGGCTCTCGGCCATGAAGCGGTAGGCGTCGTTCGTGGCGATCACGGGCCGACCGAACAGGCTGCGGTCGGCGACGCGCAGGAGGGTCTGCTGGAAGGTCGATTGTTTGCCGAGCAGTGGCACGAACTGCTTGGGCATGCTCTCGCGCGACAGCGGCCACAGTCGCTTGCCGGAGCCTCCAACCAGGATGACGGGCGTGATCTGCGACATGAAAGTTGCTTTCGTGGATCGAGAATGCGCTAGCGGACCGCGGCAGCCGCATGACGGGCTGCGATATAGCCGAAGGTGAGGGCGGGGCCAATGGTGATGCCGGCCCCCGGATAGGTCCCGCCCATGACGCTCGTCATGTCGTTTCCGGCTGCATAGAGCCCTTCGATCGGGCGGCCCTCGCCGTCCAGGACGCGGGCGCTGCCATCGACGCGGAGCCCCAGGAAGGTGCCGATGTCGCCGGGGATCATCTTCATCGCATAGAACGGCGGCTTTGCCAGCGGCGCGAGGCAAGGATTGGGCGAGTGGGTCGGATCGCCGTTGAACCGGTGATAGGCATCCGTGCCCTTGCCGAAATCGGGATCCTCGCCGCGCGCGGCATTGGCGTTGAACCGTGCAATCGTTTCCTCGAGCGTCGTCGGCTCGACGCCGATCGCCATGGCGAGCGCCCGCCAGTTGTCGGCGCGCAGCAGGTAGCCGTTGCGCAGGTGCGGCCCCAACGGCAGCGGCGCCGGTCCGATCGCGCCCATGCCGTATCGGCGAATCGCGCGATGGTCGGCGAGCAGCCAGCTCATCGTCTCGGCTCCGCCGCGGCAGGCTTCGACCATGGCGGGCACGAAGTCATGGTAGGAAGCCGATTCGTTGGTGAACCGCCGGCCTGCAGGATCGACGGCAATGTAGCCCGGCTTGCCGCGCTCGTAGAAGTGAGGGAAGGGCAGGGTCGACCCGTCGGGCTGCGGCACCAGAGAGACTGGCACCCAGGCCGCGGCGTAGGCGACGTCCTCGGCCATCGTGCCGCCGGCGCTCTGGCCAAGGCGGATGCCGTCGCCGCGATTGCCCGGCGGCGGTGCCGAACGGTGCGGGTGGCCCGATCGCACATGGCCGTAGTAGCGCTCCTTCAACTCGGAGCTGGCGGGAAAGCCGCCGCAGGCCAGTACGACACCCCGTTTGGCGCGGATTTCCTCGCGGCGCCCGCCGCGCTCGATTACGGCGCCGGCCACGCGGCCTGCGTTCTGCAGCAGTTCGACGACCGGACTTTCCAGCCACAGATCGATGCCGCGCTCCTGGGCCGAGAGGGCAAGGGCCGCGATCAGGCCGTTTCCATTGGTCAACCGAGTGCCGCGGTCGTGGCCGAGCCTGTCCCAGCCGTATCGCACCGTCATGCCGGCAACGTGCAATGCCGACTTGAGCGACTTGGTCATGCGGAAGACATGCGGCAGGTCGTTGCGCCCCAACATCATGCCGCCGAATGCCATCATGGTGCGGATGGGTGGACGGAGTTGGCCAAAGCGCTTGCCGAGGCGGCGCCCGTCGAAGGGCAACGGCAGCAGGGACCTTCCGCCTTGGGCGGCACCCGGTTTGGTCGGATGGTAGTCGGCCCAGATCGGCACCGCCTCGTAGCGGGCATGCGTGCGACTCTCTATGAACTCGACCGCAGGATTGCAGTTGTCGAGGAAGGCGTTGGCAAGCTCCAGATTGAGACGGTTGCCGGCCTCGTGCTGCAGATAGGTGAGCGCGTCCTCCTTGGAGTCGGCGATACCCAGCGCGCGACCGTGGCGGTTGCCCGGAATCCAGATCACTCCCGCCGAATAGGCGGTGGTGCCGCCGAACATCGGCTCCTTCTCGACCATCAGGACCTTCAGGCCGCAATCGTGCGCATTGAGCGCAGCGGAAAAGCCGGCTGCTCCGGATCCGACCACCAGCAGATCGACCTGAATCATCGGCCGGGCGGCCGTCGCTGATTTGCTTCGTTTTCCGCGCGCCGCCGGCGCGCCTCGCGCTCGACCGATTCGACCAGCGAGGGAATGTGCGAGGCGACCTCGTAGAAGTCGCTGGCATACAGAACCAGCAAGGTAGTGGGCTGCGTGGTGGCGATGGTGGCGCTGCGCGGCAGACGGTCGAGTAGAGCCATCTCGCCGAAGAATCCGCCTTGCGCCAACTTCACCGCCCCATGGGGAAGTCGGACCTCGACCTCGCCCTCGGAGATGAAGAACATCGAGTCGCCCGGCTCACCTCGCCGCACGACGACGAAACGCGGCGGGTAGTGCCGCACGCGGAGCTTGCTCACGATTTCCGACACCGTGACTGTGCCGAGTTCGGTGAACATCGGGACCTTGATGACCTGGTCCCAGACCCGTAGATATTCGCGGCGCCGCTCCTCCTCGGCAAAGCCCGTGGCGAGAATGCCGGTCATCAGCGCCAGCACGACGATGCCGCTGACCATGACCACCGAACCCACCATCTTGCCGCCGACGGTTTGCGGCACGACGTCGCCGTAACCGGTCGTGGTCAGTGTGACCACGGCCCACCACAGGGCGGCGGGAATGCTCCCGAATAATTGCTTCTGCGTGTCCCGCTCGAGGATGTGCGTGGCGGTACCGGCCGCGATCAGCACGATGATGAAGACGATCAGGACCGAGGCGAGGGTGGCGCGCTCGTTGGAGATGACCCGCGCAAGCGTGCCCATGGCCGGCGCATAGAGCCCGAGCTTCAGGACCCAGAGGATGCAGAAGACTGCCGCTGCGTCACTGTCGGCCTGGATGGTTCCGGTCGTGACCGTAAAGGCCGGAACGACCGCAAGCAGTCCGATCAGCCCGGTGCCCGTCGTCGCCCAGCGCAGGCGTGCCACAGCGGGCGACAGACCTGCGAAGCGCGCGACCTCCGGCGCCGTCCACAGCCGCGTGATGTATTCGGCAAGGAAGACCCCCGACACCACCAGGATGACCAGCGGAAGGACTCGATCGAAGATCGGGGGCAATCCGTTGACCGAGGACAGGGCTACGGCGATGAGACCGGCACCGAGTACGAGAAGGTGCAGGGCCCGGTAGCGTCGCGCCCCGGGGCTGAAGTCGTGGTGGCGCAGGACCGCGTAGGTCCGCGCTCGCGCCGTCTCGGTATTATCCGCCACGACGAACCATAGGCGCCCTGGCCTGCAAATTGCAACGCGCGCCGCGGCGGTTTACGGTTCGCGCCGGGTGAGGCTTGTGAAGCAAATGGGGGCTTCGATGAAATTCGGACGCAGGACGGCTCTGAGGACGGGTGTGGGCGCGCTGGTGATGGCGCCGGCGATCGTGCGCGCTCAGGCGGCGACGAAGCTCGATCTCGCCACGGTGTGGCCGGACGGCAATTTCCATACGGTCAACGCCAAGGCATTTGCCGAAGAGGTCAAGAAGGCGACCAACGGCGGAGTGGAGATCAGCGTGAAGGCCGGCGGTCAGCTCGGCTTCAAGGGGCCCGAGCAGCTGCGCGCGGTGCGGGACGGGCTGGTGCCGATGGCCGACATCCTCAACATCCAGCAGGTCGGCGACGAGCCGATGCTCGGCATCGAGGGCATTCCGTTCATCTCGAACAACATCGAAGAGCTGAAGATCCTGCACAAGCACATCCGGCCCGAGTACGAGAAGATCGCGCTCAAGAACAATCAGACCATCCTCTACATGGTTCCGTGGCCGACTCAGTACCTTCATCTCAAGGTCAAGTGCGAGTCGCTCGACGCGCTGAAGGGCATCAAGATCCGCGTCCCCGACAAGAACGCGCAAGAGATGTGCTCGGCGATCGGCATGGCGCCGGCGCTGATCCCCTGGGGCGAGACCATCGCCGCCCTTTCGTCGGGCGCGGTGGCCGGCGTTTCGACTTCGTCGGTCTCCGGTGTCGACGGAAAGTTCTGGGAATTCCTGAAGTTCTTCCACCAGACCAATCACGCCTGGTCGTGCCAGATCGTCACGATCAACAACGACACCTGGAAGAAGATCGGCCCGGCCAACCAGAAGGTGATCGCCGATCTCGCCAAGAAGATGGAGCCCGGTTTCTGGGCGTCGTCGATCAAGGCGGATGAGGACAGCTCCAAGCGCCTGACCGAAGGCGGCATGACCCTGGTCAAGGTACCGCCGCAAATGATGGCCGATCTTAGCAAGAAGACTGCGCCGATGATCGCCGAGTTCATCAAGCGCGTGCCGGCCTCCGAGAAGCCGATCAAGGCTTACCTCGTCGAAATGAAGCGCGCGTGAGCGCGCACCGGGCAGGCGCCAATGACGGCGCTCCACCGGCGCTGAAGGCTCTGCTCGACGGCATCGATGTGCTCGGCCGGCTCGACGGCTGGCTGGGCGCGCTGTGCCTGGCGGCACTCACCCTGCTGATGCTGGCCGAGGTCGCCGTCCGTGCGCTCTCGGACATTATCCCCTGGATTCCAGCCGACATTCCGGTCGCCTGGGAATACAGCTCCTACCTGATGGCGGCGGCCTTCACCTTCGGAGCCGCCATGACGCTGCGGGCCGGAGGCCACATTCGCGTCACCCTGGTGCTGGCCAGGATCTCGCCGCAGGGTCGGCGCTGGCTGGAGACGGTGCTGGCGCTGCTTGGCGTCGGGTTCACCGGCTTTCTCGCCATGGCGATGGTCAACTTCACCTGGCGCAGCTACGCGAGCGACCAGGTATCGATCTCGAGTGCCACGCCGCTCTGGATTCCTCAGGCGATGATCACCTTCGGCGTCTGTCTGCTGGTACTGCAGTTCGTCGGCCGGTTCTTGCAGGCGCTGCTCGGCCTGCCGCTCGAAGACCTCAGCATGAAGGCGGCCTCGGTAGCCGAATAGAGCGCGTTTCATGCTCGTAATCGTCCTCACCATGTTCGTCGTGCTGTTCGCCTTTCTGGCGGGCGGCCTGTGGATCGGCTGGACCCTCGCGGTCACTGGCACGATCCTGCTGGCAATCTTCCGCGACATTCCGCTCGACAAGCTGCTGGCGCAGTACGCCTGGAACATCCTGACGACCCAGGAACTGCTGGCGCTGCCGCTGTTCATCGTCATGGGCGAGATCCTGTTCCGCACCAGGCTGTCGCAGTCGCTGTTCCGCGGCCTGACGCCCTGGGCCGGATTGCTGCCCGGCCGGCTGCTGCATGTGAACGTGATCGGTTGCTCGATCTTTGCGGCGATCTCGGGCTCGTCGGCGGCGACCACTCAGGTGGTGGGCCGCATCTCGCTCGCCGAGCTGGTCAAGCGCGGCTATTCGAAGGACGTGGCGGTGGGTTCGCTGGCCGGTGCCGGCACGCTCGGCTTCCTGATTCCGCCGTCGAACATCATGATCATCTACGGCGTCCTGGGCGACGTCTCGATCGCCAAGCTCTTCACCGCGGGCTTCATCCCGGGGTTCCTGCTTGCCGGCTGTTTCATGGCCTGGATCATGATCCACACCGCTCTGAAGCCCGACCTCGTGCCGGAAAGCGAGCGCAAGGTGCGGATGGCGTCGCGGGCGGAGTTCATGGCGTCGTTCCGCGATCTGGGCCCAGCGGTCTTTCTTATCCTGTGCGTGCTGGGGTCGATGTATGGCGGGCTGGCAACCCCCTCGGAGGCGGCCGGTGTCGGTGTGCTCGGCGCACTGATCGTATCGTCCTTGCAGGGCGGCCTGACCGTGGCTGCGCTGCGTTCGATCGCGATCGGCTCGGTGCAGACCTGCGCCATGATCGCGTTGATCGTGCTCGGCGCGTCGATCCTGGGCAGCGCTGCGGCATTTCTCGGCATTCCCGCTGCGGTCGCTGAGTTCGTGAAGAGTCTCGGGCTTTCGCCTTTCATGCTGATCGTGGCCTTGATTGTCTTCTACCTCATCCTTGGCTGCTTCCTCGATGGCTTCAGCATGATCGTCATGACTTTGCCGATCGTGATGCCGATCATCAAAGGCTCGGGCTTCGACCCGATCTGGTTCGGCATCTTCCTCGTGCTGGTGGTCGAGATGGCGCAAATCACCCCGCCGGTCGGCTTCAACCTGTTCGTGATCCAGGGCCTCACCGAGGACGGGCTGGGCTATGTCGCCCGCGTCACCCTGCCGTACCTGATCATCATGGTCCTGTTCACCATGGTGATCGCAGTGCTTCCCGATATTGCCCTCTGGCTTCCGCGGTACCTCGCCAGCTAGTCTGCGGACGCAAGCAGGGGAGGGGCGATGGACCCGCGGCAGGTCAGGACGGCGGCGGATGCGCTGAAGATCGTCAAGGAGCGCAAGCTCTCGCACGTAAAGGTCGGCGTGCACGATGTCGACGGCATCCTGCGGGGCAAGTACCTCCATATCGACAAGTTCAAGTCGGCCCTCGAAGGCGGCATGGGCTTCTGCGACGTGGTGCTGGGCTGGGATAGCAACGACCAGCTCTACGACAACGTCAGCTATACCGGCTGGCATACCGCCTATCCCGACGCCAACGTGCGCATCCTGCCCGAGACCTGCCGCGAGATCGCGACCGAGCCTGGCAACCTGATGTTCCTCTGCGAGTTTGTCGGCGCGGCCGAGGATCTCTGCCCGCGAGGCGTGCTGCGCCGCGTTCTCGCGCGCGCCAGGAAGCTCGGCTACGAGGTCAAGGTCGGCTTCGAGTACGAGTTCTTCGTGTTCGCCGAGACGCCGTTCAGCATCCGCGAGAAGGGCTATAAGAACCTCAAGCCGATCTCGCCCGGCTTCTTCGGTTACTCGGTGCTGCGCAATTCGGTCCTGAGCGACTTCTACAAGGACCTGCTCGCCATGTGCGAGACGATGGACATGGGCATCGAGGGCTTGCACACCGAGACCGGGGCCGGCGTGCTGGAGGCGGCGCTGAGGGTCGACGACGGTCTTCAGGCGGCCGACAAGGCGGCCTTGTTCAAGCTCTTCACCAAGGTGCTGGCGCAGAAGCGCGACTGGCTCGCCACCTTCATGGCCAAGTGGTCGAAGGACTGGCCGGGCTGCGGCGGTCACATGCACATGTCGCTGTGGAAAGACGGCAAGCCGGTCTTCTACGACGAGAAGGCCCCGCACAAGATGAGCAAGGTCTTCCGGCAGTTCGTCGCCGGCCAGCAGGCGCTGATGCCGGAACTCCTCGGCATGGTCGCCTCGACGGTGAACGCCTACCGCCGCCTGATCCCGGGTTTCTGGGCGCCGACCGATTCGACGTGGGGCGTCGAGAACCGGACCTGCGCGCTGCGCGTCATTCCGGGCTCAGCCAAATCGACCCGTGTCGAATATCGGATCGCCGCTGCCGATGCGAACCCCTATCTGGCGCTGTCGGCGGCGATCGCCTCGGGCCTGTGGGGGATCGAGAACAAGCTCGACCCCGGCAACCCGGTCGCCGGCAACAGCTACGAGAAGAAGCATCCGGCCAAGGCGAAGCTGCCGCGCACCCTGATGGAGGCGGCTGGACGGCTAAAGGCGTCCAAGCCGGCGCGCAATCTCTTCGGCGACTCCTTCGTCGATCACTATTCTGCAACGCGTGAGTGGGAAGAGCGGGAGTTCCGCAAGGCCATCACGGACTGGGAACTCGACAGGTACATGGAAATCATCTGATGGCTCTCCCAATGGATCTAAAAGGCAACTGGAACTATCCGACCGCGATCCGCTTCGGCGCCGGTCGCATCCGCGAACTACCCGAGTCCTGCAAGGCAATCGGCCTCAAGCGTCCGCTGCTCGTCACCGATCCCGGCCTCGCCAAGCTCAACATGATCTCCGATGCCATGGTCAACCTGCGCAAGGCGGGGATCGACGCGGCACTGTTCAGCGACGTGAAGCCCAACCCGGTCGCGGCCAATGTAGAGGCCGGCATCCGCGTGCTGCGGGCGGCGAAGAATGACGGGGTGATCGCCTGGGGGGGCGGCTCGGGCCTGGACACTGCCAAGGCAATCGCCTTCATGGCGGGCCAGACGCGGCCGATGTGGGACTTCGAAGATATCGGCGACTGGTGGACGCGCGCCAATCCGGCCGGGATCCTGCCGACCATTGCCGTGCCGACCACCGCCGGCACGGGCTCGGAGACCGGACGCGCGTCGGTGATCACCGACGAGACCACCCACACCAAGAAGGTGATCTTTCACCCGAAGATGATGCCTTCGATCGTCATCGCCGATCCCGAGCTCACGGTCGGCCTGCCGGCCAGGCTGACGGCCGGTACCGGCATGGATGCCCTCATCCACTGCTTCGAGGCCTATTGCGCGCCGGGCTATCACCCCTACGCCGAAGGCATCGCGGTCGAAGGCATGCGGCTGGTGAAGGAGAACCTCGCACGTGCCGTCAAGGACGGCCGGGATATCGAAGCGCGCGGTCACATGCTGGCTGCGTCGCAGATGGGCTCGACCGCCTTCCAGAAGGGGCTGGGCGCCATCCATTCGCTGTCGCATCCGGTGGGCGCGGTGCTCGACACGCATCACGGGCTGACCAACGCCGTCGCCATGCCCTATGTCGTGAAGTTCAATCGCGAGGCGATCGAGGAGAAGGTCGTGCGGCTGGCGCGCTGGCTGAACCTGCGCACGCCGACCTTCGACGGCTTCATGCAGTGGGTGCTCGACCTGCGGCGCGAGATCGGAATCCCGCACACGCTGGCCGAGCTCGGCGTGAAGATCGAGCATCTCGACAAGTTTTCCGAGATGGCCGCGGTCGATCCGACCGCTGGCGGCAACCCGATCAAGGTCGGCACGCTCGAGATGCGCAAGATGTACGAATCGGCGGTTGCGGGACGGCTCTGAGATGGCGAACCTGCCCACCCAGGCCAAGGTCGTCATCATCGGCGGCGGCATCATGGGATGCTCCACCGCTTATCATCTCGCCAAGAACGGCTTCAGGGACGTCGTCCTGCTGGAGCAGGGGCGGCTGAGCGGCGGCACGACGTGGCACGCCGCGGGCCTCGTGGGCCAGCTGCGCGGCTTCCAGAACCTGACGCGGCTCATCCAGTACAGCACCAAGCTCTATGCCGGTCTGGAAGCCGAGACCGGGCTGGCGACCGGCTGGAAGCAATGCGGCTCGCTCTCGGTCGCGCGGACTCAGGAGCGCATGACCTACCTGCGTCGCTCGGCGGCGACGGCGAACAAGCAGGGCGTCGTCTGCGAGGAGCTGACGCCGGCGCAGGCGGGCGAGAAGTACCCGATCATGCGCACCGACGATCTCGTCGGCGCCGTCTGGCTTCCGGGCGACGGCAAGGCCAATCCCGCGGACATCACCCAGGCGCTGGCCAAGGGCGCGCGCAACAACGGCGTAAAAATCTTCGAGAAGACCCGAGTCACCGGCATCGATGTCGAGGACGGGCCGGCCGGCCGGCGCGTTACCGGCGTGCGCACTGCCGAGGGCGCGATCAAGGCCGAGATCGTGGTGAACTGCGGCGGCCAGTGGGCGCGCCAGGTCGGCCGCATGGTCGGTGTCACCGTGCCGCTCTTCTCCTGCGAGCACATGTACATCGTTACCGAGAAGATGGAGGGCGTGCCGCGCGACCTGCCGGTGATGCGCGATCCCGACGGCTACATCTATTTCAAGGAAGAGGTCGGCGGCCTGCTGATGGGCGGCTTCGAACCCGACGCCAAGCCGTGGAAGGACATCGTTCCCGACGACTTCGAGTTCGGCATGCTGCCGGACGACTGGGACCAGTTCCAGATCCTGATGGACAACGCGCTGATCCGCGTCCCGGCGCTGGAGAAGGCCGGCATCAAGACCTTCATGAACGGGCCGGAATGCTTCACGCCCGACCTGAACTACATCCTGGGCGAGGCGCCCGGTCTGAAGAATTTCTACGTCGGCGCCGGATTCAATTCGATGGGTATCGCGAGTTCGGGCGGGGCCGGCATGGCGCTGGCCGATTGGATCGTTGCGGGCGAGCCGACGCTCGACTTGTGGCCGGTCGACATCAGGCGCTTCGCCAGTTTCCACGGCAATGATTCCTGGCTGCGGGCGCGGGTCAGCGAGACGCTCGGCCTGCACTACAAGATGCCGTGGCCGCAGCGCGAGCACGAGAGCGGTCGGCCGTTCCGCCGCTCGCCGCTCTACGATCGCCTGAAGGCGCGCGGCGCCTGGTTCGGCAACAAGATGGGCTGGGACCGGGCGAACTGGTTCGCGGGCATCGGCAAGACCCCTGACATGCAATATGGCTGGGGCCGCGGCGCCTGGTTCGACGCCGTCGCAGCCGAGCACAAGGCGACGCGCGAGGCCGTGACGATCGTCGACGAGACGTCGTTCGGAAAGTTCCTGGTCCAGGGACGCGACGCCGAGGCGACGCTCCAGCGCCTCTGCGCCAACGACATCGCCGTTCCGGTCGGCCGCACCGTCTATACGGGGATGTTGAACGAACGCGGCACGTTCGAGAGCGACGTCACGCTCGCCCGTCTGGCACGCGACAAGTTCCTGCTGATCACCGGCTCGGCGCAGGTCACGCGCGACGCCGACTGGATCGGCCGCAACACCCAGCCGGGCGCGCACGTCACGCTGACCGACGTGACCGGTGGCTGGACCGTGCTGTCGGTGATGGGCCCCAACTCCCGCAAGCTGCTGCAGAAGGTGAGTCCGGCCGACTTCTCGAACGAAGCGTTCCCGTTCGGCACGATCCGCGAGGTCAGCATCGGTTACGCCACCGTGCACGCCTCGCGCCGCACCTACATGGGCGAACTGGGCTGGGAACTCTACGTGCCGGTCGAGTTCGCCGTCACCGTGTTCGAGACCCTGCATGGCGCAGGCGCGCCCTTCGGGCTGCGCGACATGGGCTACTACGCCATCGAAGGCCTGCGCATCGAGAAGGCCTATCGCGCCTGGGGCCGCGAACTGACGCCCGACGACACGCCGTGGCAGGCGGGCCTCGGCTGGGCGGTGAGACTCGACAAGCCGGGCGGCTTCATCGGCCAGAATGCGCTGCGCGACGCGAAGGCCAGGCCGCTGACACGCCGCCTCGTGTCGGTCGTGCTGGACGATGCCGGCCCGCTGCTATGGGGCGGCGAGGCCATCCTGCGCGACGGCAGGCCGGTGGGCGATCTCACATCGGCCGCCTATGGGCATACGGTCGGTGCGGCGGTCGGCCTGGGCTACGTCACGCGCGAGGACGGCCAGGCTGTCGACGCGGCGTGGCTCGGCGCGGCGAAGTTCGAGATCGACCTTGCAGGGACGCGGCTGTCCGCCAGGCTGTCGCTGAAGCCGCTCTACGATTCGAGCGGCGAGCGCATCAAGGGCTGAGCCGTCGTCTTGAGCCGGGTGTCGGCGAGTTCGCCGGCGGCCTCCAGGATCGGATAGGCCACCGACGTCAGGTGGCCGTTGATCCGCTTGAAGTCGCGGATCACGTCCATGTGGATCGAGCTGGTCTCGATCGATTCGGGCCGACCCTCCCGCAGGCGGGCGAAGTGGCTGTCGGCGGCACGCGCCTCGGCCTCGCGCATCGCAGTTTTCTCGGCCACCAGTCGCCGTGCCAGGGCGAGATCGCGCGTCGTGAAGACGTTCAGCGCCAGCCGCAGGTTCTCCAGAACCCGGGCATGGAATTCCTTGAGCTCGGCCAGACCTTCGGGCGAGAAGGCGTAGCGGTTCTTGATCTTCTTGGCCGCGAGCTCCATCAGGTTCTTGTCGACGATGTCGCCGACATGCTCGAGGTTGGTGGTGAAGGTCAGGATCTCGACGTATCGCCGGCTTTCCTCCTCGCCCAGGTCGGTGCGCGAGGTCTGGATCAGATAAAGCTTGATCGCCTCGTACAGCCGGTCGACGGAATCGTCGGCTTGCTCGATCGCCTTCACGGCCTTGGGGTCGCTGCGCTCGAAGACGTCGATCGTCTGGCGCAGCATGTCGGCCACCTTGTCGCCGAGATTGAGCGTCTCGCGCAGGGCGCAGGCCAGTGCCTCGGCAGGCGAATCGAGCACGTTGGGATCGAGGTGCCTGGGCTTACCCGGATCGTCGGTCACCGGCCGGTCGGGCAGCAGCTTGCGGCAGGCCCAGGCAACTGCGTCGACCAGCGGCAGGAAGACAAGAGATGCCACGACGTTGAAGCCGGTGTGGAAATTGACCGGCAGGCGGATCACCGAGGGATCGATCATCGTGAGCCAGTTCACGATCGGTCCGAGGAAGGGCAGCAGCGCGACACCGACCACGGCGCGGGTCAGCAGGTTCGCGAGCGGCACGCGCCGGGCTTCGACCTCTGCGCCCGACTGCGCCATGTAGGGCGCCAGCGCGCCGCCGATGTTGGCACCGATGACCAGCGCCAGCCCGAGCCTCGGCTCGACCAGGCCGGAGCCGGCGAACGACATGATCAGCAGCACCACCGAGAGACTCGAATGCACGAACCAGGTGGCGACCGCGGCGAAGGCCACGGCGATCACGTATTCGTCCTGCAGGCCCTGGAGGGCCGCCATGAAGGCGGGCGCGGTGCGCAATGGCTGGGTGGCGAGCGCCAGCAGCTTCAGCGACAGCAGCATCAGCCCGAGGCCGATCGCCACCCGCCCGACATGGCGCGTCTTGTCGTGCTCGCTCGAAAGAAACGCGATGACGCCGGCGCCGATCATCAGCGGCGAGACCCAGCCGAGGTCGAACGACAGGACCTGTGCGGCGACCGTGGTGCCGATGTCGGCGCCCAGCATGACGGCGAAGGCGATCGACAGCGGGATCAGCCCGCGGCCGGCGAAGGATGAGACCAGGAGAGACGTGGCCGTACTCGACTGCAGCAGCCCCGTGATGGCGATGCCGCCCAGGAAGGCGGTGAAGCGGTTGCGCGCGCAGAGGCCGATCGCCCGCCGCAAGGTCGCGCCGAAGGCACGCGTCAGCCCGGTGCGCACCATGCGCACTCCCCACAGCAGCAGGGCGACGCTGCCGACGACGTTCAGGACGGTCTCTACGCCGTGCATGGGGCGACCATACGCCCGTTGTTACAGTTTTGTTAAGGCGCGAAGTTCAGGGCGTCAGGCGAGCCGCTTCATCCATGAACGCGCGGACCAATGCCACCCTCCGGCGCTCCTGCAGGCAGACCGCATACTCGGCGACGGCGAGATCGGTGTCGCTCACGATGATGGCGCCAAAGCGGCGATCCTCGCCGAACTCGCTCTCGAACACCGCGCCGATACCGAATCCCGCCGCCACCGCCTCACGCACGCCTTCGCGCGTCTCGACCTCGATGATCGCCCGCGGCTGGATGTCGTGGGTCGCCATCGCCTGCTCGATGACCTCGCGGGTGATCGAGCCACGCTCGCGCAGCACCAGTTCCTGATCTGCGAGGGCGCCGAGCGGCGCGCCGCCGCGCTTGGCCAATGCATGGCCTCTCGGCGCGAACAGCACGACCCTGTCGGAGCGCAACCGCGTGCTGAAGAGGCGCGGGTCTGAGACGGACTTGGCCATCACCGCGACGTCGGCCTCGTGGCGCAGCAGGCGCTGCAGCACGATCGCCGAATTGTCGATCGAGAGCTGGAAGGTGAGCGCCGCGGCCTTCCTCTTCAGCGCCGCCATGATCGGCACGACGTGGTGGGCGCTGTCGGCGGCGATCCGCAGGTGCCCTCGGGTCAGGGTTTGCTCGCCGGCCAGCAGGGCCTGGGCCTCGTCCTGAACGGCAAACAACCGGGCGGCGATGCCCTGCAACTGCCGTCCGGTCTCGGTGGGGACGACCTGCCGGCCACGCCGGTCGAACAGGCGCACGCCATAGGCCTTCTCGAGGGCGGTGACCTGGCCCGACAGGTTGGGCTGGCTGAGGCCCGAATCGCGCGCCGCCGCGGAGAACGAGCCGGCCTCGGCGACAAGATGGAAGGCGCGGAGCTGGCTGGGCGTCATATCAGTTAAACCGATAGTTAACATATCGATTATATACTGGACGGATAGGGGAGGCGAGGTGAACATTCGGTTCATGCCCACTTACAAAGTTGCCCAATCCGAGTCAGGCGATCCGCTGCTGCTGACGCCCGGCCCGCTCACCACGTCCGCCGCCGTGAAGCAGGCGATGGTTCATGACTGGGGCTCGCGCGACGCCAATTTCATCGCCATCAACAAGATGGTGCTGGAGAAGATCGCCGAGCTGGCCGGCGCTACCGGAACGCACGTGACGGTGCCGGTACAGGGCTCGGGCACCTTCGCCGTCGAGGCGATGATCACCTCGTTCGTGCCGAAGACGGGCAAGCTGCTGCTGCTGATCAACGGCGCCTACGGCTCGCGGGCGAAGAAGATCGCCGAGATCGCCGGCCGGGCCGTCGCCGTGTACGAGACGCCCGAGGACACGCCGCCGGATCTGGCGAAGGTCGAGGCGATGCTCGCGGGCGACAAGGCGATCACCCACGTCTTCGCCGTCCATTGCGAGACGACTTCGGGCATTCTCAATCCGATCCAGGCCATCGCCGAACTGGTTCAGCAGCAGGGGCGCCGCCTGCTGGTCGATTCGATGAGTGCGTTCGGTGCGATCGAGATCGACGCGACCAAGGTGCCGTACGACGCGCTGGCTTCGTCGTCGAACAAGTGCCTGGAAGGCGTGCCGGGCCTGGGCTTCGTGATCTGCCGCAAGAGCGCGCTCGCCGAGTGCAAGGGCAACGCGACCACTTTGGTGCTCGACCTGTACGACCAGGCCGAGAACTTCGCCAAGACCGGCCAGTACCGCTTCACGCCGCCCATCCACGTGATCGTGGCCCTGGGCAAGGCGATCGAGGAGCATGCGGCCGAAGGCGGCGTTGCCGGCCGCGGCGGCCGCTATCGCGAGAACTGTAGGGTGTTGGTCGACGGCATGCGCGCCATGGGCTTCCGCACGCTCCTGCCGGAGAAGCTGCAGGCGCCGATCATCGTCACCTTCCACATGCCGACCGATCCGAAGTTCGTCTTCCAGACCTTTTATGACCGGCTGAAGGATCGAGGCTACGTGATCTATCCCGGCAAGCTGACGGTCGCCGATTCCTTCCGCATCGGTTGCATCGGCCGGCTCTATCCGAAGGACATGCAGGGCGCGCTGAATGCCGTGCGCGAGGTGCTGGCCGAAATGCGGGTCAGCAACGGCGGCCCGGCGCTGGCAGCGGAGTAGGAAGTAAACAATGGCACCCGACAGCGTGAACACCATCTCCGGCGAGATCGACGTCAACGGCCGCCGCTACAAGATGCCGAAGCGGCCCACCGTCGTGGTCTGCATCGACGGGTCCGAACCCGGCTACATCGAGGAGACGGTGAAGGCGGGCCGCGCGCCGTGGTTCGCCAGGGTGCTGAAGGAGGGGACGAACCTCCTCGCCGACTGCGTCGTGCCGAGCTTCACCAATCCCAACAATCTCTCGATCGTCACCGGGCGGCCGCCCTCGATTCACGGCATCTCCGGCAACTACTTCCTCGACCCGGACACCGGCAAGGAAGTGATGATGAACGACCCGAAATTCCTGCGCATCGAGACGCTGTTCCCGAGCTTCCAGCGCGCCGGCTGCCGCATCGCCGTCGTCACCGCCAAGGACAAGCTGCGCGGCCTGCTCGGCAAGGATCTCAAGCTCGCGGCCGGCAAGGCCTGCAGCTTCTCGTCGGAGAAGTCGGACAAGGCCACCCTTGCCGAAAACGGCATCGACGAGGTGAACGCGCTGGTCGGCATGGCCGTGCCGGACGTCTACAGCGCCGGCCTCTCGGAGTTCGTCTTCGCCGCCGGCGTGAAGTTGATGGAGCGCGACCGTCCGGAGATCATGTACCTCTCGACCACCGACTACATCCAGCACAAGCATGCGCCGGGCACGCCGGTCGCCAATGACTTCTACGCCATGATGGACGGCTACATGGCCAAGCTCGACGCCATGGGCTGCACCATCGTGCTGACCGCCGATCACGGCATGAACGCCAAGTTCGGCAAGGACGGCCAGCCGGACGTGATCTACCTGCAGGACCTGTTCGACGGCTGGGTCGGCAAGGACAAGGCCAAGGTCATTCTTCCGATCACCGACCCATACGTCGTGCATCACGGAGCGCTCGGCTCTTACGCCGTCGTGTACTGCGCCAATCCGGCGCCTCAGATCGCCAGGCTGAAGGAGATGCCCGGCATCGAGGCCGTGCTGACCAAGGACGAGGCCGCCGGGCGGTTCGAACTGCCTCCGGAGCGGCTGGGCGACATCGTCGTGGTCTCGACGAAGCACAAGGTGCTGGGCACCTCGGCCGCCCGGCACGATCTCTCGGGCCTGACGGAGCCGCTGCGCAGTCATGGCGGCATCTCCGAACAGAAGGTGCCGCTGATCTGCAATCGTCGAATGACGACGGCGCCCGGCGGACGGTACTGGCGCAACTTCGACGCCTTCGACCTCGCTCTCAATCTGGTGGCCTGAACATGGATACGATCGCGCGCCCGGGCACCGACGTCCGGCATGAGCAGCTCCGCATCGCCGGCAAGAAGGTTGACACCGGCAATCGCCTGGAAGTGCGCTTCCCCTGGGACAACCGCCTGGTCGGCACCGTGCCGCGCGCGACGCCCGAGCTGGTTGCGCAGGCCTTCCAGATCGCTCACGACTACAAGCCCAAGCTGACGCGCTACCAGCGCCAGAAGATCCTGCTCAAGACCGCCGACCTGCTGGTCTCGCGCAAGGAGGAGCTGTCGCGGCTGATCACCCTCGAGTCCGGCCTCTGCCTGAAGGACTCGCTGTACGAAGTCGGCCGCGCCTACGACGTTTTCACGTTCGCCGGCCAGCTCTGCATGCAGGACGACGGCCAGACCTTCTCGTGCGACCTCACCCCGCACGGCAAGAACCGCAAGATCTTCACCCTGCGCCAGCCGCTGAACGCGATCTCGGCGATCACGCCGTTCAACCACCCGCTCAACATGGTGGCGCACAAGCTGGCGCCGGCCTTCGCAACCAACAACTGCGTCGTGCTGAAGCCGACCGAACTGACGCCGCTCACCGCGCTGTTCCTGGCCGATACCCTCTACGAGGCGGGCCTGCCGGGCGAGATGCTGTCGGTCATCACCGGCAATCCGTCGGATATCGGCGACGCCATGATCGTCGATCCGCGCGCCGACCTGATCACCTTCACGGGCTCCGTCCGGGTCGGCAAGTATATCGCGGAGAAGGCGGGCTACAAGCGCATCGTCCTGGAACTCGGCGGCAACGACCCGCTGATCGTCATGGAGGATGCCGACCTCGACAAGGCGGCTGACCTCGCCGTCGCCGGTGCGACCAAGAACTCGGGCCAGCGCTGCACGGCGGTGAAGCGCATCATCGTGGTCGACAAGGTGGCGGACGCCTTCGTCGAGCGCGTGCTCGCCAAGGCCAGGAAGCTCAAGGCGGGCGATCCGCTCGATCCCGAGACCGACGTCGGCACCGTGATCCACGAGCGTGCCGCGACCCTGTTCCAGAATCGGGTCAGCGAGGCGGTCGCCAAGCATGGCGCCAAGCTGCTGCACGGCAACGACCGCCGCGGCGCGCTGTTTCCGCCCACCGTCGTCGACCATGTCGATCCGACTTGCGAACTGGTGCGCGAGGAGACGTTCGGTCCGGCGATCCCGATCATCCGGGTCAAGGACATCGAGCATGCGATCCGGGTCAGCAACGGCACGGCCTATGGCCTGTCGTCCGGCGTCTGCACCGACAACCTCAACTACATCACCAGGTTCGTCGACGAACTGCAGGTCGGCACGGTCAACGTCTGGGAAGTGCCGGGCTACCGTATCGAGATGTCGCCGTTCGGCGGCATCAAGGATTCCGGCCTGGGCTACAAGGAAGGCGTTCTGGAAGCGATGAAAAGCTTCACCAACGTGAAGACCTGGTCGCTGCCCTGGCCTGGATAGAGAGGCCTGAATGGAGCGGGCCGGCTAGCCGGAAATGCTCACCACGACACTGCCGGTCTTGCCGCCGGCGTCCACCCGCCGATGGGCAGCCACGATCTCGTCGAAGGCGTAACGGCTGTCGATGACCGGCTTGTAGAGACCCCTGTCGCTGAGTTCCGTCAACGTGCGCAGGTCCGAGGTCCGCTCCGGGGCCACGCCGCAGATGACGGCGATGCCGCTCGTCGCCGATTGGAACGGAGCGGCGAGCAGTTCCGGAAGGTCGGCGGCGAACAACAACAGGCGCCCGCCCTTGTTCAGGATCGACCGAGTGTTGCCCAGGGTTAGATTGCCGACCGTGTCGACGACGATGTCCCAGCGATCGCCGCCGGCGGTGAAGTCGGTGACCGCATAGTCGATCGTCTGGTCGGCGCCGAGCGATTTCACTCTGTTCGACTTGCCCGACGAGCAGACGGCGGTGACGTGCGCGCCGAAATGCCGGGCGAGTTGGACGGCGGCGATGCCGACGCTGCCACCGGCACCATTGACCAGCACCCGCTCACCGGGTCTGACACGTGCGCGATCCCGCAGGAAATAGAGGGCCGTCGTGCCTCCGAAGGCGACGGCGGCCGCCTCGTCGAAGGAAAGCGCAGCCGGCTTGGGGACGATGGCCGCCGTTTCGGGCAGGGCGAGGTATTCGGCATGGCAGCCGAACCTGGCTCCAGTGAAGGCGATCACGTCGTCGCCCACCTGGAAGCGCGACACCTGGCCTCCGATGGCCGCAATGGTGCCGGCGCATTCCGTGCCCAGGATCGGACGGCGCGGACCGGACCAGCCCAACGCCATCCGAGCGAGCCGCCCAAATCCTCGCGGGAAATTCGCGCCGCGTACCCGGCAATCGCCCGAGGAAACCGTGGTGGCGCGGATCCGGATCAGGATCTCGCCGGCGGAGGGAACGGGCGTGGGCACGTCGCGGATCACGACGCCTTCGGGTGGCCCGTAGCGGACGCAGAAGGCGGCTCTCATGATCGTTTGGCCGGGAGATCGAAGGGGCACACGCCCTCGCCATCTGCAGGGCAGGGGGCGTGCCGTCAAGCCGGGCTGCTGCCGGAGGATGTCATCAACCCGACAAATCCTGCGGCCGTGACCGAAGTTTTCTTCATTGGCGGCCCGGGAGAATCCGGCTTCACTCCTCGCCCGACGAAAGACATCCGGTTGAGGAGGAAACGATGAGCGTCAGTCAGGCCGACAAGGCGAAGAAGCTTCGCGCGCTGCACGAAGCGCCTGGTGCGTTCGTGATTCCCAATCCGTGGGATGCCGGCTCCGCCCGTGTGCTGGAGGCGATCGGCTTTCAGGCGCTGGCGACGTCGAGCGGCGCCAAGGCCGGCGTGCTGGGCAAGCGCGACGGCAAGGTGAGCCGTGAGGAATCGATCGCCAATGCGCGCCTGATCGCGGGCGCGGTCGACATCCCCGTGATTGGCGATCTGGAGAAGGGCTTTGGCGACACGCCGAAGGATGCCGCCGAGACGATCCGTCAGGGCGCGGCTGCCGGCCTGGTCGGAGGTTCGATCGAGGATGCCACGGGCGACAAGGACAACCCGCTGTTCGACATCGACTCGCAAGTGGCGCGCGTCAAAGCCGCGGCCGAGGCGGCAAGGGCGCTGGGCTTTCCGTTCGTGCTCACCGCGCGTGCCGAGGGCTGCCTGCGCGGCAAGCCCGACATCGACGATATCATCAGGCGCCTGCAGGCCTTCGAGGCGGCCGGCGCCGACGTGCTGATGGCGCCCGGCCTGCCTGATCTCGCCGCGGTCAACAAGGTGACCGGAGCGCTGAAGAAGCCATTCAACTTCATGGTCGGTATTCCCAAGCGCTCCTTCTCGAAGGCCGAGCTCGAGGCCGCGGGCGTCAAGCGCATCAGCCTGGCGACGTCGCTCTACAAGGCGGCGATGACCGGGCTCCTGTCCGCCGCCAGGCAGGCCAAGGACGGCAATTTCGGCTATGTCGACACCGTGGTCTCCACCGCCGAGCTCAGCGGCTACATGAAGGAATAAACCGTGTTCCACGGCTGGCGCGTGGTGGCGGCGTGCTTCGTCGTCGCCACCGTCGCCTGGGGACTGGGGACGTTCGGCGCCAGCGTCTACCTGCAGTCGGTGACCGCCGTGCACGGCTGGCCGATCGCCGACGTCGCCTGTGCCATCACGCTGTTCTACCTGGTCAGCGCCCTGGTGCAGCGCGCGGTGGGCCGTGCCATCGATCGCTGGGGCCCGCGGCCGGTGCTGATGCTCGGCACGCTCTCGATGACGCTGGGCGTTGCCCTGATCGGACAGATCACGGTGCGCTGGCAGCTCTATCCCTGCTTCGTGCTGGTCGGACTGGGCTGGTCGACGCTCTCGACCACCGGCCTCTCCGCGACCGTTGCGCCGTGGTTCGAGCGCCATCAGGGACGGTCGATGACGCTCGCCATCATGGGCGCCAGCGTCGGCGCCGTCCTGGGCGTGCCGGCCCTGCAGTTCGCGATCCGGCGGTTCGGCCTGGAGCAGGGGCTGCTGATCGTCGGCACGGTCGCGGCCTGCCTGCTGCTGCCGTTGATCGCCCGCGTCCTGCGCTATCGGCGGCCGGAGGAAATCGGCCTGCAGCGCGACGGCCATGGCTCGATCGATCAGCCGCTGCAGGCGCCAACCCGGCCGCCGATCGCCACGACGGCCAATGCGCGGGTCCTGCTGTGGAGCGCCGCGGCCGCCATCGCGCTCGGCCTGTCGATGCAGATCGGCTTCATCACGCACCATGTGACCCTGGCGCAGCCGCTGATCGGGACCGAGGGCGCAGGCTTCCTGGTCAGCGCCGCCGGCGGATCGGCCTTCGTCGGTCGCCTGATCCTGGCGCGCATCGTCGATGGCGTGGCCGTCCGCAAGCTCGCCTGTCTGGTGATGATCGCACAGAGCGCGGCGCTGCTGTCGCTCGCCGCGTGGCCGACCGTACCCGTGCTGATTGGGGCATCGCTCGTCTATGGCTACGGCATCGGCCACATCACGACGCTGGGGCCGATTATCGTGCGGCGCGAGTTCGGCGCCGCGGCGTTCGGCGCGACCTATGGCGCCGCCGCAAGCGTGATCCAGCTCACGACCGCATTCGGGCCCGCGTTGTTTGGCGTGCTGCGCGACACGTTCGGGGATTACCGGCCGGGCCTCGCGATCGCGTCGGCGGTCACCCTGGCGGCGTGCCTGATCCTGTTCTCCGGCGGTCGGCTGGCGGCCGCCCGAACCTGAGCCGCCGGCCGGCGCGCGGCCTGAGAATCCCGCTGCGGCCCGCATTTTCAGCCGCTCTGCGCGGCGCGAAAGGCGAGTTGCGCCACCCGGTTCGTTCCGCCATCTACCTTCCATGGATACCTATGTGCGCCCCGAGGCCGAGACCCGGTCGGAGACCGAACATTTCGACGTGCTGATCGTCGGTGCTGGCCTGAGCGGCATCGGCGCCGCCTGGCACCTGCAGAAGAACTGCCCGGGCCGCAGCTACGCCATTCTCGAAGGCCGCGAAGCGAGCGGCGGCACCTGGGATCTGTTCCGCTACCCCGGGGTCCGCTCCGATTCGGACATGTACACCCTGGGCTATCGATTCCGGCCCTGGAAGGACGCCAAGGCGATTGCCGACGGCCCCTCGATCCTGACCTACATTCGCGATGTCGCCAGCGACAACGGCATCGACGGCAGGATCCGCTACCAGCACAAGGTGGTGAGTGCCTCGTGGTCGACGCCGGAGGCGAAGTGGACGGTCGAGGCCGAGCGTGGCCCCGAGCGCACGCCGGTCCGCTTCACCTGCAACTTCCTCTGGATGTGCTCAGGCTACTACCGTACCGAGTCGGGCTATCTGCCGGACTTTCCGGGCATGGCGAATTTCAAGGGCACGCTCGTCCATCCGCAGAAGTGGCCGCGGGATCTCGACTACAAGGGCAAGAAAGTGGTCGTGATCGGCAGCGGCGCCACGGCGGTCACGCTCGTGCCGGCAATGGCCGACAATGGCGCCGCGCACGTCACCATGCTGCAGCGGTCGCCGACCTACATGGCTGTGCGTCCCTCGCAGGATCCTTTTGCGACCAAGATGCGCGCCCGTCTGCCGCTCAAGCTCGCCTACATGGTGACGCGCTGGAAGAACGTGCTCATGGGCATGTATTTCTACCAGATGTGCAAGCGGCGGCCTGACAAGGTGAAGTCGCTGCTGCTCGGCTACGTGCGTCAGTTCCTCGGCCCCGATCACGCCGATGCGGTCGAGAAGCACTTCACGCCGGCCTACAAGCCGTGGGACCAGCGCCTCTGCCTGGTGCCCGATGCCGATTTCTTCCGCGCCATCCGCAAGGGCAAGGTCTCGATCGTCACCGACCATATCGACAGCTTCACCGAGCACGGCATCCGCCTGAAGTCGGGCGAGGAACTGAAGGCCGACATCATCGTCACCGCGACCGGTCTCGTCCTGGTGCCGCTGGGCGGCGTGCAGCTCACGGTCGATGGCAAGGCGGTGCAGCCCAACCAGACCTTCATCTACAAGGGCATGATGTATTCCGACGTGCCGAACCTGGCCTCGGTGTTCGGCTACACCAACGCTTCGTGGACGCTGAAGGCCGACCTGGTGTGCGAGTATGTCTGCCGCCTGCTCAATCACATGAAGCGGCACGGCTATACCAAGTGCATGCCGCACAACAGCGACCCGACGCTGAAGGAAGAGCCCTGGGTCAGCTTCTCGTCGGGCTACATCCAGCGCGCGTTGCCGCACCAGCCCAAGCAGGGCTCACGGCGGCCCTGGAAGCTCTACCAGAACTATGCGCTGGACCTTCTCAGCCTGCGCCACGGAAGGCTGCGCGACGAGGCGATGACCTTCACCCGCTAAGTGAAGGTCACCGACACCGACCCGAACGGCCCGAAATCGGCGAGGTGGGTTTCGCCGGCCTTGGGCGCCAGCATGCCGGTCAGCGTGCCGGTGCTGACCATCTGGCCTGCCTTCATCCCGACTCCGGTGCACGACAGTTCGTTCGCCAGCCAGGTGAGCGGCACCATGGGGTGATCGACGAAGGCCGCTGCCGTGCCCTTGCGGCGCGGCGTGCCGTTGATGACGAGCGAGACTTCCTGCCCCGCGATGTCGCGCTTCTTCCAGTCGGCGATCGCCGGTCCGTAGATGATGGTGCCGCAGCCCGCGCCGTCGGTGAGGATCGCGGGCAGGGGCGGAAAGGCGTCGTCGTGAATGAAGCGGCACTCGGCAAGTTCCAGCCCGGGATGTAGCGACTCGACGGCCTCCGTCACCTCCTCGACCGTATAGGGCTTGTCGCGCGGCGGCAGGTCGGTGCCGAGTCTGGCCTGGTACTCGACCTCGGGGATCGGGCTCAACAGCGTCGCGCGTTCGACGGTGTGCGGTGTCGCCTGGACGAAATAGGTGCGGCCGTAGATCGGCGAATCGGTGCGCAACTGCCGTTGCATCTCCTCCTTGGCCGCCGCGATCTTCCAGCCGCGCACCGGCCAGCCCAGTTCCTCTGCGACCATGGCCGCCACCTTGTAGGCGGTCGCCTTGTCCGGCGGCACCAGGCGCCGGTCGAGCCCGCTCTGCTGGCGTCGCTCCTGACGCAAACTGGCAAGAAGTCGGGCGAGTTCCCGTTGCGCGGCAATGTCCATGGGTGTTCCCTTCGCGGCCAAGCTAGAGGAGCACCATGCCGACGCAAGCCGAGAAGGGCCGCGCTTTCAAGGAGCGGCACGCCAAGCCGGGCATCATCCTGTTGCCAAATCCCTGGGACGCCGGCACCGCCAAGCTGCTGCAGTCGCTCGGCTTCGAGGCGCTGGCCACGACCAGCCTCGGCATGTCGAACGCGCTGGGCCGTGCCGACGGCGAGGGGTCGGTCAGCCGTGCCGAACTGATCGAGAATTGTCGCGTCATCGCCGAGGCGACCGACCTGCCGGTCAACGCCGATCTCGAGAACGGCTATACCGACGATCCCAAGGAAGCCGCCACCATTCTGCGCGACGCCTGCGCCGCCGGTATCGTCAGCGGCTCGATCGAGGATTGGAGCGGGGAGCGCATCTACGACTTCAACCATGCCGTCGAGCGGGTCGCCGCCGGGGTCGAGATGGCGCGTTCGCTGCCGGTGCCGTTCACCTTCGTCGCGCGGGCCGAGAATCTGATTCGTGGCCGCAACGATCTGGACGACACGATCAGGCGCCTGCAGGCGTTCGAGAAGGCTGGCGCCGACGTGCTCTATGCTCCGGGCCTGCTGGATCTCGAGACCATGAAGCTGGTTGCCTCGTCGGTCTCCAGGCCGGTCAACATCGTCATGACCGGCGCCGATCCGTCGCTGACCGCCGCCGAAATCGAGGCCGTCGGCGTCAAGCGCATCAGCGTCGGCGGCTCGCTGTCGCGGCTGGCGCTCGCTGCCTTCATGAAGGGTGCGCGCGAGATGAAGACGGGCGGCTTCACCTGGGTCCGCGACGCGATGCCGACCAAGGACCTGAAGGCGGTGTTCAAGGCTTAGCCTCTTGCCCATTCAAATGGGGAAGTGCCCGCGTCCTCGCGGGCGATGGGGTCATGACTCCTCCGTCGCCGTGAGACGGCGACACCTCCCCATGTGAATGGGGAGGATTTCCTCAGGCCGCCTTGCGGTGCGCCATGCCGGCCAGCGCCGGGATCGGATCCGAGGAGATCTGACGCAGTAGGGAGGCGAGGTCGTAGTGGAAGCGCTCGCCCAGCATCAGGCCGTCCTTGAAGTTCAGCACGACAACGAAGCGCTGCACGATGGTGCGACCCGACGCCGGGATGCCGAGAAAGGGGCCGACGTGCTTTCCGTGCCAGGTCGACTCGGCCATGAAGAAGCCGCCCCCTTGGTCGTTGATCGGCGACCAGACCGATTGCTGCCCGGGGCCGCGCTGAACTTTTACGTCGAAGGTCGTCCACCATTGCCGATAGTGTGCCGAGGCGCCTTCATGGCCTGACCAGCTCTGTCCGGTGGCGAAGTCTTCGAACCGGCATTCGGGGTGCAGGGTGGCGAGCGTGCCGGGCAGGTCGTGGGCGTTCTCGGCCGTGAGGTGTCGCGCCACCAGGTCGGCGAGTTCCTTCTGCATGTCGTTTCCTCCGTCGGCATCGTCAAGATATTCGAACTCTGATAATATAGGCCGATGAGCAGACCTCGCAAACCGCCTCGCGCGATCCCCCCGATCGGACAAGGCAAGCGCGGCCCGGAAGGCCATCTCGGCTATCTCGTCCGCCAGGCCAATGTTGCCGTCCGGGCTGCCCTGGAGCGCGCCTTGGCGGATACCGGCGCCACGACGCCCCAGTTCGCTGTCCTGACGATGATCGTCGCCTACCCCGGAATCTCTGGCGCGGACCTTGCACGGCTCACGTTCCTGACGCCTCAGACCATCAATGTGATCGTGCGCAACCTCGAGCGGGCCGGAGCGGTGGCCAAGACCGCCCATGCCGAGCATGGGCGAATCCTGCAGCTGGGGGCGACGCCCAAGGGTGTAGCCTTGTTGAAACGTTGCCGGTCGAAGGTCCAGGCGGTCGAACGGGCGATTTCAGGGCTGGTGACCCCGGCTGAGGAAGTGACGGTTCGGCGCTGGCTGAGTGCAGTCGCGGAGGCCCTGTCCGAGGGCAAAGTTCCGGACGGGAAACTGGCGAAAGGCAGGGCGGACGGCTAAGGTTTTGGGGTTAGAAAACAGGGGGCTCTATGACGATTGGGGTGATGATCCGGCGCGCGGCCTTGATGGGCGCCGCTGCGGTGGCTCTGGCGGCCACGCCGGCCTTTGCGCAGAAGACCAAGCTCACGGTCTACACCGCGCTGGAAAATGACCAGCTCGACCCATTCAAGAAGGCCTTCGAAGCCGACAACCCGACGATCGAGATCGCCTGGGTGCGCGACTCGACCGGCGTCGTGGCGGCCAAGCTGATTGCCGAGAAGGATAATCCCCGCGCCGACATCATCTGGGGCCTGGCGGCCTCGAATGTCGGCCTGATGGCCTCGATGGGCATGCTCGAACCCTACACGCCGAAGGGCGCCGAGGCGCTGAAGCCTGCCTTCCGCAGCGGCAAGACGCCGGACACCTGGGTCGGCATGGACGCCTACCTGTCGGTCGTCTGTTTCAACACCGCCGAAGCGGCCAAGGGCAAGAAGACGAAGCCCACGAGCTGGGCCGATCTCACCAAGCCCGAGTACAAGGATTCCATCGTGATGCCGAACCCGGCTTCGTCGGGCACCGGCTATCTCACGGTCGCCGCCTGGCTGCAGTCGATGGGCGAGGAAGCGGGCTGGAAGTTCATGGATGCCCTGCACCAGAACATCGCGCAGTACATCCCCTCCGGTTCGGCACCCTGCGTGCAGGCCGCCAAGGGCGAGCGCCTGATCGGCATCGGCCTTGACACCCGCGGCGCCTCCGAGAAGTCGAAGGGCGCGCCGATCGACCTCATCCTGCCGAAGGAAGGCCTCGGCTCGGAGCTCGAGGTGACCGCGATCGTCAAGGGCACCAAGAACCTCGAGGCGGCGAAGAAGCTCGCTGACTGGGCCGTCACCAAGAAGGCCAACGAGCTCTACGCCAAGACCTATCCGATCGTCGCCTATCCGGGCGTGACCAACGCGCCGCCGAACTATCCGGCCGACATCGAGAAGGCGATGGTCAAGAACGACGTCGAGTGGATGGCCAAGAACCGCGACCGCATCCTCGCGGAGTGGACCAAGCGCTACGACGGCAAGTCCGCGCCGAAGAAGTGATCCGCATGCCGGGGACGCGCCACTCCAGTGGCGCGTCTTCTCGTGCTCACGCGGTAGCTGTGACGCTGCGGCTCGAAACCCCATGACCGCGCCACTGGAGTGGCGCGCCCCCAGCGACACGCGATCCCACTAATGTCGTCGTATCTCCAGGTCCGCAATCTCCACAAGCGCTTCGGCGACTTCACGGCGCTGGGCGACATCTCGCTCGACATCGCCGAGGGCGAGTTCGTGTGCTTTCTCGGTCCCTCGGGCTGCGGCAAGACGACATTGCTGCGCGCTATCGCGGGTCTCGACCCGCAGACCTCCGGCACGATCCATCAGAAGGGCCGGGACGTTTCGGCTCTGCCGCCGTCGGCGCGCGACTTCGGGATCGTCTTCCAGTCCTATGCGCTGTTTCCCAATCTGACCGTCGCCGACAATGTCGGGTACGGCCTGGTCAGCCGCCGTCAGGCCAGGGCGGCGATCGCCAAGCGGGTCACTGAATTGCTGACGCTGGTCGGCCTGCCGGATTCGGGCGGCAAATATCCCGCGCAGCTCTCGGGTGGTCAGCAGCAGCGCGTGGCGCTGGCCCGCGCGCTCGCGACCTCGCCCGGCCTGCTGCTGCTTGACGAGCCGCTGTCGGCGCTGGATGCACGGGTGCGGCTGCGGCTGCGCCACGAGATCAAGGCGCTGCAGCGCACCCTGGGCGTCACCACCATCATGGTGACGCACGACCAGGAAGAGGCGCTCACCATGGCCGACCGCATCGTGGTGATGAACCAGGGGGCGATCGACCAGGTCGGCACGCCTCAGGAGATCTATCGCAATCCGGCCACGGCCTTCGTCGCCGACTTCGTCGGCTCGATGAACTTCCTGGCCGGCACTCTGACCGCGCCCGACAAGGTCGAGATCGGCGCCCGAACCTTCGCCTGTCCGCCCCAGGAGGGCCTGCCGCGGGGCGCCCACGTGCGGCTCTGCATCCGGCCCGAGGACGTTCGCGTCCGCGACCTGCCGGCCGACATTGCCAATCGCCTGACCGTCGAAGTGGGCGAACTCGATTTCGTCGGCGCATTCTGCCGCGCCACGCTCAAGGCCGGCACCATCACCCTCTCTGCCGACTTCTCGAGCAACCTGATGCGCGATCTCGGCGTGGTGCAGGGCGGCCGGCTCGACGTGGCCCTGCCGCCCGACCGGCTGCGCGTGTTCGCGGCATGAGCGTCGCGGCGCCGGCGCTGAAAGTCCGCTTGTCGCCCGACGATCTGCTGATGCGGGCGGGCGTCGTGGCCTTCGTCGCGGTACTGCTGCTGATGGTCGGCCTGCCGCTCTGGGCGCTGCTGGCCAAGGGTTTTCAGGACCAGGATGGCCGCTTCGTCGGGCTGGCCAACTACGCGGCCTATTTCTCGACTCCGGCGCTGCTCAATTCGGCGATCAACTCGTTCCACGTCGCCTTCGTCACCACCCTGATCGTTGTGCCGGTGTCGTTCCTCTATGCCTACGCGCTGACCCGCGCGGTGCTGCCGATGCGCTGGCTGTTCCAGGGCATTGCCCTGATCCCGATCTTCGCGCCGTCGCTGCTGCCGGGGCTGGCGCTGATCTACCTGTTCGGCACCCAGGGCTTCTTCAAGGCGCTGCTTGGCGGCGGCCAGATCTATGGTTTCGACGGCATCGTCATCGCCCAGGTCTTCTACTGCTTCCCGCACGCCACCCTGATCCTGGTGACGGCGCTGGCGACAGCGGACGCCCGTCTCTACGAGGCGGCGGATGCGCTTGGCGCTTCCAAGCTGCGCGTGTTCTTCACCGTGACCCTGCCGGGCACCAAGTACGGCGTGATCAGTGCCGCGCTGGTCGTGTTCACCCTGGTGATGACCGATTTCGGCGTCGCCAAGGTGATCGGCGGCAATTTCAACGTGCTGGCGACCGACGTCTACAAGCAGGTGATCGGCCAGCAGAACTTCTCGATGGGCGCCGTGGTCGGCATGGTGCTGCTGCTGCCCGCCGCTCTCGCTTTCGGCGTCGACCGCCTGGTGCAGCGCAAGCAGGTGGCGCTGCTCACGGCGCGGGCCGTGCCGCTGGTGCCACGGCCAAAATTCGCGCGCGACGCATCGTTCACCCTGTTCTGTATCGTGGTCTCGCTCGGGATCCTGACGATCCTCGGCATGGCGGTGTGGGGCTCGCTGATCAAGTACTGGCCGTACAACCTGTCCCTCACCTGGGACAACTACATGTTCGAGAAGTTCGATGCGAACGGCTGGGAGTCCTACTTCAACTCGCTGTACATGGCGGCGGGTGCGGCGATCTTCGGGACGGTGCTGACCTTCGTCGGCGCCTGGCTGAACGAGAAGACGCGCGGCTTCGCGGTGTGGCGCGGCCTGGTGCAGTTGCTCGCCTTCCTGCCGATGGCGGTTCCAGGCCTGGTGCTGGGGCTGGGCTACATCTTTTTCTTCAACGCGCCCAACAATCCGCTGAACTTCCTCTACGCCACCATGGGCATCCTGGTGATCAACACCGTGGCGCATTTCTACACGGTGGGGCATCTCACCGCGACGACGGCGCTGAAGCAGATCGATCCCGAGTTCGAGGCGGTCTCGGCGTCGCTGAAGGTGCCGGTGTGGCGGACCTTTGCGCGGGTGACGGCGCCGATCTGCCTGCCGTCGATCCTCGACATCGCGATCTATCTGTTCGTCAACGCCATGACCACGGTGTCGTCGGTGATCTTCCTCTATGCCCCCGACACCAAGCTCGCCTCGGTCGCGGCGGTGAACATCGAGGAGGCCGGGACCACGGCGGCGGCCGCCGCTCTCTGCGTGGTGATCGTGATCACTTCGGCGGCAGTCAAGGCACTGCACCTGATCGCCGACCGTTACCTTCTGAACCGCCTGCAGGGCTGGCGGCGGCGCTGAACGGCCAGGTCCCGACATGAAGCTCGTCCACGCCGCCAAGCTCGATTCGATCGCTGACTACCGTCTCGTCGATGGTCCGGTGCCCAAACCGGGCCCCGGGGAGGTGCTGCTGAAAGTGGCTGCCTGCGGCGTCGGCTATGTCGATTCGCTGGTGGCGCTCGGCCGCTATCAGGTGAAGCCCAGCCTGCCGCACACGCCGGGCCAGGAGGCAGGCGGCACCATCGCAGCGGTCGGCGCGGGCGTCACGGGCCTTGCGGCCGGCGATCGCGTCATGGCCAACGTCAAGGGAGGCTTTGCCGAGTACGCGATCGCGCCGGCGGCAACGGCGATCGGGATTCCCGACCGCATGGGGTTCGCCCAGGCGGCCGGCTTCCGGATCAACTACCTCACGGCATTGCACGCATTGCGGGATCGCGCCCAGCTGGCAAAGGGCGAGCGTCTGTTGGTGCTGGGGGCCGCCGGCGGTGTTGGCACCGCGGCGATCCAGATCGGCCGCATTCTCGGTGCCGAGATCGTCGCCGCGGCGTCGAGCGAGGCCAAGCGCGACTTCGCGCGGGCGCAGGGTGCGCAGAAGGTACTCGACACCGACCCCGAAGGCTGGCGCGAGCGGCTGAAGGCGGCCTGCGGCGACCGCGGGCCCGACATCGTGTTCGACCCGGTATGCGGGCCCTTGTTCGAGCCGGCCTTCCGTTCGCTGGCGTGGAACGGCCGGCATCTGGTGGTCGGCTTCGTCGGTGGACCGATTCCGGCGCTGAAGTCGAACCTGCCGCTGATGAAGGGTGCCGCCCTTGTCGGCGTCGATGTCCGCCAATTCCAGCTCTTCGAGAGGCAGAAGACCGCGGCGCATGTCGCCGAACTGCTGTCCTGGGTCGCCGAGGGCCGGCTGGTGCCGCCGGTCGGGCGGTCCTTCCGGCTGGACGAATTCGCGCCGGCCCTGGAATTCGCGCTGAGCGGCAAGGGGCTGGGCAAGACGGTGATCGAAATCGCCTGACTGGCGCTGACGCGACGGCTCATCCGGCGTAAGAATCCTTCCATGAAGCAGCTGCGTATCCCGGCCGTTTACATGCGGGGCGGCACCAGCAAGGGCGTGTTCTTCCTCGACCACGATCTGCCGCAGGACAAGGTGGCGCGTGACCGCGTGCTGCTGCGCGTGATCGGCAGTCCCGACCGCTACGGCAAGCACACCGATGGCATGGGCGGCGCCACCTCCAGCACCAGCAAGGTCGTGATCCTGTCGAAGTCGCAGCGGCCCGACTGCGACGTCGACTACCGCTTCGGCCAGGTTTCGATCGACGCGCCGGTGATCGACTGGTCGGGCAATTGCGGCAATCTCTCGGCCGCGGTCGGCGCCTTCGCGATCAGTTCGGGCCTTGTCGACGCACCGGCCGACGGAAGCGCGACGGTGCGCATCTGGCAGGTCAACATCCAGAAGAAGATCGTCAATCACGTGCCGATGCAGGGCGGCGAGGTGCAGGAACTGGGCGGCTTCGAGCTCGACGGCGTGGCTTTCCCGGCGGCCGAAGTGCGGGTCGAGTTCCTCGACCCGGCGGACGACGAGGGGGACGGAGCCGCGGGAGGCGCCATGTTCCCGACCGGCAAGCGCCTCGACGTGCTCGATGTGCCGGGCGTCGGCAGGCTCGAGGCGACCCTGATCAATGCCGGCAATCCGACCATCTTCGTCGATGCCGCCGCGCTCGGCCTCAAGGGCACCGAACTGCAGGGCGACATCAATGGCGACAAGGCGCAGCTCGCCCGCGCCGAAGCCGTGCGCGCGGCCGGCGCCGTCGCTATGGGCCTGGTGAAGACGGCGCAGGAAGTCACCGAGAAGCGTCCGCATACGCCCAAACTCGCGTTTGTGGCGAAGCCGCTCGCCTACACCGCCTCCGACGGCAAGAAAGTGGAGCCGGCCAGCATCGACCTGCTGGCGCGCATCTTCTCGATGGGCGTGCTGCATCACGCCATGACCGGAACCGGCGCCGTGGCGATCGCCGCGGCCGCCGCGATCCCGGGCACGCTGGTCCATCGCGTGGCGCCCGCCGGCGCCGACGGACGGGTTCGCTTCGGGCATCCCTCCGGCACACTTTCGGTCGGTGCCGAGGCGCGCGAAGAAGGCGGTCAGTGGAAGGTCGCCAAGGTGATGATGAGCCGCTCCGCGCGCCGCCTCATGGAAGGCTGGGTGAGGGTGCCGGATGTCTGAGCGTACCGCCGTCGCCATCGTCGGCGGCGGCGCGATGGGATCGTCCATCGCCTATCACCTCAAGAGCGATCCGAACTTCACCGGCCGCGTGGTCGTGATCGAGCGCGACCCGACCTACGCGCGGGCTTCTTCGGCACTGTCGGCCAGTTCGATTCGGCAGCAATTCTCGACACCGCTGAATATCCATCTGTCGCGCTACGGGATCGGTTTCCTGCGCCGGGCGAAGGACCTTCTGGGCGTCGATCTCGGGTTGAAGGAGCCAGGCTATCTCTTCCTTGCCTCCGCGGCGGGCGAGGCGGTGCTGCGGGCCAATCACGCCATCCAGAAGGGCGAGGGATGTGCCGTCGAGCTGCTCGATCCCACTGCGCTGGCCGGGCGCTTTCCCGCCATCTCGGCTTCGGGTGTCGCACTCGCCTCGCACGGCACGGCCAACGAAGGCTGGTTCGATGGGCCGGCGCTGATGCAGGGCTTTCGCCGCAAGGCGCGCGAGTTGGGGGCGGAGTACGTCGCCGACGAGGTGGTCCGGCTGGTGCCCCACAAGGTCACTCTGAAGTCGGGCGCTACGATCGAAGCCGACACCGTCGTGCTGGCGGCCGGTCCGTGGTCGGGCGAGGTCGCGGCAAGCGCCGGCGTCGCGCTGCCAGTGGAACCGCGGCGGCGGTCGGTCTTCGTGTTCGATATTCGGCGCGAAGAGGGGCGGGAGAGCCTGCCGCTGCTGCCGCTGACGATCGATCCTTCGGGCGTCTGGTTCCGGCCGGAGGGGCGCTTCTACATCGGCGGCACGACACCGGCCGAAGGCAACGACCCGCCCACGGCGCCGCTCGAGGTCCAGCACGAGGAATGGGACGAGATGGTGTGGCCGGTCCTGGCCGAACGCGTGCCGGCGCTCGAGGCCGCCAAGGTGGTGAATTCCTGGGCGGGCTACTACGAGTACAACACCTTCGACCAGAACGGCATCGTCGGCCGCCATCCGGCAATCGACAGCCTGATCTTCGCCACCGGCTTCTCCGGTCACGGCATCCAGCAGTCGCCGGCGGTCGGCCGTGCCGTCGCCGAGTTGATCGTCCATGGCGACTACAGGACCCTGAATCTTTCTCCGTTCGGTTATGAACGGATTTCGGCCGGCAGGCCTGTGCGGGAGCTCAACGTCGTGTGATACGCTTCGGGCACCGTAGAGGAGTGTCCCGTGCCCGATTCGCCGTTGGTCAATTCGGATCTGCAATCCGCGCTCGCCGAGGTGCGGCAGGCTTATATCGACCGCAATCCGAAGAGCCTGACGCGTCACCACGAGGCGTGCGAGGCGATGCCGGGCGGCAATACCCGCACGACGCTGCATAACGCGCCGTTTCCGCTGACCGTCGTGAAGGGCGCGGGCTGCCGCCTGTGGGACGCCGACGGCCACGAGTACATCGACGTGCTGGGCGAGTACACCGCCGGCATCTACGGCCACTCCCATCCGGTGATCCGCAAGGCGATCGACAAGGCGCTCGACCACGGCTGGAACTTCGCCGGCCGCAACGAGAACGAGGGCAAGCTCGCCAGGCTGATTGCCGACCGCATGCCCTCGATCGACCTGGTGCGATTCACCAACTCCGGCACCGAAGGCAACGTGATGGCGCTGGCCGGCGCGCGCGTCTTCGCCCAGCGCAAGGGCCGCAAGCAGGCCACCAAGGTGATGGTGTTTCACGGCGGCTATCACGGAGGTGTGCTCTATTTCGTGTCCGGCGGCTCGCCGGTGAACATGCCCTACGAGTACGTCGTGGCGCCCTATAACGATATCGAGGGGACGCAGGCGCTGCTGCGCAAGCACGCCACCGAAATCTTCGCCGTGCTGGTCGAGCCGATGCAGGGCAGCCACGGTTGCCTGCCGGGCGACAAGGCCTTCCTCGAGATGTTGCGCAAGGAGACCTTCTCGCACGACATCACCCTGATTTTCGACGAGGTCATGACCTCGCGCCTCTCGCCCGGCGGCCTGCAGCAGAAGCTGGGCGTTACGCCCGACATGACGACGCTCGGCAAATATATCGGCGGCGGCATGTCGTTCGGCGCCTTCGGCGGCAAGCGCGAGATCATGGAATTGTTCGATCCGACCAAGCCCGATTCGCTGCCGCATGCCGGCACCTTCAACAACAACGTGCTGACCATGGCGGCGGGAGTCGCGGGCTACGGCGAGGTCTATACGCCCGAGGCGGCGCAGGCCCTGAACGCCCGGGGCGACAAGATCCGCGAGCGTCTGAACGCGATCTGCCAGAAGGCTGGCGTCGCCTTCCAGTTCTCGGGAATCGGCTCGATGATGACGGCGCACGCCACGACGCGTCCGATCCGGAGCGCGGCCGACATCGCGTCCTCGAACCAGGACGCCAAGGAGCTGTTCTACTTCGACATGGTGGCGGCCGGCATCTGGATCGCCCGTCGTGGCTTCGTGGCACTCAACGTCATGATCGGTGACCAGGAAGGCGACCGCTTCGTCTCGGCCGTCGAGGAGTTCGTCACCGCCCGCCGGGCGCTGATCAAGGCATGACCGACGGCAAGGAGTTTCCCCAACCCGTCGCCGGCACGGTGGTGCCGCGCTTCGGCGACGTCGCGACCTTCATGCGCCTGCCGCTGTTCCGCAATCCGGCGGAACTCGAGATCGGCATGGTCGGCGTCCCGTGGGACGGCGGCACGACCAACCGTCCCGGGGCGCGGCATGGCCCGCGCCAGATGCGCGACCTCTCGACCATGATGCGGCGCATCCATCACGTGACGCACGTGGCGCCGTACGAGCTCGCCAAGTGCGGCGATCTCGGCGACGCGCCGGTCAACCCCGCCAGCGTCGACGATTCGCTGGAGCGCATCGAGAAGCATTTCGCGAAGCTCCACGCCGCCGGCACGGTGCCGCTGTCGGCCGGCGGCGACCATCTGATCACCCTGCCGATCATGCGCGGCATCGCCAAAGGCGGGTATGGGCCAGAGAGGGCGCCGCTCGGCATGGTGCATTTCGATGCCCACAGCGACACCTGGGACACCTATTTCGGCGGCTACAAGTACACCCATGGCACGCCGTTCAGGCGGGCAGTGGAGGAGGGGCTGCTCGATCCGAAGCGGGTCGTCCAGATCGGCATCCGCGGCTCGATGTATAAGCGCGACGACAACGACTGGGCCGTCGAGCAGGGCATGCGGGTGATCACCATCGAGGAATATTTCGACCTCGGCGTCGAGAAGGTGATCGCCGAGGCCCGCCGCGTGGTGGGTGACAAACCAACCTATGTCAGCTTCGACGTCGACGGCCTCGATCCGGCCTATGCGCCCGGCACCGGCACGCCCGAGATCGGCGGCTACACCCCGCACGAGGCGCAGCGCATGCTGCGCGGTCTGCGTGGGCTCAATCTCGTCGGTGGCGACGTGGTCGAAGTCTCGCCGCCCTTCGACATGAGCGGCAACACCGCGCTCGTCGGCGTCACCATGATGTGGGAAATCCTCTGCCTGCTCGCCGAGGCCGTGGCGAAGCGGAAGGGTAGAGTCTAGGGCTGGGAGCGCGGCACTCCGTGCCGCATTTCTTCTCTTCGATTGATCCTCGAGCGCCACAGAGTGGCGCGCTCCCAGCTAGACGCCCGTCTGACCGCCGACGCCCCAGTATCGCGTGAGCGCCTGGGCATCGCCGTTGAACATGTTGCGATCGCAGTGGGTGATGCCGGGGATGGCGCGCGGCGTGGCGCCATAGGCCGTACCGTCCTCGCTCTCGTCGGCGACGTACTGCCAGAACTTCCAGCCGCGGCGCGCCCAGGCATCCGGCACCTCGGGCTGTTCGCGATAGTCGGCCAGCCAGAGGTCGCAGCGCGCCAGGATCGAGTCGGGCGTGATCGGCCGGTCGATACGGAGGCGGCGCCGGCCCATGGCCTGCCCGTTCGCCCAGCCGGGATGGATATAGACCAGCGGCAGGCGCCCGGTCTGCTGCTGGATCACGCGCACGAACTCCTCGGCCTGCGCCACGCGCATCGTGTTGCCGGGATTGCGGTCGTTGGGCTCGATATCCAGCGCCAGGATGGTCTTCGGGCCGGGTTGGGCGGCCGACAGGAACGCCATCGCCTGCTTGGCGCCCGGATACTGGCGCGTGCCGAAATGATAGCCGCCCCACAGCAGGCCGGCGCGCTCGGCCTCGGCCTTGCGCGCGGCGTAGGACGGGTCGAACCAGTCGCCGCCTTCGGTGACCTTGTGCAGCACGGCGTGGATCCCGGCACGGCGCACCTGCCGGAAATCGCTGACCTGCACGTTGTGGCTGATGTCGATCACGGCATCGAGGCCGGCGACCGAGGGGGTCCACGAGGCGCCGGCAGGCGGCAACGGCGCGTGACCGCCTTGCGTCCGGGGCGCCGGAGTCCGTCCTCCGCATCCCGCGAGGCTCGACGCCGTCAGTCCCGCGAGCCCAGCCAACACACTCCGCCGAGAATTCATCGCACCCGCACGCCATTCACCGTGAGATCACTAGTTTATCACGACTGGAGGAATCGTGGCGAAAAATCAATCGCTCCCCTTGACGAATGATGCGATATTGACAATATTGACGCATGATCTGGTTGCCGCCGGCGTTGTCGGGTGGGCGCTGTGCGGCGACATATGTTTCATAAAGAACGGGAAAATGCAGATTCGCCGGACGCCCGTCCGGCGACTGGCGGAAAGAGCAATGATAGTGCCATCCCTGCCGTCTCCGGGTGGCGTTCCCGGGAAGGAGGAACGCCGCAAGCGACCGTTAAAAGCTGCAAATAAACGGCGAAAACGGTGAAAAACGGTGGGCCGTCACGCGGCCAGCTCGAGGATCTGCTTCACCTCGGCCGGCGTCGGGATCGGCCGCGGATTGCGCGGCACCCAGGGCGTGCCCATCGCCTGCGTGGCGATACGGTCGAAATGCTCGCGGCCGATCTTCACCTCGCCGAGGCTGCGCGGCATGCCGAGGCCGCGGATGAAGGCATCGAGCACGTCGCCGGCATCTTTGCCGGGCTGGCCCATCGCGGTCGCGACCTTGGCCTGCTTGGCGGCGTTGGCCGATCTGTTCCAGCGCATCACCGCCGGCAGCATGATGCAGGAGGTATGACCGTGCGGCACGTCGAACACCGCGCCCAGCACGTAGCCGATGCCGTGGCTGGCCCCCATCGGCACGCCGGCGGCGAGGCCGGTCATCGACAGCCACGAGCCGAGCTGGCAGTCGAGCCGCGCGGCGCGGTCCGACGGGTCGGCCTTCACCTTGGCCAGTCCGCGCGACAGCAGGGACAGGCCATGCAGGGACGAGGCGTCGCTGAACTCCGTCGATTCGTTGGAGCAGATGCCCTCGACGCAATGGTCGACGGCGCGGATGCCGGTCGACAGGAACAGCCATTCCGGCGTGTGGCGCGTGACGTCGGGATCGAGGATGACGGCCTGCGGAATGGTGAGCGGGTGGCGATACATCTCCTTCACCTTAGTCGCCTCGTTGGTGACGCCCGCGAGGCCGGAGAATTCGCCCGCCGAGAGCGTGGTCGGGATGGAGATCTGCCGCACCGCCGGCGGCCTTATTTCGGCGGTGCCCTTGATCCGTTCCATGCCGTCGACCGTATCGACATCGTTGGAAAGGCAGAGTTGGACCGCCTTGGCGCCGTCGGTGATCGATCCGCCGCCGAAGGTGACGATGAGGTCCGTGCGGGCGGCGCGCGCCTGGTTGGCGGCGGCGACTACCGCTGCGCGCGGCGAATGAGCCGGCATCCTGTCGAACGTGCCGACGCACTTGTTGCCGAGCGCGCGGTGCAGCTTGTCCAGTTCGTCGGTCTGGCGGTTGAGCGTGCCGCTCGCCATCACGAACACGCGCTCGGCGCCGAGGCGCTGCACGATCTCTGCCGCGGCTTCCGCCGCCGGCCGGCCGTAGACCACCTCGTCCATCTTGCTAAAGACTATGCGCCCCGACTGCAGCATTTCGTCCCTCCGGTTGGCTCCCGCGTCGCCTTGTTGGTAGCTTAAGCCCCATGACCGGTACACGCGAAGGCGCGATCGATCGCGCGGAAAAGTATTTCGACACGGGCGGCTTCCTCGCCGACCTCCAGCGCCGGGTGGCGATCCCGACCACCAGCCAGGAGCAGGGCTCGATGCCGGCGCTCCAGCAATACGTCTCGGGCGAGATGTCGGACTCGCTGAGGAAGCTCGGCTACGAGTGCACGGTGCTGCCCAATCCGCGCGCCGAATACGGTCCGTTCCTGATCGCGCGCCGGGTCGAGGACCCGGCCAGGCCGACGGTGCTGACCTACGGCCACGGCGACGTGATCCGCGGCCAGGACGACCAGTGGCGGCAGGGCCTGTCGCCCTGGCAGATCGTGATCGAAGGCGAAAAGATGTACGGCCGAGGCACGGCCGACAACAAGGGCCAGCACACCATCAACATCGCCGCCCTGCAGTGCGTGCTCGAGGAACGCGGCGCGCTCGGCTTCAACTCGACCATCCTGATCGAGACCGGCGAGGAGACCGGTTCGCCGGGGCTGGCCGATTTCTGTAAGGCCAACAAGGCGGCTCTGAAGGCCGATGCGCTGATCGGTTCGGACGGCCCGCGGCTCGACCACACCCGGCCGTGCATCTTCGGCGGCACGCGCGGCACCATGAACTTCAATCTCAAACTCGCCTATCGCGAGGGCGGCCATCACTCGGGCAACTGGGGTGGCCTGCTGGCCAATCCCGGCATCGTGATGGCCCATGCGCTGGCCTGCATCACCGACGAGCGCGGCCAGATCAAGGTGCCGGAATGGCGGCCCAAGACGCTGACCAACTCGGTACGCGCGGCGCTGGCCGACTGCAGCATCGACGCCGGCGAGAATGCGCCCGCCATCCAGGACGAGTGGGGCGAGCGCGGCCTCACGCCGGTCGAGCGCGTGTTCGGCTGGAACTCCTTCGAGGTGCTGGCGTTCAAGACCGGCAATCCCGACCGGCCGGTCAATGCCATCCCGCCCAGCGCGATCGCCTATTGCCAGCTGCGCTTCGTAGTCGGCACCGACCCCCGCGATATCCTGCCGGCGTTGCGGCGCCATCTGGAGAAGCACGGCTTCGGCGACATCGAGGTCGAGGCGGCGCGCGACGTGATCATGAATGCCACGCGCCTCGACCCGGACAATCCCTGGGCCAGGTTCGCCTCGCGCTCGATCGAGCAGACGGCGGGCCGCAAGCCGCACATGCTGCCCAATCTCGGCGGCTCGCTGCCCAACGAGGTGTTCACCGACATTCTCGGCCTGCCGACGGTCTGGGTGCCGCATTCCTATGGCGCCTGCAGCCAGCACGCGCCGAACGAGCACCTGCTGGCGCCGGTGGCGCGCGAGGGGCTGCGGCTGATGGCCGGGCTGTTCTGGGACCTCGGCGCCCAGGGCGGGCGGCCGGCCTGAGGCGCGCGCGCGGATCACGCCGATGCTGACGGCCGACGAGGCTGCCGATCTGGTCGAGGCGATCGCCGCGCGGCAGGACCGTGCGGCCTTCGCCACGCTGTTCCGCCATTTCGGGCCGCGCATAAAAGCCTTCCTGATGCGCGGCGGCGCCGATTCGGAGGCCGCGCAGGAAGCCGCGCAGGAGGCGCTGATCCTGGTGTGGCGCAAGGCCGCAAGCTTCGACCGCAGCCGCGCCTCGGCCGCGACCTGGATCTACACCATCGCGCGAAACAAGCGGATCGACCTGATCCGGCGCAGCGCCCGGCCGGCCATCGAGACCGAGGATTGGCTCACGGTTTTTGCACCCGAGAACGACGATGCCGACAAATCCGTTCTCGCCGGCCAGACGTATAGCCGGGTGCAGGAACTGATGAACGACCTGTCGGCCGACCAGCTGACGGTGATCCGCATGGCGTTCTTCGAGGACAAGACGCACACCGCGATCGCCGAGGAGCTGGGACTGCCGCTGGGTACCGTTAAATCCCGCATTCGCCTGGCCCTCGGGCGGCTGCGGGAAGCGCTGGAGAGAGAAGACAGGTCATGAGCCGCCATCCGGCCCCCGAGGAACTGCTGCTCGACTACGCCGCCGGCACCCTGCCGGAAGGACCGGCGTTGGCGGTGGCGCTGCACGTCGCCCTCGATCCGGCGGCGCGGCGGACGGTCGACGCCTTGTCGGCGATGGGCGGCGCGATGCTGGAGCACGGGACGGCGGACGAGGGCGCAGGCGGTTTCGGCGAGGCCGCGCTGGAAGCGGTCCTGGCGAAGCTCGGTGCCGCGCCGGTCGACGCGAGGCCGGCGCCGGTTGCCGCGCGTCCCGGCTTCGACTGGGCGCCGGCGCCGCTGCGGCGCTATCTCGGCGGCAAGGACTGGAAGAAGGCGTTCGGCGGCTTCGAGGAGATCCGCGTCGATCTGCACGGCGACGGCCATCGCGTGTCGCTGTTGAAGCTCGATCCGGGCAAGGGACTGCCGGTGCATCGCCATGTCGGCACCGAGTACACGATCGTCCTGCAGGGCGGCTATTCGGACAACACCGGCAATTACGGTGTCGGCGATTTCGCAGTGGGCCCCGGTCCGCAGGAGCACCAGCCGATCGCCGACCCGGGCCCGCCCTGCATCGCTCTCATCGTCGTCGAAAAGCCGATCGTGCTGACAGGTGTGTGGGGGCGCCTGCTCAACCCTTTATTGCAACGGGGCTGGTTGTAACTCATCTGGTTCGTTGACCGGATGAGACGGTAGCTGCACGCTCGCGGCATTGGGAGGACCGATGCCGCGCATTCCGTACTACGAAGTAGACAACGCCACGGGCAAGCATGCCGAATTTCTCGGCAAGCTGAAGCCGCATTTGAACATCTTCCGCATGCTGGCCAACTCGGAGTCCGGCCTGAAGGGCTTCGTGCGCATGGGCAATGCGCTGCTCTACCGCTGCGAGCTCGATCCTGTGCTGCGCGAACTGGCGATCGTGCGGGTGGGACGGGTCAGCCGCGCCGCCTACGAGGTATTCCAGCACGAGCGCATCGCGCGCGAGGTCGGTGTCGCCGAGGAAAAGATCGCGGCTTTGCGCGATGCCACGATCGAGGCGCCGGCTTTCACCGACAACGAGAAGGCGGTACTGCGCTTCGCCGACGACGTGATGCGCAATGTGAAGGCCTCGGACAGGAATCTGAAGGCGGTGCAGGCCTTCCTGTCGCCGGGGGCGGTGATCGAGCTCACCCTCACCGTCGGCTACTACATGATGGTCTGCCGTTTGCTCGAGACGACCGGCGTCGAGGGCGAAGAGGGCCAGGCCGAGTGGCTGAAAACCGCGAAGATCTAGGGGAGTAGAGTAGATGGCGTTCCGCGTTTTGCTTGCGCAGTTCATGCACGAGACCAACACTTTCTCGAAACTGCCGACCACGCTCGACGACTATCGCCGCCGCTTCCTGGTCGAGGGCGAGGCGATCGTGCCGAAGTTCAAGGGTACGAAGAACGAGATGGGCGGCTACATCGACAGCGCTGCCAGGTACGGCTGGCAGCCGGTCTATGCGGTGGCCGCCAACGCGACGCCTTCCGGGACGCTCACGAAAGAAACCTGGGAGACGATCCGCGACATCATCCTCAATACCGCCAGGAAGGCGGGCAAGCTCGACGGCATCTGCCTCTCGCTGCACGGCGCCATGGTGACCGAGACCGAGGACGATGCCGAAGGCGCACTGCTCGAGGCGCTGCGCGGCATCGTCGGCCCGGACGTTCCGATTGCCGCAACGCTGGACCTGCATGCCAATGCGACGGTGAAGATGGCGGGCAACGCCAACGCGCTGGTGAGCTATCGCACCTATCCGCATATCGACGGCTACGAGCGCGCTGTGCAGGCCGCCGCGCTGGTCCAGGAGGCGATGGAGGGCAAGAAGAAGCCGCGCTGCCTGCTGGTGCAGCCCGCGATGCTCGAAGGCGCCGATCATGGCCGCACCACCCAGCCAGGCCAGATGCGCGACATGCTGGCCAAGGCCGACCAGTACGAAAAGGAACCCGGCATCAACGTGGTGTCGATCCAGGCGGGCTTCACCTGGTCGGACATGCCCTACACCGGCCCGTCGATCGCCGTGAGCTACGAGCCAGTGGCAGAGGCCCGCGCCAGGGCGATTGCCCGCGAACTGGTCGACGAAATCTGGCGGCGCAAGGGCGAGATGAAGTCGGGCTACCAGCCGGTCTCCGACGGCATTGCCGCCGCGCGCGCTGGGGCAAAAGGCAAGAAGGGGCCGCTGGTGCTGGCCGACGGTACCGACAATCCGGGCGGCGGCGGTTACAACGACACTACCCCGGTTCTTCAGGGGCTGATCGATGCCGCCATCCAGAACGTCGCGTTCGGCACGATCTTCGACCCGGGCACCGTCAGGCAGGCAATGAAGGCGGGTGTCGGTGCCGAGATCGACGTCGAGCTTGGCGGTCACACTGACGAGTCGATGGGCAAGCCGGTCAAGGCCAAGGCGGTCGTGCGCATGCTGTCCGACGGCACCTTCCGCAACGACGGGCCGATGAATGCCGGTGTCGAAACCCAGATGGGGCCGACCGCGGTGCTGCGGATCGGCGGGATAGATGTCGTCACGATTTCGAACCGTGTCCAGACCATCGATCTGCAGGTGTTCCTGAGCCAGGGCATAGATCCCACGACCAAGGATGTGGTCGTGGTGAAGAGCGTGCAGCACTTCCGTGCGGCCTACGGGCCGATCGCGCGCGAGATCATCGTCGTCGATTCCGGCGGCATCTGCTCGCCGGACATTTCACGGCTCAAGTTCAAGAAGCTGCGCCGGCCGGTCTGGCCGCTCGACGGCGTCAACGATCCCTATGCCGGAGGGCGTGCGTGAAGATCGAAGGCCCGCTGCCCGGCGCGCGCTACGGCGCCACCGTCCGGCTTTCCGGGGTTTCCGAGGCACTGGCTGATCCGGGGGCGCTGCCCAAGGCGCTGGCGGACGCGGGCGGGCTGTTGTGCCTGCCCGGTCTCGGCGAGATCACGGCCGAGCCGCGAAAGCTCGTCGAGCTCAGCCGCCTGTTCGGGCCCGAGATCGAGGACTACCGCTACCTTCTCACCGGAAAGAACATGGTGCACCCCACCGTGCCGGAAATCTTTCTGGTCTCGAACATGGCGCCGGTGAATCGTGCGCCGCCCAGGCGGCCCGACCCGCCGCTCACTGCCGACGGCAAGCTGCCGGTCCAGTACCCTCATCGCAAGGGTTGGCACACCGACCAGAGCTATCGCCGGCCGCCGCCCGACATTTCGCTCTTTTACGCCATGAGCCCGGTCGATCGTTCGCGCGGCCAGACGATCTTCGCCAGCGGCACGCTGGCCTACGAGGCGCTGCCGGCCGACCTCAAGGCGCGGGTCGAGACCCTGCAGGGCCTGCACACGCGGCCCTTCGCCGGCCGCGGCCGGGACGCTGCCCTGAAGGGCGAGACGCCGCCGCCGGCCACTGCCAATGACCGCTCGCAGCCGCAGCCGGTGGTGCGTGTTCATCCCGTCACCGGCCGGAAGGCGTTGTACCTCTGCGAGTATTCGCAGATGGACTGGTTCGACGGCCCATTCGTCGGCATGCCGCCGGGGCCGCACGGCGAGGCGGCCGATCTGCTCGACCGGTTGATGAGCCACTACACGCGGCCGGAATTCATCTACGTCCACGAATGGACGCAGGGCGACGTCATCGTCTGGGACAATCGATGTCTGGTGCACACCGCGACCTGGTACGACGGCGAACGCGAGCAGCGCATGATGTGGCGCACCACGGTGCACGGCAATCCGGGCAAGCTCTACGAGGGCGAGGCCAAGAGTTGGCAGGTCGCGGCGAGCTAGAGCGGAATGTAATCAGGGGAAACCGCACGCGGTTCCCCTTGATTACATTCGCGCGCACTGGCGATGCTCGCTTCGACGGGCATTATGAGTTCAGCTGATTCCAGCTGAACTCATAATGCTCTAACGCCTACTTCTTGGTGCGGAAGAAGGTCGTCAGGGCAAACCGACGGCCGCGCGTCACGGGCACGACCTCGTGCAGCAGCGAGCAGGAAAAGACCGCGGCGCCTCCCGCCGGGGGACGAACCCGGATCGACGAATATTCGGGGAAGATGAGATCGCCGCCTTCGAAATCGTCGTTGAGATTGAGCGACACGGCGAACGAGCGGTCGGCCGTGGTCGGAGCGCCGTTGTCGCGATGGGCGCCGAAAAAGTGCCGGCCCTCGGCGCTGTAGGACAGCACGACATGGGCGTCGAAGGAGAATTCCCGGTCGTAGGCGAAGACTTTTATCAACTCGGGACCGATGCGCCAGGCAAGGCGGTCGGAGATCGCCTTCTGCATCATCGGCTCGACCACGACATAGTCTTCCGTCCGCTTGAGCTCGGCGACGTTGACGTTGCCATAGCGCGAGGACACGCCGCTGTCGTTGTGATCGCCCTTGTGCCAGAGCCGCATGACCTGGGCGCAGAAATCGGGTTCGAAGACCCTCGGCAACACCAGCGCCGGCGCCATGGGAAGCTTCACGAGCTGATCGCCGCCGATGTCGCTGCTGACGTCGTGCGCCACCGCTGCGACGCCTTCGGCGGCGGCAAGCAGCGGCCGGCTGTCATACGCCGCAGCCAGCCGCTGGTTGGGATCGAGCACGAGCACACGGCTACGCAGCAGGGCGGCCTGGCCCAGCGCCGCGCCGCCCTGGGCCATCAGCATGGGGACGATCCTGCGTTCGCCGTCGCAGAGAAGCAGCGGATCCTCGGTGCCGAGGTTGAACTTCGCCCAGGCCGGTGCGGCGGTCGCGATGGGAACGGCGGCCAGCACCACCACGTCGGTCCTTGCCGCAGCGCAGGCCAGCCGCAATTTGGCGAACTGGTCCGCATCCAGATTGCGCACGTCGTCGACCGCGACCAGCGCCACCGGGCGGCCTTTGAACGACCAGACGAACTTCCGGAGTTTGCCGTCCAGCCCGGGAAGGGCGAAGTCCGGCACGCGGTCGCCGGGGCGAAGGGTCGGAACGTTCGTCATGCTGCTGGTACTCTATCGGACAAATTGCCCACGGACGCCGGGATTGTGATCGCCGGGACGGCGGCCGGCCTTGAGCCGAATCAAATCCTGCAGGCACTGCAAACGGCGAGGGCCTCCGGCAGGTCTGCCGAAGGCCCTCGAATATAATGGTGGGCGCGGTAGGGATTGAACCTACGACCCCACCCGTGTGAAGGGTGTGCTCTCCCGCTGAGCTACGCGCCCGGGACGCGGGCGTATAGGGCCTGTTGGGCGGCCAGTCAACGGCGGCCAGTCAACGGCGACCGGTCAACGGCTGGCGATCTCCTCCAGGGCCCGGGGCAGCGCATCGAATTGCTGGATCACGACCTCTGCGCCCAACTCGCTAGCGGGCCTGTCGGTATAGCCCCAGCTCACCAGCACGGCGGGAAGGCCGGCGGCATGCGCGGCTTCGAGGTCGTGGATCGAATCGCCCACCATGACGGCGCGGCCGGCCGAGCCGCCCATGCGTTCGAGCAGCATCAGGATGTGCTTGGGATCGGGCTTGCGCACCGGAAAGGTGTCGGCCCCGGCAACGTCGGAGATCGGCGGCATCAACCTGAGGTGCTCCAGGATCATGCGGGACGGCCGCTCGAACTTGTTGGTGCAGACCCCCTGCTTGAGCCCCATCCTGCCAAAGCGCGCGACGACCTCGGCGACGCCGGGGAACGCGGTCGTATGGCTGACAGGATCGGCTTCGTAGTAGCGCACGAACTCCCGTGTGACCGCGCTCAAGGCGGCTTCGTCGAGCTTCCTGCCGTACTTGGTGAAGGCCCGGTCCATGGTGACCTTGCTGCCCTGGCCCATGAACGCCCGCATGTCGTCCTCGGTGGCCGCCGGCAGGCCATGATCGGCCAGCACCTTGCTGACGGCGACCTGCATGTCCCTGGCGCTTTCGATCAGGGTGCCGTCGAGGTCGTAGAGCACGGTGTCGAAACGGCTGGCGATGAGATTGTCGGCATTGGGGTGCATGCAATCTCCTTAGCACATCCACCTTGCAGGGCCGCCAGCCCCATGGCATCGGAGCAGCCATGAAGTCGCCCGTTGCCGTCGTCGTCCTGGCTGCCGGGGCCGGCACACGCATGAAGTCGGCAATTCCCAAGGTTCTGCATGAGCTGGCCGGATGGCCGATGCTCCATCACGTGCTGCAAAGCGCCCGTCAACTCAAGCCGGCGAAGATCGTCGGCGTCGTGGCGCCCCGCGCCGCGGACGTCGCGGCGGCTTTCGCCCCCCATCCGACCGTCGTGCAGCGCCGGCCGCTGGGCACTGGTCATGCCGCCCGGCAGGTGCTCGGTGAACTGAAGGGCCATCGAGGACCGGTGCTGGTCGTGTTCGGCGATGCGCCGCTGATCACGGCGGCGACGATGCGCCGGCTGCTGGATGCCTGCGCCCGCGCCAAAGCGACGGTCGGCGTGCTGGGGTTCAGGGCGAGCGACCCCACGCCCTACGGCCGGTTGATCATGAACGGCGACACGCTGGAGCGGATCGTCGAAAGCAAGGACGCGGTCGGTGACGAGTGCGCCGTCGACTACTGCAATTCCGGCGTGATGTGCCTCGATGGCGCCCTGATAGCCGAATTGCTGGCGGGGATCGGCAACGACAACGTGAAGAAGGAATTCTATTTGGTCGATGCCGTGGCGGTGGCCCGCCGCGCCGGCCATCACGCCATTGCAGTCGAAGGCGCGGAGGCCGAGTTCCAGGGCATCAATTCGCGCGCCGAGCTCGCCGTCGCCGAGAAGGCGATGCAGGAGCGCCTGCGGGCTGCGGCATTCGAGGCCGGCGTCACCATGACCGATCCGGCCACGGTGTGGCTGGCCGCCGACACGCGTCTGGGCCGCGACGTCACCATCGGCCCCAATGTACGCTTCGGACCGGGCGTGACCGTCGGGCCCGAGGTCGAGATCAAGGCGTTCTGCGACATCGAAGGTGCCCGCATCGGCAAGGGCGCCATCATCGGCCCGTTCGCGCGCATCCGCCCGGGTTCCGACGTCGCCGAGGACGTCCATATCGGCAATTTCGTGGAACTCAAGGCGACGAAAATGGGCCGCGGCGCCAAGGCCAATCACCTGGCCTACCTCGGCGACAGCGACATCGGTGCGGCCAGCAACATCGGCGCCGGCACCATTGCAGTGAACTACGACGGTTACGGGAAGTGGCGAACCGTGGTGGGGGCGGAGGCCTTTGTCGGTTCCAACAGCTCTCTGGTGGCCCCGGTCCGTATCGGGCGCGGAGCAAATGTAACGGCCGGCAGCGTGATCACCGAGGACGTCCCGGCAGGCGCGGTGGCGTTCGGCCGGGCTCGTCAGGTCACAAAGAAGGGGCGCGCCGGCCCGCTTCGTGCGAAACTCAAGCTCCGCGCGGCCGCTGCCAAGAAGGCAGGCGTCAAGCGGGCAAAGAAGAAATAACCACCCCCTCGCACGGACGACCCACCCCGGAATTCCCATCTATGTGCGGCATCATCGGAATCATCGGCAAGGCGCCTGTCACGCCTTTGCTCGTCGACGCCCTGAAGCGGCTTGAATATCGCGGCTACGACTCGGCCGGCGTCGCCACCCTCGTCAACGGCCACATCGAGCGGCGTCGTGCCGAGGGCAAGCTGGTGAATCTCGAGGCGCGGCTGGCCAACGAGCCTCTGCCCGGCACGATCGGCATCGGCCACACGCGTTGGGCGACCCATGGCAAGCCGTCCGAGCGCAATGCCCATCCGATCGCGACCGACCGGGTCGCCGTCGTCCACAATGGCATCATCGAGAATTTTCAGGAGCTCAAGGACGAGCTCACCGCCCAAGGCAAGCGATTCGAGAGCGACACCGACACCGAGGTCGTGGCGCAGCTCATCACTTCCTACCTCGAGCGTCAGATGGCACCCGAGCAGGCGATGGGCGAGGCGATGGAGCGGCTGCGCGGCGCCTTTGCGCTGGTCGTTCTGTTCAGCGGTCGTCACGACATCCTGATGGGCGCGCGGCGCGGCAGCTCGCTGGCGGTCGGCTGGGGCGATGGCGAGATGTATATCGGCACCGATGCCCTGGCGCTGGCGCCGTTCACCAGGCGCGTGACCTACCTGGAAGACGACGACTGGGTCGTGATCGATGCCAAGGGCGCGTCGATCTTCCAGGGACGCAAGGAAGTGAAGCGGGAGATTCGCCTGAGCGGCATCACCGGCGCGATGATGGGCAAAGGCAACCACCGTCACTTCATGCTCAAGGAAATCTACGAGCAGCCGGCGGTAATCGGCGACACCCTGCAGAGCTATCTCGACCCGGCGACCCGCGCCGTGACCCTGCCGGCCCTGCCGTTCGACTGGACCAAGGTGAGCCGCATCACCATGACCGCCTGCGGGACGGCCTTCTACACCTGCCTGGTCGCCAAGTACTGGTTCGAAAGCCTGGCGCGCCTGGCGGTGGAGTGCGAGGTGGCCTCGGAGCTGCGCTATCGCGAGCCGCCGCTGCCCGAAGGCGGTCTGTGCATCGCGGTGTCGCAGTCGGGCGAGACGATCGATACCCTGGCGGCGATCCGCTATGCCAAGGCGCAGAAGCAGACGCTGCTATCGGTGGTCAATGTTCCCGAGAGCGCGATCGCCCGCGAATCCGACGTCGTCGTGCCGACCCTCGCCGGGCCGGAGATCAGCGTCGCCTCGACCAAGGCGACGACCACGCAGCTCACCGTGCTGCTGGGACTTGCCGTCGCGGCCGGCCGTGCGCGCGGCACGCTCTCGGCGGAAGCCGAAACACGCATCGCCAACGCGCTGATCGCACTGCCGGCGCACGTCAACGAGGCGCTGAACATGGAGCCGCAGTACCAGCGAATCGCCGAGGAGATCCTCGCGCCGGCGCGCGACGTGCTCTACATCGGCCGCGGCTCGTCCTTTCCGATCGCTCTGGAAGGGGCGTTGAAGCTCAAGGAGATCTCCTACATCCATGCCGAGGGCTACGCCGCCGGCGAGATGAAGCACGGGCCGATCGCGCTGATCGACGAAAATGTACCGGTCGTCGTCGTGGCGCCGACCGACGCCGTGTTCGACAAGACCGCCTCGAATTTCGAGCAGGCCAAGGCACGAGGTGGCAGGTTGGTGCTGATGACAGATTCGGCGGGAGCGGCCCGCTTGTCAGACCACGCGGCCGCGACTCTCGTCCTGCCGACGGTCGATCCCGTGGTGGCGCCAATTCTCTACACGGTGCCGGTGCAGCTGCTGGCCTATTACACGGCCGTGGCCAAGGGCACGGACGTCGACCAGCCGCGCAATCTCGCGAAGAGCGTAACCGTCGAATAAAAAAAGAGGCGCCCTGCGGCGCCTCTTTCGATCTCAATACCTGCGATCTTGGCGCGTGCGATTCTAGCGCGTGCCTTGGGGCAGGCCGGGGGCCAGGCCCGACGGCGGTGGGGCCGCAGCGCCCGGTGCATTGGGACGACCCTGACCCGGCGCGGGGGCGGGCGCGGGACGAGGCGGCTGGGCCGGGGCGGGCGCGGGGGCCATCGTCTGGACGAGGGCGCGCAGCTTCTGTTGTTCGGCTTCCTGAGCCTTCTTGAATTCTTCCTCGTTCAGGAAGCGGTCCTTGTTCAGGTCCATCTGCGTGAACTGGTTCACCGCATGGCCGGTGATTTCGACGCGGTCGAGGATGCCGTCCTTGTTGGTGTCGATCTCACCGAACTTCACCAGAGAGATCTTCTTGCGCAGTTCGAACGGCGGCATGCCCTGGGCCTGCGGACCGTCGGCCGGGCCGGCCAAGGCCATGTATTCCTGCTGGCTGACCTTGCCGTCGCCATTCTTGTCGAGCTGGTCGGCGCCGCGCAGCTGCATGTCGATGAAGTCGTTGATCGTCATCATGCCCTGGCGACGCTGCGCTTCGACCTGCTGACGGGCGGCGGCCTCGCGGGCGAGCGAACGCTGCACGATCAGGCGCAACTCGGGTTCGGTGACCTTGTTGTCCCGGTCCGTGTCGTAGTTGTTGAACTCGGCATGGACCAGGGCCTCGGCTTCGGCGCGTTCGATGAAGTTGTCGCGATTGGTGTCGAGGTTCAGGAATTCCTGGCGCGCACGCGCCTGGCGCTCGGCGAGCGGCGGAAGCCCGGGCGAGTCGGTGGTGAACGGCGCCTCGGCAACCTTGAGGAACTCGTCGAGCGAAATCTTGCCGTCCTTGTTGGTGTCGAGCTGCTCGAACGTCTTCATGCGGAACTTCAGGAAGTCGGCGCGCGTGACTTCACCCTTTTTCGCCGTGTCGATCTCATGGAACCAGGTCGGCAGCGGCACCGGCGCGACGGCGCCCTGTGCCGGCGGCTGGGCAGGCGCCGGAGGCTTCGGAGCAGGCTGTGCCTGCGGCGGCGTGGCTTGGGCAGGTGGCTTGTTCTGAGGCCAGCCTTGGGCTGGCGACGTCTGCGCAGCGGCGGGCAGTGTCGCCATGGGCAAGGCTACCACGGCTGCGGCGAGGGAGAGGGCAGCAAGAAGACGGCTCATCGACGGCGGCTCGCTTAACGAGAGGGGAAAGTCGTATCGGCGGCCATGAGTCTTATGTCAACGTCCGCTCTACGACACCAGCCTGCGACGCAATCGCGTCGAAAGCATGGCGCGACGGCATTGGGGTTGCGCATGCCCACCGGATGGGCCATCGTGCGCCGCGTGCCGACCTCGGAGAAGGGTCGCAAGTATTTGGGAGGCAAGGGTAATTTCGCGGGATCGATGTGTTGATTCACTCGTCCGCGAATCCGGTTTGAACATGGCAGGACCGACTTCATCCCGCGGCTCGCCGCTCCTCAGCGTGCGCAATGTCTCGGTTCGCTTCGGCGGCATCATTGCCCTCGATGGCGTCACCTTCGATGTGTTTCCGGGGCAAGTGGCAGGCCTTATCGGCCCCAACGGCGCGGGCAAGACGACGCTCTTCAACTGCCTGAGCCGGCTCTACACGCCGAACTCGGGCGACGTGCTGTTCGAGGGAAAGTCGATCCTCGATCGGCCGCGCCATGACATTCCCCAGATCGGCATCGGCCGCACGTTCCAGAACGTGGCGCTGTTCGACAAGCTCTCGGTGCTCGACAACGTCAAGGTCGGTTGCCACAGCCGCAGCACGACCAGCTTCTTCGAGAACGCGGTCCGTGTGCCCAGGGTCAAGGTCGAGGAAGAGCAGATCGCCAAACGATCCTTCGAGCTGATCGACTTCATGGATCTGAAGCCATTCACCCATGCGCTCGCGGGCGGCCTGCCGTTTCCGATCCGCAAGAGGGTCGAGCTGGCGCGCGCGCTCGCGTCGAGCCCCAAGCTGTTGCTGCTCGACGAGCCGGCGGCCGGCTTGAACCACGAGGAGATCGAGGTGCTGAAGGGCCAGATCAAGCGGGTGCGCGACACGCAGCATGTCACCGTGCTGCTGGTCGAGCATCACATGAGCCTGGTCATGTCGGTATCGGACAAGGTGGTGGCCATCGATTTCGGCAAGAAGATCGCCGATGGAACTCCGGCGGAAGTTCAGCGCGATCCCGAAGTGATTCGCGCCTACCTGGGGACCTCGTAAATGGCGGCGCTGCTGGAAGTGAAGGGCCTGAAGGCGTTCTACGGCCAGACCCAGGTCCTGTTCGATCTCGGCTTCGACATCGCCGAGGGCGGCATCACCACCCTGCTGGGCGCCAACGGCGCGGGCAAGACGACGACCCTCCGCGCCATCTGCAACATGGTGCGCACCGAGGGCACGATCCGCTTCGCCGGCCAGGACATCATCGGCCGGCCGACGGAAGAGATCGTGCGCCAGCGCATCGCTCACGTGCCCGAAGGCCGCGGCACCTTTACCACGCTGACGGTCGACGAGAATCTGCGCATCGCGGCCTACACCCGCCGCGACAAGCAGGGCGTCGAGCAGGAACGGGAACGGGTGTTCTCGTATTTCCCGCGGCTCAAGGAGCGCATCCAGCAGCAGGCCGGCACCCTGTCGGGCGGCGAGCAGCAGATGCTGGCGATCGCCCGCGCGCTGATGCTGAAGCCGCGCCTGATGCTGCTGGACGAGCCATCGTTCGGCCTGGCGCCGCTGATCGTCGTGGAGATCTTCCGAATCCTGAGACGCATCAACGAGGAAGAGAAAGTCAGCATCCTGCTGGTCGAGCAGAACGCCGCGCTGGCGCTCGATCTGGCGGACTATGCCTATGTGCTGGAGACCGGCCGAGTGGTGATGGCCGACAAGTCCAACGTCGTGAAGAACGACGAGGGCATCCGCAAATCGTATCTCGGTTACTGAGGCGCGCCGAAATGGAACAGTTCCTTCAGCAGATCGCTTCCGGCCTCGCCAACGGCGCGATCTACGCCTGCGTCGCGCTGGCGCTGGTGATGATCTACGTCTCGACCGACCACCTCAACTTCGCCCAGGGCGAGATGGCGATGTTCTCGACCTACATCAGCTGGCAGCTGATGAGCTGGGGGCTGAACTTCTGGCTCGCCTTCGCCATCGCCGTGGCCGCCTCGTTCGTTCTCGGCGTGCTGATCGAGCGGATCGTCCTGCGACCGTTGCACAACGCTCCGGTTCTATCCGTCGTCGTGGTGTTCATCGGTCTGCTGGCGATCTGCAATTCGATGGCCGGCGCGATCTGGAGCTACCTGATCAAGGAATTCCCCTCTCCGTTCCCCAAGTCGAGCTTCGGCATTGCCGGTGTGATCGGGCCGCACCAGTTGGGCGTCGTGCTGGTCACCCTGATCGTGCTCGGCCTGCTGTTCGTGTTCTTCCGCTACACGCCACTCGGCCTTGCCATGCGCGCCGCAGCCCAGAACCCGTCGATGGCGCGACTGGTCGGCGTGCGGGTCGACTGGATGCTGGCGCTCGGTTGGGGCCTCGCCGCCGCGGTCGGCGCGGTGGCCGGCATCATGGTGGCGCATATCGTTTATCTCGACCCCAACATGATGGGCGGAATCCTGCTCTATGCCTTCGCCAGCGCCCTGGTGGGCGGCATCGGCAATCCGGGGGGCGCGGTGATCGGCGGCTTCATCGTCGGCGTGCTCGAGAACATGGTCGCCTATGCGGGCAACCAGATCGAGAAGCTGACTGGCGTGTACATCATCGGCAACGGCGAGAAGCTCACCGTCGCCCTGATCATCGTGATCTTCGTGCTCACGGTTAAGCCCGCCGGCCTGTTCGGCCGCGTGGTCGTGAAGAGGGTCTGACATGCCGCAATTTCCCAAGAAGTGGCTTGTCGTCGTCGTTGCGGTCGCGCTGCTGTGGCCGCTGCTGCGGCCGGTATTTCCCGACGTCGTGTCCGACTATCGCCTGTTCCTGGTCAGCACCATGATCATCGCGGCGATCGCGGTGCTCGGGCTCAACCTGCTGACCGGCTTCAACGGCCAGATCTCGCTCGGTCACGGCGCGTTCTATGCGGTCGGCGCCTATACGGCGGCGATCCTGATGGACAAGCTGAATATGCCCTACTACGCCACCCTGCCATGTGCAGCGGCGGTGTGTTTTGCCGTCGGCTACCTGTTCGGACTGCCGGCGCTCAAGCTTGAAGGGCACTATCTGGCGCTTGCGACCTTTGCGCTCGCGCTCGCGGTGCCGCAGATCCTGAAATACAAGTGGCTGGAGGATCTTACCGGCGGCGTGCAGGGCATCGTGCTGCTCAAGCCCGAGGTGCCGTTCGATCTGCCGCTCACTGAAGATCAGTGGCTCTACTATTACTGCCTGTTCGTCATGATCGCCCTCTACTGGGCGGCCAACAACATGCTCAACAGCCGCAGCGGCCGCGCCATGATGGCGATCCGCGACCACTACATGGCGGCCGACACGATGGGCATCAACACCGCGCGCTACAAGACCGTGACCTTCGGCATCAGCGCGGCCTACACCGGCATCGCCGGCGCCTTGTCGGCCTCGGCCATCGCCTTCGTGGCGCCGGACAGCTTCAACATCTTCCTGTCGATCAAGTTCCTGATCGGCCTCGTCGTGGGCGGCATCGGTTCGCTGGCGGGCTCGGTGGTCGGCGGCATCTTCTACGTGCTGGTCGACAACTCGGCGCAGGCGATTTCGACCTTCGTGAAAAACGATCTCGGCGTGCAGTTCGATCTCAGCGCCTACACGATCTTCGGCCTGTTGCTGATCGCGCTGATGTACATCATGCCGATGGGCATCGTCGGCGGCGTCTATCTGGCGTTGCGCCGCCTGCGCCGCTAGACGTTGGCCTCGCATAGAGTGCCTAGTGAGATGTCAATTGAGGAAGTCGCGTCCATCAACATTTCTACCAGCCCACGATCGCAGGGTTGATGATTTTCGACGAAGCACACTTACTTGGGTTCTGCGGGCACACGCCGC
>JBGAIW010000124.1:0-11731 GCA_044225265.1 Reyranella sp.
CTCGAACGCATCGGGTGCGGAAGCCCAGAACAGATCGACCTGGTTGTTGCCGCGGGTTTCCTCAAGGAACTTCACGCCGGCATTTGTGTTTCGGTTCTGAACCTCGAGGGTCGTGCCCGGCACCGCCTTTTCGAACGCCTTTTTGAGCGGGTCGGTGACCTCCTTGGAGAAGGAGGTGACAACGGTGACCTTCCCCTGGGCCAGCGCGGAGCCGGCGGCGAACAGCATGGCCAGCGCGAGAACGATCGAACGTGTCATGGATTGCTCCCCAAAACCCTGCGGTCAGGCCGCCTCGACGAAACTGTCCAGCACCTTCTTGGATCCGGCCTTCTCGAAGTCGATGTCGAGTTTGTTGCCGTCGACGGCGACGATGCGGCCGTAGCCGAACTTCTGATGGAACACGCGCTGGCCGATGGCGAGGTCGGGCTTGTCGCCCTCGACGGCGCGGCGGTCATCGAGCGTCTCGTCGCGCCAGCGCGTGCGTGCGCGGCCGACGCTCGTCACGCCGAGGCTCTCGTAGTCGAAGCCGCTCGCCTGGTCGCGCAGGCCGCCGTGATGGCCCGCCGAATAGGTGGCGTAGAGGCCGGCGTCACTGCTTTCGGCCAGCCGATCCTTCGGCAGTTCCTGGACGAAGCGCGACGGGATGGCGGCCTGCCACTGGTTGAACACGCGGCGGTTGGCGGCGAAGGAGACGTAGGCCCGCTTGCGGGCCCGGGTCAGGCCGACATAGGCCAATCGCCGCTCTTCCTCGAGACCGGCGAGACCCTTGTCGTCGAGCGCGCGCTGATTGGGGAACAGGCCTTCCTCCCAGCCCGGCAGGAACACCGTGTCGAACTCCAGTCCCTTGGCGGCGTGGAGCGTCATGACGCTCACCATATCGCCGCCGGACTTCTCGGCGTTGTCGGTCAACAGTGCCACGTGCTCGAGGAAGGCGGGCAGGGTCTCGAACTCCTGCAGCGCGTTGGTGAGCTCCTTCAGGTTCTCCAGCCGCCCCTCGGCCTCGGGCGAGCGGTCGACCCGCAACATGTCGGTGTAGCCCGACTCGTCGAGCATGGTTTCGACCACCTCGACGTGGCCGATGCCGTCGAGCATGGCGCGCCAGCGGTCGAAATTCCTGATCAGGTCGCCGAGCGATTTGCGTTGCCGGCCCTTCAGTTCGTCGGTCTCCAGCGCGCGGCGCGTCGCCTCGTAGAGCGAGACCTTGTTGGCGCGCTGGATGATACGGAGCGTCCGCAATGCCGATTCACCCAGGCCGCGGCGCGGCGTGTTGTAGATGCGCTCGAACGCGATGTCGTCGTCGGGTTGCACCGTGACGCGGCAGTAGGCCAGAGCGTCGCGGATTTCCTGGCGCTCGTAGAATCGCGGCCCGCCGATCACCCGGTAGGGCAGGCCCATGGTTATGAAGCGCTCCTCGAACTCGCGGGTCTGGAAGCCGGCGCGCACCAGGATGGCGATCTGGCTGAGTGGATGCTTGTCGCGTTGCAGGGCCTCGATCTCCTCGCCGATCGAGCGGGCCTCCTCGTCGCCGTCCCACACGCCTTTCAACGAGATCCGCTCGCCTTCCTTGAGGTCGGTCCACAGGGTCTTGCCGAGCCGGCCCTCGTTGTTGGCGATCAGGTGCGAGGCGGCGGCCAGAATGTGCGGCGTCGAGCGGTAGTTGCGCTCGAGACGGACGATGGTGGCGCCAGGGAAGTCCTTCTCGAAACGCAGGATGTTGCCGACCTCGGCGCCGCGCCAGCCGTAGATCGACTGGTCGTCGTCGCCGACGCAACAGACGTCCGACGTGCCCTGGGCCAGCAGGCGCAGCCAGAGATATTGCGCGACGTTGGTGTCCTGATACTCGTCGACCAGGATGTGGCGGAAGCGACGGTGATAGTCCGCCAGCACGTCGGGATGCTGCTGCCACAAAGTGACGCAATGCATCACCAGATCGCCGAAATCAGCGGCGTTCACCTCGGCGAGGCGCGCCTGGTACTGCTTGTAGATTTCGGCGGCCTTGCCGTTGGCGAACTCGCCGGCATCCTCGCCGGAGACCTTGTCGGGCGTGAGTGCGCGATCCTTCCAGCGCTGGATGATGCCGGACAGGATGCGCGCCGGCCACTTCTTGTCGTCGATCCCTTCGGCCTGAAGCAGTTGCTTGATCAGGCGCGTCTGGTCGTCGGTATCGAGAATGGTGAAATTGCTCTTGAGGCCGATCAGCTCGGCGTGGCGGCGCAGGACCCGGACGCCGATGGCGTGGAACGTGCCCAGCCACATGCCGTCGGCAGCGCCGCCGATCAGGCTGGCGACGCGATCCAGCATCTCGCGCGCCGCCTTGTTGGTGAAGGTGACGGCCAGAATCTGGGAGGGCCGAGCGCGGCCGGTGATGAGCAGGTGGGCAATGCGCGTGGTCAGAACGCGCGTCTTGCCAGTGCCGGCGCCGGCCAGCACCAGCAGCGGCCCCGTATCGTGCACGACTGCCTTGCGTTGCTCCTCGTTCAGCCCTTCGAGATGGGCTGTGGGCAAAACGGCACGGCGTCCCGCTGGCTGATTGGCCGAATGCTGACTGGCCGGCTGTGGATCAGTCGGGGCGGGATCGTCGGTGATTTCGAACGGATCGGCGGGGGGCGCCATGCAGCGTCATATAGCAATCGGAGCGGCGGACGCCTACATTTCCAATGACGGCGGGGAGTGTACGCGGAGGTAGGCGATGGCCCGAGGGTTGAACGGTTCCGCCAATGGGTCCAGCCACGGCACGGACCATCAGGAAGGCGTCGAGGCGCGCCGGCCGGGCGGTTCCAGCCTGCCGCCCGAAGTTTCGCGCGTATTGCCCGCAGTTGTCGGCCTGAATACGACAATTCCCAGGAACCGCCGCTCGGCCAAGACACTTGGGGCCGAGCGCGAGGGGCACGGCATCGTGATCGATGACGAGGGGCTGATCTTGACGATCGGCTACCTGATCATGGAGGCCGATACGGTCACCATCACCGACAACGAGGGAAATTCCATCCCGGCCGGCGTCGTCGGTTCCGACTACGAAAGCGGCTTTGGCCTGGTTCGCACGGCCTTTCCGCCGCGAATCAAGCCGATTCGGTTCGGCGATTCCGACAGTCTCGAATTGCGCAGCGAGGCCTACGTTGCCGGCGTCGGCGGCGAGAAGGCCGCGCTCAAGGTCAAGGTCGCGGGCCGCCGCGAGTTCGCGGGCTATTGGGAGTATCTGCTCGACAAGGCAATCTTCACGGTGCCGGCCTATCCACTGTGGGGCGGCTCGGCCCTGCTCGGCGCCCAGGGCGAGTTGCTCGGTGTCGGCTCTTTGCTGGTCCAGGAAGCGCTCGGTCCCGGAGCGCCAGCCTTTCCCGGCAACATGTACGTGCCGATCAACCGGCTGAAGCCGATCTTCGACGTGCTTGTGGAAAACGGCCGGCTGAAAAAGCCGCCGCGACCCTGGCTCGGCCTCATCACGCTCGAACATATGGGCCACCTCGTGGTCGGCGGCACCTCGGAAGGAGGCCCGGCCGACCGGGCCGGCCTGCAGCGCGGAGATGTGCTGCACGCATTGAACGGAGAAGTGCTCGACGAGTTGGCGGACTTCTATCGCAAGCTTTGGGAGAGCGGTCCGCCCGGCACCCCCGTGACCCTGCGCATGGAGCGCGACAGCGACGGCTTCGAGGTCACGGTGCGCACTGGCGACCGCGCGAGCTATCACAAGTACGGCAACGACTAGCGCTGCATTCAGTCAAACAAGAACAATCGGGAGAAGAGAGACATGACACGAGCCTTCGCCTCGCAGGCGGACATGGCGGAGAAGAAGATCACCTTCAGCCGGCTGAGCGAGCATGCTTATGCGTTCACGGCGGAAGGCGATCCCAATACCGGTATCGTCGTGGGTGACGACGCCGTGATGGTGATCGACGCGCAGGCGACGCCAAGGATGGCCCAGACCGTGATCGAAAAGATCCGCACCGTCACCGACAAGCCGATCAAGTATGTCGTGCTGACGCACTACCACGCCGTGCGGGTGCTCGGCGCGTCGGGATATGAGCCGCAGCACATCGTTTGCAGCGAAGCCACGCGCGAGATGATCGTCGAGCGCGGCGCCCAGGACTACAAATCGGAGCTGCAGCGATTCCCTCGCCTGTTCCAGGCCGCCGAGACGATCCCGGGACTGACCTGGCCGACCATCACCTTCAAGGACCGCATGTCGATCTGGCTGGGCAAGGTCCAAGTCGACATCATCCATGCCGGGCGCGGCCATACCAAGGGCGACACGATCGTCTGGTTGCCGGAGGAGCGCACGCTTTTTAGTGGCGATCTCGTCGAATACGGCGCGACGCCCTATTGCGGCGACGCCCACTACAAGGATTGGCCGGAGACCCTGCAGAAACTGCGCGACCTGCGGCCCGAGGCGCTGGTGCCCGGCCGCGGCGACGCGCTGGCCGGCGAGCAGGCGGTGGAGGAGGGCATTGCCGGCACGCAGGCCTTCCTCAGCGACCTGTACAAGGCGGTGTCTGCCAACGCTTCCGGCGGGCAATCGCTGAAGGAGGCCTACGACAAGGCGATGGCGGCGCTGAAGCCGCGGTACGGCAACTGGGTGATTTTCGAGCACTGCATGCCGTTCAACGTCAGCCGCGCCTACGACGAGGCCAAGGGCCTCGACCATCCGCGCATCTGGACCGCCGAACGCGATATCGAGATGTGGAGCGCGCTGGAGAAGGACGCGTGACATCCCGTGCCGGGGGCACGACTCCAGTCGCGCGTCTTCGTCGGCATGCCTGATCGCGCCGCTGGAGTGGCGCGCCCCCAGCCATGAGTTCGTACGCCTACAAGACCTATCCGTACCGCCGGCCGGCCGAACTGGACGGCCGCAGCGAGCGCCGCAAGGTCGTGATCGTGGGCGCAGGCATCGCTGGCCCGACGCTCGCCCTCTCGCTCGCAGCACGCGGCGTGCCGTCGATCGTGCTCGACGACGACGACAAGGTGAGTTTCGGCAGCCGGTCGATCTGCCAGGCCAAACACAGCCTGGAGATCTGGGATCGCTTCGGCATTGCCCGGCGCATGGTCGAAAAGGGCATCACCTGGGAGCAGGGCGAGGTCTATCTTCGTGACCGGCCGATCTGGCGCTTCAACCTGCAGCCCGAACCCGGGCACAAGTTTCCGGCCTTCGTAAACCTGCAGCAATACTACGTGGAGGAGTACCTCTACGACCGCTGTGCCGAAGAGGCGACGATCGACATGCGCCACCGGCACAAGGTGGTCGGCGTGGCGCCGCGCAGCGATGGCGTGACGGTCGAGGTCGAAACACCGGAGGGTACCTACACCCTCGAGACCGACTGGCTGGTGGCCTGCGACGGCGTGCGTAGCCCGGTGCGCCACATGCTGGACCTACCCTATCCGGGTGAGGTCTTTCACGACCAGTTCCTGATCGCAGATATCCGCCTGAAAGGGGACCTGCCGAAGGAGCGGCGCTTCTGGTTCTACCCACCATTTCATCCGACCAACTCGGTGCTGCTGCACCGCCAGGCCGACGACGTCCTGCGTGTCGATTTTCAGCTCGGACGCGACGCCGATCCCGAGGAAGAGAAGAAGCCGGAGAATGTCGACAGGCGCCTGCGCCAGATGTTCGGTCCGGACGCGCGCTGGGAGCACGAGTGGACCAGTGTCTACACCTTCACATGCCGCATGATGGAGAGGTTCGTCCACGGTCGCGTCGTGTTCGCGGGTGACGCGGCCCACGTCGTGTCGCCGTTTGGCGCGCGCGGCGGCAACGCGGCGGTGGCCGACGCCGACAATCTCGCCTGGAAGCTCGCGCTGGTGCTGGCCGGCGGGGCGCCCGAGGCGCTGATCGACAGCTACTGCAGCGAGCGTCGGGCGGCGAGCCGCGAGAACATCCTGAATTCGACGCGCAGCACCGACTTCATTACGCCCAAGTTTCCGGCTTCGCGCGCGTTTCGCGACGCCGCGCTCGCCCTGGCGCGCGACTTTCCGTTCGCGCGCAGCCTGATCAACAGCGGCCGGCTTTCTGTGCCGACCGCGCAGCCCGGATCGCCGCTCGACACTCCGGACGCCGATTCCGACTGGCAGGGTGGGCCGGAGCCGGGACGGGCGATGCTCGATGCGCCGATCGACAAGGGATGGCTGGTCGATCGACTGGGCCTCGGCTTCAGTCTCCTGACGTTCGGTTCGCCTGCGCTGAGACTGCCGGAGGTAACGGCTATCGATGCGCTTCCCGATGGTTTGCTGCAGCAGCGCTATGACGCGCGGCCAGGCACCGCCTATCTGATCCGGCCGGACCGATATGTTGCAGCGCGATGGCGCCACCCCACAGCAGCGGCTGTCGGACGGGCGCTCGATCGCGCCACTGCCAGAGGTGCGTGATGCTCAAGAGAGAACTCAATCTCGCGCGGCCCGACGACGTCTACAACGCCATCGTCGACGCCCATAAGGATATGACCGACGAGCAGGTGCGCGCGTTCGACGCGAAGCTGATCCTGCTGCTGGTCAATCATGTCGGCGACGAAGCGGTGATTCGCGAGGCGCTGCAGGAGGCTACCAGGGCATGAGATCCAACAATCCCATCGTCGTGCGTTCGGCTACGGTCGAAGACGTCGGCCTGCTGCATCGCTTCTCGATCGATCTCGCGACCTACGAGGACGAACCGCATGCCGTCACGTCGACGCCGGAGACGCTGGCGCGCGACGGCTTCGGCAAGGATCCGCAATTCGCCGCGCTGATTGCCGAGCGGGGCGGGCATCCCGTCGGCTTCGTGCTCTATACTTTCAACTACTCGGTCTGGACCGCCGCGCGCGGCATCTTCATCGAGGATATCTGGGTGGTGCCCGAGGAGCGGCGCGGTGGGGTCGCCCGGGCGCTGCTGCAGGGGCTCGCGCAGGAATGCGCCGAGAAGGGCTACAAGCGCATCGACCTCAACGTGCTCGACTGGAATCCGGCACGCGGCTTCTACGAGAAGGTCGGCTTCAAGTGGATTCGCAACTGGCTGCCGTATCGCATCGCCGGGCAGGCGTTGGCGAAATTGGAGCGTCCCGCAAGGTAGAGCAGGACCCTTCGCGGGTCACCGTTTGGTCACCGCGGAAGGGTGGCAGTTCCCAAGGGTCGAACCCGACATCCTGTGCACGCACACAGGAGGACCTGACATGACCAAATTCATGGTGATGGTCGTGCTTGCCCTGGGCCTCGGCGCCTGCGGCAGCGATCCGGGTTCACGCGCTCTCTCGGGCGGCGCGATCGGCGCCGGCACGGGCGCCGTGATCGGCTCCGTGACGCCGGTCGGCACGGTTCCCGGCCTGATCATCGGTGGCGTCGGCGGCGCGGTGATCGGCGCGGCGACCACACCGTTCGCCTGGTGAGGACGAATAGGTTGCGGGCTCAGGCTGCGCGCTTTGGCAGTCCCATCCGCCGCCCGGACTTCGCCGGGCGTGGCAGATCCTTGTGGGTCGCCCACAGGGCTTCCAGGCGCTCGGCCGCCTGCACTGGCCACGGCCCGGATCGGCGCGTCGCGTAGTCGATGTTCATCACGATCGTCTCGTTGGTCGCGGCGAGGTAACCCTGCTCGGCGTGGTACATCTCGTGGAAGAGGTGCACCCGCTTGGCGTCGCGGTCGAGCAGCTGGGTGGCGAAGCGCAACGGCGCGCCCTCGCGCACTTCACGGTCGTAGGTTACGTGGGTTTCCAGCACGAAGGTCATGCCCGACTTGCTGTCCACGTAGTTGCGGCCGAGGCCCATGTTGCGCATGAAGGCACCCGAGGCCTGGTCGAAGGCGAGCACGTAGAACGCGACGTTCATGTGGCCGTTCCAGTCGACCCACTCTGGCAGTACCGTCGATGCGTGGACATCGAGCGGCGCGCGCGTCACCAGCTCGGGCAACTCGTAAGGCAGCGTGGCCAGCATGTACTCTACTTTCTCTTGATGCCGATGATTCGTCCGGCCTGTGCGGGGCGGGGCAGTCTGGCGTGCAGGGCGGCCATTTTCTCGATGCGCGGCATCGCCCATTCGGGCCATGGCGCGGAACGCCGCGTCTCGTAGTCGATGTTCATCAGCATCAGCTCGTTGGTGGCGGCGAGGTAGCCTTCGCTGCCGTGATACATCATGTGCATGTAGTGGACGCGTTTGGCGTCGTGGTCGAGGATCTGCGTGGTGATGCGCAGCGGGTCGCCCTCCTTGACCTCGCGGTCGTAGGTGACGTGGGCCTCCAGCACGAAGGTCATGCCGATCTTCAGGCGCGTGTAGTCCCAGCTGCAGCCGAACTGCTCGCACATCACGTCGGTCGCCTTGTCGAAGGCGACGACGTAGTAGCCGACGTTCATGTGGCCGTTCCAGTCGATCCATTCTTTCTGCACCGTCGCGCGGTGGCGATCGAGCGGCGCGCCGACGTCGAGTTCGATCATGGGGTAGGGAGGTAATTTCATGCGGGCGGACCGTAGCGAAGCGCGGGGCGTCACCGCAAGTTCCGCGAAACAACCCATCGCGGGGAATTCACATGGTTCAGAAGGCGGATAGGAAGCCGAAGGCGCTCGTGCTCGGTGTCGGCGCCGAACGCGGCATCGGTGGCGGCGTCAGCAAGCTGTTCGCGAAAAACGGTCATCACGTGCTGGTGGCCGGCCGCACCGCGGACAAGATCGGCAAGGTGGTCGAGGCGATCCGGAAGGCGGGCGGCTCGGCGACGCCCGTCACGGTCGACGGCACGAAGGAAGACGAGGTCGTCCGGCTGTTCGACAAGGCGATGGCCGACGATGCCGACGGCACGGCGGCCGACCTGTTCGTGTTCAACATGGGTAACAACGCCGCCGTCGACTTCCGCGAGATGACGGCGCAGCATTTCGAGGACAGCTGGCGGGTCGGCTGCTTCGCAGGCTTTCTGTTCGGTCGCGAGGCGATGCGCCGGCTGGCGCCGCTGGGCCGCGGCACGGTGATCTTCACCGGTGCCTCGGGTTCCATGCGCGGCCGGCCCCGCTTCGCCGCCTTCAACGCCACCAAGGGCGGGTTGCGGTTGATGGTTCAGTCGATGGCGCGCGAGTTCGGCCCGCAGGGCATCCATGTCGCGCATGTCATCATCGACGGCGGTATCGAAGGCGACCGTTTGCTGTCGCGGATGCCGGACCGCGCCGAGAAGGCGGGACCCGACGGGCTGCTCAAGGTCGATGCCATCGTCGAGAACTACTGGCATCTGCACAGGCAGCCGCGCAGCGCCTGGAGCCATGAGATCGACCTCAGGCCCTACAAGGAGACGTTCTAGCCGCGCGAACGCTCGGGGATCTCCTCGAGCGACAGGAAGATCTTCTTTCCGAGGCGGCGGCCGGTGGCGACCATGTCGTCGGCGCCGGACGAGGGGCCGCCGATGCGCAGCACGGCGTCACACTTGCCGATCAGTTCGCGGGCGATGGGATGGAAGATCTCGTCGAAGATCGCGTCGCCGATCTGCTTCGAGCCGGCGTGCTTCAGAAGCGGCAGGGCGAACCACTCACCCATCACCGGCAGATGCCCGCGCCGGAAGACCTTCAACGACATTTCTTCCATGGCCTCGACATTGGCCTGAATCTTCATCGGATCGTCGCCGGTGCCGCCGCGATAGGGGCCGGCGACGAGGACCATGAGTTGCTCGCGGGCGCTGTCGGTCATTGGGGGACCTCCAGCAGCTCGCGCGCCACGAGGTCGGGGGCGGATATGATGCAGTTGTGGCCGGCCTCGATCGGCCGATAGCGGACATGCGACATGGCCTGGACCTTTTCGTGCATGCCGGCGGAGACCGGGTAACGCGGCTTGGTACAGGCGATATAGGTCATCGGACGGCCGTTGCCGGCCGGATTCTCCAACACGATCGGCTTGGTGTAACAGGCGAGCGGGTGCGGCGTGAGCTGGCGGTGCGTCCAGGCAGCGAGGTCGGGATCGTCGATGATCAGGCTGCCGACCGGCGCGAAGGGCAGCACGTCGGTCCCGTTGACCTGACGGACGAGTTTCTGCCGCTTGGCGACGATTTCCTTCGGGATGCGTCCGAAGATCGACTGCCCGTCCTGGGTGATGCCGCCGTCTATGATGACCAGGTGGGCGATGCGATCGGGCGCGCGGTCGACGACGAGTTGCGCGATCAAGCTGCCGAAGCTGTGTCCGACCAGGATGACGTCGCGCAGATCGTCCTTCGCCAGGGTGTCGAGCGTGTCGTCGAGAAAGCGGTCGTTGTCGCAGGCGGGCGACAACTCGGCGGCCCGCTCGCCGACACCGCGAAAGGGCAGGGCACGGGCGTCATGTCCCGGCGCGCGCAGCCTTTTCAGGACGAATTGCCAGGACCAGGCACCCATCCAGGCACCGGGAAGACAGACATAGGTACGCCGACCGCTCATGCGGGCCGCGTCTTAGCACACCGGTGCGAGCTGCCTAGCTCTTGCTGCCCTTGCGCAGGGCCAGTCCGACCGTCAGCCAGGTGCTCCCGACGAAAATCAGGTCGACGCCGAGCAGGATGCCGAGGACGTAGAAGCTCGACGCCGGCCACTTGGCGACGATCATCAGGCCGAGCAGGAAGCTGAGGACGCCCGAGAAGGCGACCCAGCCCCACGGTGTGCCCGCACCCATGCGGGTGGCGAGAAAGATGCGGATCAGGCCGCCCACGATCAGCGAGACGCCGAGCAGCAGGGTCAGGAAGGTCGCGGCCTCGAACGGGTTCTGCAGGCAGATCAGGCCGGCCGCGGCGTAGAGCAGGCCGAGCAACAGCCACAGCAGGCGGTGGCTCCAGTCCTTGGCGTTGAATGCCGCGACGAGTTCGGTCGCCGCCGCCATCAGCATCATCAGGCCGACGATGACCACGGCCGAAGCGGTGGCGAAGACCACGCTGCCCAGGGCGATCACACCACCCAGCATGGCGATGATCCCGAGCGCGATGATCCAGCCGGCGCTCTTGCGCAACGCTTTCAGCCCTTCGGCCAAGGTATGGGGTTCGGTACCACCCGTGTTCGACATAGGGCCTCCTCACTGCGGAACGGACAGCTGCAACTGTAGGCCCGTTGCATGGCACTGTCCCGATCTCCTGTGTAAGAATTCACGCATGACCGAAGCCAAGAAAGAGCCGCCGCCGGCGCGTCCGGCGACCACCGTCCTGCTGCTGCGTCCGTCCAAGCGGGGCAATCCATCGTCCGATCTCGAGGTCTTCATGGTGGTCCGCCATCACCAGATCGACGCCTTCTCCGGCGCGCTGGTGTTTCCCGGCGGCAAGCTGGAGGAGGCCGACGGTGACAGGCGCCTGCGGGCGCGGGCGACCGGCGCGGCCTCTCTCGGCGACGATGAACTCAAGTTTCGGGTCGCCGGCATCCGCGAAGCCTTCGAAGAGTGCGGCGTCCTGCTGGCGCACAAGCGCGGTCAGAAGCCGCTGATCGGCGCCGCCGACCTCAAGCCGATCGAGGAGAAGTGGCGCAAGAAGCTGAGCGACGACGAGGCGAGCATCGTCGACCTGGTCGAGGCCGAGGATCTCGAGTTGGCCACCGACCTCATGACGCCCTACGCGCACTGGGTCACGCCGACGTTCGCGCCCAAGCGTTTCGACACTTGGTTCTTCCTGGCCGAGGCGCCGCAGGACCAGGTCGCGCTGCATGACGGATCGGAGTCGACCGACTCGGTGTGGATCGGCGCGCAGCAGGCGATCGACGAAGCCAAGGCCGGCCGCCGCACCTTGGTGCACGCCACGCAGAAAAATCTCGAATTGCTGGCCGAAGGCGGCACGGTCGCCGGGGCGATCGAGCAGGCCAGGAAG
>JBGAIW010000125.1:0-11578 GCA_044225265.1 Reyranella sp.
CGACGCGCGATGCGAAACGCCAGCGACTCGGCCTGCTGTCCGGCGCCGTCATGGCGCTCGGCGCGTCGCTGAGCTTCGCCGCCGCCCGCGCCGGCATCCTCGGCGGCCTGCTTCCGGTCGACCTGATCTTCGCGCGCTTCATCGTCGCGGGGCTGCTCATGCTGCCGGTGCTGATCCGCTTCGGCGCACCAGACCTGGCCGGCATCGGCTGGCGGCGGGGCCTCGCCCTGACGGCACTGGGCGGCGCGCCGTTCGCGCTGATGCAGACCGGCGGCTATGGCTTCGCGCCGTTGGCGCACGGCGCCGTGATCGCCCCCTCGACGGTGACCATCGTCAGCACCATCGGAGCGGCGGTATTTCTCCGCGAGCGGCTGGGGCGCGATCATCTTGCGGGCGCCGCGATCGTCCTCGGCGGGATCGTGCTGATCGGCTGGGACGGGCTGGCACAGCCCGCCGGCAGCCGGGCCTGGGTCGGCGATCTGCTGTTCTTCGCCTCGAGCATTCTGTGGGCGAGTTTCACCCTGCTGCTGCGCCACTGGCGGGTGCCGGCGTTGCGGGCGACCGCCGTCGTCTCGGTCCTGTCCTTCGTGGTCTCGACGCCCGCCTACCTGCTGTGGGCGGATCCGGCGCATCTCGCGGCCTTGCCGGTCGCCACGCTCGCCTTCCAGGGCCTGATCCAGGGCGGCTTGCAGGGTGCCGTGACCATGGTCGCCTACAGCCAGGCGGTCATGCTCCTGGGGGTCAGCCGCGCCGTGCTGTTTCCCGCGATCGTGCCCGCGGTGTCGGTACTCGTCGGCATTCCCGTCGTCGGCGAGGTTCCGAGCCTCCTGCAGATCGGCGGGCTGGGCCTCGTCACGCTGGGTCTGCTGACGACGGTCGGCGTGCTGCGTCACCTGGGACTACATTAGGCCGGTCGATTCGTGGATGACGATGCCCGAGAGCGGATCCGCGGGACGCTCCCAGGGCCTTTCGGCCAGCGTCCTGCAGGCATGCTCGTAGCCCGCCTTCCAGCGCCGCTCGATGCCGGCGCGCGTGAAGTCGATGTCCTTGGTGTGATCCTCGCCGTCGAGCCGCGGCGACAGCAGCCGGACCAGGTGCATGAGCGTGCCGCAGCCGTACTCGGCGAGATCCTGCACGACCGGGTCGGCGCGCAGTTCCTCCGGCAGGCGGCCGGCGAGCTCGCGGATGACGTGGCGCAGCCGGTGCAGCTGCGCCTGGCGCGCGACGTGGCTCTTGCCGCGGCTGGCGAACTGGATGTCCTTGTGACGCGCCATCACCTGCTGGATGGTCGTGGGGTTGGCGCCTTCCGGCTGCCACATGTTCACGGAGAAGATCAGCGAATTGCGGCGCGGCACGTCGTCGAGCACGACCTCGATCGGCGTGTTCGAATAGATGCCGCCGTCCCAATAGGACTCGCCGTCGATGGTGACGGCGGGAAATGCCGGCGGCAACGCACCCGACGCCATGACGTGCCGGGAATCCAGCGCCGCCGATCGCGAATCGAAGTAGTGCATCTCCCCGCTGCGCACGTTCACCGCGCCCACCGAGAGCCTCACCTTGTGCCGGTTCAGGCAGTCGAAATCGACCAGACGGCCCAGCGTCCGGCGCAGCGGCTCGGTCGAATAGTAGGCCGCCCGCTCGAGGCCGAGCGGCACGGTCGGCCCGAGGAACGCCGCGGCATTGGGAGCGAAGAAGCCGGGAATACCGGCGAGGATGGTCGTGGCGTTGGCCAGCGCCCTCGCGACGGTCGCCGTCGGCCAGAACGACTCGAAGGGATCGCGGTGCGCGACGCCGTCCCAGAATTCCCTGAGCCGCGCGATGCGGTTCGCGGGCTCGTTGCCCGCGATGATCGAGCCGTTGATGGCGCCGATCGACGTGCCGATCACCCAGTCGGGCTCGATGCCGGCTTCCATGAGCGCCTGGTAGACGCCGGCCTGATAAGCGCCGAGGGCGCCGCCGCCCTGAAGCACCAGGACCACCTGCTCCTTGATCGCACGTTCCTTCGCCGGCATGGCCGTCTCGCGGGGTGTCGTCGGGGAAACAGGGGTCATGGCGTTCATGGGCGGTCGCTCCCTCGGAGGATTGCGATCAGCGCGGGGCCGCGCTCGAGGCGATCGAGGCCGCGACCTCGATTGCCATGTGGAACTGCTGGTCGCGGGTGGTCACGCCGTGGCGCTTGGCGATCCATTCGAAATCGGTCCAGGCGACCCACACCTGGCCCTGGGCGTCGCGGTAGACCAGCATGCGCACCGGCCAGTCGAGTCCCGCCTGCGGATTTGCGGTCAGAAACTGCGTGCCGAGCGGCGGGTTGCCGAAGATCAGCAGCACCGACGGACGCAGCTCGATGCCGGCCTTGGAGGCGAGCTGGGCCTGGTCGATCTCCTGGAAGAACATGATGCCCTTGGCGGCGATGTCCTGCTTCAGCCGATCGACCGTGCCGGCGACGTCGTAGGCGCTCTTGATGGCGATGACGCCCGAGGCAGAGACCGGCGGCTTGACGCCTTCGGCGTTGACGTGGCTCGAGTGCGAGAACAGGAGCGCGAAGGCGAGCAGGGCGCCGGAGCAGGCTTGAGCGATGCAGTTCGACATGAGTATCTCCATAAAAGTGATGCGCGTCAGTGCGTGGTCGCAGAGTGCGGGCGCGCCGCGCCGGACTGAAATGCCGATGCGGCATCGCCTCGATTGCCGGGAGCTATGACCAGCCGAAGCCCGAGCAGTGCGCCGAGCGCGAGCGACGCGCCGATGCCGATCACGCACGCCGTCCAGCCCAGGCGATCGAAGATCTGGCCGAGCACCGCGCTGCCGGCGAGGCCGCCCAGAAAGTAGCTCGCGAGATAGAGACCGCTCGCCGATCCGCGATCGGACGTGGCGGCGCGGCCGACGAAGCCGGTGGCGGTCGCCTGCGCGAAGAAGGTCCCGACCGCGACCAGGGAAAGACCGAGCAGCAGGGCCGGGAAGCTGTCGCTCAGAAGCAACGGCAGACCGAGCGCCGCCAGCGCGAACGCGGCAATCAGAGTCGGGCGTGCACCGAAGCGATTGGCGACCCGGCCAGCCAGCGGCGTGGTGATCACCGACGGCAGGAAGACGAAATAGACCGTGCCCAGCATCATCATGCCGATGCCGAAGGGTGGACCGACCAGAACGAAGTTCACGTAGGTGAAGGTCCCGATGAAGGCGAACAGGATCAGGAAGCCGATGGCGAACGCGGCGCGCAGCGCGGGATTGGCGAGATGGACCAGGAAGCTCGACAGCGGCGAGGAGTGGCTCATGTCCATCTGCCGCATCGGCTGGGTGCGCTCGACGGTGAACCAGACGAGCACGGCGCCCGACAGGTTGAGCCCGGCGAAGACCCAGAAATTCGCCGAAAGGCCGAGATGATCGACCACGCCGGCGGCGAGCAGGCGGCCGAACAGGTTGGAGGCGACATTGCCGGTGATGTAGGCGGCGAAGGCGCTCGCCGTGTCGGCCGCGCTGGTGTGCTCGCCGAGATAGGCGAGGGTCAGCGCAAAAGCCGTCGACATGCAAAGCCCCTGCGCGATGCGCAGCGCCGTGAACAGCGGCAGGTCGGGCATGGTGGAGAGCAGCGCCGTCGGCAACGACAGCAGCGCAAGACTGATCAGAATTCCCCGGCGCCGGTCGATCTGGCGGCCGAACAGGGCGACCGCGAGGCCGCCTGCCGCCATGCCGATGGTGCTGGCGTTGACGGCGAAGCCCATCGCCGCCGGCGAGACTCGGTAGGCGTCAGCGAGGGAAGGCAGGATGGCCTGCGTCGCGAACAGATCGACCACGGTCAGGAAGGCGGTGAGGCCGATCGTGAACGCGCGCAGGGCACCCGACATGATGCGGATCCTTCCGATCACATGTTGTGGTCGTTGGGGTCGTGCTGGATGTCGAAGGACAGCAGCACCACCGGGGTCTTGCCGTCGTTCTTCCACCAGTGCGACGTGGCCTGCGTCTCCTTCGCGACCTCGCCGGCCTTGTGCAGGATCGGCACGGCGCAGTTGCTGGCGTGCTCGTAGATCTCGCCCGACATGACGTAGATCAGCGCCGGCCGATCGCCGTGGCTGTGCCAGGGCACGATGCCGCCGGGCTGGATCTCGAGCTTGCGCACGCGCATCAGGTGGCCCTTCAGCGCGACTTTCTCGCCGCCGAGGTCGATCTGCGACAGCACCATGTCGGTCACGGCCTTCGGCGCATAGGTCACCGGCTTGGTGGCATCGGCGCGCATCTGGCCCGCCGGGCATTCGCCGGCGAAGGCGGGAGCCGCGAGGCCGAGGCCGGCGGCGACGAGGGTTGAAGCGGCAAGAGTACGAAAGAGCATGGTCATCTCCGTGCGGTTGATCCGCGACCGGAGCGGCCGCGGCGATGACCCAGCATCGGAGCGTGCGGCATTCGACTGAAATGCCGAGTGGCGATTGATTCGATAGCTTTGCCGGGGGGCGCGCTCCCCAGCCTACGCCGCGGCGTTCGCCCAGTTGAAGGCGAGGATCTCGCGCACGAAGGCCGCGACGGCCGGCAGATGCGGACGGCCGCGCACCGTCACGACCTGGATGGTGCGGGCGATCTCGGGTTCGATCAGCGGCCGCACCCGCAGGCCCGGCATGGTGACGGCGTACTCGGGAATGAAGGTGAAGCCGATGCCGGCCATCGCCATCGACTGCACCCAGTCGTCGCGGTCGCTGCGGAACACGATCCGCGTCCTGGCGCCGTGCTCACGGAAGATCTTGCGGGCATGGCCGAAGAACTCGCACTGCAGGCGGTTCACGTAGGCCTGCTCGTGCAGGTCCGCGCAGCGCACCGCGTTCTGCTTCTCGAAGGGATGGCCGGGTCCGACGCCGATCACGAATCGCTCGTCGTAGAGACGGCGCGCGTGGAAACGCTCGTCGATCTCCTCGGGCTGGCCATAGACCGCGACATCCAGCTGACCGCCGGCCAGCCGCTCCTGCAGCTTGTCGCTCGCCCCGTCCTCGACCGTGAGGTTCACTTTCGGATGACGCTCGCGGAAGGATTGCAGGAAGGGAATGAAGCGGCGCGGCCCGATGGTGCACATCATGCCGAGCTTGAGCTCGACGTCGTCGAGCTTGGCGAAGCTCTTGGCGCGCTCCTTGGCGGCGTCGGTCTCGATCAGCACCTGGGTCAGATGCGGGCGCATCATCTCGCCGAGACCGGTGAGATGGGTGTTGTTGCGCTCGCGGCGGAACAGCGGCCCGCCCAGCTCGTCCTCGAGGCCCTTGATGGCGCGGGTCAGCGAGGGCTGCGAGACGTTGCAGGCCTCGGCCGCGCGCGTGAAGTTCAGGGTCTCGCAGACCGCCAGGAAATAGCGGATCTGATGCATTTCCACGGCAGCTTCTCCCCCGGAAGTGCAGGCGAATGACCCGCGGAGTTTGCCCCAGACATCCATAGCCTGTGGCTATCGATACCGTACGCGCAAGGTATTTCCGGCGCATTTCACAGCCCGTCACACTCTCTGCAGGATGTCGCCGTCGTACTCCCTGCCTCAGGCGCTGCACGAGCTGAATCGCCACCATCTGGCCGAGCTGTCGGCCCGTGACCGGACCGCCGTGCAGGACGAATACGACCGGCTGCGCATGCTGCGGCTGGCCGAGGAGGGCCTGGCGCGGGGCGACATGTTTCCCGACTTCGCGCTGCGCGACGCCAACGGCGTCCTCCACACCAGTCACCAGTTTCTCGACCGCGGCCCGATGGTGCTCGCCTTCTTCCGGGGCGGCTGGTGCCCGTACTGCGCCCTCACCATGGTCGCCCTGGAAGAGGCGCGCGCGGCGATCGAGGCGCTGGGCGGCCAGCCGGTCGGCATCATGCCCGACCAGCCCGCCCGCATTGCCGAGACCGCGAGCCAGCGCGGCGTCTCCTATCCGCTGCTCAGCGATCCCGCGAACGGCTTCGCGCGGACCTGCGGGCTCGCCTACGAACTCTCGCCCGAGCATGTCCGCATCCATCTCGAGCGCGGCCGCGACCTGCGCCGCCTGCACGCCGACACGGCATGGCGATTGCCCATCCCGGCGGTGTTCGTCGTGGCGCCCGACGCCCAGATCGTCTTCGCCTTCTCCGACGTCGACTCCGCGCGCTGGCCCGATCCCGAGGAACTGATCGCCTCGCTCGACGCGCTGCGCGATGCGCACGCCCGCGCCTGAGATGGGCAATACGTGCGCTCTATCGAAACGGTAGGCACTCGGCATTTCAGAAGCGGCGGCGGCGCCGTCACCTTGCGATCACCCCCAATGATCAAACCAGATCAGGAGATCGCATCATGCTCAACGGCAAGACCGCCATCGTCACCGGCTCGACCTCGGGCATCGGCCTCGGCATCGCCGAGGCCTTCGCCCGCGCCGGCGCCAACGTCGTCCTCAACGGCTTCGGCGAGGCGCTGCAGATCGAGAAGACGCGCTCGGAACTGGCGCAGCGCACCAACGCCATGGTCGTCTATTCGCCGGCCGACATGAGCAAGCCCAGGGCGATCGAGGGCATGATCCGCCAGACCGTCGACATGTTCGGCTCGGTCGACATCATGGTGAACAACGCCGGCATCCAGCATGTCGCGCCGATCGACGAATTCCCCGACGAGAAATGGGACGCCATCCTGTCGATCAATCTTTCGTCGGCCTTCCACGCCACCAAGCTGGTGATTCCCGGCATGCGCGAGAAGGGCTGGGGCCGCGTGATCAACGTCGCCTCGGCGCATGCCCTGGTCGCTTCGCCCTACAAGGCGGCCTATGTCGCGGCCAAGCACGGCGTGCTCGGCCTCACCAAGGTGACGGCGCTGGAGACCGCCGAGGACGGCATCACCTGCAATGCGATCTGCCCGGGGTATGTCCGCACGCCCCTGGTCGAACAGCAGATCGACGACCAGGCGCGCGCCCACAACATCCCGCGCGAGCAGGTCGTGACCGACGTGCTGCTGAAGAACCAGCCCAACAAGAAGTTCGTCGAGGTGGCCGAGCTCGCCGCCCTCGCGGTGTTCCTGTGCTCCGACGGCGGTGCCTCGGTCACCGGCGCCGCGCTGCCGATCGACGGCGGCTGGACCGCGCACTGAACCGGCGGCGGGGAGGCGGACATGGAGATCAAGCGCATCAACCTCGCCCTGCAGGGCGGCGGCGCGCATGGCGCCTACACCTGGGGCGTGCTCGACCGGCTGCTGGAAGAGGACCGGCTGGAGGTCGAGGCGATCTCCGGCACCTCGGCCGGCGCGATGAATGCCGCGGTGTTCGCCGACGGCATGGGCCGCGGCGGCCCCGAGGAGGCGCGGCGCGCGCTCGATGCGTTCTGGCACAACATCAGCCAGGCGGCGCTGTTCGGGCCGCTGCAGCCCACTCCCTTCGACCGTGCCTCGCGCGGCTGGAACCTCGACCATTCCACCGCCTTCGTCGCCTTCGACATGCTGACCCGCATGCTGTCGCCCTACCAGTTCAATCCGATGAACTTCAATCCGCTGCGCGACGTGCTGACCCGGTCGGTCGACTTCAAGCGCCTGGAAGGCTGCCGGCGCGTGAAGCTGTTCATCAGCGCCAGCAACGTGAAGACCGGCAAGGTCCGCGTCTTCAATTCGGGCGAGATCACGCCCGACGTGCTGCTCGCCTCGGCCTGCCTGCCCTTCCTGTTCCAGGCCGTGACGATCGAGGGCGAGCCCTACTGGGACGGCGGCTACATGGGAAACCCCGCGATCTTTCCGTTGATCTACGGTGCCGAGACGCCCGACGTGGTGATCGTGCAGGTCAATCCGCTGGGCTGCGACAAGGTGCCGACCTCGGCGCCGGAGATCATGAACCGGCTGAACGAGATCAGCTTCAATTCGTCGCTGATGCGCGAGATGCGGGCGATTTCGTTCGTGACCGACCTGATAGATGAGGGCAAGCTGGCGTCGAACCAGTACAAACGCATCAACGTGCACTGGATCGAGGCGGAGAAGCAGATGAGGGGTCTCGGCGTGTCGAGCAAGCTCAACGCGCGCATGGATTTCCTGCTGCATCTCAAGGAGATCGGCCGCCAGGTGGCCGGGCAGTGGATCGCCACGCACTTCGACGCCGTCGGCCAGCGCTCGACGATCGACATCAAGGAGATGTTCCTTTGAAGCGATCCGACGTCCTCAAGCTCTCGTCCATGCCCGCGGCATCGCCCAGCTACCCGCTGCCGCCGTTCCGCTTCGTCGAACGCGAGTACATGATCGTCGCCTACGAAAGCGAACCCGATGCGATCCGCGCCGCGGTGCCTGAGCCGCTGGTGCCCGACTCTTCCAACCAGGTCTTCTACGAATGGATCCGCATGCCCGACTCGTCGGGCTTCGGCGACTACACCGAGACCGGCATCGCGATCCCGTGCTCGTTCGAGGGCAAGCCCTGCAACTTCGTGGCCCAGATGTACCTCGACGACGATCCGCCGATCGCCGCCGGACGCGAGATCTGGGGCTTCCCCAAGAAGCTCGCCAACCCCAAGCTCGAGCTGGTCAAGGACACCCTGACCGGCACGCTCGACTATGCCGGCCAGCGCGTCGCCACCGGCACGATGACCTACAAGCACGAGAACCAGTCGCGCCACCCGGCCAAGACGGCGGCGAGCCTGCGCAAGCTGCAGGTGCTGCTGAAGCTCATTCCCGACGTCGACGGCAAGCCCAAGATCGCCCAGCTGGTCGGCCTGCACCTGACCGAGGTCACGGTGAAGGGCTCGTGGTCGGGGCCCGCCCGGCTGCACCTGGTGCCGCACGTCAACGCCCCGGTGGCCGACCTGCCGGTGCGCAAGGTCATCGGCGGCCGGCATTTCATCGCCGACCTGACCCTGCCCGGCGGCACCGTCCTGCACGACTACATGGAGAGTTGAACGCCCGGGACCCCCGGGGGTCCTAGAACAGGATGAGCGTGCGATCGCGCGCTCATCCTGCCCTACGCCCTTGTTTTATCGCGTGATTCAGACCTCCGGCGATTGCGCCTCCGGTCATCACGCTCTAGGCCGGGCGGCCGCCGTCCGGTAGATTGGCGCCATGGCCGCCGACATCACCGTCACCGCCCGAGCCGCCCCGTCCGCGCGCCGCCGCGCGCCGGCCTTCGGCCTGTCGTGGCGCATCCTGGGCCTGGTGGTGGCGGCGATCATGCTGGCCGAGGTGCTGCTGTTCCTGCCCTCGATCGCGCGTTTCCGTGTCGTCTATCTCGAGCAGCTGATCGAGAGCGGCACGCTCGCCGCCCTGGCGCTCGACGCCACGCCCGACAACATGGTGACCGACGAGGTCCGGCGCAGCCTGCTCAACAATGCCCGCATCGACGCCGTCGTCGTGGTCGAGCCGAACAAGCCGCGCCGCCGGCTGATCAACATCGAGCCCAACTCCGGCATGCCGACCTTCGACCTGCAGAAGACCGGCCAACTCGAACTGGTGTGGGACGCGCTGAAGGCGATGAGCCGCGACGGCGCCTACTACATGCGGATCGGCGGCGAATCGATGCGCCTGCCCAAGGCCAAGGTCTGGATCGTCATCGACGAGCTGCCGATGCGCATCGCGATGTACGCCTTCGCCTGGCGCGTGCTGGTGCTGTCGCTGATCGTGGCGCTGTTCACCGCGGCCCTTCTCTATCTGGCGCTGCGCTGGCTGGTGATCCGTCCGCTGCAGGATCTGTCGGCCGACATGATCGCCTTCCGCCGCGCCCCGGAGGAACCGGGCGCCGAGCGCGCGCCGACCGGCCGCAACGACGAGATCGGCACCGTCGACCGCGAGTTCCAGAACCTGCAGCGCGAGATCCGGGCGTCGCTGCGCCAGAAGACGCGCCTGGCCGAGGTCGGCGCGGCATCGAACAAGATCAACCACGACCTGCGCAACATGCTGTCGACGGCGCGGCTGCTCTCCGACCGCCTGGCGGCGAGCGACGACGAGCGCACGCGCAAGCTCGCGCCGACCATCCTGAACACGATCGACCGCGCTGCGCGCCTGGCCGGCGACGCGCTCGACTATGTCGGCGACCGCTCGACGCCCCGTCTCGCCACCTTCGATCTCTCCGACCTGGTCGACGAGGTCGGCGTGGCGCTGCAGGAACAGGGCGAGGACCGCGATCCCAACCTGCTGCGCAACTGGCAGAACGAGCTCGGCGGCGAATGCGTCGTGCGCGCCGACCGCGACCTGCTCTATCGCGTGCTGGTCAATCTCGGCCGCAACGCCTTCGAGGCCGGCGCGGCGTCCGTGAGCGTGCATGCAAGGCGCGAGAACGGGCACGTGCTGGTCGGCGTGGTCGACAATGGCCCGGGCGTGCCGGCCGCGGTGCGCGCGCAGGTCTTCCAGCCCTTCACCACCGGCGGCCGCGCCGGCGGCGCGGGCCTCGGCCTCGCGATCGCCCGCGACCTGGTGCGTGCGCATGGCGGCGACATCGCGCTGATGGAAAGCACGGCGCGCGGCACGACCTTCCGCTTCACCCTGCCGCTCTAGCTCACGAAGAGTCCTGCGCCGCCTGGAGCTTCGCCGCGAAGCTGCGGATGCGGCGCGCGTTGGCGCCGAGATCGCCGCGGCCGACGCGGCTCTTGGAACGGATGTCGATGCGGCTGCCGGAGCCCTGCGGGCGGATGCGGATCACGATGTCGTCCTGGAAGCCGAACCACATCGCCGTGTCGACCGCCTCGATGCGGCCGTCGGCCGGCGCGCGCGCCACGACGTCCCAGCCCATCGCCATCGCCACCGCATCGACCTTGCGGAACGCCTCGGCCGGCGCGACCGCCAGCACGATCGGCGCGATGTCGGGATAGGCGGTGTGCTGCTGGTCGGCGACCGCCTTGCCGGGATAGGCCGGCGCCGTCACCGAATCGCCGCGCATCTTCAGCGTGACGACCAGCGGCGGCGGATTGGTGGTGTCGGTGCTGATGTCGTTGATGCGCGGTGCACCGACCGCCTGAAGGAAGAGCATGAACGGCGCCCACGCGCCGGCCAGGCCGATCACCAGCGCCAGCGCGGCCGCCACGAAGCCGCGGCGGCGGTCGCCCGGCCGCGTCGGCACGATGGTCGCGAGGCCGAGCGCAAAGCCCGCGGCGCAGACATAGAAGCCGTAGCGGAACAGGCTGATGACGGCGTCCATGTCGACGCCCAGGAAGCGGTGCAACGGGCCCGACACCGCAACGACGAGCGCGCCGACGCACGCCGCGATGAAGGCGAGGCGCGCCAGTCGGTGGCTGATCGGATTGGTCGGCCGGAATAGCAAGCCAGGCTCCCTGTCATGGTATGGTAACCGTGAAACAGGGTTCATGCACGACGCCAAAGATCCTTCCGGAGCCCAACGCCGGGCGATGCTGGCGGGCTTCGGCGCCATCGCGCTGTGGGGCTCGCTGGCGGCCCTGTCGGTGCTGGCCGGCCCCGTCCCGCCCTTCCAGATGGTTGCCCTGACGTTCGCGGTGGGCGCCGCGCTCGGCATCGTGCGGGCGCGCCGCCGCGGCGTCGCGTGGCGCGCACTGATGCGCTGGCCGGTGCCGGTGTGGGCGCTGGGGGTCGGGGGCCTGTTCGGCTATCACGCGCTCTACTTCGCCGCCCTCCAGCTCGCGCCGCCGGCCGAGGCCAATCTCGTGAACTATCTCTGGCCGCTGCTGATCGTGCTGCTGTCGG
>JBGAIW010000126.1:0-12427 GCA_044225265.1 Reyranella sp.
CAAAGGCTTGAGCGAATGCTCAAGCCTTTGAAAAAGAGTGCGGGCGGCAGGCGCTGCAGCGAAGCGAAGCGCCGAGAGCCCGCCCGGTGCAGAACGAATAAGAATTCATGGCGGGGCCTTCTGACTCCTCCGTCGCGCCAAGAGCGCGACACCTCCCCATCTGAATGGGGAGGAAGCGCTACGCCTTTGCCGCCAATCCCTTCAGGAACCGTTGCACCCAGTCCGGCCCCGGCCGCTTCTTGCCGCCTCTCGGATGCCGCCGGCCCCACGCCATCAGCATCGCCAGCGGAAACCACGTATCGCCCGCATCCTGCAGTTGGCGCGCCGCCAGCGAGACCTTCGGGACGGCGACCGGCGTCACGCCCTCCTGGCGCGGGCCCGCGCACAAGTCGGCGGGCGAGGTCACGAGATACTCGCGGCACACCAGCGGCCGCTCGGGATGGATCGAGCAGCTCTCTTCCTCGAGGAACGGGCAGGCGACGCCGAGCGCGAAGTAGGCCACCGAGAGTTCGCGGTCGCTGCGTCCGGCTGGTGCGTCGAGCCCGGCCGCGGCGATCCGCGCCTCCGCCTCGGCGAAGCGCTGCCGCAGCGTCGCGCGCCGCTCCGCCGGCATCTTCTCGATCACGCCGAGCAGCCGCTCGCCCTCGCTGCGGGACACCGGCACGAGCTGGCGGCAGCAGGCGCCGCAGCCCTTGCGGCAGGAGATCGCCCCCTTGGAATTGGCGAGGCCCGCTTCGGCGGCGGCGACCACCTCGTTCACCAGCCCCTGCAGCGCCGGCACGATCTCGGCGGCCGGGACCGCTGCGTTCGGCACGGTGATCGGGTGGGCGATCCTGAGGCCGCCGACCGAGAGCCTGAGAGTGGCCGTGGAAGTGCCTGAATCGGCCATGAAATCCGGTTTTCCCCGCTTGTGGACTAGGCCGCCGCGCGCACGCTACAAGGACTGCATCATGGCCAGCGTCAGCGACATCCGCCGCACATTCCTAGAATACTTCCGCACCAACGGCCACGAGGTCGTCGACTCGAGCCCGCTGGTGCCGCGCAACGACCCCACGTTGATGTTCACCAACGCCGGAATGGTGCAGTTCAAGAACGTCTTCACCGGCCTGGAGAAGCGCGCCTACTCGCGCGCCGCCACGTCGCAGAAGTGCGTGCGCGCCGGCGGCAAGCACAACGACCTCGAGAATGTCGGGTACACCGCGCGCCATCACACCTTCTTCGAGATGCTGGGCAACTTCTCGTTCGGCGACTATTTCAAGGAACGCGCGATCGAGCTGGCCTGGAACCTGATCACGAAGGAATTCGGCCTGAAGCCCGACCGGCTGTGCGTCACCGTGTTCAGCGAGGACGACGAGGCGGCGGCGCACTGGAAGAAGCTGACCGGCTTCCCCGACCACAGGATCATCCGCATCCCGACCTCGGACAATTTCTGGGCGATGGGCGACACCGGCCCGTGCGGTCCCTGCTCGGAGATCTTCTTCGACCACGGCGAGCACATCCCGGGCGGCCCGCCGGGCAGTCCCGACCAGGACGGCGACCGCTTCATCGAGATCTGGAACCTGGTCTTCATGCAGTTCGAGCAGGTGACCAGGGAAGAGCGGGTCAGCCTGCCCAAGCCGTCGATCGACACCGGCATGGGCCTCGAGCGCATCGCCGCCGTCCTGCAGGGCAAGCACAACAACTACGACATCGACCTGTTCCGTTCGATCATCGAGGCGGTGGCGCACGAGACCGGCGTCAGCCCCGACGGCCCGCAAGGAGCCTCGCACAAGGTGATCGCCGACCATCTGCGCGCGACCTCGTTCCTGATCGCCGACGGCGTGCTGCCGTCCAACGAGGGACGCGGCTACGTGCTGCGCCGCATCATGCGCCGCGCCATGCGCCACGCCCACATCCTCGGCGCGCAGGATCCGGTGGTGTTCAAGCTGGTGCCGACGCTGGTCAAGGAGATGGGCGACGCCTATCCCGAGCTGACGCGCGCCCAGCCGCTGATCACCGAGACGCTGAAGCTCGAGGAGACGCGCTTCAAGAAGACGCTCGGCACCGGCCTCAAGCTGCTCGAGGACGAAACGCGCGGCCTGCAGCCCGGCGGCATGCTGAAGGGCGAGGTCGCGTTCAAGCTCTACGACACATTCGGCTTCCCCCTCGACCTGACTCAGGACGTGCTGCGCGCGCGCAACATCAAGGTCGATACCGCCGGCTTCGAGAAATCGATGGACGAGCAGCGCGCCAAGGCGCGCGCGGCGTGGGCCGGCTCGGGCGAGACCGCCGACCAGGCGATCTGGTTCGACGTGCGCCAGAAGGCCGGCGCCACCGAGTTCCTCGGCTACGACACCGAGCGCGCCGAGGGCAAGATCGTGGCGATCGTGCACGACGGCAAGGAAGTGGCCGCGCTCAAGGCCGGCCAGACCGGCTGGCTGATCGCCAACCAGACGCCGTTCTACGCCGAATCCGGCGGCCAGATGGGCGACACCGGCCGCATGGTCGGCGGCAGCGGCGTCGCCGACGTCGCCGACGTGCACAAGATGGTGGGCGACCTGCATGCCCACCACGCCACGGTGGAGAAGGGCGAGATCAAGGTGGGCGACGACGTCGCCATGACGGTCGACGCCGTACGACGGGCGCAGCTGCGCGCGCATCATTCGGCGACGCATCTGCTGCACGAGGCGCTGCGCCGCCATCTCGGCACGCACGTGACGCAGAAGGGCTCGCTGGTCGCGCCCGATCGGCTGCGTTTCGACATCAGCCACACCAAGGCGATCTCCCAGGAGGAGCTGCGCAAGGTCGAGGACGAGGTCAACGAGCGCATCCGGCTCAACAGCTCGGTCACGACCCGGCTGATGACTCCGGAAGAGGCGATCGCGGCCGGCGCCATGGCGCTGTTCGGCGAAAAATACGGCGAGGAAGTCCGCGTGCTCGCCATGGGCGGCGCGGACGGCGAGAAGTATTCGGTCGAACTGTGCGGCGGCACCCATGCGCTGCGCACCGGCGATATCGGCCTGTTCCGCATCGTCGGCGAGGGCGCGGTCTCGGCCGGCGTGCGCCGCATCGAGGCGGTCGCGGGCAACGCCGCGGAAGAGCATGTCCGTCACCAGATCGACCTGCTGAACCAGGCGGCCGCGGTGATGAAGGTGCGGCCCGAGGATCTGCCGTCCCGCCTGCAGGCGCTGGTCGACGGCCAGCGCAGGATCGAGCGGGAACTGTCCGACGCCAAGAAGGCGCTCGCGCTGGCGGGCGGCGGCTCGTCCGGCGGCGCGGCGGCTGCGGGCGACGACGTGCGCGAGGTCGGCGGCATCAAGTTGATCGCGCGCGTACTCAACGGCGTGCCGGGCAAGGACCTCAAGGGCATGGCCGACGAGTTCAAGAAAAAGGTCGGCTCGGGCGTCGTGGCGCTGATCGGAGTCGAGGAGGGCAAGGCCTCGGCCGTGGTCGGTGTGACCGACGACCTCGCCAGGAAGGTCTCCGCCGTCGAACTGGTGAAGGCCGGCGTCGCGGCGTTGGGCGGCAAGGGCGGCGGCGGCCGGCCGGACATGGCGCAGGGCGGCGGCCCCGACGCGGCCCGGGCATCGGACGCGCTGAAAGCCATCGAGGCGGCACTCGGAGGGACAAAGTGACCAACGCAGGGCTGAGGACTTTGGCGGCGGGCTTGCTGGCGACGCTGCTGCTCGCCGGATGCGACACCGGCACGCCGCCGGCGGCGAATCGCGGCAGCGGTGCCGCTCCGGCTCCCGCTCCCGCGGCGGCCGGTGCCCAGACCGGTCCGGACACGTCCGACCGGTACGCCCGCGACCGCAGCGCCTGCCATGCGCAGGCGAACGAGCAGATGAAGACGCGGCGCGTCGTCGATTACGGCCAGCGCGGCGTGTTCGAGGGCCAGATGGACCGCTATGGCACCAACGCGCTGTCCGACCGCATGGCCGACTACAGCGACACGAAGAATTTCGATCGCTACGTCAGCGACTGCATGGCCGCCCGCGGCTACGCCCAGCCCAACCAGGACAAGTGGTGGAACAAGAAGCTCACGTTCTGACCAAGGGCGCGTAGAGCCCCCAACACGCTCCTCCCCATTCATATGGGGAGGTGTCCGCGAAGCGGACGGAGGGGTCAGTCCGGCGACGAACAGAGATTCGCCCGGTACGGCAAGGGGCGTTACCCGCCAGGGTTCCAATCAACTGCAAGACGGACAGTTTACACGCTATGGTTGTGTCTCTGCCACATTGGCGCCTGATCCGCGTGCCCCACTGGCGGCGTGCTCAAGTACGTTCGCAACCTTCGGCGAGACATGACCGACGCCGAGCGGCGCCTGTGGAGCCGGGTGCGCCGGCGACAGATCGCGGGTTTCAAGTTTCGCCGGCAGCACCAGGTCGGCCTCTATATCTGTGACTTTGCCTGCGTCGATGGTCGCGTCGTCGTCGAACTGGACGGTTCGCAGCATGTTCAGCGATCGGCCTACGATGCGCGCCGCGACGCCTTCCTCAGGTCGGCGGGCTTCCGGGTGCTGCGCTTCTGGAATGCCGATGTCCTTGTGCACACCGAACAGGTCGTCGAGACGATCTACCAGGCTCTGCATCGGCCCGGGATGGACGGGCGGTTCGATTGACCCCTCCGCCGCCGTACGACGGCGGCACCTCCCCATCTGAATGGGGAGGAGAACTCTTTTGATGCTTCCAAACGTCTGGTCTCTGCGCGTCGGCGGTATGCCCCCTCCGTCCGCTTCGCGGACACCTCGCCGTGTGAAGGGGAGGAAGCGCTCCCGGACCTATACCTTCCGCACCTTTTCCCGCCGGCGCAGCCAGGCGATGCCGTTCCAGGTCGCCATGACCAGGCCGATCGCGACCAGCACCGTGGCGGCGTTGCGCAATGCCGGGACCGCGCCGCTGTCGATGCCGTAGATGAAGGCCACGGCGACCAGCGCCGCCGTGATCGAGGGGACGGCGAACGCGCCCGCGACCACGAACAGCATCGCCACGCCGACCGGAAGGCCGAGCCAGGTCGCGTAGCCGCCTTTCCAGATGCCGTAGCCCCAGGTCGCCGCCATCGCTGCTGCACCGAGGCTCCATCGTATCGCGTTGAGCGCCGGGCCGGGCCGCGGCCGGCGCAGGAAGGATGCCATCGCGCCCGGTCTCTCAGCCCAGGAAGGAGCCGTCGGGATCGCCGTTGAACAGGATGCGTCCGACCGTCTCGAAGTGCGCTTCGCGCGACTGGATCTGCTGGCTGAGCGTATGGATGTCGCGGAACCGCCGCTCGAACGGCGTACCGATGAAGATCGAGGACGTGCCGGCCGCCCGGTAGGTGTAGTCGGCGACGTCGAGCGCGACGTGGATCGCCTGGCTGCAGCCGAGACGGATGCGCGCGCGCTGCCCGGTGCCGATCGGCTCGACGTCGTCCGCGGTCACCCACGCATCCTTGAGCAGCTCCGCCAGCCAAACCGTCGCCGAGCCGAGGCTCGCCTCGCGCCGCGCCACGTCGGCCTGCACCACCGGACTGTCGGCCAGCCGGCCCATGTTGCGCGGCGCCTTCTCGATGGCGAGGGCGGTGAACGAATCGAGCATGGCGCGGGCGATGCCGAGCGCCACCCCGGCCACGCCGACGGCATAGAGCCCCTGGGTGGTGAACGCGTAGAGCTTGCCGCGGTCGCGCCGCAGGGTCGGATCCTCGCGCGTTCCGGAATAGGCCTCGGGCACGAAGACATCCTCGACGCTGTAGCCTTCCGACGCGGTGCCGCGCATCCCCATGGTGTTCCAGTCGTGGATCGGCGTCGTCCGGCTCTTGGGCATCAGCAGGGTTCGGATGGTCGGCTTGCCGAACCGGTTCTTGCGCAGGGATCCGTCGGGCTCCACCACCTGGCAGTGCGCGCCCATCCAGTTGGCCTGGCGGGTGCCCGAGGCAAAATGCCATTCGCCGCTCACGCGATAGCCGCCGTGCACGGCGAGGGCGCGATGCTGGGTCGGCGGTCCCCAGGCGATCAGGGCGCGCGGGTCGGCATAGATGGCCCGCGCCGCTTCCTCCGAGATGAACGGCGCGATCAGGGCCGAGCTGTTGGCGACGAACAGGTTCCAGCCGACCGAGCCGTCGTGCCGCGCCGTCTCCTCGACCGCGCGCAGATAGACCCACGGCTCGACCTGGTCGCCGCCCACCGAGCGCGGCAGCAGCATGCGGAACAGCCGCGCCTCGTGCAGGCGCGAGATCAGCGGTTCGGGGATCTCCATGGTCCGCTCGATCGTGTCGGCGGCGGCCTCGATCGCCGGCCCGAGCTCGCGCGCCCGCGCCACCGGGTCGGGTCGGCCATCGGAACGGGTCGGCAGGGGCGTGACCGTGCTCATGAGGCAATCTCCGTCAGGCCGGGGATCGGGTGGATCGCGGCAGCCGTGCTCCCGGGCACTCGATGTCGGTATCGGTGCCGAGGTCGAAGTCGCCGATGCGATAGGTACCGGCCGGCAATTCCGATTCGGCCTTCGCGGCCGGCGCAAGCGTGATCAGCACGCGGTGACAACTGGGACAGGCGTAGCGCGTCTCGCGGCCGGCGAGCAGTTTCAGCGACGACAGCGGCGCCTGCTGCCGGCAGGTCTCGCAGTACGCCACCAGGTCGCCGTCGTTGAGGGCCGCCCGGCGGAGGGCCGCGTTCAGCACGTCGGCGAGGGTGATGGCCCCCGGGGTCTGGCTGGATCCGCGAGGCACGGGCATGCGGGCCCGGGTCACGGGCACCCGGTCGAGCAGGCGCACCAGCTTGTCGCGCAACTGGCGGCGCTCGGCCGACTCCGCCGGGTCGGCCGCCCTTCGACCGTCGACCTGCCGGCCATCCATTCCTCGGCTATCCACCCCCCGGCTATCTCCCCGGGCCTCGTCGATGCGCGCCAGCACGCTGGTCATCGAATCGTCCAGCCGGTCGGCGTCGTTGCCCTCGACCGTCTCGAATGCGGGACGGCTCATGTCGAGCGCCCGGTAAGCCTCGTCGATCGTGCGCACCAGCAGCGGCTCGACCTTCCGGACGTAGAGTTGATGGGCGATCATCACCCGGTTCATCTCGTAGGCGGCGCCGCCCGGGGCCACGATCACCCGCGCCTGGCCCGGCAGCAACGGCGGCTCGTGGGCGCGGCGCACCAGCCGGTCGATCGGCACGGCGATCGCATCGACTGCAGAAAAGTCCATGATGCCGCGCATCAGGCCATGCCGCGCCACGAAGCGCGCGACCGCCCGGTCGCGGACGACGAGGTCGTCCTGCGTGTAGATGCCGGACAGCCGGGTCAGCAGCACCCGGTTCCGTGGATCGAACAAAAGCTTGAACAAGGCGGCCTCTTGTCCCGTATCATCGCCCTTTGGAGACGTTCGGCAAGGGCCGGCGGCCGCAGGGGAGATGAAGATGCGTTCTGGGATGTCGGTTGTGCTGTCCGTCGCGCTGTCCGGCGCTTGCGTGTTTGCACCGGGACTGCTGGGAATGGACAAGGCGAATGCGCAATCCGTGATCGATGGCGACACCATCGAATACAAGGGCGTGGTGCTGCGCCTGTGGGGCATCGACGCGCCGGAGAAGGCGCAGACCTGCGGCGACGGCTGGGCCGCGGGCAAGGCGGCGATCGACTACCTGACCCAGCTGATGCAGGGCAAGACCGTGACCTGCGAGCTCAAGACCGCGCCCGACAACAAGAAGACCTCCTACGGCCTGTGCAAGGCCGACGGCCAGGACCTCAGCGCCGCCATGGTGAGCGCGGGCATGGCGTGGTCCCTGCCGGAACTGACGCAGGACTACACGGTCCAGGACTCCAACGCGCAGTACATGATCCGCGCGCTCAACGCCCATCCCTGCGCCAAGGCCTGGGACTGGCGCGAGGCACAGCTGAAGAAAGCCGAGATTAGCAACTAGCGTCGAATGGCGACGGCGAGCCCGTAGGGTTAGGGCGCGCCCTGTCGCGCCGGTCGACGCGTAGCTCGAAACCCAGGGCCCGCGCGGTTCCAATTTCAGATGACGTCGCCACACCCCGTCTTCCCCCATTCATGAAGTGCCCGCGTCCACGCGGGCGATGGGGTCATCGCTCACAGTTTTGACCTTCCCCCGTCGCGGTATGACGCGCGACACCTCCCCATGTGAATGGGGAGGACGGTCATTGCTGGAGCCGCAGCACCCGTGGCGCTCATGGAATCATGAAGTCCGAAGGGCGCTCTTCTTCGCGCGGTCGAGCAAGACATGAGCACACGGTGGCGCGCTCCCAGCAGTCTCTATTCTGCAGCGACTTCTAAGCTCTCCGGATTGCGCCACTGCGCCAGCAGGTCGGCCTCCTTGGCCTTCGCCTTCCTGGAGGTGCGCGTCCTTGACGTGGCCGTAGCCGCGAATGTCGTCGGGGATGCTCGCGAGCTTCACCGCGAGGTCGAGGTTCTGCGCCGACAGGCCGGCCAGCAGCTCGTCGACCAGGCTTTCGTACTGGCCGATCAGGGCGCGCTCCTCCTTGCGTTCGGCGGTGTAGCCGAACGGATCGAGCGCGGTGCCGCGCAGGAACTTGAGCTTCGCCAGCACGCGGAAGGCATGCAGCATCCAGCCGCCGAACTCCTGCTTGATCAGGTGGCCGGTCTCGGGATCGCGCCGGGCGAACAGCGGCGGCGCGAGGTGGAACTTCAGCTTGAAGTCGCCCTCGAACTGCTGGTCGATCTGGGCGGCGACGGCGGCATCGGCCTGCAGCCGCGCCACCTCGTACTCGTCCTTGTAGGCCAGCAGCTTGGCGTAGTAGCGCGCCACGGCCTCGGTCAGGCGCGTGTCCTTGCCCAGCCGCTGCTCGACCGCGCGCACCCGCTCGACCAGCGCCTTGTAGCGCTCGGCGAGCTTTTCGTTCTGGTAGGCCGCCAGGAGCTTGATCCGCGTCGCCACGATGTCGTCGAGGCCGCGCGAGACTTTTGCGAACGGCACGACGTTCTCCGGCGGCGCGGCGAGCTTCTCGACCGCAGCCCGGTCGGCGGCGGCGCGGCGGCCCCAGCGGAAGGCGGCGAGGTTCATGGCCACGGCGGTGCCGTTCAGCTCGATCGCCTGCTCGAGGGCGGCATGGCCGACTGGGATCAGGCCCTTCTGGTAGGCGTAGCCCAGCATGAAGAGGTTGGTGGCGATCGAATCGCCCATCAGGGCGGTGGCGATCCGGGTCGCTTCGATGAAGTCGCTGGCGCCCGGACCGGCCGCCGCCTCGATCGAGAGCTTCAGCGTGTTGGCCGGGAAGGCGAGGTCGGGATGGCGGGTGAACTCGCCGGTGATGGTCTCGTGCGTGTTGACGATCGCCTTCGAGACGCCGGCTTCGAGCTTGGCCAGCGCATCGGGGCTGGCACTCACCACCAGGTCGCAGCCCAGCAACACGTTGGCGCCGCCCGCACCCAGACGCACCGCGTGCAGGGCTTCGGGAGACGAGCCGATGCGGACGTGGCTGATCACCGCGCCGCCTTTCTGGGCCATGCCGAGCTGGTCGAGCACCGTGGCGCCCTTGCCCTCGATATGCGCGGCCATGCCCATGATGGCGCCGATGGTGACGACGCCGGTGCCGCCGATGCCGGTGATCAGCACGCCATAGGGCTTGTCGGCGACCGCAGGCAGCGAGACGGGATCGGGAATCGCCGGCTCGTCGGTACTGGTCGCAGCCGGCTTCTTCTGTGCGGCCTTGCCTTTACGCAGCCCGCCGCCCTCGATGGTGACGAAGGACGGGCAGAAGCCGTTCAGGCATGAAAAATCCTTATTGCAGGACGACTGGTCGATCGCCCGCTTGGTGCCGAACTCGGTCTCGACCGGCGTCACCGACAGGCAGTTCGACGCCACCGAGCAATCGCCGCAGCCCTCGCAGACCGCCTGGTTGATGAACACGCGCTTGGCGGGATCGGGGAAGGTGCCGCGCTTGCGGCGGCGGCGCTTCTCGGCGGCGCAGGTCTGGTCGTAGATCAGGACCGAGACGCCCTTCCAGTCGCGCAGCTCGCGTTGGACGGCGTCGAGTTCGCTGCGGTGATGGAAGGTGACGCCCGGCGCCCAGTTTGTGCCGATCGGGTACTTGTGCGGATCGTCGCTGACCAGCGCGATGCGACGCACGCCCTCGGCATGGACCTGCTGGCTGATCGTCCACGGGTGCACGTCGCCGTCGTGCGGCTGGCCGCCGGTCATGGCGACGGCGTCGTTGTAGAGGATCTTGTAGGTGATGTTGGTCTTGGTCGCGATGGCGTGCCGGATCGCGAGATAGCCCGAATGGAAATAGGTGCCGTCGCCCAGGTTCTGGAAGACGTGCGGCATGTCGGTGAAGTGACTGGCGCCCACCCACGGCACACCCTCGGCGCCCATGTGGGTAAAGGTTTTCGTGTTGCGCTCCATACCGATCGCCAGGGTGTGGCAGCCGATGCCGGCCATCGCCATCGAGCCGTCGGGAACCTTGGTCGAGGAGTTGTGCGGGCAGCCGGAGCAGAAATACGGCACGCGCGCGAGGCCGGCCTCGTTGCGCACCTGGCGGCTCGACCGGCGCTTCAGCGCGTCGAAGCGCTGCTTGGTGTGCTCGCTGAAGGCATCGAGGCTCATGCGCTTGACCAGTGCGGTGGCAATCTCGAACGGCGTCAATTCGCCGTCGAGCTTGAGCAGCTTCTGGCCCTGCTCGTCGTTCTTGCCGACCACCATCGGCCGGCGGCCCGTCGGCTGATTGAAGAGGGCATCCTTGAGCTGCTGTTCGATGATCGGCCGCTTTTCCTCGACCACCAGGATCTCGCGCTTGCCCTCGCAGAAGGCGATCGCGCCCTGGGTCTCCAGCGGCCATACCAGGGCGACCTTGTAGATCGCGAGGCCGAGGCGCTCGGCTTCCTTGTCGTCGATGCCGAGTTCCTCGAGCGCCTGGCGCACGTCGAGGTAGGACTTGCCGGTCGTGACGATGCCGAAGCGCGCATCGGGCCGGCCCATCATGAGCTTGTCGAGCCGGTTGGCGCGCCAGTAGGCCAGCGCCGCGGGCTGCTTGATGGTGACGGCGCGGCGCTCCTGGCCCAGCCAGTCGTCGGGCCAGCGGATATGCACGCCGTCGGCCGGCAGCACGAAGTCGGTGGGCGTGTGGATCTCGATCCGGTGCGGATCGACATGGACCGAGGCCGACGAATCGACCGTCTCGCTCAGCACCTTGAAGCCGATCCACAGACCCGAGTAGCGGGACATGGCGAAGCCGTGCAGGCCGAGATCGAGATACTCCTGGACGCCGGCGGGATGGATGATCGGGATGCCGGCGGCGATCAATGCCGGCTCGCTCTGGTGGGCCGTGGTCGACGACTTGGCCATGTGGTCGTCGCCGGCCAGGGCGATCACGCCGCCATGCCTGGAAGTGCCGGCGTAGTTGGCGTGCTTGAAGACGTCGCCGGAGCGGTCGACGCCGGGGCCCTTGCCGTACCACATGCCGAACACGCCGTCGTAGCGGGCGCCGGGATAGAGATGGATCTGCTGGGTGCCCCACAGCGCCGTCGCGGCCAGATCCTCGTTGGTGCCGGGTTGGAATTCGATATGGCTCTTCTTGATGAAGCGCTTGGCCTGCCACAGCGCCTGGTCGAAGCCGCCCAGCGGCGAGCCGCGGTAGCCGGAAATGTAGCCGGCGGTATTGAGACCGGCGGCCTGGTCGCGCTGCCGCTGCATCATCGGCAGCCGCACCAGGGCCTGGGTGCCGGTCAGATAGACCCGCCCGCTCTCCAGTACGTACTTGTCGTCCAAACTTACTGGCAGGGTTACAGCGACGGACATGAAACGCTCCCTGACTTCTATATGGGGACCGTAGCGACAGAATCTTGCGCGTTGCAATCTGGAACGCGCGGCGCGTTCAAAAAGACGTTTTGGCGACGGTGGACGGCTTGTTTCGTGTTGCCCGTTTCAAGGTTTCGTCCGGCCGTGAAACGTTGTAAGCACGCGCCCGTCAGCGATTTTCCCGACCCGCATAGTTTCCCGCCATAGTTTAGCCCTTTCTCCCCAATGTCCGTCCTCGTCACCGGCGCCGCCGGATTCATCGGCAGCCACGTCGCGCGCGCCCTGCTGGCCCGGGGCGAGGAGGTCGTGGGCGTCGACAACTTCAGCCCGTACTACGATCCGGTCCTGAAGTTCGCCCGGCTGAAGCCGCTCAAGGACACCACCGGCTTCAGCTTCGTCGAGGCTGACATCGCCGACCGCGATACCATGCTGGCGTTTCCAGAACGCCATCGCGGCATCGACCGCATCGTGCATCTGGCCGCCCAGCCCGGCGTGCGTCATTCGATGGTCGATCCCTTCGTCTACGTCCAGACCAACGTCATGGGCCATCTTGTGATGGTCGAACTGGCCCGCCGGCTGCCGGCGCTGAAGCACTTCGTCTATGCCTCGTCCTCGTCGGTCTACGGCGGCAACCGCAAGCAGCCCTTTGCCGAGGACGACCGGGTGGAACGGCCGATCTCACTCTATGCTGCAACCAAGCGCGCCGACGAG
>JBGAIW010000127.1:0-11481 GCA_044225265.1 Reyranella sp.
CGCGGGCACTTCCCCATATGAACGGGGAAGAGGGTTGAGAGGAGTAGAGGCCATGCAGGCAGAGCAGACATCGTTCCTGTTCGGCGCCAATGCGCCCTTCATCGAGGAACTGTACGCGCGCTTCCAGAGCGACCCGAGCCGGGTCGACGCCGAGTGGCGGACCTTCTTCGAGGCGCTGGCCGAGGACAGGAACAACGTGCTCGCCGAGGTCCGCGGCGCCTCGTGGGCGCCCAACGGCGCGCGCGTCATCGACGTCCCGGAAGCGCCGGCGGCGGCGAACAAGAACGTCAAGGCCAACGGCGGCGCAGCGGCCGTTCCCGGCGCATTGGCCGGCAAGAGCGAAGCCGAGATCCGCGCCGCCGCCAACGACACCGCCAAGGCGCTGATGCTGATCCGCGCCTACCGCATCCGCGGTCATCTCGAGGCCGACCTCGATCCGCTCGGCCTGGTGCGCCAGGCGCCGCATCGCGAGCTCGATCCCGCGACCTACGGTTTCGCCGAGGGCGACTGGGATCGCCCGATCCTGATCTTCGGCTCGCTGGCGCTCGGCGAGCAGGCCAGCCTGCGCGAGATCATGGACCGCCTGCGCAAGACCTACTGCGGCAGGATCGGCGTCGAGTTCATGCACATCTCCGATCCCGACAAGAAGGCGTGGATCCAGGAGCGCATCGAGCACATCGAGAACCACACCGAGTTCACCCTCGCCGGCCGCAAGATGATCCTGCAGCGGGTCGTCGAGGCGGAAGGCCTCGAGCACTATCTCGGCGTGAAGTTCGTCGGCACCAAGCGCTTCGGCCTCGACGGCGGTGAATCGCTGATCCCCGGCATCGAGCAGATCCTCAAGCGCGGCGGCCAGCTCGGCGTGAAGGAGGTCGTGCTCGGCATGCCGCACCGCGGCCGCCTCAACACGCTCGTGCACGTGCTGCACAAGAGCTACACCGCGCTGTTCTCCGAGTTCCAGGGCCGCTCCTCGCAGCCCGAGGAAATGCGCGGCTCGGGCGACGTGAAGTACCATCTCGGCGCCTCGGCGGACCGCGAGTTCGACGGCAACGTCATCCATCTCTCGCTGTCGCCCAACCCCTCGCATCTCGAGGCGGTGAACCCGGTGGTGCTCGGCAAGGCGCGGGCCAAGCAGGACCAGCGCAACGACACCGACCGCAGCCAGGTCATGGCGATCCTGATGCACGGCGACGCCGCCTTCGCGGGCCAGGGCCTGGTCGCCGAATCGCTCGATCTTTCCGATCTCGGCGGCTACCGCATCGGCGGCACCATCCATTTCGTGGTCAACAACCAGATCGGCTTCACGACCTTGCCGACCTATTCGCGCTCGGGTCCGTACTGCACCGAGATCGCCAAGATCGTGCAGGCGCCGATCCTGCACGTGAACGGCGACGACCCCGAGGCCGTGGTCCATGTCAGCCGCATCGCCACCGAGTTCCGCCAGCGCTTCAAGTGCGACATCGTCATCGACATGTTCTGCTACCGCCGCTACGGGCACAACGAGTCGGACGAGCCGATGTTCACCCAGCCGCTGATGTACAAGGAGATCGGCAAGCACCGGACGGTGAAGCAGGTCTATTCCGACCAGCTCGTCTCGGCCGGGATCGTCAGCACCTCCGAGGTCCAGGCGATGGACTCCGAGCTGCGCGAAAAACTCGACAAGGCGCTGGAGGCCGCGACCAACTACAAGCCCAACAAGGCGGACTGGCTGGAAGGCAAGTGGGCCGGCATGACCGTTGCGCCCGGCGAGGAGGACCGCAAGGGCACGACCGCCGTCGACACCGAGCTGCTGCTCAAGGTCGGCCGCGCGATCTCCGAGCCGCCGAAGGATTTCGATCTCAACCGCAAGATCGCCCGCCAGCTCCAGGAGAAGCGCAAGACGATCGACACCGGCCGCGACATCGATTGGGCGACCGGCGAGGCGCTGGCCTTCGGCACGCTGCTGGCCGAAGGCACGCCGGTGCGGCTCAGCGGCCAGGATTCCGGGCGCGGCACCTTCTCGCAGCGCCATTCGGTGCTGGTCGACCAGAGCAACGACGCCAGGTACGTGCCGCTGAACCACGTCGCAGAGGGTCAGGCGCGCTTCGAGGTGATCGACAGTCCGCTCAACGAGGCCGGCGTGCTCGGCTTCGAGTACGGCTACTCCTCGGCCGAGCCCAACGCGCTGGTGCTGTGGGAGGCGCAGTTCGGCGACTTCGCCAACGGCGCGCAGGTCATCATCGACCAGTTCATCTGCTCGGGCGAGAGCAAGTGGCTGCGCATGAACGGTCTCGTCATGCTGCTGCCGCACGGCTACGAGGGCCAGGGCCCCGAGCACAGTTCGGCGCGCCTCGAGCGCTACCTTCAGCTCTCGGCCGAGGACAACTGGCAGGTCGTCAATCCGACCACGCCGGCCAACTACTTCCACGCCCTGCGCCGCCAGGTGCGCCGCTCGTTCCGCAAGCCGCTGGTGGTGATGACGCCCAAGTCGCTGCTGCGCCACAAGGAATGCGTCTCGACCCTGGCCGACTTCGCGCCGGGCTCGTCGTTCCGCCGCATCCTGATCGAGACCGATACGCTGGTGGACGACGCCAAGGTCCGTCGGGTCGTGCTGTGCAGCGGCAAGGTCTATTTCGATCTCGTCGCCGAGCGCCGCAAGCGCAAGATCGACGACATCGCCATCCTGCGCATCGAGCAGCTCTATCCGTTCCCGATCAACCGGCTGGCGGTGCGCCTGCGGCAGTATCCCAACGCGGATGTCGTGTGGTGCCAGGAGGAGCCCGAGAACATGGGCGCCTGGCATTTCGTCGACCGCCGCATCGATCGCGCGCTCTCGGCCATCGACGTCAAGGCCAAGCGGCCGGTCTATGTCGGCCGGCCCGAATCGGCGTCGCCCGCCACCGGCTCGGCGCGCACCCACCTCAAGGAACAGGCCGATCTGGTCGATCGCGCGCTGACGCTGTGATGTCGAGAGTAGCCCATAGCCTCACCCTGAGGAGCGTCCCGCAGGGGCGCGTCTCGAAGGGTGGTCACGTGGGTCTTTGTAGCCATCCTTCGAGACGGCCGCTGCGCGGCCTCCTCAGGATGAGGACTGAGCGCGAAGCGCTCGAACGGAAGTGGAGTTGAAAATGGCCGTCGAGATCAAGGTCCCCGCGCTGGGCGAATCGGTCACGGAGGCGACAGTCTCCAAGTGGCTGGTCAAGGCCGGCGACACGGTGACGATCGATCAGCCGCTGTGCGAGCTCGAGACCGACAAGGTCACGGTCGAGGTCAATGCCAGCGTCGCCGGTGCCGTGGTCGACCTCGCGGTCGAGGAGGGCGCCACCGTGCAGGTCGGCGGCCTGCTCTGTCACATCGAGGCGGGCGCCGCCGGTGCGGCGGCGAAGGCCGCGAGCGCTCCGGCGACCCAGCCGGCCGCGGCCCAGCCCGCCGCCAGGCCCGCGGCGCCGCAAGCTGCCGCACCCCAGCCGGCACCTGCCGCCGCCGGCGCCAACATCGCCGCGTCCGGTCCCGCCGTGCGCAAGCTTGCCGAAGAGAAGAACGTCCCGGCCGCCGCCATCCAGCCCTCGGGCAAGGACGGACGCGCCACCAAGGCCGACGTGATGGCGGCGCTTTCGTCGATTTCCGCCCAGCCCGCGCCGGCCGCCAGGCCCGCGGCGCCGTCGGGCCCGCGGCTGCGCGCCGACCGCGAGGAGCGGGTGAAGATGACGCGGCTGCGCCGCACCATCGCCAACCGGCTGAAGGAGGCGCAGAACACCGCCGCAATGCTCACCACCTTCAACGAGGTGGACATGACCAACGTCATGGCGCTGCGCGACCGGCTGAAGGACGATTTCGAGAAGAAGCACGGCGCGCGGCTCGGCTTCATGTCGTTCTTCGTCAAGGCGTGCATCGCGGGGCTGAAGGAGCTGCCGGCGGTCAACGCCGAGATCGAGGGCGACGACCTCGTCTACAAGAACTACTACGACATCGGCGTCGCCGTCGGCACGCCCAACGGCCTGGTTGTGCCGGTGCTGCGCGACGCCGATGCGCTGAGCTTCGCCGGCATCGAGAAGGGCATCGGCGATCTCGGCCGCAAGGCGCGCGACGGCAAGCTGTCGATCGCCGACCTGACCGGCGGCACCTTCACCATCTCCAACGGCGGCGTCTACGGCTCGCTGATGTCGACGCCGATCCTCAACCCGCCGCAGTCCGGCATCCTCGGCATGCACAAGATTCAGCAGCGCCCGATGGTGGTCGGCGGCGAGATCAAGGCGCGGCCGATGATGTACCTCGCGCTGTCATACGATCACCGCATCATCGACGGCCGCGAGGCCGTGCTCTTCCTGGTGCGGGTCAAGGAATGCATCGAGGATCCCGAGCGGCTGCTGCTCGGGGTTTGAGAATGCCGGGAGCGCGGCACTCCGTGCCGCTCATAAGGTGTCGAGGCGAAATGGAAGAGGGCCACTCTGGCGAAGCCGGCTTCGCACACGGTGGCGCGCTCCCAGCCATGAGGGACAGATAGATGGCCAACGAAACCTTCGACCTCGTCGTGATCGGCGCCGGCCCGGGCGGCTATGTCGCCGCGATCCGTGCCGCCCAGCTCGGCATGAAGGTCGCCGTCGTCGAGAAACGCGCGACGCTCGGCGGCACCTGCCTGAATGTCGGCTGCATTCCCTCCAAGGCGCTGCTGCAATCCTCGCACCTGTTCGAGGAGGCGGGCCATGATCTCGCCGCGCACGGCATCAAGCTCGGCGCGCCGACGCTGGATTTCGCGCAGCTCATGAAGCGCAAGGCCGACGTGGTCGACGCCACCACCAAGGGCATCGCCTTCCTGTTCAAGAAGAACAAGGTCGCCTCGTTCCAGGGTGCCGGACGCATCGAGAAGGCGGGCTCGGTCGCGGTTCTCGGCGAGGACGGCGCGGTCAAGGACACGCTCGCGGCGAAGAACATCCTGATCGCCTCGGGTTCCGAGGTGATCCCGCTGCCCGGCGTGCCCGTCGACGAGAAGAAGATCGTCTCCTCGACCGGTGCGCTCGAGCTTTCGGAGGTTCCCAGGCGCCTGGTCGTGGTCGGCGCCGGCATCATCGGGCTCGAGCTCGGCTCGGTATGGCGCCGTCTCGGCTCGGAGGTGACCGTGATCGAGTTCCTCGACCGCATCACGCCCGGCGTCGACGACGAGATCACCAAGCACCTCCAGCGCGCGCTGGCCAAGCAGGGGCTGAAGTTCAGGCTGGGCGCCAAGGTGACGAAGGCGGAGACCGGTGCGGCCGGCGTGAAGCTCACCGTCGAGCCGGCGAAAGGCGGAGCGGCCGAGACCGTCGAGGCCGACATCGTGCTGGTCTGCATCGGCCGGCGGCCCTGCATCGAGGGGCTGGGCCTCGACAAGGCGGGCGTCAGGCTCACCCCGCGAGGCCGCATTGAGGTCGACGGGCATTTCCAGACCTCGGTGCCGGGCATCTATGCGATCGGCGACGTGATCGACGGACCGATGCTCGCCCACAAGGCGAGCGAGGACGGCGTCGCCTGCGTCGAGACGCTGGCCGGCCAGAAGGGCCACGTGAATTGGGATCTCGTGCCCTCGATCGTCTACACCCAGCCTGAGGTCGCGTGGGTCGGCAAGACCGAGGAGCAGCTCAAGGCCGCGGGCACCGCCTACAAGATCGGCAAGTATCCCTTCACCGCCGATCCGCGCAGCCGCGCCAATGGCGCCACCGAGGGTTTCGTGAAGGTGCTGGCCGACAAGGCGAGCGACCGCGTGCTGGGCGTGCACATCATCGGCGCCGAGGCCGGCACCATGATCGCCGAGGCCGCCGTCGCCATGGAGTTCGCGGCGTCTGCCGAGGATATCGGCCGCATCTGCCACGCCCATCCCACGGTCAACGAGGCGCTGAAGGAGGCCGCCCTGGCGGCCTGGGACAAGCCGATTCATTTGTGAGGAAATCCTCCCCATTCAAATGGGAGAGGTGGCGCGCTTGCGCGCTTTTCGGGCGTAGCCCGAAAACGCGGACGCGTCGGAGGGGTCATGACCCCATCGCCCTCGTAAGACGAGGGCACTTCCCCATATGAATGGGGAAGCATATCCGAGGAGAGGTTCTTCTTGCGCAAACCCCTGATGGCGCTGGCGATCGTGGGCTGCCTGATCCTGATGGTGATCGGCGGCCTGTTGCCGTTCCTGCAGGGCTGGATCTTCTTCGTGCTGGCGCTCTATCTGTTCGCCACCGAGTTCGACACCGGCCGCCGCGTCGTGAAATGGGCGCGCGGGCGCTGGCCGCTGCTCAACCGACTGATCGTCAAGGCACGTGGCCATCGCTGGGCGCCGCGCCATCTCCACGAGTTCGAGGACATGACCGACCCTGGGAAGTGAGGGCCTTCCTCCCCATGTGGATGGGGAAGGGCGCTTCCGGCAGCTACGCCGCGGCCGCCTTGTCGCCGCCGATCAGGTCTCCGCGTTCGTAGCCCATCTTCGCGAAGCGCTCGCGGTATTCGGCGGGAGTCATGCCGGTGTGGCGCTTGAACAGGCCGCGGAAGTAGGCGACGTCCTCGTAGCCGATGCGGCCGCACACGCGCTGGATCGAGGGCTCGCCCTGTTCCAGCAGGTCGCGCGCGGCGGCGATCCTGAGCGTCTGCACATAGGCGCCGGGCAGGCGGCCGGTCGCCGACTTGAAACGCCGGATGAAATTGCGCGAGCCCATGCCGGCGCGCGCCGCCATGTCCTCGATCGACACCGCCTTCTCGAAGTTGCCGCGCAGCCACTCCTCGACGTCGCGCACCGGCTGGTCGTCGTGCGGCCGCGACAGCGGCAGCACGGCATATCCCGACTGGCGGTTGCGCGGCATGCTGACCAGCAGCGAGCGCGCGCAGTGGACGGCAACCTCGTGGCCGCAGAATTTCTCGACCAGGTAGAGGCTGAGATCGATCGCGGCATAGACGCCGCCGCTGCACAGCAGCCGCTGGTCCTCGGTGACGAACTCCTCCGGCTCCCACAGCACCTTCGGATAGCGCTTGCGCAGGATCTCGGCGACGCCCCAGTGCGTCGTGGCGCGCCTTCCGTCGAGCAGGCCGGCCTCGGCGAGGAAGCCCGCGCCGGTGCAGATGCCCGCAACATAGGCGCCCTTCTCGTGCCACTTGCGCAGCCACGGCACCAGGCCCGAGCTGCGGGCGATCCGTTCCTGCACGTCCCAGCCCGAGGCCGGCAGGATGACGATGTCGGTGTGCTCGATGTCGTCGATCGAGCAGTTCGGCATCACGCCGATCCCGGTCATGCTCTTGATCGGCTTGCCGTCGATCGATGCGGTGGTGACGCGAAAGCGCGGCGTCTGCTCCGTGCCGTGCAGCCAGTTCCACAGCGTGCCGGCCGAGTGGAAGACTTCCACCGGGCCGATCGCCGTCGAGGCATAGCCGTCGTCGAGCAGCACGACGGTGACGTCGAGAGGTTTCTGGGGCTGCTGCGCGCGCGGAGCGCGGCTGGAGCTGCGTCGGGCGGCGGTCTTTTTCTCGGCCATGCGTGCCTCCGTGGCGGGATCTAGGGATCTGGTTGCCAGAGCCCGATCGGCGCGCCGACCGGATCGAGCGCGACGGCGATGCGGGCGAGCCCCGGGATGGTGAAGGGCCGCACCAGGATCGAGCCGCCCAGCCGTTCGGCATAGCGCACCGAATCGTCGGCGTCGGCGACCTGCACGTAGGGCGTCCAGTGCGAGGGCACGCCGCGCTCGATGTGCGCGCGCTGCAGCTGGTAGAGCGAGCCGACATCGTGGCCGGCGCGCTTCAGGCGGGTGAACAGGCCGCCGTTGAACTGCTCGTCGTTCGCCGTCCAGCCGAACAGGCGTTCGTAGTAGCGACGCGCCGAGGCGGCGTCGCTGGCGGCGAGATCGACCCAGCAAAACCGGCCGGAAGCGTCTTCGCTGCGGGGATGCATGGAATGGTCCTTGGTCGTCCGGCGTGAGGGAAAGTTCGGGGACGGGGCGGGACGCCGCCGGCTCGTCGCCGGCGGCGTCCCCTGTTTGGCGGATCGTGTCGCGGATCGTGTCGGGCGGGCCGGCGGCCCGTCTCAGCGGGCCGCGGTCATCGGATCGATCACCGACTTGACCTCGGTGATCTTGGTCGCCGGGAAGCCGCTGATGCGGGCGTGCTCGCGCACCGCGTCCTCGTTCTCGGCGATGTAGATGCAGAACGTCTTGTCGGCGACGACGAACGACTGCTCCCACTGCGCCTTGCCCGCCAGCTTGGCGAGGGCGGCGTTGGACTGGATGGCGGCACCCTTCAGGCCGTCGCTGTCCAGCGAACCGACGCCGGGGATGTCGCGTTCGATCACGTAGCGCTTCATGGTCTCTCTCCTTGCCCGTTGATGACGCCCCCGGTTCGAGGTGCCGGCGCGTCGTGAGCGGTAAATGGCGCGGCGACGGGCTTTCGGGCAGATGGCAAGATTGACAATGTAAGGGGGGTATATTGCCATACCCGCCGGCCGGACCGCCAGCCCGCCGGACGTCTCCCCGGGGCGAGGACAACGCGGTAGGATGCGCCAACAGGAGGAATTGCCAATGGACAAGCCGGTCACCCCGCGGGGCGTCAACCACCTCGTGCTCAACGTCCGCGACATCGAGGAAAGCCACAAATTCTGGACCGAAGTCGTGGGCTTCAGGCAGGTCGGCCAGCTCACGCCGCGGCCCGACCGCCCGAACCCGCCGAAGATGCGCTTCTATTCCGGCGTGCGCGAGGACGGCACCAGCCACCACCACGACATCGCCCTGGTGGAAAACCGCGACCTGCCGGCGCCGCCCAAGGAATGGTCGATGTTCGGCATGCCGGTGGCGGTCAATCACATCGCCATCACCATGCCGAGCCGCGAGGCCTGGCTGCAGCACCTCGCCTACCTGCAGAAGAAGGGCGTGAAGTTCGACCGCCGGGTCGAGCACGGCATGACCCACAGCCTCTACATCCATGATCCCAACGGCTACGGCGTCGAGTTCGTCTACGACCTGCCGAAAGAAGTCTGGAAGGACGACATCAACGGGGCGCTGAACTACGTGAAGGTGCTGCCGACCGAGGGCGCCGAGGCGCTCGAGGACCGCACCCAGGCCGACGGCATCCCGACCTTCAAGCAGGTCGCGGCGGAGTAGTCTCCTCCGCGACTTGGACAGGCGCGTCGCTTCGACGTCGCGGCGCGCGTCAGGACTTGCGCGGCCTCGGAGTCTTCGGCTCCGGCGCGGCCTGCCAGTTCACGCCTTCCATCGTCCTGAGGACGGCCTTGGCGGCCGCTGGCGTGCCGCCGTCCTCGCCCAGCCAGGCCGGCCAGGCATCGTCTTCCAGGATCGCCGGCATGCGCGGGTCGTCCTCGCGCGACTTGATCGTGCGGCGGATGAGATCGTTGGCCGGCACCGTCACCATGACGCAGGCCAGCATCGGCGCCGGCAGGTCGGCGATCTCGAACCGCCGCCAGACGAAGGCGAAGCCGCGCGGCCGGCCGTCGCGCGGGTCGATCGTCCATTGCCTTGTCTCGGTCTTGCCCGACGGCTTCTCCACTTCCTCGCCCTCGTTGAAGGTGCGGAACACGACGATGCCGCGTTGCCCGGCCTGGAACGGGGTACGGAAAGGCTCCTTGACCTCGATGGTTTCGGCGCGCCCGTGGATCGGCCGCGGCCGCCGCCAGTCGCGCGGGTCGGGAAAGCCCCAGCGCATCCGGACCACCTGCCGCTTGCCCGCCTCGGCGTTCCAGACGATCACCGGCAACAGGCCGTTGACGCGATAGGTGACGATCGAATCGTTGCCGCCGCCGCTCCCCGCTGTGTCGCCGCCGGTCTCCGTCAGCGCCTGCGAGAAGGCGACGACCTCGCTCCAGGACGACATGGCCGTGAACTTGCCGCACATGAGCGGACGGTATCATCGCTGCCGGTGGTACAGTAGCGACATGCGCGTCCGTCATCTCTTCCTGGCGCCGATCGTGGTTCTTCTTCTCGTCGCCGGTGCCGCGGCGTCGGCCGTGGCGCAGCAGCAGGTGCGGGTGAAGATCGACGGCGGCACGCCGGACTCCCGGTTCGACCTCCCGGCGCAGATCTGGCGGCCGGCCGCCGCGAAGGCGCCGGCGGTGGCGATCTTCCACGGCTGCGGAGGCGTCGGGGCGAACAACACGCGGATGGCCGAGCTGCTCAAGGGCTGGGGCTATGTCGCGCTGGTCGTCGACAGCTTCTCCTCGCGCGGCCTCAAGGACGTCTGCGGCCGCAACTGGCCGACCCAGGCCGACGCCGAGAAACGCGCACTCGACATCGACGCGGCGGGGGCGTGGCTCGGCGCCCGGGACTACGTCGTGGCCGATCGCATGGCTTTCATGGGCTATTCCTACGGCGGCGGCGTCGGCCTGTTGCGCGTGCTGAACGTGCGCACCGACATCCGCGTGCCGACCGGCTGGCGCGCCGCGTTGCTGGTCTATCCCGATTGCGGGCTGGGCGAGGCGATCGGCGCCACGCTGCGGCCGCGCCTGCCGACCCTGATGGCGATGGGGGCGCTCGACGACTGGACGCCCGTCAAGCAGTGCGAGGCACTGCTCGATCGCATCAAGACCGACCGCGACCTGATCGAGACGCGGATCTATCCCGACGCCCATCACAGCTTCGATGCGCTCGGCCTGCCGGTGCGTTACCTCGACGGCGTCGGCAACCGCAGCAAGCCGGGCGGCTGCTGCGGCGCGCACTACGGTGCCAACGAGGCGGCGTGGAAGGCGTTCGTGGCGGATACCAAGGCGTTCCTGGCCAAGCATCTGACGCACTGATCGCACGGTAGGTCTTGGATGCCGCGTCCTCTCTGGCACTGTCACATCGCCATGTCGCTCGACGGCCGGATCGCGCGCGCCGATGGCTCCTTCGACTGGCTGTTCGCCTATCCGCCGCAGGAGTTCGGCATCGACGCCTTCCACGCCGCGATCGGCGCCGTCGTCATGGGGCGCGCCACCTACGAGATCGAGCGCGCGATGGAGCCGTGGCCGCACCGCGGGCGGCCGGCGTTCGTGGTGACCTCGCGGCCGGTCGCCGATCCGCCGCCCGGTGTCGAAGCCTGGACGGGCCCGCTGGAGGAGCTGGTGCGCAGGCTCGACTCGCAGCCGCATGGCCGGATCGGGATCGAAGGCGGTGGGCAGTTGATCCGCGGCCTGATCGCGCTCGGGCGCCTCGACGTGCTGGAAATGGCGATCGTGCCGCTGGTGCTGGGCGAGGGGATTCCGCTCTTTCCGGCCGGCACGCCCGAGCTGGGCCTTGAACTATCGAGCTGTGCCGTCCGTACCGGCGGCGCGCTGCACGTCGTCTATCGCCGCTCGGGCAAGACCTAGAGCCCGGTTCCGGCGCCCATGCCGCCGTCGACCCGCAGGATCTCGCCGGTGATGAACTGCGCTTCGTCGGAGGCGAGGAACAGGGCCGCGTAGGCGGTGTCCCAGCCGGTGCCCATCTTGCCGCGCAGGGGCACCATCCTGTCGCGTTCGGCCCGCACCTCGGAGGTCGGCCGGCCGGTGGCGCGCGAGATGCCCGATACGGCCAT
>JBGAIW010000128.1:0-11233 GCA_044225265.1 Reyranella sp.
GGACGGCGTCGCAAATGTCGACATCCGCGCCCTGATCGCCTTCCACCGGCAGCACGGCGGCCTTGCGACGGTGACCGCCGTGACTCCACCCAATCGCTACGGCCATCTCGATATCGTCGACGGACGCGTTCATGAGTTCCGCGAGAAGCCCGAAGGCACCGGGAACCGCATAAACGGCGGCTTCTTCGTGGTCTCGCCGCGGATCGAGAATTACCTCGAAGGCGACTCGATGGTGTGGGAACGCGAGCCGCTCGAGAAACTGTCCCGCGAGCGAAAGCTGTTCGCCTTCGCTCATGACGGCTTCTGGTTCCCGATGGATACGCTGCGCGACAAGAACTACCTCGACGAACTGTGGTCGAGTGGCGCCGCCCCCTGGAAGGTGTGGTGATGGCGCGTATCCTGATCACCGGAAACATGGGCTATGTCGGTTCGGTCCTGGTCCGGCATCTGCGGCGCCGCCTGCCCCAGGCCGAGCTGATCGGCTTCGACAGCGGCTTGTTCGGTCATTGCCTGACAGGCTCGTCCATCCTGCCCGAACGGTCCCTCGATCGGCAGATATTCGGCGACACCCGGCAGATCGACCTCGAAACGCTGCGCGGCACGGACGCCGTCGTGCATCTCGCGGCGGTATCGAACGATCCGATGGGCGACAAGTTCGCCCGGGCGACGGAAGAGATAAACCTCCAGGCGACGGTCAGGCTGGCGACGCTCGCCGCGGAAGCCGGGGTGCGTTCGTTCGTGTTCGCCTCGTCCTGCAGCGTCTACGGCGCAGGCTCCGATCGCAGCCGGCGCGAAAGCGACGATGTCGTTCCGCTCACCCACTATGCCCGCTCCAAGATCGAGGCCGAACGCCGCCTTGCCCAGATCGATCAGCGCGACATGTCGATTTCCTGCCTCCGCTTCGCCACGGCCTGCGGCATGTCCGACCGGTTGCGACTTGATCTCGTCTTGAACGACTTCGTCGCCACTGCCCATCTCACCGGGCGCGTCGATGTCCTGAGCGACGGTACCCCCTGGCGCCCGCTGATCGCCGTTGCCGACATGGCGCGCGCCATGGAGTGGGCCATTGCACGGCCTCGCGAGGCCGGCGGCGACCGTCTCGTCGTCAATGTCGGCGCCGACTCATGGAACTTCAACATCAGGGGACTGGCCGAAGCAGTCATCGCGTCGCGCCCCGGACTCGCGATGTCGATAAATGCCGACGCTCCCGCCGACCGCCGCTCCTATCGGGTGGATTTCTCGCTGTTTCGCCAGCTCGCGCCTGACCACCAGCCGACATCGACGATCGACGGCACGATCGCGGGACTGTTCGACGGCGTGGGCTCGATGGCGTTGTCGGAGCCGGATTTGCGGCAGCGCCGCTACGCACGGCTGTCGGAACTCAACAGGCAGATCGATGCCGGCTCGATCGACGATCTGTTGCGCCGGCTGCCCTAGTCGATGTTGATCCGCTCCCGCTCGATCACGAGCGGACCGCGCCGCACCTGGAAGTGGATCGACGTGATGTATTCGCCGAGCAGGCCGACGAAGATGAGCTGGATGCTGAACAGGAAGAACAGGCCGACGACCAGTGAAGTGGTGCCGCGCGGCGCGACGTCGGGCGAAACGACGAATATGGCCAGGGTGATCAGGGCGTAGAACAGGCAAAGGCCGGCGATCGCAAAGCCGCCCAGCGTGCACAGGCGCATCGGGACGTTGGTGAAGGACAGGATGCCGTTGATCGCGTGGTCGATCGATTCCCAGAGCCGGATGTTCGACAGTCCGCGCTCGCGACGCAGCCACTTGTACGGTACCAGCGTACGCTTGAAACCCGAGGCCGCGATGATTCCCCGAATGTAGGGATAGTGGTCGTCGAACCTGAGAACCGCATCCAGGACCTTGCGGTCGATGAGCTGGAATTCCCCGACATTCTCCGGAATGTCGAAGCCCGACAAACGCTGGACCAAACTATAGAAGATCCGACGCATGGTGCGCATGGGGAGGCTCTCGGCCCGCTCCGCCTTCACTCCAGCCACGATCTCCCAGCCCTCGCGCCACAGGGCGATGAATTTCGGGATCAACTCGGGCGGATCCTGGAGATCGACCGGCAGCATCACCAGCGTGGCATCGCCGGTTGCGTGGCGCAGTGCGTTGAACGTCGAACGAAACAGGCCGAAATTGCGCGAGTTCAGCACCACTTTGACCCGAGGATCGCTTGCCGCGATCTCGCGAAGAATGGCGACCGTGCCGTCGCTCGAGCAATTGTCGGCAAAGATGTGCTCGAAGTCGCAATCGGGGCATTCGCGTTCGAATATCGAGCGCACCGTCTCGTAGCACTGGCGAACGTTCCGCTCCTCGTTGAAGCAGGGCGATACGATCGAGATTTTCTTGCGATCAGACATGATGCTCGTTGCGCCACCAATCTAGCGTCTGGGCGAGGCCCGCTTCCAGCCGGTACTTCGGGAAGAAGCCGAGATCGCGGTTCAATCTTCCGACATCGGCGACCAGGCGCGGCGGCTCGCCAGGCGCCAACGGCCGTCTCCCGAAAGCCAGCAGATCCGGACGCCCGGCGCGCTCGCCCAGCAGGCGCGCAACGTCCCGGACCGCGACCGATTTGCCTGAAGCGATATTGATGACGCCCTCGGCATCGCCGTCGAGCAGGGCGGCCAGTGCCTCGGCGGCGTCCGCCACGTGCAGGTAGTCCCGCTCCTGCCGCCCTTCGCTCAGCTCGACCGGCCGGTTTTCGATGAGACCGATGCAAATATCCGAGACCAGCCGCCCGCGCGGCTCGTACGGGCCATATAGAAAGAAGAGCCGCGCCCACGCGCTGCCCTTTTCGAGAGCGCCGGGTCGTGCCGCAATCGCCTCGCGCACGGCGTTCTTGGCGGCGCCATAGACTGTCGCGGGCTTCGACGGGGTGGTGGCCTCGTTCAGCACCTCGTGGCTCCAGTCGTATTCGGCGCAGCTGCCGGCGAACACCGCCCGCCGCCCACCGGCGCAACCGAAGGTCTCGAACAGCGAGATGCTCGCCCTCGCCCATGCCTGATTCTCGGCGGGATCGCGCATGCGCAGCCCCGAGGGCGCCCAGGCAAGATGCAGCAGGTGTGTCGGCGCCACCTTCGAGATCAGGGCGGAAGCCGCGTCGCCAGCCAGCAGGTCGATCTCGTGGAGGTGCTCGACGCCAGCAACCGGCGACTGGCCGGCCCGCGACGTCGTGCCATGAACCTCGAATTTTCGATCGAGCAGCGGCGCCACGACATTCCGGCCAACGAAGCCGCACAGTCCCGTGACCAGGACCCGCTTCACCATGTTTCGAGGCGGGGAATGGCCGTGACAAATCGAGCGCCGAAATCGCGGACCTTCGCCATCTGCCCCGAGATCTCCTCCTTGAGATTCCACGGCAGGATCAGGACGAAGTCCGGTCTCGCCTCGAAGATCGCCTCGGGCGGGAGTATCGGCAGGTGCGTTCCCGGCAGGTAGTGACCTTGCTTCTGCGGACTGAGATCGACGGTGAACGGCAGGAAGTCGCGGCCGACGCCGCAGTAATTGAGCAGCGTGTTGCCCTTGGCTGGCGCACCGTAGGCTACGATCTTGCGGCCCTCGCGATGAGTCCGCACCAGGAACTCGAGAAGGTCGCACTTCACCGTGACGATCTTGCGAGCGAAGTCGGCGTAGGTTCGCGGATCGGACAGGCCGGCCGCGGCTTCGACCGAGCGCAGCGCCACGACCCGCTCACCGACCGGCCGGCTTCCTTCGTGCGCGGCATAGACCCTCAGGGAACCGCCATGCGTCGGCAACCTCTCGACGTCGATCACCTGGAGGCCGTGCCGGGAAAACAGGCGCTCCACCGCCAGCAGCGACAGATAGCTGTAGTGCTCGTGATAGATCGTATCGAACTGGCTCTCCTCGATCAGCTTGAGCAGATGCGGGAATTCGAAGGTCGCAACGGCACCGGGCTTCAGCAGGATGCGAAAGCCTTCGACGAAGTCGTTGATATCCGGTACGTGCGCCAGCACGTTGTTGGCGCACATGAGATCGGCGGCGCGTCCTTCGTTGCGCAGGCGCGTCGCGGTCTCCGCGCCGAAGAAGGCGTTCTCCGTCCGGATGCCGCGGGCTTCGGCCACCTCGGCAATGTTTTTCGCGGGCTCGACCCCCAGCACCGGTACGCCCGCCGCCACGAAATTCCTGAGCAGATAGCCGTCATTGCTCGCGATCTCGACGACCAGTGACGTCGAACCCAAGCCGAAGCGGCCGATCATCGCTTCGCAGTATGACTTGGCGTGCGCCAGCCACGACGTGGAGTGCGACGAAAAGTAGAGATAGTGCTCGAAGATCTCGGAAGGATCGATCGAGGTATCGAGCTGCACGAGAAAGCACGACTCGCAAAGTCGGGCGTGCAGCGGAAAGTACGACTCGCGCTTTCCCAGCTGGTCCGCACTCAGATAGGAGTTGGCCAACGGCGACTGACCGAGATCTGCGAAAGTGACGCCAAGTCGCGCGCCGCACGACCGGCAAAGCCCGTCCTTGTGATGAAGCATTTCGGCTCTACTTGTCGCCCTTCGAGGGCTTCCATTCGCGTGCGCGGCGCTTGGCTTCCGAAATCTGGGTCGGCGTAACCAGCGTCGTGATGCGCCGCAGTTCGACTTTCGCCATCGCGACCTGATCGAGGCCGGCCGCTCCATCGGTAGGGGTGCCGGTCGAAGCCAGCAGATACCACTTGTACGCCTCGATGAAGTCCTGCGGCACGCCCCGGCCTTCGCGATAAAGTCCCGCGAGCCTGACTTGCGCCTCGACGATGCCCTGGTCGGCGGCCTTGCGGAACCAGGTCACGGCGGCGGCGAAGTCCTGCTTTACGCCGCGGCCGGATTCGTACATCTGGCCCAGCGCATACTGCGAGCGGCCGTGCCCCTGTTCGGCCATCCGCTTGTTCCAGGCGAAAGCCTCCTCCGGAGTGCCTTCGCCCGCCTCGAACATCTGGCGCAGCGCGGCCTCGGCTTCCTTGCTTCCCTGCTCCGCCGCCTTGGCGAACCACTGCTTGGCCGCCGCATTGTTGGCCGGCACGCCCTGGCCGGTCTTGTACATCGTGCCGATCGCCTCCTGTGCCGCTGCATCGCCCTGCTCGGCGGCTTTCAGGTACCACTTCGCCGCTTCGGGAAGATTCTCCGGCAGCCCCGGCTTGCCGGTCCGCAGCAGACTGGCCAGTCGCTCCTGGGCGCGCGCGTTGCCCTTCTCGGCGGCCGCGCGATACCACCTGGCAGCTTCGGCGTAGTTCTGCACCACCCCGTCACCCGAGAAATACATGGCCGCCAGTCTTTCCTCGGCCTTGGCACTGCCCTGGGCGACCGCCTTGCGATACCACTGCAGGGCCGCCGCGATGTCGCGCTTCACGCCGGCGCCGTCCTGAAAGAGGCGTGCCAGGGCGATCTGTCCCGACGGGTCGCCCTGCATCGCCGACATCTGATACCAATTGAGCGCCGTGTCGGCGCTCTTGGGGACACCCAGGCCGTTCTCGAACATGTGGCCGATCCGCTCCTGCGCCGCCGGCATGCCGTCGGTGCCCGCCAGCCGCATCAACAGCCGGAACGCCGTGTCATAGTCGCCTTCGTCGAGGCACTTGTTCGCAAAGCTCAGGGCTTTCGCCTTGTCGCCGGAGACATAGATTTCCGTCGCTTCCCTGAGCTTGTCGCTGACCTGGGGTTGCTGCTGCGCGGACGCAGGGGCACCCAGTGCAAGGGCCAGAGCGACGAAGAGAAGACCGGATCGATGCATCGGGGACGACTGTGCTCGATTCTGCCAGAAATCGCGCCAGTTATCCACGCGGCGGCGCAGCCGGACGCCGCGTCAGCAGGCGGAAGAACAGCGGCACGAAGAGGATGGCGACGAAGGTCGCCGCCAGCATGCCGCCGATCACGCCGGTGCCGATCGAATGGCGACTCGCCGAGCCGGCGCCGGTGCTCGTCGCGAGCGGCAGAACACCCAGAATGAAGGCAAGCGAGGTCATGACGATCGGCCGGAAGCGCAGCCGGGCCGCGGCGATCGCGGCATCGTAGGCCGACAAGCCCTGCTGGTGGCGCTGCGAGGCGAACTCCACGATCAGGATGGCGTTCTTGGCGGCCAGTCCGATCAGCGTCACCAGTCCGATCTGGAAATAGACGTCGTTGTCGAGCCCGCGCCACCAGATCGCCAGCAACGCGCCCAGCACCGCGAACGGCACCGCGGTCAGCACGGCGAGCGGCAGCGACCAGCGCTCGTACTGCGCCGCCAGGATCAGGAACACCATGATCAGGCCGAACACGAAACCCTGGGTGCCGGAGCCCGCCGTCGACAGTTCCTGGTAGGCCGAGCCGATCCAGCCGATCGTGTAGTCGTTGCCCAGCGTGCTCGAGACGACCTGCTGCATGACGGCGATCGCCTGCCCCGAGGAGTAGCCCGGCGCCGGGCCGCCCAGCACCTTGGCCGCGGGGAAGATGTTGAAGCGATCGACCGTGTCGGGGCCGATCACGCGCGTGAACTTCACCAGATCGTTCAGCGGCACCATGACGTTGGCGTCGGAGCGCACGAAGACATGGCGCAGATCGTCCGGGCTCTCGCGGAATTCGGCCTCCGAAGAGAGGCTGACGCGATAGGTGCGGCCGAACAGCGTGAAGTCGTTGACGTAGAGGCTGCCGAACGTGCTCTGCATCGTCTCGAAGATCACGTTGATCGGAATGCCGAGCGCCCGCGCCTTCTCGCGATCGACGTCGGCGCGATACTGCGGCACGCCGGTCGTGAATGTCGTCTGCACGCCGCGCAGCTCGGGCCGCTGGTTGGCCGCAGCCACGACCTTGCCGACCGCCGCCGACAGGTCGGCGAGCGATCCACCCGAGCGGTCCTGCAGATAGAACTCGAAGCCGCCGGTCACGCTGATGCCGATGATCGGCGGCGGATTGAAGCCGACAACGATGCCGTCGCGGAAATTGGCGTTCAGAGCCGCGATTGAGGGCGCCACGTTGCGCGCATCCTGCTTGGGGTCCTTGCGCTGAGACCAGTCCTTCAGGGTGACGAACGAGATGCCGGCATTGGTTTTCAGGGCGCGCGACAGCAGGTCGAAGCCGGAAAAGCTGACGACGTTGGCGACCGCCGGGTTCTTCATCAGGGCCGCCGACACCTGCTTGGCGATCTCGCGGGTGCGGTCGATGGCGGCCGCCGGCGGCAGGATGGTGACGACGAAGACGTAGCCTTGATCCTCGGCCGGCACGAGGCTGCCCGGGATGCGCTGGAACAGGGCGGCGACGGCGCCGATCACCAGCACGAAGCCGATCAGGCCCACCACCGCGCGACGCAGCAGGAACGCAACGCCGGCGGTGTAGCGCTCGGTCACCCACGCGAAGAAGCGGTTGAAGTACACGAACGGCCTGGCCGGGGCTTCATGGCCCTTCTTCAGCAGCAATGCCGCGAGAGCCGGCGTGAGCGTCAGCGCCACCACGCCCGAGATCACCACCGACACCGCGATGGTGACCGCGAACTGCCGGTAGAGCTCGCCGGCCAGACCGCCGAGGAACGACACGGGAATGAACACCGCGCACAGCACCAGCACGATGGCGATGACGGGTCCGGTGACCTCCTCCATCGCCTGGATCGCTGCCTCGCGCGGGCCCTTGCCCTCGGTCGACATGATGCGCTCGACGTTCTCGAGCACGACGATGGCGTCGTCGACCACGATGCCGATCGCCAGCACCAGGCCGAACAGGGTCAGCAGGTTGATCGAGAACCCCAGCAGGTACATGCCGGCGAAGGTGCCGATGATCGACACCGGGATGGCGATCACCGGGATGATCATCGCCCGCACGCTCTGCAGGAAGAGAAACACCACCAGCACGACCAGCAGGATCGCCTCGGCAAAGGTGATCGCCACCTCCTCGATCGAGACTTCGACAAAGCGCGTGGTGTCGAACGGAATGTCGTAGCGCAGCCCGACCGGGAAGCGCTTGGCGATCTTGTCCATCGTCTCCTTGACCGCCGCCGCCACCTGCAGCGCGTTGGCGCCGGGCTGGAGATAGACCGCGACCGGCACCGCCGGCGAGCCGTTGAAGGTGCCCGAGAAGCCGTAGGTCAGCGCGCCCAGCTCGACCCGCGCCACGTCCTTGAGCCGCAGCGCGCCGCCGTTCTCCTCGGCGCGGATGATGATGTCCTCGAACTGCGTGCGGTCGACCAGCCGCGACGGCGTCGTCACCGAATAGGTGAAGACCTGCGGGCGGTTCATCGGCTCCTCGCCGAAACGCCCCGCGGCGAATTGCTGGTTCTGCTCGCGCACCACGGCCGCGATGTCGGCCGGCGTCAGGTTGAACTGCGCGAGCTTGTCGGGGCGCAGCCAGATGCGCATCGAATAGTCCGAAGCGCCGAACAGGGCGGCGTCGCCGACGCCCGGCACGCGGCGCAACTCGTCGAGCACGTTCACCAGGGCGTAGTTGCTGATGAAGATGGTGTCGTACCGGTTTTCCGGCGACGACATCGTCAGCACCTGCAGGATCGACGTCGACCGCTTCTGCACCGTCAGGCCCTGGCGCGCGACCTCGGCCGGCAGGAGCGGCAGTGCGCGCTGCACGCGGTTGTTGACGTTGATCGCGTTCTGGTCGGGATTGGTGCCGATGTCGAAGGTGACGGTGAGACTCACCGTGCCCGACCCGGTCGAGGTCGATTGCATGTAGAGCATGCGCTCGACGCCGTTGATCTGCTGCTCCAGCGGCGCGGCCACGGTGGTCGCGATCGTCTCGGCGGTGGCGCCGGGATAGTTCGCCGAGACCACGACTTCCGGCGGCACGATCTGCGGATACTGCGAGATCGGCAGCACGCGCATCGCCACCAGACCGGCCAGCGTGATGACGATCGCCACGACCGAGGCGAAGACCGGCCGGTCGATGAAGAATTTGGAGATCACTTCTTGCCGTCCGCCGAGGCGGGCGCCGCTCCTTGGGCCGGAGCGGCGGCCGGCGCCGGCATCGGAACGGGCCGCACCGGATTGCCCGGCCGCACGCGGATCACGCCGTCGACCACGATGCGGTCACCCGCCGCCAGCCCCTTGCGCACGATCCATCCGTCGGGCAGTTCGCGATAGAGCCGCACCTGGCGCACGCGCGCCACGTTGTCGGCCTCGACGATATAGACGAAGGCGCCGAGCGGCCCCTGGCTGATCGCGATCTTCGGCACGACGATCGCTTCCGGCAGGGAGACGCCAGTCAGGTTCACGCGCACGAACTGGCCGGGCAGCAGGCTGCCTTCCTTGTTGGGGAACACCGCGCGGGTCAGGATCGTGCCGGTGCGCTGGTCAACGGTGCGCGAATGGGTGTCGACCGTGCCCAGGTGCGGGTAAGTCGTGCCGTCGCCGAACTGCAGCTCGACCTTGACCTTGTCGGGGTTGAAGAGCTGGTCGGTCGACTTGTCGATCTCGCCCAGTGCGCGCAGCTCGCCGTCGGTGAAGGTGAAGTTCACATAGGCCGGATCGAGCTGGGTGATCGTGGTCAGCAGCGTCTGCTGCGCCTGGATCAGGGTGCCCTCGGCCGGCGAGACCAGGCTGGTCGGTCCCTTCACCGGCGCGCGCACGGTCGTGAACTCGATGTTGAGCTTGGCGGTATCGACGTCCGCCTGCGTCGTGAGCACGGCGGCGCGCGCGCCGTCGCGCTGGGCGATCGCGTCCTCGAGCGCCTTCTGCGTCGACACCCTGCTCGCTGCCAATCCTTCGACGCGCTTGTAGTTCTCCTCGGCCTGGATGAGCTGCGCCTTGGCTTGCGCGTTCTGCGCCTGGGCGCGGGAGAGCGTCGCCTCGTAGGTGCGCGGGTCGATGCGGAACAGCACGTCGCCGACATTGACCGTGGCGCCTTCGGTGAACTCGCGCTTCAGCAGCACGCCGCTCACCTGGGCGCGGATCTCGACGACGCGGAAGCCCGCGACTCGCCCCGAGAACTGCAACGGCACCGGCACGTCCTTCTCGGCGAGCGTCACCACACCCACTTCCGGCGGCGGCATGGCAAACGGCGCGGCCTGCTTGGCGGCAGGCTGCAGGGTCCAACAGGCCCCCGCCCCGACCGCCAGCACGACGACAACCGCCGTCGCGATCCAGACAGCGCGGCGCCGCAACAGTTCGATCAGTCCCTTCAAGCCCAGTCCTGTTCGTTCTCTTATTTCTTCCTCGGCGCCCAGCCGTAGATCTTGTGCAGGCTGCCGCCCATCAGTTTCTCACGGTCGGTGTTGGACAACCGGTCGGTCACGCGGAACGACTCCACACCTTCCTTGTAGGTGAGCAGGTTGACCGCGCGCGTCCAGTCGGTGCCCCACATGCAACGATCCAGCCCGAACGCGTCGAAAATGCGGCCCAGGGGATCCCAGATGTCCTTGTACGGATAGGGTTGCTTGCTGAGCGTGCAGGCGCCGGTGATCTTGATCGCGATGTTCTTGTTCATCGCGAGCGCCAGCACGTGCGGCAATTCCTTCCACGGCTCGGCCGGCGCCGGCGGCTCGTAAGGCTGCTCGAGACCGAGATGATCGAGCACGATCTGGGTGTTGGGGTTGCGCCGGGCCAGTTCGTCGAGTTGGCCCAGCCGGTCGCGCGCCAGCATGTTGACGGGCAAATCGTGCCTGGCCGCTGCCGCGAGGATGCGGTTGATGCCGGGATCGGCCGGATCGGTGGAAATCTCCGGCGTCATCATGATGCGGATCGCCACCGTGCCGGGCTGCGCCGCCCACTTCTCGATCACGCCCTCGACCTGGGGATCGTTGGCGTTCACCGGCTTCACCACGCCGAAGCGGTCGGGATGAGCCTTCTGCACCGCCACGGCGTAGGATTCGTCCCAGCGGTACATCGTATAGACCGAGACCAGGATCGCGCCGTCGACGCCGACCGCGTCCATCGCCTTGATCATGTCGGGACCGGTCACTTCCGGCGGTCCGGCCAGCACGGCGGTCCACGGACGGCCCGGATGATTGCGCTCGTAGCAGTGCACCTGCGCGTCGATCGTCAGCATGATTCCTCCAGACTCTGGGGCCAGCTCAATTGCGCCCGGACTGTAAGGCATTTGCGACGCCCGGCAATACGGCGCGCCGGCGGCCTTTGCGCTTGTATGGTGTCATGACCTGGTGGCGGGACCTGATGCGTTACCTCGCGGCACCCGCCGTGCCGCACGGCAGCGCACGCGACCTCACGCGCTTCGACATGGGTGTCTGTCCGGGCTGCCGTGGGCTGCGCGCGGTGGCCAGCCCGACCTGCCAGACCTGCGGCAGC
>JBGAIW010000129.1:0-11132 GCA_044225265.1 Reyranella sp.
CCGCTTCCCGCATCACAAGAATGGCGTCGACAGGCTCGGCCTCGGCAGTCGCGGCCGCGGCTCAGAGCCGACAGCGGCGCCGATCTGGGGCATCGACCAGACCGAGTATTTCGAACGCTGCGAGCCGTGGCCGCTCTCGCCGAAAGGCGAGCTTCTGCTCGGTGTAAAGATCGAGAGTCCGCCCGGCGTGAAGAATTGCGAGGAGATCTTGGCGGTGCCTGGATTGGGTTTTGCCGAACTGGGACCGGGCGATCTCGGACTGTCGCTGGGCTACACCACTTTGCAACGCAGACCCTATCCAGCCGAGATGGAAGCAGCACGGGCGCAGGTCTTCGCCGCCTGCCGGAAGAACAAGCTCGCCTTCCTCGAAGGCCAGCGGCCGGACACCATTGTAGCTGCCCTCGACGAGGGAGTGCGCGTCATCGCCGGCCACAATCCGGAAGTTGCCAGGCTCGGGCGCGCGCATCAGAAGCGCGCCATGCCGATCTGACAGATGGTCAAGCCTCTTCAAATCGCAAACGCGTCGCTGGCCGACGTCCTTCAGGGTTTGGCCGCAGGCAAGACCACCAGCAGTGCGCTCACGCGCGCCTACCTCTCGCGCATCCAGGCCTATGACCGGGCGGGCCCAAAGCTCAATTCGGTGCGCCAGATCAATCCGGACGCATTGTCGATCGCGAGGCGCCTCGACGGGGTCAAGCCTTCGGCGAAGAAGCCGCTCGCCGGTGTCCCCATCTTGCTGAAGGACAACATCGCCACTGGCGACAAGCAGCACACCACGGCCGGCTCGATCGCGCTGAAGGATGCACGCGCCCGGGACGACGCCTCCCTTGTGAAGCGGCTCCGCGCGGCGGGTGCGGTGATCCTGGGCAAGGCGAACCTGACCGAATTCGCCAACATCCTCACCCTCGACATGCCGTCGGGCTACAGCTCGATTGCCGGCCAGGTGAAGAACCCTTACGTGCCCGATCTGCTCGACAAGCGCGGCATCCCGGTCGTTCTGCCCGGCGGATCGAGCGGCGGTTCCGCAGTATCGGTAGCCGCCGGCCTGTGTGCCGCAGCGATCGGCACCGAAACCTCCGGTTCGCTGCTCAGTCCCGCGACCCAGAATGGCCTGGTCACGGTGAAGCCGACCGTCGGGTTGATCAGCCGTGCCGGCGTGATCCCGATCTCGCATAGCCAGGACACCGCCGGGCCCCTCACCCGCACCGTGCACGACGCCGCCATCCTGCTGAACGTGCTGGCGGCCCGCGACCCGCGTGATCCCGCGACGCGCGCCCTGAAGCGGCCCGCCGACTACACGGCCCATCTCGACGAGGACGGCCTGAAAGGCGTGCGCATCGGCCTGCCATCCGACCCGCGGGATCCCCTGAACGACATCTATTTCGGCAAGCTGCCGCCGCGCTCGAAGGCGGTGATGACGCGGGCCATCGAGGTGCTGAAGGATCTCGGCGCCACCATCGTGCGCACCAGCATTGCGACCGCAGGATGGGTCGGCGGTCCCGGCACGACCATGAATGTGCTCAACACCAATCCGTTCAGCCCGCGCAGGGGCCAACTCGGCACATCGCCGATCGTGTTCCTTTACGAGTTCAAGCGTGACCTGAACCTCTACCTGCGCGACTGGGCGATCGGCACGAGGATCAAGTCCCTGGCCGACATCGTGGCCTTCAACGCCAAACATGCGAAGAAGGCCCTGCGCTTTGGCCAGGATCTCGCCCTCGCCGCCGAGGCGACGCGCGGCGATCTGTCGGAACTGGAATATCGTTCGGCACGGGCGATGGATCTGCAATCCGCGAAGACCCATGGCCTCGACGCCTACTTCAAGCGGCATCGACTCGATGCCGTCATTTTCCCTGGTGCGCTGGGCTGCGCCATCGCCGCCAGGCCGGGTTACCCAAGCGTGCAGGTCCCGGCCGGATTCACGTCGGGTGTCGAGCACACCAGGACGCCGCCCTACCCGATCGGCCTCACTTTCACGGGCCCGGCCTGGAGCGAGGCCCGCCTGTTGCGCTTTGCCTACGCTTACGAGCAAGCTTCCGGCGCCCGCCGGCCGCCACCGCTTCAGGGAGAGTAAGAACATGAAATTCGGCGTCACAATGTTTCCGACCGATTACTCGATTGCGCCCCAGGAACTGGCGCTGGAGGCCGAGGCCCGCGGCTTCGAATCCGTCTGGTTCCCCGAGCACAGCCACATTCCGACCAGTCGCAAGTCGCCCTGGCCGGGCGGTCCCGACCTGCCGAAATGGTACTTCGACACCTACGACCAGTTTCTGGCACTGACTGCGGCCGCTGCCGTCACCAAGACGATCAAACTCGGCACAGGCGTCTGCCTGGTCGTACAGCGCGACCCGATCTACACGGCCAAGGAAGTGGCCACCCTCGACCGCATCAGCAACGGCCGCTTCCTGTTCGGCGTGGGCGGTGGCTGGAACGCCGAAGAGATGGCCGATCACGGAACGACCGACTTCAAGGGCCGCTTCAAGCTGATGCGCCAGCGCATCGAGGCGATGAAGGAGATCTGGACCAAGTCCAAGCCCAGGTTCGACAGCGAACTGGTGAAGTTCGACGAGATGATGCAATGGCCGAAGCCGGTCCAGAAGCCGCATCCGCCGATCATCGTCGGCGGCGGATTTCCGCACGGTGCGCGACGCGCCATCGCCTACGGCAATGGCTGGATGCCGATCGGCGGCCGAGGCGGCGACACCCTGGCGATGATCCCGCCCTTCCTCGAGATGCTGAAGGAAAAGGACCGCAAGCCGGAAGAGGTTCCTGTGTTGCTGTTCGGCGTCGGCATGGACGTCGAGGCGCTCAAGCGAGCCCGCGATGCCGGCGTCGACCGCGTGGTCTTCGGCGTACCTCCCGAGGCGAAGGAAAAGGTCCTGCCGATCCTCGACAAGGGCATGGCCGCAATGCGCGCGGCGGCCTGACGACGGTGTGAGGCGTGGTCGCGAGCGACGGCTTCGCGGAATTCCTGCGCGACCAACTCGCGCCACTCGGCCGCATCACTATCCGCCGCATGTTCGGCAAGAGCGGCGTGTTCTGCGACGGCATCATGCTCGGCATGGTGACCGACGACACGCTCTTCTTCCGGGTTGACGACGGCAATCGCGAGGCCTTCAAGGAAGCTGCGGCCCTGCCCCCGCTCAATTATGCCAAGAGAGGCGAATTGATCGACCTCTCCTTCTGGCGTGCACCGGACCGCCTGCTCGACGAGCCCGAAGAACTGCTCAGCTGGGGCCGCGCCGCCCTGGCGGCTGCGCGGCGGGTCGCGGCGAAGAGACCTAGACGGCGATGACCACACCGTCGTGGCCCGGATCGGCGCCACCATCGAGCCCGTCCTCGTGGACGCGGATGGCGTGGACGGCGGCAAAGCCGAAACCATAGGGGCTCCGCACCACCGGATAACCTTGCGCCTGCAGGTCACGCTCGACCCGACCCTGTATGCGATTGGAGATGTCGATCGTGTCGGAGGTCGCGGAGAAGCGCGGGGCGCTCACTGCCTCCACCATCGTCATGTCGAAATCGAGTGCATTCAGGATCACGTGCAACACGCCCATGGCGATCTGCGTCGCGCCCGGCGCGCCGATGATCAGGTGCGGCTCGCCGTCCCTGAAGATGATCGAGGGAACCACCGAGGAGAAGCGCGCCTTGCCCGGTGCGATCGAGCCGGCACGGCCCGGCCGCGGATCGAACACGCCCATGCAGCCGTTGTACATGAAGCCAAGGCCCGGCGTGATCACGCCCGACGGCATGCCGAGCGAATGGGTCATGGTGAAACAGTTGCCGTCCTTGTCGATCACCGAGATGTGCGTGGTGTCCTTCGAGGCATTGCCCGTGTTGAAGCGCGTCACCGAGGCCTTCACGCCGCGCCGGATCTCGTCGGCCATCGGCTTGGCGTAAGCCTTCGAGGTCAGCTCCTCGAGCGGCACTTTCACGAATTTCGGATCGCCGACCTTCAGGTCCTTGTCGATGGTCGCGCGCTTCATCGCCTCGCTGACGATACGCAGGTATTCCGCAGAGTTGTGCTCGAGCGCGCCGAGGTCGAAATTCTCCAGGATGTTCAGCATCTCGAGCAGCATCACGCCGCCGCCCGGAGGCTGATTGGTCGAGACGTCGTAGCCGCGATACTTGCCCCACAACGGCTTGTTGCGCGCCGTCTTCCAGGTCTTGAGGTCCTCGATCGACAGCAATGCCTCGTTCTTCTTCATATCCTCGTCGATCGCCCGCGCGATCTCGCCGGAGTAGAAGACGTCGGCACCGCCTTTCGCGATGGCCCGTAAAGTCTGGCCGTAGTCGCGATTGACGACCCTGTCGCCGACCTTCTTCGGGACTCCATCCGGTCGGCAATAGAGTGCCCGCGCCGCCGGCGTGAAGCCGGTACGCTCGTGGTTCGGCGCACGCCCGAAGGCGCCCTCGTCGGCCCACCAGAAATGCACATGGGGCCGCACCGTCCAGCCATTCTCCGCCCAGTGGATTGCGGGCTCGACGATGCGGGACCACGGCAGGCTGCCGTGCTCCTTGTGCGCCTCGTAGTACATCTTGAGGTTGGCTGGCGCGCAGATCGACTTGTAGCCGATGTCGTTGACCCGTCCCTTCAGGATGAAGCCGTAGCCGTCGCGCGCCTCTCCCTCGATCAGGTTGGCCCACATTTCAGGCCGCGATGCGAGCGGCGCCGGCGCGTGCGCGTCGATGTAGCCATGGAAATTCTTGCCCGGCATGTAGATGCCGCAGGAGCCGAACCCCGCGACGCCGCACATCTGCGGATCCACGACTCCCTGCACCAGCGCACAGGCGATGCCGGCATCGACGGCGTTCCCGCCTTCCCGCAAGACGTCCGCCCCAGCCTCGGTCGGTTCGGGCTGCGGCGCCACGATCATCGCGGATTTCCTGTATCGCACTCGAACGCTCCTCCGTTTCGAACACTCAATCCCAGCCGTTGCGCTTGCGCAATACGGCGGTGATCGGCGCGAGGGCGAGGCCTTTCGCCTGGAGGGTCGGCAGCCATTCGGCCAGGGCTTGCAGGGTCACTTCGTGAGGATGTCCGATGGCGACGACGTAGCCCTGGCGGCGCGCCACCTCCTCGGTCTCGACGAGCTTGCGCTTGACCGAGGCGAGCGTCTCCTCGTCGTCTAGAAACACGTTGCGTGGCAAGGTCGGCACGCCAACCTCCAGGGCGATCTGCTCGCCCACTGTCTGCGCCGTCGTGCGCGAATCGAGGAACAACAATCCGCGTGCCCGGATCTGCTGGAGTGCCGTCTGCATGCCCGGTTTGAAGGCGGTGAAGCGGCTACCCATGTGATTGTTGACGCCGACATAGCCCTCCATGGCGTCGAGCGCCGCCGCGGTGCGCCGGCCGATGTCGTTGTCCGACATCGAGACGAGCAGCGCCCCCGGACCCGGGTCGGCCCGACCGGTCGGCTCCATCGGCAGATGCAGCATGATCTCCTTGCCGTGCGCGCGCGCCGCCTTGATCTGCTCCCGCAGGTCCTTCGAGTACGGCAGGAACGACATGGTGAGCGGCCCGGGCAGCTCCCATGCGCGCTTCGAGCGCGGCCGGTCGAGGCCGACATCGTCGATGACGATGGCGACCAGCGGCCGGCTGTTGAGGTCGGCGAACGGGAGAGCGTTTCGTCGCCACGCCGCCTGCACGCTGTTGATGGCGGCAGCGACCTGCGGCGGCGCCCGCCGCGGTTTTTCCTCGTGCGTCGGCACACGCTGTCCGGGATCGAGCTCGGTGTAGCGCGGCAAGCCCGGGATCTCGTCGATCGAGGCGTATTTCGGTGGCGCCTGCTGCGGCGGCGATTGCGCGCCATTATCCGCAGTGCGCTTCATGTCCTGCAATGTGTCGCGCACCGCAGCTTCGCTCGCCCGCGAATCGAGGCGCTGCGCCAGCCAGTAGCCGCCGGACAGACTCGCACCGAACAACAGCAGGACGGCGACGATGGCGGCCATCCAGCGATGCCTTCCGATCCACCCGCCCGACTGACGCAGGCGCGCGCCGATACGCGCCTGCATCGACTCAGGCGATTTCGGACTCTTTCTGTTCGACTTCCTGCTTCTGTTCTTCCTAGACGCCATATGAGGGATCGGCTGTAAGTATTTGGCTCATCGCCATTATTTTGCCTTAGTTCAGAGGCGCAGCCAAAACAAAGATTACAATTCGCCCAGCAGCTTTTCGACCCGTATGTCGCCGTGCCCTGCGCGTCCCGGCGTGCGCGAAAAGCCCAGCCGCTCGGCGAGTGCGAGCATGCGATGATTCTCGCGCAGGATGACTCCGAATACACTCCCGATGCCGCGGCTCTTGGCGTAATCGACCACACGACGCAGCAGAAGTTCGCCGTAGCCCTTGCGCTGGCGGTTCGAAGCCACGATCAGCGCGAACTCCGCCTGGTCGAAGTTCGGATCAGCCGACAACCTGCCCACCCCCAACAGTTCGTTGCCGTCGATCAGCAGGAACGCCATGTCGCGGTCGTAGTCGATCTGGGTCAGGCGTGCCGCCATCTCGTGCGAAAGCTCGCGCAGGGGACTGAAGAAGCGCAGGCGAATGTCCTCGGGCGACAGGTGCTGGACGAAGCTCTGCAGGAGCGTCTCGTCCTCGGGGCGGATCGGTCGCAAGATGAGGCGCTCTCCCCGATGCTCGATCGTGCTCTCGAGTTCGACCGGATAGGGCCGGATGCAAAGTCGCGCCGCCCTCTCCTGCCCGCTCGGCCTCTGCACGACGATGCGGGCATCGAGCGCGATCACGCCTGCCGCGTCGACCAGCAAAGGATTGATGTCGAGTTCGGCAATTTCATCGACGTCGGCGATCAGCTGGGACAGGTGCACCATCGCCTCGGCCACCGCCCCGCGCGCCGCCGGAGGACGGTCGCGATAGCCGCGCAACAGCCGGTCGACGCGGGTGCGGCTCAGCGCGTCCTCGGCCAGGACCGGATCGAGCGGCGGCAGCGCCAATGCCTTGTCGTCGATCACTTCGGCCGCTACGCCGCCATGGCCGACCAGCAGGATCGGCCCGAATACCGGATCCTCCGCCGCGCCCAGGATCAATTCCACCGCGTGCGGTCGCTTGATCATCGGTTGGACCACGAAGCCATCGATCCTGGCTTGCGGCGCCAACGCCCGGGCCTTGGCCTCGATCACCCGCACCGCGTCGGCGACATCGTCGGGTGCCCCAAGGTCGAGTTCGACCCCGCCGACATCGGTCTTGTGCGCAATGTCGCGCGACAGGATCTTCACGACGACCGGATAGCCGAGTCGCGTCGCCGCCGCCGAGGCTTCCTGGGCATTGCTGGCGATTTCGGTCGGTACGACGGGAATGCCATATGCAGCCAGCACCTGCTTGGCCTCGGGTTCGGTCAGTAGCGAGCGACTCTCCGCCAGCGCCGCCTCGACGATCGCACGTACCCGTACCTTGTCCGGTCGAACTTCGGGGATCGAGGGAGGGGTGCGTTGCAGCGCCCGCTGACCGCGTCGGTATTGCACCAGGTGCATGAACCCGCGCACCGCCCGCAGTGGCGTGTCGTAGGCCGGCATGTGCGCGGCATGCAGCACACGCCGCCCGGCTTCCGCCTCCGGTCCGCCGATCCAGCAGCCGATGACCGGTACGCGCCTGGCGCCTTCTGCCGTCGCGACTGCCCGGGCTGCGTCCTCGGACGAGGTCAGCGCCGTGGGCACGTTCATCGCCAGCACGGCGCCGACCGCGCGGTCGTCGGCCAGGGCATCGAGGGCCGCGGCATAGCGCGGGCCGTCTGCGTCGCCCACGATGTCGACGGGATTGGCGCGCGACCAGATGCGCGGCATCAACTTGTCCAACCGGTCCAATGTTCCCGGGGCGAGAGTCGCGAGTTCACCACCCTCATCCACCAGAAGATCGGTGGCGACGATGCCGACGCCTCCACCATTCGTCAGGATCGCCAGCCGCTCGGTGCGCGGCGTCAGGCCGTAGCCCAGCGTCTCGGCGGCGTCGAACAGCTCGCCCAGTCCCTTGACGCGGACAAGCCCGGCCCGGGCGAAGGCCGCGTCATAGACTGCAGCCGAGCCCGCCATTGAGCCGGTATGAGAGGCCGCCGCCTGCGCGGCCGCGGCGTGCCGCCCCGCCTTCAGCACGATCACCGGCTTCAAGCGTGCCAGGCCGCGCGCTGCAGACATGAACTTGCGAGCATGAAGGATGCCTTCGGCATACATCAGTACCGCACGCGTCTCGTAGTCGCGCGCCAGCATGTCGAGGACGTCGCCAAAATCGACATCGGCCATGTCGCCCATCGAGATCAGGTGCGAGAAGCCGATGCCCTGTGCTGCGCCCCAATCGGCAAGACCGGCGAGCACTGCCCCGGATTGGGCGACAGCAGCCAGCCTGCCGGGCTTCAGCCGGGTCGGTCCGAAACTCGCATTGAGTCCCAATTTCGGGGCGGCGTAGCCAATGCAATTGGGACCGACGACGCGCAGCAGGTATGGCCGGGCTGCGCGCAGCAGGAGTTGCCGCCACTCGGCATTGATCCGAGCGGCCTCGGGCCCGGCTCCGGGGCCTGCGGTGATCACGATGGCCACCCTCGTCCCGAGCCGCCCCAACTCGTCGATCACGCCCGGCACGGTCTCCGGCGGAGTCATCACCACGGCAACATCGGGCGGTTCCGGCAGCTCGCTGAGCGACTTCAGTACCTGCTTGCCGCCGATCTGGCCGCCCTTGGGATTCACGAGATGTATATCGCCGCGGAAACCACCATCCAGGAGGTTGCGAGTCACCGCTGCACCGACCGAGCCAGCCCGGGCGCTGGCGCCGATCGCCACCACCGAGCGTGGCTCCATCAGTTTATCGAGGTTGCGAGTGGACATCGCCTCATTCCATCGCCGACAATCACGGCGAAGCCATGACAGCGAACACCATGCCAAGCAAGCAGGCCGCCCTTCCTCAACTCACAAGGCGCGGCGCCCTGTCGCTGGTGCCTCTCCTGGCGACCGCGTCCTCCCTTCCCGCGTTCGCGCAGGATACGAGCAAACTGCTGACCGGCGCGCCTGCCGATTCCGTGACGCGCCATCGCTACAAGATCGGCGGCACAGATGTGGCCTTCACGGTCACCGCCGGCACCTTGCCGATGATCGACGCCAAGGGCGAACGCGTGGCGTGGATGTTTTACGTCGCCTACACGCGCGACGGCGCTGCGAAAGAGGCACGGCCGATCACCTTCGCGTTCAATGGCGGTCCCGGCGCCAGCTCGGCCTATCTGCACCTGGGTACGATGGGCCCCAAGGTCGTGAATTTCGGCGACGAACGGCAGTTTCGTTCGCCGGCGCGCCTGATCGACAATCCCGACAGCTGGCTCGATCTCACCGATCTGGTCTTCGTCGATCCGATCGGCACCAGCTACAGCCGCACCGTCGCCGCCACCGAGGAAGCCAACAAGCGCTACTGGAACGTCAATGGCGACGTGCAGTCGCTGGCGGCGTTCGTCGACCTCTACCTTGCCCGCACCGGCAGACAGGGTTCGCCAAAATACATCGTCGGCGAAAGCTATGGCGGCTTCCGCGCCGCAAGACTTGCGCACCTGCTGTCGGCCGAACACGGCATCGCGGTATCCGGCCTGTTCATGGTTTCGCCGGTGATCGAATTCAGCCTCATCACACACGACCCGATGTCGGTGCTGCCCGATGCCTTGCTGCTGCCGTCCTATGCCGCCGTGGCGCTGGAACGGACAGCGCCGGCGACCGTCGAGGTCCTGACCGAGGTCGAGCGCTTCGCTCTCGGCCCCTATCTCACCGCGCTGTCGGCAACGCCGCCGACCGAAGCGGACATCAAGGCAGTTCATGCGAATGTCGCGAAGTTCACAGGCCTGCCGGAAGCCCTCGTTTCCCGATTTGGCGGCCGTGTTCCAGCGGAAGTCTTCGTGCGAGAAATCAGGCTCGGCGATCAGCAATTGGCCAGCTACTACGACGGTTCGTTGGGCGCGCCCGACCCCTCTCCGACCTCGGAGACGTCGCACGGCGATCCTACTGCCGAGAGCCTGCGTACGGCGCTGGGCTCGGCAACGGCCGACTATCTTCGCAATGCCCTGGGGGTCCGAACCGACATCCCCTATGTGATCCAGAGTAACGAGGTCGCGCGGCGCTGGGACTGGTGGAGCGGCCTCACCATCAGCGGCGGTTATGTTGGCGCCGCAAAACAGCTGCGCGAGGCCCTCGCTGGCAATCCTGCACTGAAGCTCATGGTGGCACACGGCATGACCGATCTGGTGACGCCCTATCTCGCCAGCCGCTACCTGCTCGACCACCTGCCACCGAAGCTGACGGCAGATCGGGTGAGCCTCAATCTCTACAACGGCGGTCATATGATGTACCTGCGCGCCGCCTCGCGGAGCCGTCTGCGCGCGGATGCCGCCAAGATGTATCCGACGGCCGGCAAGTAGAAGGCGCCCGTGCGGATACCGGCATGACGGCGACCGCATCCGGCGACCAGCCCGGCGCGGCCGCCATCGAGTTGCGACTCGACCGGTTGGCGCGTCTTTACAACTCGCTGGACCCCTCGCCGTTTCGCGAGAAAGAGCTCGATGCCGCGGTCGACGACTACATCATCGGCTCGGCCGAGGATCTCGGCGGCCGGCCGATGCGTCTGGTCGTCATGCTGTCAGAGCCGGAGCTGAACCTGACGGCGCCGGCAGACATCGTCGAGTCGATCCACAATCACTTCGCCTGGCGCGAGCAGGCCGAAATGCGTCGGCTCCACTCCGAATTGCGGCGCGGCCGCCGCAGCCTGTTGATCGGCCTCGTCTTCCTTGTGATTTGCCTGGTCGCGCGCGAGATCCTGCCTCTGGCCGACGAAGGTGCCGGCCGCATTCTCCGCGAGGGCCTGCTGATCGTCGGATGGGTGGCGATGTGGGGACCGCTCGACGTCTTTCTCTACGGCTGGTGGCCGATCGCCGCGCATCGCCGAATGTACGACCGGCTGTCGAAGATCGAGATCGAGGTCCGTCCCCTCACATGAAACGTGGCCCGTTCATCATCACCAGGCCGGAGACGATGACGAACGCCGCCGCGACCCGGCGCAGTCCGAACGGCTCGCCCAACAGCAGCGTGCCCATCAGGGCGCCGAACAGCACCGAGGTCTCGCGCAGGGCCGCAACATGGGCCATCGGACCCAGCAC